>NZ_CALMFY010000102.1 GCF_937863485.1 uncultured Nostoc sp. | reverse complement strand
GAACCCTATCAGAATGGCTATGCGTTAGTGATGGAAGACTTTGGGGGAATGTCTCTCACCCAGGGGCAAGCCAGAGGACAGAATGGGGGGTTGGGGGAACATCACAAGCTCTGATTGAGTTTTTACTTTTAGCGATCGCTTTATGTAATGCATTAGATACTCTAATTCGTAATCGGATCATTCACAAAGATATTAAACCCGCCAATGTTTTAATTAATCCAGAAACTAAAGAAGTTAAGTTAATTGACTTTAGTATTGCATCTCTGTTACCACGGGAAACTCAAATCTTGATGAGTTTTAATGTGCTAGAAGGGACACTCGGTTATTTGTCTCCAGAGCAAACTGGACGAATGAATCGGGGCATTGACTACCGAACTGATTTTTATTCTCTCGGCGTAACTTTTTACGAGTTACTAACAGGTCAATTACCTTTTAAATCGCACGATCCGATGGAATTGGTACATTGTCATATTGCAAAAAAACCAGAACAATTAAGAGGCAGGGGGGAAGAAGAAATTCCGCAAGTGATTTCAGATATTGTGATGAAATTGATGGCGAAAAATGCCGAAGACCGCTATCAGAGTGCATTCGGACTGAAATATGATTTAGAAAATTGTTTAGCTCAACTCAAGGAAACAGGGAAAATTGCAAGTTTCCCAATTGCCCAACGGGATGTGTGCGATCGCTTCATTATCCCAGAAAAACTCTATGGTCGTGAGCATGAAGTTGAAACTCTGTTAAAAGCTTTTGACCGCGTTACCAACAATCAGACGGAACTAATGTTAATAGCTGGTTTTTCTGGTATTGGTAAAACTGTTTTGGTTAACGAGGTTCACAAACCCATTGTCCGGCAGCGGGGCTACTTCATCAAAGGCAAATTTGACCAATTTAATCGTAATATTCCCTTCTCAGCTTTTGTGCAGGCATTTCGAGACTTCATGGGGCAATTATTAAACCAAAGTGATGTCCAATTGTCAAGTTGGAAAAATAAAATTTTACAAGTGCTGGGTGATCAGGGGCAAGTTATTCTTGAGGTAATTCCCGAACTAGAAGAAATTATTGGTCAACAACTACCTGCAACAGAACTTTCACCAAGTGCAGCCCAGAATCGCTTCAATTTACTCTTCCAAAACTTTATTCAGGTATTCACTACAAAAGAACATCCATTAGTAATTTTCCTCGATGATTTACAGTGGGCCGATTCTGCATCACTCAAATTGATGCAGTTGTTGATGAGTAAGTCAGGAAGTGGATCTTTACTTTTAATTGGAGGTTATCGAGATAATGAAGTCTCTACCGCGCATCCATTGATGTTGACTTTAGCGGATATTCGCAAAGCCAATGCCACAATTCACAATATTACTTTAGCTCCGTTAACTCAAGCCAGTTTAAATCAATTGGTAGTTGATACCTTGAGTTGTTCAGGCAAAATTGCCCAACCCTTAACGCAACTCGTCTATCAAAAAACTCAGGGTAATCCATTTTTTGCAACGCAATTCCTGAAAGCATTGTATGAAGATAGATTGATTAGTTTTAATTTTGAGCAAAGGTATTGGCAATGTGATATTGCTGCTGTCAAGGCACTTGCTCTCACCGATGATGTGGTAGAGTTCGTAGCGCTACAGTTGCAGAAGTTGCCAGCAGAAACGCAAAATGTCTTGAAATTAGCTGCGTGCATTGGCAACCAGTTTGATTTGCTAACCTTAGCAATTGTTTCTGAACAATCTGAAACTGAAACCGCTGCATCTTTATGGAAAGCTTTGCAAGAAGGGTTAGTTTTACCTACTAGTGAAGTTTATAAATTCTTTCAAGATAGTGGGCATAATTCTGACTCAAACCCCTTCAATTCCAATTTTAAAGTCCCTATCTACAAATTTTTACACGATCGCGTCCAACAAGCTGCCTATTCGCTGATTCCAGATGAGCAGAAACAATTAACTCATCTTCAAATTGGTCAATTACTTTTGCAAAATACCTCTGAGTCTCAGCAAGAGGAGCGACTTTTTGAGATTGTCAGTCAGTTAAATTGTGGAATAGCGCTAATCACCCAGCCGACTGAACGTCAACAATTAGCTCAGTTAAATTTGAATGCCGGTCGAAAAGCGAAAGAAGCTACTGCTTATGGTGCAGCAATTCATTACCTCAATTATGGAATGCAATTGTTGACGATTAATAGTTGGGAAATTGCCTACGAACTGACTCGAAATTTACACGAAGAAGCCGCCGAAGCTGCCTTTCTCAACAATGAATTTGAGCAGATGGAATCTCTTATCCAGGTTGTCATCCAACAAACAACCACCTTACTGGATAGAATAAAAGTTTATGAAGTTCAACTCCAAGCTGATCAGGTGCGGCATCAACCATTCAAAGTGATCGCAACTGGGCGTGAACTTCTCGATCAACTTGGGGTAACATTACCTGAATCAGTAACACCTTCAGACATTCAGGAATATGTATTAAACACGCTCTCCACATTGGGAGGCAGAAGTATTGAGAGCTTAGTTGATTTGCCATTGATGGATGATACCAAAGCTTTGGTTGCTTTGCGGATTATGGCTAGTATTGCTCCCGCCATCCACCAGGATTGCTCGTATCTGTTTCCAATTCTTGCCTGCCAAGAAGTGAATTTATCTCTTAAATACGGGAATGCACCACTTTCTGCACCAGGTTATGCAGATTTTGGAATTGTACTTAATACTTGTAACCAACTGGAGTCAGGCTACGAATTTGGTAAGCTAGCTTTAATGCTTGTAGATAGATTTCAAGCAAAATCTGTTCAAAGCATGACTATATTTAAGGTAGCTGCATTAAATCAATATAATAAACAACATATTCGCACCTCAATAAGTTTATTACAGGAATCCCATAATGTTGGATTAGAGACAGGCGATTTTTTTCATGTGCTTATATCGATGATTTTCAAGTTCTTCTATGTCTATTTAAGTGGCACAGAAGTTTTGGAAATCTTGCTAGCAGATATCAAAGCCTATGAGTCTAATTTTGCCAAAAACCAGCGCTTACTAAATTGGTCGAGTATAGTCTGTCAAAGCATTAAAAATCTAACCGAATATAGCAATAATCCAGAGTGCCTCATTGGCGAAGATTGTCAAGAAAAACAACTATTATCTGCGCTCCTCAAAGAAAACGACGAATTTACACTCCATATAATTTTCCTAAGTAAGTTAACACTAAGTTATCTGTTTGAGAAATTTCCGGCGGCAGTTGAAAATGCAAATCAGGCAGAGCAATACCTCAATGGTGCGGTAGGAATGCTCTCTGTACCTGTCTTCTACTACTACGATTCTTTGTCTCGGCTTGCTGTCTATCCAACAGCTGAACCGTCTCAACAGCAGCAATTACTCTTAAAGGTTGCCGAAAACCAGGAAAAATTGCAGTTTAGAGCCAAATTTGCACCGATGAATTTCCAGCACAAATTTGATTTGGTGGAAGCAGAACGCCATCGGGTTTTAGGCGAAAAGATGGCAGCAATAGAACTATATGATCGCGCCATTTCTGTTGCTAAAGAAAACGAATACATCCAAGAAGAAGCCTTAAGCAATGAACTAGCTGCCAAGTTCTACCTCGACTGGGGCAAAGAAAAAATCGCCCAAGTTTATATGCAAGAAGCTTATTACTGTTATGCCCGCTGGGGTGCTAAAGCCAAAACTGAGGACTTAGAAAAACGCTATGCTCAACTTCTTGCTCCCATCTTACAAGGCCAGCATCATCGCTTTCAACTGAGTTCAACCGTCGATGGCTCATCATTCCTAGATCAAACCATCCAAACGAACCTTTCTAGCAGTAGTATTTCTGAAGCCCTCGATTTTGCCACCATTTTTAAAGTCTCACAAGTTCTCTCCAGTGAAATTCAATTAGAGCAATTGCTCACTACCCTATTGCAAGTGGTGATGGAAAATGCTGGAGCGAAAAAAGCTGCCCTACTTGTACTCCAGCAGGATAACTTAGTGGTTAAAGCCGTAGCTACTATCAATGAAGGGGTGACTTTGGTATCTGTACCATTGTCAAGCAGCCAAACCGTTCCGATCGCATTAATAAACTATGTCAAACACAGCTTAAAAACTGTTGTGCTGAAGGATGCAACAGCGAAAAACGATTTTATTACCGATCAATATTTCATGCAGCAACAACCTAAAAGTGTGTTGTGTACGCCGATTTTGCATCAGGGCCAATTAATCGGGTTACTATATCTAGAAAATAAGTTGACAATTGGCGTATTTACAAGCGATCGCTTAGAAGTTATCCAACTGCTATGCGCCCAAGCAGCCATCTCTCTAGAAAATGCTCGTCTTTATCAAGAATCCCAGAATTATGGACAACAGTTAGAGCGATCGCTAGCTCAACTCCGTGCCAGCGAAGCTCGCTTCCAGAAACTTGCTGATAATATTCCTGGGGCAATTTACCAACTACGTATCGATGCTGACGGTTCAGCTTCAATGCCCTACGTCAGTTCTGGCTGCTACAACCTTTATGAGGTGACAGCAGAGGAAATAATGACAGGAACGCAAAGTGTTCGTTCTCTGGAACATCCAGATGATTTTGCCAGCATTCAGCAGGCAATAAGCTACTCTGTTGAAAACATGACACCATTTCGACAGGAATGGCGAATTATCACACCTTCCGGAACCGTGAAATGGATTCAAGGTGCATCCCAACCAGAGCGGCAAGCTGATGGCTCGATTGTATTAGATGGCTTAATCATGGATATTAGCGAACAGCAAGCTGCGCTACGCGAACGCAAACTTGCTGAAGCTGCATTACGACAGTCTGAAGCTAATTTACGCCAAAAATCTCAGGATTTAGAACAAGCACTCCAAAATTTCCAACAAGCCCAATTACAAGTGGTGCAAAATGAAAAAATGGCAACCTTGGGCAATTTGGTTGCAGGTGTGGCACATGAAATTAATAATCCCATTGGATTTCTTCAAGGCAGCCTCAACAATGCCCAAGAGTATACTCAAGACTTACTTGCCCATATCCAATACTATCAACAACATCATCCTACTCCTGCGATCGCAGTCATTGAGCATGGCGAAGAAATTGACCTAGAATTCTTGACTGAGGACTTACCAAAGCTCGTAGGCTCGATGAAGGTGGCTTCGGAACGGATTAAAGACATTAGCATCAGTCTCCGCACCTTCTCCAGAGCCGATACAGCCGAAAAAGTCGCTTGTAACCTCCATGAAGGGATTGAGAGTACCCTGTTGATTTTGAAGTATCGCCTCAAAGCTGACGAAAAACGTCCAGCGATTGAAGTTATCACCGAATATGGAAAATTACCACCTGTTAAGTGCTTTTTAGGACAGCTAAATCAAGTATTTATGAACATCCTCGCTAATGCAATTGATGCCTTAGATACATCCATTGAAGGACTTTCTTTTGCCCAAGCACAAGCCAATCATCAGCAAATACTGATTCACACCGAAGTATCCAGTGACCAAGGCACGGTAACAATTTGTATCAGAGATAATGGTCTGGGGATGCCAGAGGAGATTAAAGCGCGGATGTTTGACCACCTGTTTACAACTAAAGAGGTTGGGAAAGGAACAGGATTGGGATTAGCGATCGCTCGTCAAATTGTCGAGGAAACCCATGATGGGCGGTTGAGTTGCAATTCTGTACTTGGCAAAGGAACAGAATTTGTGATTGAGATTCCAGTCTCTTAATGGCTAGTACCGCAAGGCGGAAGTCAAAAATCAAAAGTCAAAAGTCAAAAGTATTATGGAGTAAGCTTTTTAGGGATAGGACTTACGCAAAAAACCTCTCAAACTCTCATTCCTCAGTGTCGCGCCAGTTGCTGCAAGTCTCTTAACCGCAGACGCTCTCTACGAGACGCTGCGCGTAGCTTGCTTCTCCGTAGGAGTACGCAGGCTCGCTACCGCTGCGCTATGCGCGGCATCGTCTCCCCTTTTCCCAAAGGGAGAAGACCGCGCTGCTTCACCGCTTTGCGTCTACGTTCTTTCATAACCCGTGCGTAATATCAGGTTCGGTTAAACACTTATAATATCTGTAGGTTGGGGAGCCACTGCGCCCTTCTCCCAAGGGGAGACGCCAAGGGCGATAGCGCAGCGGTAGCGAGCCTGCGAGCGTCTGCGGTTTCCCGACAACCAAGCAAGTGGCGTTTGAGGAACGAAACCCAACATTAACAAGAAGTAAATGTTGGGTTTTACTAGCGTACCCCTACGGGGATCTTGCTACAACCCAACCTACATTGATAGATTTTATTATAAGTAATCACCCGAACTTGATATAAGTAGGGATTTTAAATGCTTGCTCTATTTACGCCGTAGCGTACTAGTACTCCGATGTAGAAACCTGTAGCTGTATGTTCGCTTATTTTGAGATGGCAAAAAGAATTAATCCTTTCTTGGGACAGGAGTAAAGTAAAACGATTTTCCTCTCAATGGATAACGCTTCCAATTTCTCGGTAGTATGGAGAACAGCGATCGCATAATTCTACAAAATCTGTATAATTTGATTCTAAATCAGGTATCGTTCAGAGTTAAGATGACACAATTGCATTAAATTGTGGTTAAAGCTACAAAAAATTGTTAAAACAACTAACTAATACCTTATTTCCTGCCTCGGTCTTCCGACTAGACAGTGGTTTAACGTTTATTCATCAACAGATTCCCACTACCCCTGTAGTAGTAGCGGATGTTTGGGTGCGGGCTGGAGCCAGCCTAGAGCCAGAACCGTGGTTCGGTATGGCGCACTTTTTGGAACACATGATTTTTAAAGGTACGGCAACGCTACCCCCTGGAATGTTCGATTACAACGTTGAAAACCGGGGTGGTGTGAGTAATGCGGCGACAAGCTATGATTATGCTCATTATTCACTCACCACAGCTGTCCCTTATTTAAAAGATACTCTGCCCTACTTGGGAGAACTACTGCTGAATGCGGCAATTCCAGAAGATGAATTTAGCCGCGAACGGGACGTGGTGCTAGAGGAAATTCGCTCTTGTCATGACGATTCCGATTGGATAGGATTCCAAACTTTGATTCAAAGCATCTACCCGGATCACCCTTACGGACGTTCGATACTGGGTACTGAGCAAGAACTGATGCAGCAGTCACCAGAAGCAATGCGCTGTTTTCACCGCGCCCACTATCAGCCGGAAAACATGACAGTAGTAATTGCCGGGGGTATAGCCCAGCAACCAGCTTGGGAAATGGTAAATCGTTCATTTGCTGATTTTGCCGAACGCTCTAATTGTCCGCAGTTTGAGAAAGTTGCAAAGCCAGTAATAACAGGAATTCACCGTCAAGAACTGTGTTTACCACGCATAGAGCAAGCACGATTGTTAATGGCGTGGCTGGTACCCGGAGTAGAGGAAATCCGCACTAGTTATGGTTTAGATTTGTTGTCGGTGTTATTGGCAGAAGGGCGGACTTCGCGTTTAGTGCGCGATTTGCGAGAAGATTTACAATTGGTACAAGGAATTTGCAGTAGTTTTTCTCTACAACGGGAATCAAGTTTATTTACAATTACTGCCTGGTTAGAACCAGAAAATCTGGAGGAAGTTGAGTCTTTAATTTGCGCTCATTTGGATGATTTGCAGACTAGAGGAATTAGTGAACAGGAACTTGCCCGCACACGCAGGCTGCTGTGTAATGAGTATGCGTTTTCTACCGAAACGCCAAATCAGCTTACGGGGCTTTATGGATACTACAATACCATCGCCCAAGCTGAATTAGCTGTGACATATCCCCAGCAGATTCAGTCTTTTGATGCCCAAGAATTGCAAAAATTAGCTAAACAATATCTCTCGCCGCAGAATTATGCGGTTACTGTACTTAAACCCTGTTAGTTAATATTTATTTATTAGTCATTTGCGAATGAGTAATAAATATTAACTATTGACAAAAAAGGACAAAGGACAAATGACAACCTTGCTGCAAAAATCGCCTATCCATCGCACCACATTGAACAATGGCATTGTCGTGCTAGTGGCAGAAAACCCTGCTGCGGACATCATTGCGGCGCGAATCTTTGTGCGGGCCGGTAGTTGTCACGAAAATCGGGAGCAAGCAGGGTTAGCACATTTACTGTCAGCAGTGATGACAAAGGGATGCGATGGTCTTTCTAGTTTGGAAATTGCCGAAATTGTCGAGTCTGTAGGGGCAAGTTTGAGTGCAGATGCCAGCACTGATTATTTTTTGCTATCTTTCAAAACGGTAACATCCGATTTTGGGGAAATTTTAACATTGGCAGGGCGGATTTTGCGATCGCCTACTTTTCCCGAAACTCAAGTGGAACTAGAACGGCGTTTAGCACTCCAGGATATTCGTTCCCAAAAAGAGCAACCGTTCAATGTCGCCTTTGAACAAATGCGGCAGGTAATGTACCAAAATCATCCCTATGCTATGTCAGTGCTGGGAGATGAAACCACCATGAGCCGCTTAACTCGTGCGGATTTAGTGGAGTATCATCAGACTTATTTCCGTCCAGAGAATGTAGTAATTAGTATTGCTGGTAGAGTCACACCCACAGATGCAGTGGCATTGGTGGAAAAAGTCTTTGGTGATTGGCAAGCGCCAACACAAACACTGCCAATACTGAATTTACCTGAGATTAGGGTGGAACCGCAGGTAAGGCTGAAGCCAGTACAGACACAACAATCAATCCTGATGCTTGGTTATTTGGGAACATCAGTGAGTTCTGTTGACTACGCCCCACTGAAATTGCTGTGTACCTACCTGGGAAATGGGCTTTCTAGTCGCTTGTTTGTCGAATTGCGGGAAAAACGCGGTTTAGCTTACGAAGTATCCGCCTTTTACTCCACAAGGCTATTTCCAGCATCGTTTGTGGTTTACATGGGTACAGCACCGGAAAATACCAGCATTGCCTTAGAGGGACTGCGGACAGAAGTAGATTTATTGTCTAGCGATGAAGTATCCGAAAGCGCACTCCAAGCTGCTAAAAATAAGATATTGGGGCAGTACGCCTTGGGTAAACAAACGAACGGGCAAATTGCTCAGATATACGGCTGGTATGAAATTTTGGGCTTAGGAATTGATTTTGACACAAAGTTCCAAGAATTGATTGCGGCTGTGAGTGCTAAAGATGCGATCGCCGCAGCTTGTAAGTATTTAAAATCACCTTACTTGTCTTTAGTTGGCCAAGAAGAAGCAATTAATCGAGCGATGTCTACGACGGGCGGAGCCTACGCATAGGCTTATTCTAATTCCCTGCTTTTTGAGAAGAGTTAGGGAGGAGCAAGTCTGAACCCAAGGATATTGGATGAATGGCACTAATAAAAGCTCTAAGCTATGCAGAATAAGCACTACAGCTTTTAAAGCTATTGAACAGTGTCGGCATGGGGCAGGCGATTGTCCTTAATGCAGTGATGTGATCGCTACAAACCTCAGCACCCTTTGCGATCACTATTGGATTACCCGTTTGATTTAAAACTGACCAAAATTTTTTAGGTTCCTGTAACCTATCGTTTTGCATTGCCAAAATGTGAACATTTATCCATGATTTATAAAATAAGCCATGAAAGCGATCGCAGTTTATCACTATCAACCCACCACTGATTCAAACTGTTTTTCTCTTATTGATATCGAGAAACCTCAACTTGCAGCGATGCATTCAATGAAAGCTAATAAGTAGGTAGGCATAATTAAACCCACATTCCGTACCTTCAATGTACTTCTAAAAAAGAGGAATAAAATTAGCGATCGCGCTATTGGGTACTGGTTGGAATGGCAGGCTCGTTAACTGCAAACCCTTAATCCCGGATTTCTCACAAGTGAGAAAAAACACTTGGATGAGCAAAATTTAGGGTATTTAATTAATACATCATTAAATTAGATGAACGAGCCGGATAAATCCAAGTAAAAACCGAACAATTAAAGAGAAATAACTTACAACTTGTCTGCTTGATACGTAGAAAAAAAATGTGATAAATAAATATAGACATAGCAAAGCGAGAGTTGAATCAAGTAAATTAACTCCAATAGCAAGCCAATAATAATGATTTAAATTATGTCAAAATTAACCAGGGCAAGGGAGTTGAGATAGGGAGCATCCCAGTTTTTTGCAAAGAGGACGAAAATCAGTCAGGATAAGTAAGA
>NZ_CALMFY010000101.1 GCF_937863485.1 uncultured Nostoc sp. | reverse complement strand
CTCTCCCTCATGCATCCATAAAAAACTTTGCACTCTGTAGCAAATTTCAGATGCATGATAATTATTATTGATTTTTTAGTCTCAAGCTTTTATAAAACTTCACCTAAATTCAGTAGATCACAAACTTTCATAAACTGACGTAATCATGAGGGTTTCAGCGCTCGCAAAGAAGGAGACAAACAGCTTTAGTTTAAGAGCATGTTTGAAAAGTTTTTAGGAGTAAAAAATTAGGCTAATCGCCTCACCATAATACGGATCATGGCAAGATAGATAAAAGTCTCCGATGTTTTAGGCAAGAACTCATAGTCTCGAACCAATCGGCGACATCCCATCAACCAACCGAAAGTTCGCTCTACAACCCAACGTTTTTTGAGCAAGACAAAACCCTTAACCTCTTGCGATCGCTTCCAGCGGGCGGTTACGCCATCGCAACACGACCTGCACAATTCAACAGCAAAAATTCATAACCCATCGCATAAAAGGTTCTCCATCAAATCCGCCATCTACCCAGATAGTTGTTAAACGAGATATCTTCGGGTTTGACGGGAGCAACGCGATTTTGTGAGGTGCTGCAACCTGGGACGTATATAGCTTGTTTCGGGATGCGATCGCAACTAAAAAACCAAGTTTTGTTGAGAATATAGAGGTATAATTGAGAACTAAACCCCGATCTCACTTTTTCGCGTTGCTCCCGGTTTGACTGTCTGAGCCGTTTTAGCACTTGTTTTCCTCCTTCTCGCTCACCAACATTGGCTGCTGAAACTAAAACCCTCAACACTAATCCCAAAGTATCAACGGTCATAAATCGCTTACGTCCTTTGATCTTTTTACCTGCATCAAAACCCACTGACTGACTCACCATTGCTGCGCTTTTAACGCTTTGACTGTCAATTATTGCCTCGGATGGGCTGGGATGACGTTGGTGTTCAATGCGAACCCAAACTCTTAGACTGTCGTGGATTTTTAGCTAAGTCCCATCTTTGCGCCAATTACGAAAGTATGTATAGACTGTTTGCCAAGGTGGAAAGTCTCCTGGTAGCGTAGGCGTAGCCCGCCGTAGGCATCGCCATCTGACTCCTTCTACCAAAATGTAAAAAATCGCGTTGAGAACTTCCCACATATCGACTTCACGCCTTCTACCACCCGGTTTTGCTTCTGGAATTAGGTCACTCATCAATTTATATTGTTCCAAACTCAGGTTGCTAGTGTAAGCTTTACTCATACCACTCTCTCGGTGCTGTTTGTTATCTATTCACAGCGTATACTGAGAGAGCTTTTTTACAACATTCCCAACTTTTCAAACAACCTCTAAGGGTTCTAAACGTGAAAGAGCGCAATTTATAAGCGCGACAGCTTAACAAGATAAGCTGAGAAAAAGTTTCCACAAATTCCACCACAATTGTTTACCATTCACTTATGAGCCAGTATATTCTCAGTAGTCTCACAGCTGATGAAGAACTTAATTTTTCTGAAGAAGCAGAGGTTTTTGTTTTTCCCACTTCTTTCGCCCAGCAGCGATTGTGGTTTCTCAACCAGTTAGCACCGGGTAATCCATTTTACAACGTGTCAACAGTACTTCGCCTTACAGGTTCCCTCAACTTCACCGCCTTAAAGCAGACATTCAACGAAATTGGAGGTCGCCACGAAACCTTACGCACTACGTTTGTTATGGTAGAGCAGCAACCAGTGCAGGCGATCGCACCTAGCGTAACAATACCTTTTCGCCTAATAGATCTACGCAATTTCGAGAGCCAAGAACGTGAGACACAAGTGCAGCAGATTGTAACCCAAGAGGCTCAACATCCTTTCAATCTCACCACCGGACCATTGCTGCAAGTAAAGCTGCTACAACTGGATAAAGCAGAATATTTGCTGCTGCTTAATCTACATCACATTGTTGCCGATGGCTGGTCAATTGGAGTGCTAATTAGAGAATTGGGAATATTATACACAGCCTTTGCAGAGGATCAGCAATGTCTAACTACAAGCGACTCCCCAAGTTCTGAGCGGAGTCAGCCTCCACTCAGACTTCTCTCCATGTCTACCTCTGTGCCAGAATTGCCCATTCAATATGCAGATTTCGCCCAATGGCAACGGGAGTGGCTGCAAGAAGTGGGAGCAAACGGTTGTTCGCCTCTACAAACCCAGTTAGCTTATTGGCAGAAGCAATTAGAAGGGATTTCGGTATTGAATCTCCCCACCAAGCAACTGAGACCAGCAATTCCTAGCTACAGGGGTGCAAAACAACTTCTAGAGCTACCACACTCCTTAACTCAAGCGCTAGAGGCACTAAGTTACCAAGAAGGCGTTACCTTGTTCATGACAATGCTGGCAGCGTTTCAGACTTTGCTTTATCGCTACACGCAGCAAGAGGATATTGTAGTAGGTTCACCTATTGCTAATCGCAATCGTAGCGAACTAGAAGGATTAATTGGTTTTTTTGTCAATAGCTTGGTGCTACGTACAGATTTCTCAGGTAAGCCGACGTTTCGAGAATTGTTGAATCGAGTCAGAGAGGTAACTTTAGGAGCATACAGCCATCAGGACTTGCCTTTTGAAAAGCTGGTGGAGGAACTGCATCCAGAGCGAGATTTGAGCCGCAATCCCTTATTTCAGGTTGTATTTAGCCTCCAAAACACTCCAATCGTTGCGCTAGAGTTACCTGGGTTAACGCTTTCGCTATTTGAATACGACAGCAAAACTGCAAAGCTTGATTTAGAGTTGCACCTGTGGCAGGACTTGGATAGTTTGAAAGGACAAATAGTTTATAGCACCGATTTATTTGATGACACAACCATTACCCGGATGCTAAAACATTTCCAAACGCTGCTAGAAAGCATTGTCGCCAATCCAGAACAGCGGATTTGGGATTTGTCTTTGCTTACTGAGGAAGAACGACAAGAGTTATTAATTGATTGGAATCACACTAAAAAAACCTACCCAGAGAACAAGTGTTTTCATCAGTTATTTGAAGCGCAGATGGAGGAAACTCCCAATGCGATCGCAGTAGTCTTTGACAAGCAACAGTTAACCTATCGTGAACTAAATATCCGAGCTAACCAACTTGCACATTACCTACAAAAATTAGGGGTAGTTACTGACGTTATAGTAGGCATTTGCGTAGAGCGTTCGCTAGAGATGATCGTCACATTATTAGGCATCCTCAAAGCGGGTGGAGCATACTTACCTTTAGATCCGAGCCTACCTCAAGAGCGTCTTAAATTTATGCTAAAAGATGCACAAGTTTCAGTATTGCTGACACAAGAAAAGTTGCTCAAGCATTTTGAGGACTTCTCAAATCCAATTATTTGCATAGATAAAGATTGGGCAACTATTACACAACACAGCCAAGAAAACCCGACCAGTTGCATAACATTGGACAACTTAGCTTATGTCATCTACACCTCTGGCTCAACAGGAAAGCCTAAAGGCGTTTTGCTTCAGCATCGAGGATTATCCAACTTAGCAAAAGCTCAAATTGAGGTTTTCAATTTACAACCGAGTAACCACATTCTGCAATTCGCCTCATTAAGTTTCGATGCCTCAATTTTTGAGATTGTCATGGCATTACAAACAGGAGCAACTCTTTATTTAGCAGACACAGAATCCCTTCTACCCGGACAACCTTTGCTCCAATTATTGCGAGAAAAAGCTATTACTCACGTCACCCTTCCGCCAGCAGTATTAGCAATCCTACCTACAGAATCACTTCCGGCATTACAAACTATTATTTGTGCAGGCGAATCTTGCACTGATGATATCGTAAAACGTTGGTGGAACTCTCAGCATCGATTTTTTAATGCTTACGGCCCTACTGAAGCAACGATTTGGTCAACTATTGCAGAGATTAGTACTATGAGTGAAAAGCCGCCCATTGGTCGCCCTATTGCTAACACTCAAATTTATATATTAGATAAACATTTACAACCTTTACCAATTGGAATTGCTGGCGAATTATACATAAGTGGTGAGGGATTAGCACAAGGCTATCTTAATCGCCCCGAGTTAACTACTGAAAAGTTTATTATCAATCCTTTTAGTGATAAAAAGAAAGCGCGACTTTATCAGACGGGTGATTTAGCTCGGTATCAACCAGACGGAAATATTGAATTTTTAGGACGCATCGATAATCAAGTAAAAATTCGTGGATTCCGTATTGAGTTGTCAGAAGTTGAAACAGTGCTGAGTCATCATCAAAGCGTGCAAAAAGCAATAGTAATTGTTAAAGATAATCTATTTAGTAATAAATACTTAGTGGCTTATATTGTTCCTAATATAGAGACACCAAATTTTCCGTCTCTACTACGTGGATTTTTAAAAGAAAAATTACCAGAATACATGATTCCAAAAGCTTTTGTAGTGCTGGATTCTCTACCACTAACAGCTAGTGGGAAAGTGGATCGTTTGGCGCTAACAGAACTCGACAGTTACGCTAGCCGTTTAATAGATAAAACATTTATTGCTCCTCGTACTCCAACCGAATCAACTTTGGCAAAAATTTGGGCTGAAGTGCTTAATGTTGAGCGTGTGGGTATTTATGATAATTTCTTCGACTTGGGAGGAGATTCGCTTTTAACTGTACGCCTAATGAAGCAGATACACAAGCAATTTGAGCGCGAATTGCCATTATCAAGCTTATTTTTAAATCCCACAATTGAAAGTTTAGCAACTTCTCTATCCTCAGCAACAGACTCTCTGCCTTGGTCTCCCTTAGTACCGATTCAACCTGCTGGTTCAAATCTACCTTTCTTCTGCGTCCATCCAATTTTTGGTGTTGTCTTTCCTTATTACGAATTAGCTCATCATTTGGGAAAAAATCAACCATTTTATGGGCTACAGCCTATTGGACTTGACGGAAAAAGTTCTCCACTAACTAACATTGAGGATATGGCTGCTCATTACATTGAAGCATTGCGCTCAGTGCAGCCCAAAGGCCCTTATTTTATAGGAGGTTGGTCTTTTGGAGGTTGGGTTGCTTTTGAAATGGCTCAACAACTCCAAAAGTCTGGAGAAGAAGTGGCTTTACTTGCTGTGCTTGACACTTTAGCACCAATTCCGGGCAATATACCTTCTTTGGGTAATGGTTTAAAGTTTATGCTGACAACAGTGGCGCGATATATATGGCCCTTTTTCCTCGATTATTTATATCTAATTATTGCGATCGCCAGGAATCGAATTAACAGTTTAACTTCTAGGTTGACTAATTTTAATAAAATTGTGCAAAACTCATTTTGGAAGTCGCTAAGGCGATACTCCCAAAGGGAGTCGCTAACGCGAACGCTCCAAACAAATCTCTTCTCTCACCTCATCCTCAAAGAGGATGCCACAGTCAACGTTATACCCGAAGAATCCAAGTTAAGGCTTTTAAGCGAGTTAGCAATTCGTCCCATGCTTCGTGTTTTCTATGCCAATAGCCAAGCAGTTCTCAACTACGTTCCACAAGCCTACCCTAAAAAAATTAATCTTTTTAGAACAAAGGTTCAATCAAGCATTGCCAAGGAAGATCCGAGTATGGGTTGGCATCAGCTAACTGTGGGAGGAACGGAAATTTATCATATTCCTGGCAATCACCTAACTATGCTGAGAAAACCCCATATCCAAATTCTCGCCGCACAGCTAAAAGCCTGTATTGAGAAAGCACAAAATTTAAAATAAGGATCAATATGTCTTCTGAAGAAGTCTTCGTCTTTCCAGCATCTTTTGCTCAACAGCGACTATGGTTCCTCGACCAGTTGATCCCTGACAATGCTATCTACAATGTGCCAACAGTAATTCGCTTGACAGGTTCGCTTAAGTTAGCCGCACTAGAACAGACTTTTAACGAAATCGTGCGTCGCCACGAAACCTTACGCACCACATTTATAGTGTCGGATGGGCAACCTCTACAGGCGATTGCACCCAGCTTAACAATACCTCTTTTTGTATTAGACCTCCAGGAATTGCCAGCTGATAAACAAGAGGTTAAAGCAAAGTCCATTATTACCGCAGAGATAGAACATCCTTTCGATTTATCCTCCGGGCCATTGCTGCGAGTAATACTCCTCATGCTTTCCGAGACAGAACATATTCTATTACTGAATATGCACCACATTATCTGCGATGATTGGTCTATGGGGGTACTGATTCGGGAACTGGGAACGCTTTACGCAGCTTTTGTACAAAACCAGCCTTCTCCTCTATTAGAACTGCCTCTTCAGTACGCTGATTTTGCTCACTGGCAGCGCGAGTGGCTGCAAGGAGAAGTACTCCAAACCCAATTAGCTTACTGGCGGGAGCAATTAAACGGTATTTCCATACTGCATCTGCCTACTGACAAACCAAGACCAGCTATACAAAGCTATCGAGGAGCAACACAATTTCTAGAGTTACCAAAAAAGCTAATTGATGCACTAGAAAAGCTGTCACAGCAAGAAGGTGTCACCTTATTTATGACACTGTTGACAACATTTCAAACATTACTTTACCGCTACACACACCAAGAAGATATCGCGGTAGGTTCACCAATTGCTAACCGTAACCATAGTGAAATTGAAGGAATAATTGGTTTTTTTGTCAATAGTTTAGTGCTGCATAGTAACTTTTCTGGAAATCCCACCTTTCGAGAACTACTAGGCAGAGTACGGGAGGTAACATTAGGAGCATATAGTCACCAAGATTTGCCGTTTGAAAAGTTAGTTGAAGAACTACATCCAGAGCGAAACTTGAGCCACCATCCTTTATTTCAAGTGGTATTTGGTTTCCAGAATGCGCCAATGTCAGCGCTAGAACTGCCTGGATTAGTACCCAACTTTATGAATATTGATTTGAAAAAAACACGTTTTGATTTGGAACTGCATCTGTGGAAGTGTTCTGAGGATTTTAGGAGCTTATGGGGCGGAAACTGGGAGTATTCTGAAGGTCTGCGTGGGGTGATGGTTTACAACACAGATTTGTTTGATCGAGCCACCATTAACCAGATGCTAGAACATTTTAAAACTCTATTGTCAGCTATTGTTGCAAATCCAGAACAACCAATTACAAATTTACCGTTATTAAGTGAAGTGGAGTTACGTCAGGTATTGGTGGAATGGAATAACACCCAAGCCGATTATCCTCAAGATAAATGTATCTATCAATTGTTTGAAGAAAAGGTACAGCAGTATCCTGATTCTATAGCAGTAAACTTTGCTAACGAGCAACTTACTTATCAAGAGTTGAATACTTGTAGTAATAAACTAGCGTACCACTTACAAAAATTAGGAGTAGGTTCAGAAGTTTTAGTTGGCATTTGTATTTCACAGTCTATAGAAATGATAATTGGGTTGTTGGGAATTCTTAAAGCAGGGGGAGCGTATGTTCCATTAGACCCCAGCTATCCTGAAGAACGCCTAAATTTTATGCTGGAAGATGTACAAGTTTCAGTATTGCTGACACAAGAAAACTTACTTAAGCATTTTGAAGGTTTCTCAAATCCAATTATTTCTATAGATAAAGACTGGAAAATTATTACCCAAGAAAAGGAAGACAATCTTAAAAGCGATTTAAATAGTGATAATTTAGCCTATATTATTTACACCTCTGGTTCTACAGGGAAACCCAAGGGAGTGGCTGTACCTCACAAAGCTGTAAATCGGTTAGTGTGCAATACTAACTATATAAAATTGTCATCATCTGATAAAATCGCCCAAGCCTCAAACACTTCTTTTGATGCTGCGACATTCGAGATTTGGGGAGCGCTACTTAACGGCGCTCAACTTGTAGGAATTAGTAAAGATGTAACCATTTCGCCTCATGAATTGGCATTACAACTACGAGAAAAAGATATCAACATTCTATTTTTGACCACCGCCTTATTTAAACAGATTGTTAGAGATGTTCCGCAAGCTTTTGCGACCTTAAAATATCTACTGTTTGGTGGCGAAACCGTTGATACGAGATGGATTAAAAAAATTCTCCAATCTGGTGCACCAAAGCACTTAATTCATGTTTATGGACCTACAGAAAATACAACATTTTCTTCTTATTACTGCGTAGAAGAATTACCATCAGCCACATCTTTACCTATTGGTATCCCCATTACAAACACGCAGATTTATATATTAGATGCCTATTTACAACTAGTGCCTATTGGCGTTACTGGCGAATTATATATGGGTGGGGAGGGGCTGGCACTAGAATATCTTAATCGGACTGAATTAAGTGCTGAACATTTTATTACTCATCCTTTTAGTAATAAACCAAAAACACGTCTTTATAAAACGAGTGATTTAGCTCGTTATTTACCAGATGGCAATATTGAATTTTTAGGTCGGATTGACACTCAAGTAAAAATTCGTGGCTTCCGCATTGAGTTGTCAGAGATTGAAGCAGTGCTGAGTCAACATCTAGCAGTGAAAGAAACTATAGTTATTGCTGCTGAGGACGTACCTGATGATAAGTATTTGGTGGCTTATATTGTTCCCAAACAGGAACAGATACCTATGGAAGACATGCAAAGCTTTGCGTCCCTATTTCGTCAATTCCTCAAAGAAAAGCTACCAGAATACATGGTGCCACGAGCATATATGGTATTGGAATCTCTACCTCTAACAGCTAATGGCAAAGGGGAGCATCTCAGTTTTTGAAGTACCTCAAACCGACAATAATCCATTAAGG
>NZ_CALMFY010000100.1 GCF_937863485.1 uncultured Nostoc sp. | reverse complement strand
GAGCAATTCGGCAGGCTCACTGTAAAACTTTGTCGTACCCCTACGGGGATCTTGCTAGCAAGAGCGTCTCCAAGAGTTGTGCGGGCTATTCGGCGTCGCACATACAAGTCAACCAAAAGCCCATTCCTTGATAGGGAATGGGCTTTTGGTTGACTTGCTAGACAATAGACCTCTTGCATAAGTCGAATAGACCCCCCTTAATCCCACGCCACTTGCTACAACGGAGGGAACCTCCGCAACGCAGTGGCTCCCCGATATATTGGGGGGAAACTTGAAATCTTGCGCCCTCCCCTTGTAAAGGGGAGGGTTGGGGAGGGGTGATTCAAGGATTTTTGCAAGAGGTCTAATGAGTTAGGGCAGAGGGGAGTTAGTATTGCATTTAAGTGCGCCTATCCAAAACCCTACTTAGCGAGAGGAATCTCTAGATAATGCAGTAAACTCTGACCTGACAGCACTTAGATAGTCTTGATCGTTCAAAATTTGCGGTGGTAATTTGTTAGCACTGACACCAGCCTTAACTAAATCTTCCGCAAGAATATTTTTGTTCTGACGTTCAAAGATCAGAGTTGCCCCACTGGGAATGCCTTGTTTTTCAAAACCACCTTGGTAAGCAAGAGAAACGAGATCAAAGGGTTTGAGGTAGCTGGAATTCTGGGAATCACTGTTTAATGTGTTAGAAGAGTTGATAGGTATGCTTGTTTGCCCAGCATCAGCATAGTTGTTATTTGTAAGTGGTTTAGCGTTAGCAATTCCAGATGTCAGCGCAAAAGTACCAAGAATAACTACAGAATTAATCAAAGTTGCAAGTTTCATACAGTTATCCTTGACCTTGTAAGGTTTAATTACTTTCTTTTTAGTACTAGTAACAGTGTTTCCTTTGTTATAACCCTTAACCTCCTATACTTAGCTCATCCGATGGGTTGAATTGTTTCTCACCCATTTGGGTGAGGCTATAAAGCTGTCAGGAATAGCGTAATACTCAAAATTGAGTTTACTTGTTTGCACAAAGGGGAAAATGGTAAAGATGGGGCGATTAAGTACTGCTACAATAAGCGTTTTAGTTGGCAGGCTCCAGAGCCAGTTAATCAAAGTTGGACTTATATATACTTAAGGGGGTTGTTTGAAAAAACGTCCATTGGGATTAGTGGTAATTGTTCTCTACAAAACATTTACCGCCTTGCTGCTTATGGCTACTGCGATCGCCTTATTATTGACATTAAAAAATTATCAAACTCTAGAGATTTTTTCAAACAATTATGTTTTAGAAGGAAAATCGATAATTATTGATTTGCTTTTAAAAAAAGTTATTAACTTAAATCCAAGAACCTTGGCCTTTAGCGGCATTGGCACAGGAATCTACGCTATTGTAACTACTATTGAAGCTGTTGGTTTGTGGTACGATAAACGTTGGGCACATGTCTTAGTATTGGTACTTGTCGGTATCAGTATTCCACCAGAGATTTATGAATTAATTCGGGGTATCTCTCTGATAAAAATAGTGATTTTCTTGTTGAACTTAGCCGTATTTTGGTATCTATTACGCAATTTTCCTAAACATCGAAAATAATTTTTTATTCGCTGATAGTGTCTATCGTTGGAGAGGTAAAACTGAGCCATGTCTGACAAAAGTGGCTTCCGTCCCTTAGAATTCTCTGTGCGTCGATGCAAAACCAAGACCCCACGTTGTACAATCGCTAGAAATGCAATCTGGAGAGCGACTTGCCCAAAACGATTCACTCTACTCAACCACCACTGAAATTTATTCCCCAACAGTTTAATCCGCTGATACTCCAGATTTTTCGCTGGTTACTGCCGATCGCACTACGGTTTCGCACTCGACCTTGGCTACCAGCTGGTATTGTCAGGATTGAAGCCAAAAATGTTGAGGTATTGGCTGAACTTTATCAGCAATTCCAGGCTGGAAAAATTCGCTTTTTGTTGGCATTTCGTCACCCAGAGGTGGAAGATCCCCTCTGTATGCAGTATTTGCTTTCTCGCATTGTGCCAGAGGTTGCTCGTCAAAAAGGTATTCGATTACAATCCCTGGTTCACAGTTATTTTCTCTATGACCGGGGGATGACGGTTTGGGCTGGAGATTGGCTGGGTTGGTTGTTTTCACGGCTGGGGGGTGTACCAGTTCATCGCGGTAGACGACTAGATCGCCAAGCTATTCAAACAGCACGGGAGTTGTTTGCTAATGCCAAACTACCGATCGCAGTCGCACCGGAAGGAGGTACTAATGGTCATAGTAGTATTGTTAGCCCACTGGAACCCGGTGTTGCTCAAATGGGGTTCTGGTGTGTAGAAGACTTACAAAAAGCTAACCGGACTGAGACTGTGATCATTGTGCCGATCGCCATTCAGTATAGTTACGTTCAGCCACCTTGGTCTAAACTGGATTGGCTGCTGAGTAAGTTGGAAGCTGATAGTGGCTTGCCGATAATAGAAATTGCTCGGGGCGATGGCGAAGAGATTTACTATCAACGCCTCTGTAGGTTGGCTGAATATCTGATTACCGAGATGGAAGTGTTTTATCGTCGCTTCTATCATCAAGACATTCCAAAAACCATCTCAACTGATGAATCTGCTAGTCCTAATCAGGTGTTGATTGCCCGACTTCATTGCTTATTAGATAAGGCTTTACAAGTTGCCGAACAATATTTTGGAGTTCAAGCGCAGGGTAATTTTATTGACCGCTGTCGCCGTTTAGAAGAGGCTGGCTGGAATTACATTTATCGGGAAGATTTGCCAGATATAAATACTTTATCACCCTTTAAACGTGGTTTGGCAGACTGGATTGCAGAGGAAGCAGACTTGCGAATGCGGCATATGCGGATAGTGGAAAGTTTTGTTGCAGTTACAGCTACTTATATTCAGGAACAACCGACGGCAGAACGATTTGCAGAAACAGCTTTACTAATATTCGATATGCTTTCTAGAATTCAAGATACAACCCTTCCAGGGCGACCTCGATTAGGTTTGCGACAGGCACAAATCACCGTAGGAGAACCAATTTCCGTTACCGAACGCTCTCAAAATTGTCAGGGCGATCGCTATGCAGCTAGACAAGCTGTGAGCGATTTGACAAAAGATTTGCAAATCGCTTTAGAGAAGATGATTAAATAACGAAACTTTTAAGACTTTTTAGCCCTAATTTTGTCAAATATTGCACCTTCATCAAAGAATTTCTTTTGAATCTCGTTCCATCCTCCTAAATCTTCAGCTTTAAAGATAGTTTTAATTTTGGGAAAATTGGCTTCCGTTTCTTTGGCGATCGTCAAGTCAACAGGACGAAATCCTAATTTAGTAAACTCTCGTTGCGATTCTGGGGTGTAAAGAAATTTGATAAATGCTTCCGCAATCGGCCGAGTCCCATGTTTATCGACATTCTTATCTACAACAGCAACAGGATTATCGATGGAGATATTTACATCGGGCACAACATATGAGATTTTCTCGCCATTTTGCGTTGATAAAATCATCTCGTTTTCATAGTTGAGCAAAACATCACCCTGACCATCTTTTAAGAATACTTCGCTGGCATTCCGAGCAGTTTTGGGTAATAAAGGTGCATTATTATAGACTTTGGCGATAAAGTCTATTGCTTGATTTTCATTGCCGCCAGTTTTTGTCACAGAACCCCACAGACTAAGGAAGTTCCAACGAGCGCCGCCGGAGGTTCTGGGGTCTGCTGTAACCACATTTACACCATCTTGGGCTAAATCTGTCCAAGTTTTGATATTTTTGGGATTACCCTGACGGATAGCGATTGCATTTAGAGATTTGGTAACAATTGCATCATTAGGCGCTTCTTTTTCCCAACCCGGTTGAATAAAACCTGCTTCAACAAGTTTATTAATATCAAGGGCAAGTGACAGGTGTACGACATCAGCTTCCTTACCATCAATTACGGCAAGAGTTTGGGAACCTGAGCCATCATAGCTTTGATTAAAAGTGATATTTTGGTTATGTTCTTTCTTCCACTGTTCGATAAATTTGGGAATGATCTGCTGGTATGCTGCATTAGTAACCGAGTAAGAAACAAAGGTTAGGGTTACATCACTCTGGGAAGCTGCGCCAGCATTACCAGTATTATTGACATTACGTGGAGAGCAGGCAGCCATCACGATACTCAAGCTAACTCCGACCAAGAATAGGGACGCAACACCCCACGCAGAATACTTGTACAACCATCGTATTAGTTGTACACGCCACTGTCTTGCAGCGTGTAAAGTTTTAACGATATAAGTCTGAACGAATTCAGTCAAATATCTCCTTGATTTTGGAGTCCGTTGCCCTTGGTTCATCAAATTTTTCCCCTGAATCTGCGGTAACTTGAGCTAGATGCTGTAGTTAAGGGGCATTATAAAACAATGGTTAAGGATAAATAACTTTTTATTAACCTAAATTTAAACAAGTTATTCAATATATCAAGGAGAACTAGTTTTGGAAGCTTCTGGACTGCGAATGATGATATGTCCCTTATCGCTTTCTTGAATAGCCAACACCGACGGTATCTCGTCAAGTTTTACATTTGAGGGCAATGCGCGAAACAAATAAATCCAGCCGCCACGTTCTAAGAGTAAGCGCCAGACTCGCGGCTGCTGTGGATTGCTGATATCATTATCTTCCCTGCCTCGCAAGTCGTCGAATAGACCCCGATCGCCAATTATGCGGTAGCCTTTCAAGGACGGATCGGCAAATATATCATCAAGTTTGCGCCCCACAGCAAACTTTTCTTCAGGTGTAATTAAGGCTACAACAGGCAAGGTGGAGTTTTGACCAGCGTCTCGTCGGGCATCATCAATGCCTTGCCAACGAGCTAACCAAAATATCACAATTAATACCCAGGATACTATTACTATCTCATTGACTAGCGATCGCAGAAATTCCACTGAGCGCAGTTGCCCAGAACTAAATTCAGCCAGAGATTTTAGCTGTTTAGCTGTCCATGAGCGTTTGCGTTGGGTAGCAGAGATGATGCGACTTAGTAGTAATTGACTTACAGAGACTACCGTATCACTGATGATTTTAATTAACCATAATGTAGCCTGAATTGCGATCGCAGCGATAAAAAAGGCGATCGCACTTTTGCATATTGTCCAACCATCTCCGAGAAATATTTGCAGGGGAACTATGAGAAAAGACTGTGCGGGTAAGTCGAGGGTATTGACTTCTAGTTGAAAAAAGTAGAAATATGACCAACGGTAAATCCAGCCTGCAAAAAAAAGCGCCGCACCCAGTAAGCCAAGTACACTCGTGAATTTACCTAAAATATTGGTTTCCTGGTTGGGGGTGGGGGTTTGGGTCATACGAGATATGGGGGAAATAATGTAGGGTGTGTTACCGCGAAGCGTAACGCACCGAGTTATATAGCGTTTTTTGTTTGTATGCAATAGACTTTGACCTCTCTCCAAACCTCTCTCCTTTTAGGAGAGAGGCTTTGAATCTTACTCCCCTTCCCTTGTAGAAAGAGAAAGGTTTTGAATCTTACTCCCCTTTCCTTGTAGGGAAGGGGCTGGGGGTTAGGTCTATATTGCACAACTGCAAACCGCTACAGATAAATAATCAGTTGATTTTAGTGATTTTACGGAAATTTGGTATAGGCCTTTGAAGTTTAATGAGAAAGTTAAATATAGTCAAATATACCGTTAAAGCCATGAAAGCTTTTTTCCAGGGATGGGTTGTGGCAATCTTAGTAATGGCAGCAGCGATCGCAGGAAACATCCAAGCTGTAATGAGCCAAAATGTCAAGACGGGAAATTCTTTGTTTGCACAGACACAAATCAAAGCAGATGAATTAGAACTTGCAGTAGCCTTACCAGAGTTAGCAGAGGTCTTGTTTAAAAAGGGTGAGTCAACAAGCAGTGGTCGGGTAATAGGAATTGATGCACAAGGGCAAGCACTATTAATTCAGCGTAATGGCAAAACTGCCAAAATTCCCCTGAGCCAAATTGCAAGAGTAGTTTTCAAGAAAGAAGCATTGGCTTACAGAAGTAATAGAAGTCCAATTATCCGGGGTGGGGGAGAACGTCCTACAGGCAAGCCAGTAACTTGGAGTGGTATACCTATAAATAATTTTACTCTAAAAAATTCTACTCAAGGTCAAGCGGTGGTGAAACTTAAACCACCTGTAGTTTCTACAGCACAGTTGCAGGGTATTCAATCAGTGGCTAGAAATCGGCAATATGTGGTAGATGAAATCCAGTTCAATTCGCAACAAAGAACGATCACTATTCTGGCAAAACCTTATTGAGCGTAAATTCTTTCATCTCTAGGGGCGTACATCTATACCCCTAACCATTTTGACGTTTCTAACGACAGACACGATGTTAATAACAAACATCGCAATATTAATAAGGAACATTGCGATGTTAATAACAAATATCACGATGTTCATCACAAACATCACGATATTAATAACAAACATTGCGATGTTTATCACAAACATCACGATATTAATAACAAACATTGCGATGTTCATCACAAACATCACGATATTAATAAGAAACATTGCAATGTTCATCACAAAGATCACGATGTTGGTAACGACAGCTTCTAGACCCAATTGAAAACAGCTACCTCTGCGCTATTCTATGAAAAAAATTATCAACAGTCTTTTGGCTGTGGGCGTTTGTCTAACGCCTATAACAGTAATGCTGATGGCTCAACCCACCTGGGGACAAACTCAAAACTCGCAAGCCCAAGAAGCAGAAAGACTGTTAGAGCAAGGGATAAAACTGACACAGCAACAGGAACACCAACAGGCAATACAAATATTTCAGCAGGGTTTAACCATTGCACGAGAACTCAAAGACCAAAAACTGGAAGCGCTCGCACTGCTTGGGCTTGGGCGTAACTACGACGATTTAGGAGAAAAGCAAAAAGCACTCGAATTTTACAACCAAGCTCTGCCCCTATATCGTGCTGTGGGCGATCGCTCTGGTGAAGCCACTACACTCAATAACATCGGTGGAGTCTACTCCGATTTAGGACAAAAGCAAAAAGCACTCGAATTTTACAACCAAGCTCTGCCCCTATATCGTGCTGTGGGCGATCGCTCTGGTGAAGCCACTACACTCAATAACATCGGTGGAGTCTACGACGCTTTAGGACAAAAGCAAAAAGCACTCGAATTTTACAACCAAGCT
>NZ_CALMFY010000099.1 GCF_937863485.1 uncultured Nostoc sp. | reverse complement strand
ACTTCTAGGGGTTGTCACTGATTATACTACGACGAGAGTGACAAAAGAGGGTTAATTAAAGCAATTGAAGAGGATTTAGCTGCTCAAAACGCCATTGTTATTCAAATTGTATCAACTAATGAGGAGTTGCTTAAGCGCCGACTCAATGAAGTTACACCCGAAGAATGGCAGGATCTCAATCTTGACCTGACTCCACGGGAATATCTTATGGATTACCTGATGAGTGCGTTTCCTATCCACTTGCACGAAATTCACTCATCCTCTGACGGTGAAGAACGCTCAGAACCATCCTTTGATGCCGATGGCTCTCCAGTTATCTCTATTGAAGCTGTAGCCTTGAGAGATGCCTTAGTCGATAAGTTAGCAAGTCTTGATCCCATCCCCGGCGCATTAGAACAATTGCTGTGGCATTTTGGCCACAAGCAAGTGGCTGAAGTTACAGGTCGTAGCAAACGGGTGTTAAAAGATGAATCTGGACGTTTGTTTGTGGATTCTAGAGGAAGTGGCGCGAATATTGCTGAAACTGCTGCGTTTATGCAGGGAGACAAACAAATCCTCATCTTCAGTGACGCTGGAGGGACAGGCAGAAGTTATCATGCTGATCTCAACGCTGTTAATCGGCGGCGGCGATCGCATTATTTGTTGGAAGCTGGATGGAGGGCAGACAATGCAATTCAAGGACTTGGGCGATCGCACCGCACAAACCAAGCATCAGCACCCGTGTTCAGACCTGTTACGGTATTGAGCCGAGATCCGTGTAAAAAACTGCAAGATGGTCTGGAAAGCCTTTTTGTATATAGGCTTTAGCGATTTTTACTTCCATCTTTATAAGGCTTTCCACATAGTGGACAAAATTTATACCTCAACGACACCACCATCTCACCACAATTCCGACAACTAGCCCGTAACTGCGTACCGCACAGATAACAAAACTTAGCCCTAACATTCCCCCACATCGGGTCAGCAGCACCACCAGGATTCCAGCATTGGGGACAAAACTTAATCGCTGGCATTGTCACAACCTCTTCCCCCCTAACAATAGCCTGCAAATACTCAACCGGCACGGACAAAGCCAAGGCAAGACCGCTAAGAGTTTTATGACTGAGTTTCATCGTCAGTCCCCGTTCAATCTTCCCCACAGACCGAGAATGAATACCAGCAGCATCGGCTAACTCAAACTGAGTTAAATTCAGTCCCTTCCTGATCCGCAAAACATAGTCAGCTAGGGATTCTGCATGTTTTGGTGTCTTAAAAGTATCCATAAATTGCTGTCAATGCTCTTACCTAAAGATATATAATTTATGAATAAATTACCTTGCTCAAAACACACTTTTTTCAGTGAAGCAAGCTGTCACATTAGCCACCGTTGCCGTCAAATTTTTAGAACGGACTGGGCTAGCACCCAGTACCATCAAAACTTACGAAATGACTCTCTTAAGCTTACTAGCAGAGTATGGAAGTTGGTCAATCGAAATTATCAGTAAGCAAACATTAGTTGAGTATCTAGATACACTCTCACATTTAAAATACACAACCCACCACAAGCATCAAGCAATACTGCAAAGCCTATTTAACTTTGCCGTCGAGCAAGGGGATATAAAATCCAATCCAATTCGGGGATTAAAACAGCGTCCCCCACAACGAGAAAAAGGCGAACATAAAAGCGACGATTCAATAAGATACCTAACACCTGAACAGTTAAATATACTCTACGAAGTAACCAAATATGACCTGCGGATGTCTGCAATAATTCATTTATTACATCGTACAGGATGCAGAATTGGAGAGCTTTTAGCCCTGAATTTATCAGACCTAGATATCAAAAATCAAAAATTTCAGGTATTGGGAAAAGGAAACAAACAACGTTGGTGCTTTTATAGTGATGATGCAGCCAAATCCCTAGATCAATATTTCAAGTATTCACGCCATCAAAATATCGACGCACTGTTTACAGCACAACATCCAGTTACCCTGAAAGTCAGTAGAATTAGCTACTACACATTCCACGATTATTGGCGAAAAATCACCAGCACATATTCCGAATTAAACGGTGTACGTATCCATGATTTACGTCACACTTATGCTACCGAACGGGTAGGATTAATCAGTATAGAAGAGTTACGCTCACTCATGGGACATGAAAACATTCAAACCACTTTACGTTATCAGAAAGTTACCTCAAAAAAAGCAGAATCAGCCGCACGTCATGCTTTAAGTGTTCTGATAAATCCAGATAGTTAGAAGCAACATTTATTGCCTATTCGTTATCTCCAAAAACAGCATTGTTCACCAAAAAAGTGTGGAAATTAATTCAATTAATTATCTGTATCCAAAAGAATATAAAATACTATGGGGTTGAACGGTGAGGGATCAACCACCATCTAGTTGTTTTCGGTGTTTTTTATGTTCTAAATATCACCTTAATGACCTTAATTGACCGTACTGCATATCCTAAATTCAAACAATTTCCTAACCCAAAAGAGCTTGTAGAGCTTTATACACCACAAAGCGAAGAAATCAAGTTTGCAAAGTCCAAAACTAAGAGCCACGAAGGATTTCTTAGTTTTATGGTCATGCTAAAATCTTTCCAAAGGCTTGGTTATTTTCCCCACCCCGAACTAGTACCAATTGCGGTTATCAAACATTTACGGTCGTGTTTAAAGTTACAAGATTGGGTAAAAGCAATTCCATCCGAACGCCAACGCTACACTTATCTTCAGGTGATTCGGGATTACCTGAAAGTCAAACAGTATAATAAAACAGGTCAAAGATTAATAGCCGCATTAGTTGCAGAGGCTGCAGAGGTAAAAGACCACCCTGCTGATTTAATAAATGTAGCCATTGAAGAATTAGTTAAAGAACGATACGAGTTACCAGCATTTAGTACCCTTGACCGATTAATTCGTCACATTCGTTCAATGGTCAATAATCGCTTGTTTGCACTTTGTTCTGAGGGGCTTTCCATCAACGAGCAGATTTATTTAGACCAATTGCTAGTAGTTACTGATAATGAGGTAGATGAAAATCCCACTCTTAATTTACTAAAATCGCCACCTAAAAGTGCCAAACTTAGTGGGATGAAACTCCTACAAAGTAAGTTTGATGTTCTCATGACCTTTGGTGATACCAAGCGACTGCTACAAAGTATTGCCATTACAAAAGTTAGACATTTTGCGGCACAGGCTAGGGCTTTGGATATCTCGGAATTTCAAGATATTAATTTACCCAAACGTCGGACGTTGCTGTTATGTCTATTGTACGAGGCACAGGTTAACACCCGTGATTATCTTGTTGATATGTTTATTAAACGTATCCTCAAGATTCAAAATAATGCTAAACAGCGATTGCAGGAATTACGCGACAAACATTTAACTGAAACATCAGAGTTATTGGCTACCTTTGGGCAAGTATTAAAAGCATCTACAAAAGCCAAAGAAACTCAGGATAATGCTGTTTTTGGAGAAAAGGTGCAATCAATTTTGGATGAACATGGTGGTACAGAATTGTTGCTGCAAAAGTTGGATGAGATTGCAGCGTATAACACCAACAACCATTTACCATTGATGTGGCGGTTTTATTCTGCCAATCGGAAAGCACTTTTTAGTTTGGTGGCTTCTCTAGATATTCTCTCAACTTCTGCTGATGAGTCAGTAATTGAAGCATTAAAGTTCGTGTTAGAGAATCAACACAAACGTGCTAAGTATTTGCCATTTGACATTGATTTAGATTTTATTAGTAGTAACTGGCGTGCGCTAGTAGTAGAAGAAATTGATGGAACTGAGGTTTTGGTTCGTCAGCAGTTAGAAATTTGCATCTTTTCAAATCTAGCAACTGAATTTAAAACAGGAGATGCGTGTGTTGTGGGTTCGTCAAGTTATGCCGATTTCCGCGAACAATTATTGAGTCATGCTGAATGCGAACCTTTGATAGAAGAATACTGTCGCTTACTTGAATTTCCTGCTAACCCGGATGACTTTGTTAAACACCTTCAAGATAAATTAGCGCAGGTAGCTTTCGTTGTAGATGAGATTTGTGCGGTTGATAAACAATTCACTATCAATAAAGACGGAGAATCTATACTTAAAAGAATCCCATCCCTAGCTCAAACGGATGAAGTGGAAGAATTAGAATCAAAAATTCGGGCTTTGATGCCGGAGCGCAGTATCTTAGAAATCCTTTGCAATGTTGAGCATTGGTTGAACTGGACAAGGCATTTTGGTCTATTTTCAGGAAGCGAACCAAAAATATCTGATCCTGCTGAACGTTATATTTTTACTACCTTTAGCTACGGCTGTAATCTTGGCCCTAATCAGATGGCTCGTCATTCCCAAGGTGCAGTGACAAGTCACATGATTTCTTATACAAACCGTCGCCATATTAGTGCTGCCAAAATTGAAGCTGCAATTCGGGATATTATCAATACGTACAACCGTTTTAGTTTACCGTCTTGCTGGGGTACAGGGAAAAAGGCTGCTGCTGACGGAAGCAAGTTTGAAATATACGAGAATAATTTACACAGCGAGTATCACATCCGCTACGGCGGTTACGGTGGTATCGCCTATCACCATGTCTCTGATAAATATATTGCTTTGTTTACACACTTTATCACCTGTGGTGTGTGGGAGGCTGTCTATATTTTGGATGGGCTGTTGAAAAATCTATCAGATATTCAACCTGGTATTTTGCACGCAGATACTCAAGGTCAATCTGGGCCTGTGTTTGCTATTTCCTATCTTCTCGGTATCAAATTGATGCCGCGTATCCGTAACTGGAAGGATTTAACTTTTGTTCGCCCTAGCGCAGATGTTACCTACAAGTATATCGAACCGTTGTTTAAGGGCGTGGTCAATTGGAATTTAATCAAGACTCATTGGTATGACATGATACGTGTAGTACTGTCAATTAAAGCAGGCAAGGTGATGCCTTCGACGCTTCTACGTAAGTTGGGTAGTTATAGTAAGAAAAATCGACTTTATCAAGCTTTTCTTGAGTTGGGTAAGGTAGTACGGACTATGTTTTTGCTTGACTATATTTCTAATGTGGCTCTTCGGTATGAGATTACAGCGATAACCAATATTGTGGAGATGTACAATGCCTTTCTCGACTGGGTGTTCTTCGGTAAGCTGGGAGCGATTACTGAAAATGATCCTATTGAACAGGAAAAGCGGCTGAAGTATCTTGATTTGGTAGCAAGTGCAGTTATTTTGCAGAATACGGTTGATATGTCGTTGGCTATCCAAACGTTAATGTCACAGGGCGAACTGATTCCCATGCGACACCTTGCAGCAATGAGTCCATACATAACAAGACATATCAAAAGATACGGTGATTATGTGGTGAATTTACATAATATTCCCCAACCATTGGAAGCTGCGATTAATCTTCCATCAGAAATCTTTGAAACATAGATATATCAACGGTTTCCAGACCATCTTGCAGGTTTTTACACGGATCTCGGCTCAATACCGTTACCACTAACGTCATCGGTGAACGCCGCTTTACAGCACTTCCGGCAGCTATGAGGTACGTCCTAAAAGCTGAAAGCGATGATAGGAGAGGGGCAAGGAGAAAACTATATTGCATAATAGCCGGAAGCGCTGTATCTCAACCATTGCCCGAAGGCTGGATAGCTTGGGCGCTCTTACTCGTGGTCAACGGCAGACGGGTGGTAATGGGATATTTGAGGCTAAGGATAATCTGGAGTCGAATTATGCAGAACACGCCCTGTATGAATTATTCAGACAAATATACCAAGGTCGATTTTTTGAAGTTCCACTAGGGACTTTTGAGCAAATGACTGGACTCTCGCTCACTTCCCATGAAGGCGGCATGAAAATCGACCTCCCACCCCTGCGTCAATTCCTTAACCGATTACTGGCTCTACGAATTGATATGCAAAACGTGATTTTCGAGAGGTTTGAACTACTCTTGAGCCAGCAGATTGAAGTAGCGATCGCGGCTGGTGTTTACGAGATGGGTGTGGAAACACTTCGAGCAGAACGGTTTACTGTTGAGAGCCAGGAAGCTGTGTATACTCATGCTCAAACTGGTAGCGTCACCAATTACTTGAAAGTGGAACGCACCCAGAAGAACAACATCAGAACTGCTGAAGAGATGTTGGAGTTTGCCAGTATGTACCAGGGGAAACTGATGGTTAACACCAAGTCTGGTCATGCTGCTGTGTCAATTCCGACACATAGTATCTACGACGCTGATGGTGGTGTTGTACCAAGAGTGTTACTCGTCCGTCCCCAAAAAGAAACCCGTATACCAGTCAAGGATTTAGAATCTTCCACTTGGCAGCAAGTTTCTATTGATGCGTTTGCTGCTGCTTGGTCTATTGAAATAGACGCACTGCCTAAGTTCACAACCGATTACCTGCACTTAATGACAGGAATATTGCTACCCATCTGGAAAATACTGCCACAGCAGAATAGTCGAGTATTCCGACTACAAACAAGTGATGGCAAGAAAATTCTCGGTCGGGTGGTGAATGCTCACGACATTCAAACCGTGCGCGAACAACTTGGACTAAGAAATCAGGTGCTTTCTCCAGAAGAACTTGTGAAGCTGGTACTGAACGAGAGATATACACAGCAACTACCAGGAGGAATTACGCTGCGGCGGTCTTTCGTTGCTAATGAACCTCGCATAGAACTGGTTAATGCTATCTCACTGGCAGAGCGACTCTTAGCTGTGGGTTGCTTCACCGAGATCATCAACTGGCAAAAGCGGGTATTTATTCCGGTTTCAGACAAAGCCCCAGCTATTCTAGCGGCTGTGATTGAAATCTTAGGATAAGTCAAAAGCTGATGTATTTATTAGATACATCAGCTTATTTTTCGCTCAAACAAGAGTGTGATTTTATTGTCCGAAATGAAGGTAAGCGGACGATTTGTCGAGGTAATCTAAAGACGGGGGAGGAGATATTTCCACTTTCAGAAGAACGTGCCAGTGAGCTAGAAGTTATGATTTTACAGAGGGAACAATTACTTCACAGGAAACATGAGCCATCACATAATGGACACCATATTAGCAGTCATAATATTGAGTTGAACTGAAGTAGAAAAAAAGATTCTGTAAATGTACTAAATAGCACTCCCGCTTTTATTAAATTACGATTACCTTTGAAACCGCGATAATAATTCTTCACGGTCAGCCTGTAAAAGCAAGCCAAGATATTCTTCCCTAGATAACTGCATTAACTGAGGAATAATTGCCTCTAACTCACTATCTAAATTTCCAAAACGTACTTTTAAAAGCGTCGAAATTGTTTCCCTTCTTTCGATTTCCACACCTTCTTGTTGCCAACTTGTTACAATCTGCATAACTTCCTCCCGTTCATCTAATCCCATTGTACTAATCACCGCTTGAAAAACCTGCTTCTCAATATCATCAAGACGCAAATAAGTATCAATAAACCCCGAAATTAATTGCATCCGCGCTGGATTTAACCTTAAAGTTGTCAGTAACCGCAAACATTCCGCCTTCACCTGCGGACGTTCTGACACCGCAATATTCATCTTCGCCATCAACGCCGCCGCCACTGGATTGTGTTGTGTTAGAAAATCCCGCCAACTCAGACGATTTAATTGAATTGCTGCAAACTGAAATTCCAGCACCTTTAAATCGCCAAACGTGACACGATAATTTTGAGATTCAGCACGTTTTGGTTCGTCGAAGGAGAAAATCACAACTGGATAAATTGGTAAATCATATTTTTCATGCAAGCGTGCAAAATACTTAAACATCCGCTTGGCAAATTCTGACTCAGTATAAGACTGATTTTCAACGTGAATTAAAAAATAAGTTTTTTGTTGCTGATAACGCACCTGCGCCAGTAAATCAATTTATTTTCGCCAGATGTGACATCAGTAAATACATCTTGGGGTAAAAACTGGATAGAATCGCGGTCTATTTGGCTGGCTACTTGAGGTAGGAATAAATCGAGAAACTCAACAAAAAATGTAGATATTAATTCTTTGAAAAGCCTGTCATGGTCAATCATTCTAGCAACTCCTCCAACACGGGGCAGATATAGCGTAGCTGACACCAAGGACAAAATAGTACAAATTTACCTAAAACCGAGGTTTGTAGTATGCCAATAACAAAACTAAAGCCCTTATTCTTTCGTTACAGGCTTGTCTAACAAGAAGCAAACATGACTTGGATGATTTATCTAAAAATAATAGCCAAAAAGCTTATACACTAATGCTTTCCGCCTATCTTGACCCTAATGTTGGCTACTATATATTTACCCCAATATGAAATTTCTTGGGGACGGAAAACGTTTTCCGTATAGTTCCAAGTTGCTTTTTGAGCCTGAATAACGAGTGTTGAACTTGATTTCGTTTGAAAGATAGAGTATAACAAAACGCAAGCATACGAAATTGCAAATAGATGAAACAAGTTGTTCTCTGGATTGGAGCCAATGCCGGAGGAGTTTCCAAAACTACATTAACTGTTCATATTGGCTATGAAATGGCAAAGCGCGGCTTTGACGTTGTGTTACTCGACCTAGATACTAACGTTTCCATGAGTCAGTTTTGTGGATTAGACAAAGACCCACCATTAGAGCAAACAATCGCCGCAGTATTCAGCGAGGATTTTGATGGTAACTGGCCTTTACTGATGCCAGAATGGGGAAAGCCGAAGGGTAAGTTACAAATATGCTTGGGTGGGCCAGTAATGATTCAAGTTGGGTCAGATTTGGCAGTTCGTAATCGCCGGGAATATGTTTTGGCAGATAGGTTTGAAGATTTTCCTTTGCCACACCAACTGGTGATTCTGGACTGTCCTGCTACATTGGGTAATCTCAATGATGTCGCACTGGCAGTAGCTACGCATATGTTAATTCTTGTTGAACTTAGTCCCAAATCATTAACAGGGGCAAATGTTTTGGGAGCAACGCGAAAAAGTGAGATCGGGGTTTAGTTCTCAATTATACCTCTATA
>NZ_CALMFY010000098.1:18346-79522 GCF_937863485.1 uncultured Nostoc sp. | reverse complement strand
AAACTAATGGATAATGATTAATTAATATTTCAGCACGAATAAAGATTCTTTTATAATCGATTAGCACTCTTTTATTTATGTCTACGAGTCTTTGAACCTGGTGAACGAGTCTTTTAGCTCCGTTAACGAGTCTTTGAACCTCGTGAATGAGTCTTTTAACTCCGTCGTCGAGTATCAAAGCTTCATTTTTTTAGATTGGAGATTCTAGCAATAGGTAATGGTTTACAGAAAGACACAAATTAACCATGAGCGATAAATCATAAACGTTGACTTATACAACCTGTACAACAATCTTGCCGCGCACACCCTCACCGCCTTCCTCAAACGTTTTATGCGCTTGTGCCACCTGATGAAGTGAAAAAGTTTTACTGACAACAGGTTTGATATGACCTTGTTCAATTAGGTTTCTCAAGGCATCAAGCTTAGGACGGGTGCGATCTAAGTGTGTAAAGTGGACAGTAATATTTTTGAAAATAGCGATGTTGAAATCACCCGTCACGCCTGTTATAGTGACAGCGCGACCATCAGCTTTTGTAACCGCCAAACTTTTAGCTAAAATTTCGCCGCCAACAGTAGTAAAGGTTACGTCAACACCTGCACCGCCTGTTTCCTGCATAATGATCTTAATAAAGTCTTCCTTGCGGTAATCGATCGCTCTGTCTGCACCGATGGACTTGACAAAATCGATATCATAATTACCGCAAGTTGTGTAAACGTAAGCGCCTGCTACTTTAGCTATTTGAATAGCGAATGTGCCGACACCGCCTGCACCACCATGAATCAACACAGTTTCACCGACTTTGATATTTGCTCTAGTGATGAGTGCAGCCCATGCTGTACCCCCTGCCACAGGTACGCTAGCAGCTTCTAAATGAGATATATTTGTGGGCTTTTTGGCAATAGTTGATTCATTTGCGACATGATACTCCGCATTAGCACCACCACCTTCTTCATGTGAGATGGCATAATAAACTTCGTCACCCACCTGAAAATCCCTAACATTTTCGCCCACTGTCTCAACGACACCGGAAACGTCAAAGCCGAGAATTGCAGGCAGTTTTACCCTTGGCCCAAAAATCCCTTGGCGCACCCCGCAGTCCGCTGGGTTCACGGAGGTGGCATAAACCTTGACTAAAACTTCGTTGTTCTTTGGTGTTGGTTTATCCACTTCACTTTCTGCAAAGACTTCTGGACTTCCGAAGTTTGTGATCACCATCGCTTTCATACAATTGCCTCAAAGCAAAATCAGGAACAGGGAAAGGGTTAAGGGGGAAGGGAGAAGGGAAGAATTATTTTCTATGATCCCTTAAATGTCCCCTTTACCCACCTTCAGCGAGAAGCCTATTTTCGCAAAGAGCCACTCAACCGCCTTAAAAAGGCTTACTCTCATTCCCTCTTTAAAAAGAAGGGTTAGGGAGGATCAAGTCTTAGCAAAGTACGCACAGCTTGTTCGACATCGCTTTGTTTCACTAAAGACTCTCCGATCAAAACTGCACGCGCACCAGCCTCAGCAACAAAAGATAAATCCGCAGGTGTATACAATCCAGATTCGCTGACGACGGTGATATCCAAGCTTTGTAATTTTTGTTGGCGCTGTGCTAAAAGTTGCTGTGTTGTTCTTAAATCAAGGCTAAAATCTTCTAAATTGCGATTGTTGATTCCTACTAAACGTAAGTCCTCAAGCTTTAGCACCCGATCCAGTTCAGCCAAGGTATGGACTTCCACTAGTGTATTCATGCCTAAATCATGAATCACTCGCAAAAAAGTCTGAAGTTCTTGGTCTGATAAAATGGCGGCAATCAACAAAACTGCATCTGCACCCGCTGTCCGTGCTAAATAGATTTGATAGGGGTCAATGATGAACTCCTTGCACAGTAGGGGTAATGCTACTTGCGATCGCACATTAGCAAGATTATCAAAACTACCCTGAAAAAACTTATGGTCAGTCAGGACTGATAAACAAGCTGCACCACCTCGTTCATAAGCTTGAGCAACAGCTACTGCGTCAAAATCTGCGCGGATAATCCCCCGGCTAGGTGATGCCTTTTTTACCTCAGCAATTAAGCTAGGTTGGTTGGGATTTTCTTGCAAAGCAGTCAAGAAATTTCGCACAGTCGGGGCTGCATTTAACTGTTGTCGCAAGGAAGCTAAAGGCAGTTTTTGCTGCATTTGTGCAACTTCTTGCCTTTTATGCAACACAATTTCTTCAAGAATATGGCGGGGAGGGGCAACTCGGTTAATCATAAAATACTTGACGGAATGGGGAGTGGCAGGAAATGGGGAAATAACTAATTATTCTCGTTATTCTCGTTCCCAGATGGAATCTGGGAATGCATTCTGTGCAGGCTCTGCCTATCCGGTACGACTAAAAACACTCTTAAAATCATAGGCAAAAAATGCGTCTAGTTATGAGGCAAAGCCTCAGGGATGGCATTCCCATGCAGAGCATGGGAACGAGGCAAGACTCTTAACTTCAAACTCCTAACTAATAATTAATGGTTCTTTGGTTTGAGTATATGCACGCACCACATTTTTAATGATTTCCAGACCAACTTCTTCTGCTATAGTCATGATTGATTCTGGATGAAACTGAACGGCGGCGATGGGAAGTGTCTGATGTTCAATGCCCATAATTACGTCGTCATCAGACATCGCTGTTACTTTCAGTTCTTTTGGCAAACGTTCCGGTAGGGCAAACAATGAGTGATATCTACCTACTGTAAAGGATTCTGGTAAATTGTTGAAGGTAACAGAATCTGAATCGGTGACAAAAATCCGTGAGGATTTACCATGTTGGGGATAGTCAAGAACTCCCAATTCTCCATCAAAAGCTTCAACGATGCCTTGCAGTCCCAGACAAACTCCGAAAATAGGAATTTGGCGATAAAGAAGGGCACCGACAGTCTCTGAAACCCCAAAATCACTTGGTCTACCAGGGCCAGGAGATAAAACAACTAAGTCAGGGCGTTCTGTGTCGAATAGCGATTCCGAGAAGCCATGACGGAGTGTGGTAACACTTGCACCAGTTTGGCGAATGTAATTGGCTAGGGTATGAACAAATGAGTCTTCATAGTCTATTAGTAAGATGCGTTTGCCAGCTTCCGGACTTGGGAGGATTTTAGCTAATTTGATGGAACTGGACTGATCAATTTTCTGGCTCGTTTGCTTAACACGACGAATCGTCTCAAATAAAGCAGCACCTTTAGTAATTGTTTCTTGTTCTTCTGCTTGTGGTATGGAGTCATAAAGGACAGTAGCCCCAACTCGCACTTCAGCGATGCAGTCTTTTAATCGGATTGTCCGCAGAATTAATCCAGTATTTAAATTCCCATTGAAATTTAAATAGCCAACTGCTCCACCATACCAACGTCGAGCGCTCTTTTCATGCTGTTCAATAAAATCTATTGCGGCTCTTTTGGGTGCGCCGGTGACTGTAACCGCCCAAGTATGGCTCAAGAATGCATCTAAGGCATCAAATTGCGATCGCAGTGTCCCCTCAACATGATCTACTGTATGAATTAAGTGGCTGTATAATTCAATTTGGCGACGACCAATCACTTGTACTGAGCCAGGTTCACAGATTCGGGATTTGTCATTGCGATCGACATCAGTACACATCGTCAACTCAGCTTCGTCTTTGTGGGAGTTGAGTAAATGACGAATTTGCACTGCATCATCAAGAGCATCTTGTCCCCGGCTAATGGTACCACTAATTGGACAGGTTTCTACCCGCTTCCCTTCAACCCGCACAAACATTTCTGGAGATGCACCAATAAGATATTCTCCACCTAGATTAAAAATAAATCCATAAGGACTAGGATTTATTTCTTTTAAAGTTTCAAATAACTTGCTGGGTTGGTCTTCATAGCTTTCAAAAAAGTTTTGACTAGGAACAACTTCAAATAAATCGCCTCGGCGGAAATAATCGAGTGCAACCTCAACTTTTTTGGCATACTCCCCTACTTTATGGTCAGCAGTTTCATTTGGGATAAGATGTTTTCCGCGATAATCTACAGACTCACCTGTTCGAGGAAGATTCTTAGTACTACCATGCGCTGTTTCAAATTCATATTGGAGACGAAATGCGCGTTGCTGATAATAGTCAACCACTATCAATTCATCTGGCAGATAAAGCACTAAATCCCGCTGATCTGTAGGACGTTCCAAACGTTGGGTTATTGGTTCAAACTGGAAAACTAAGTCGTAACCAAACGCACCATACAATCCTAAATGCTCGTCTTCTTCACTAGAAAAAGTATATAGAATATCCCGGATAACAGTAAATGCTGAAGGTTGTTTACTACGTTCTTCTTCAACGAATAATTTTTTGGCAGGTTTAACAAAGCCTACGATATGGTTATTATCTTGGGTGACTTTCTCAAGTTGTTCTGACTGGGATAAGCGCTCTAAGAGGAATGGTAAAAGGACTTGGCCGCGTTCATTCAACGCTATCAAAGTAAAAGTATTCTCCTGTGTAGCCAATTCCAATGGTGGATTGACAAATCCGATCGCCCATCTTTTGTATCTCCCTGGATATTCGTAGCTGCTCCTTAGCAAGCCTCCACGCTGAGAATTTAAGTGAAACAGAATATCTTCGAGGGCAGTGTCTATCTTCACTTCTGTCATGGAGCGATAAACAGTTACACCACCAAATGTTTTGTAGCAATAGGAATCAAAAATCATGAGTAATTTCTCTGGAGTAGTTATTAATTAGTCATTATTTGAGAAAAATCATTATTATTTTTTTATAGATAAATAACAAAATTAGATGATTTTATTTCCATGTAATTCATTTTTTTTAATCCGCCGATTATTCGTAAAAAATATAAGTAAAGTTTTGTTTCTTATTTAAGAGTACTGGATATCAAGCAGACAATACATTGGATAATTTTTCGATTGGGTGTCAATTTATTCGGTTTTTATACTGCTTTTCTAGTACTTTTTCTAAAAACGCTATTTAAAAGTCTTCGCCTCCCTCAAAAGTATTAGATGCTCTCACAAGTTGGTAGCAAAAAAATTACCTTGCATCAAACCTCTGGATTACTCAACTACCCTGCGGAAAGGCGAAGTGCCTATACGTTTAAAATTCACCCCTCAATTTACCACTAAAAAGAACCCTAAAACTTCCGCAACAGCGATATTGCTTGCCTGTACAAAAACAAATCCGCCTCGTGAACTTCAATTCCTTTTCCAATGTGTTGTAACAGCGTTAAAGTCAATTCTCCACCCAAGTGTTCACGGAACTCGGTTAAACCCCGGAACAGACAATTAGGATGTTCCAGTTGTGATAACTTCTCATCCATTTCTGGCACATACAACGTGAAACCCAATGCCAACAAAGTATTTAATATCCGTTGCCATTCTAAACAATCCAGCAGTCCTAAAAGATAAGAATAGGTGCTATCCAAAGCAATACCGATCCCAACTGCTTCGCCATGACGCAAACGATAATCTGTCAAATGCTCCAGTTTATGAGCCGCCCAATGTCCAAAATCCAGGGGACGAGACGAACCCATCTCAAAAGGATCGCCGCTATTGGCAATATGTTCTAGATGTAACTGAGCGCAACGATAGATGATCTCTTGCATAGTGTCCATGTCTCGCTGCACAAGGGCTGCGGTATGGAAATGGATAAAATGAAAAAAGTTAGCATCCTTAATCAGCGCCACTTTAATTGCTTCTGCGATTCCAGAACGCCAATCGCGATCGTCTAGGGTTGTCAAAAAGGCAGAATCATTTATAACTGCATAAGGTGGCGCAAATGTGCCCAGAAAGTTCTTTTTACCAAAGGCATTGATGCCGTTTTTTACTCCAACCCCGGAATCATTTTGCGCTAACACCGTTGTCGGAATGCGAATCACGCGAATTCCCCGGTGAGCAGTTGCAGCAGCATATCCTACCAAATCCAACACAGCCCCACCCCCGATCGCTAATATGTAGGAGTGGCGACACAATCCGGCTGCTTCAATCTGTTGGTGGATTTGCTCTAGCAAAGTGGGATCATTTTTGGCAGCTTCTCCTCCCGTAATTATCATCGGTTGGGCTGCGATCGCTAGCACCTCTGCATAAAACTTGGTATACGCTACTAATTGCTCAACCAATTCAGGTTGATACTGCAATATTCCTGCGTCTACCACTGCAACTACTTTCTTGGGCTTTGTCTCCCCATCCGCTGTAATCACTTGCGCTAGCGTCGGGTTTTTCAACTCAAATAAATTTTGGGTGAAGTAAACCTCGTAGTTGAAAGTAACCGAAACACGTTGATGAATTGGTTGCAGATTGAATCTACTTTTTTGCTTGATCTCAACTACCATATTTTTGCTGATCTATCTATAAGTGCGGCACGATTCAAAGCTTGAAGAAACATTTCTACTGAGTGAGAACCATTTATCTTGACTTTGTTATTGATGATGAAGAACGGTACACTGTTGATGCCATTCGGCCGAGCAAATGTTGATTCAGCCACAAAGGCTTTAACCGCAGCATCATCATTTAATTGCAGCCATAATTCCCTATAATCCATTTTGTAAGCTGTACCTATGGCAACAAGAACGTCAATATCTCCGATGTTCAAACCGTTTTCAAAGTAAGCTTTATAAATGGCTTCTACGACATCGTTTTTTACATTTACTGGTGCGAGTGCAATCAGTTTGTGAGAAAGCTTAGTATTGACAGCCAAACGAATTTTGTCAAAATGTAGCTTGACTCCAGCTGCCTCACCTGCGCGTCGTGTAGAATCAAACAGAAGTTGCAGTTCTTCTGCTTTGATACCTTTTCTATTTCGCATAAAGCTGTAAAATTCGTACCCGTCAGCAGGAACGGCATTGTCGAGAATAAAAGGATGCCAGCGGATATCTACTTCTTTTTCTTGCCATTGTGCCAGTGCATCAAACAGATTCTTTTTTCCAATTCTGCACCAGGGACAAACAGGATCGTGAAAGATGTCTATCAGCATATTTTTTGTTCCTTAAATGCTAATATTTGTGTGCATCTGTGGTTTAAAATCTGGTTGTAGAGACGTTTTAGCTGTTGTATTTAAAGGCTGTAGCAAAGTGTTATTTTTATCTTCAAAAAAGGTTTGAGTATTTTCAAATTCTTGAATTAATGCGTCTCTATCTTTCCTCAACACCAGTTTCGCTAAACGGCTGTAAGTATTAGCTAAAGACCTAATTGCATCACACCTCTCTTCTGTAGCTAACATAATATCAACACATAAGTGAGGATTTTGAGAAAATAAACGTTTAACAATGTCAATTTCTTGACGGTAGTTAGGAGTTGACATTGTTAGACTTTGCTCTATGTTAACTCTTGTTTGTGCTAAGAAAACACCAAGACTAAATCTACAAAAATGCTGCGTTGCTTGAATAATCACCATCATTTGATCATGTTCTTCAGGCGTGCAAACAATCAACTCCCCACCTTGACTTTTAAGAAAATCTAATAACCATTGAAATGAATCATCGTTTCGACCTGGACACACTACCACTTTTTGTTCTAAAAACGATTTTATATTTGGCCCAAACATTGGATGTAAACCCATGACTGGGCCTGAATGGTGTTCGAGCATTGCCTGAGTTGGCTGAGTCTTTACACTTGTGATGTCACATAAAGCTGTATTTGGGGCAAGGTATTTAGCTGCACGCTTGATAACATCAACTGTATATTCAATAGGAACGCTTACTAGTACTAATTCTGCCTGACTTAACAGTTGATCTGCATATTCCCAATCTTCATGTTCGAGAACACTAACATTGTGACCTACTTGCTGAAGCTGCTCTTTAAATAATCTTCCCATCCTGCCACATCCACCGATGATGGTAATTTGTCGGGCGCTGAGATGATTTATTGCAGATTTAGGAATTAGAGTGGCATGACAACTATTTACTACACCTGCCCAAACAGACTCAGGAATACCAGCTTCAGCAAGTAGGGGAGCCACACTAGCCAGTTGTTCATCTAAAGAAGGAAATTCTGATGCTGCTAATAATGATAGGCGATCGCTCAGTAAGGCGATCAAGCTTTGGTCAGTTTTTTTAAGCTGATCTGAATAAGAGGATTTCAAAGGCATTTTTGCTGTCCCCAATTTTCAAATATCAACAAGTGATTCTTTAGAACTCATTTCGGGCAAGATATCCAAAGTTGTTGCTCCTTTGGCAATCACATCAGAAAATAACTCTTCATACCGATCTAATGCTTGCTCAAAGGAATAGTTTTCTACCGCAAACTTTCTTCCTCTACGCCCTAATTGCGCTGCTAATTCCGGCTGATTATATAAATCCAATACCGCCGCAGCCAAAGCATCTGCTGACTCTGGCTCAACGATAATGCCACCGTCACTTTCTCGGATAGCTTTGCCAGCAGTCCCAGTGGCGGGAACTGAAGCCACAATTGGGCGACCACTGGCTAACAGCAGTGGTATTTTAGAAGGCATATTGAAGGAAATCACATTGCGCTTTTGCACAATCAACCCGACATCTGTGGCTGCTAACATTTGTGGTAGTTTTTCTCGCGGTTGCAATGGTAAAAGCAAAACGTTATCTGCTCCACAAGCAAGACAATGTTTTTGCAACCTTTCGAGAGCTTGGGATTCGCCAGCTATGACAAAGACAATTTCTTTTAGATGACGCAAGTGAGCTGCTGCTTCTATTACTGTTTCCAAACCTTGCGTCAGAGCAATATTACCTGAGTAAAGCACTACAAATTTACCATCGAGTTGATGGGTAGCTCTCCAAGAATTCTTCTCCTTCGGTAAAGGGCGGATAAAATTAAGATTCACCCAATTGGGAATGCAGGCAATTTTATTAGCAGGTACACCTTTATTTATTAAATTATCTACAAAGCCATCGGCAATCACGCTAACGGTATGTGCAGTTCGGTAAGCAAATTTTTCTAGCGCTTCCAGAGCGAGAATCATTAACTTATTTTTAATTAACCCAACACGCACGGCAGCTTCTGGGAGGATATCTTGCACATTCAACACTACTGGGCAGTTGTATAACCAACCTATTAAGGTTGCAGGTAAGCAAACTAATAGTGGCGGTACTGTTAAGAGAATTACATCAGGTCGTTCGCCCTTGAGCGCTTGTGGCAAACTCGTAAAGACAAAGCTCAACTCTAGGAGTAGCCGATCTACAAGGTTGGGTTTAGACTTAATCCGCAGGTAACTACGCTGAATTCTGACACCATTTTTTTGTTCAGTAACGTATAACTTACCCTGATACCCATCGTAAATCTGACGCTGAGGATAGTTAGGCATACCTGTGATTACCCGTACTTGGTGCCCTCGCTTCACCAGCCCTTCTGCTAGTTCAGTCATCAAAGGTGCAATACCAATTGGTTCTGGATGATAGTTATATGAATAAATCAGAATGTGCATGAGCTAGTTAATGTCCTGGAAGCACCTTGATAATGTTGGGTTTGTTGTGTTACCCAGTTTTTATCTCCCTTGTTTTGAAAATTTCTTAGGGGAGCCAGTAGGGTGTGTTACCGCCGAGAGTACGGCACCAAAATTATTGAGATGGTGGGTTATACCCTTGGCTAACCCACCCTACGAAACTGTTACTCAAGCATCAAAACTCAGCACTGTTTTTGCAGTTCCTTCTCTAAACTGAGGACTGGCTTTTGTTGCCCACGTTTCTTCAATGTAACCGTAGCAGCCCCAAATCCAAGTAATGCTAAACCCAATATTGAACTAGATTCAGGTACTTGAGTTCTGCCTTCTACGTTTAGCACTTGGACGCGACCTTGGAAGAAATCGCCCACATAAAGCTTGTTATCTTTGAGGCTTGTGCCACCCGTCCAGTTAAATTTGCCTGGAGTGAGGTCGAGGGGATTGCCAAATGGGGGGTCAGTTAATCCTGGAGGCGGGACTGGTTTACCTGATGCATCTAGGGCTGGTTGACCATAAGAAGTCAAGAATTTACCGTTTTTATCAAATACCTGAACGCGGCTGTTGATAGAATCAGCTACATAAACATTCTCTTGGTCGTCCACTTCAATGCCAATTGGCTGAAGAAGCTGTCCAGGTCCGCTACCTGCTGAACCAAATGTGTACAGAGGTTTACCATTTGGATCGAGTACTTTAACGCGGTTGTTATACTGGTCAGCTACAAAGATATTTCCACTAACCGGGGAAATTCTTATACCTGCTACACCTTGAGTTTCTCCAAGTGCAGTGCCCACCTTGCCACCAATGACACCAATTTGCTTTCCGTCAGGTGTGAATTTAAGGATTCTTTCGCCGTTAAAATCACCAGCGTACACGTTGCCAGCTTTGTCAAATGTTACACCAGATGGCCCAAAGAAAATCCTACCTGGTATGAGACCGGTAAATTCTCCATTTGCAAAGGATCTAATAAATTTACCCTGAGAATCGAATTGATTAATGCGGTTGTTGTAAACATCACCTGCATACAAATCCCCTGTTACGGGATTAAAGTCTACAGTTGTTGGCTCGTCAAACTGTCCGGGCCCTGTGCCGCCGGAGCCAATTGCTCCAATATACTGACCGCTGGGACTAAATTTTTCAATTTTGTCACCGAGGTTGTAGTTAGGAGTACCATCCGGGTTAACACCGCGTCCGTTAGATATAAGGGTATTCCCTTGGCTATCCACCGCTATGCCTTGGGGAACAAACAGTTGCCCAGGGCCGAAGCCTGGTTCGCCGATACTTCTGTCGAAAGTTAATGTTACAGCCTTGGCTTGGGCTGCTGTTGCCAACACCAAGAATCCAGTACCGAGAATGCCGATTGACAAATTTTTGACTAAACCCATGAGTTTGAAGTCCTGGTTGTATGAGTTATACTTTTTCCTAGACTAATTTTGTTCCCAGTCCCAGTTTGGGAACCCTGGAATTTTGGCTGCTGCCTGTTGTTTGAAATGCAACTTTCTGTATGAGGCAGCAGCCTATTTTGTAAGCATTTTCTGACAGAGCCAGGGAAAGAGGAATTAGACAGTCTCTGCTTTGGCTAGCAACTCTTCATCCAACTTTTCTTGGCGTTTGCGCTTGGCGCGAGCAGCAGTTGCACCCACACCAGCAAGTGCTAATAAGCCAACTATTGAACCAGGTTCGGGGACTACTCGTGTAACAATACCATCCACCCGAACAACCTCTCCTCGCCCTTTGCCGACACCCTGATTGGTAATATAAATCTTGCCATCAGGGCCAATAGTAATTCCATCAGCCGAATCTAGCCCTTGACCAGCTGCAACGAGTGTTGTGCGAGTGCCATTAGGAGCAACTTCGATCAGAGAACCGGGTAAATCTGTGATGTCACCCCCTAACTGGGACTTGTCGCTGAACTGTAAAACCAGCAAATTTCCATTCTTATCAAAGGTTAAGTCTGTGATGTGCGTAAACCCATCTAGAAAAACTTCTGGTTTGAGATCATCGCCAATGCGGAAAATCCGTGATTTACCTGCTGGATAAGGAAAACCCGTATATTCACCAACGTATAAAGCTCCATCGGGACCAATTGTGCCACCAGTGGGTACTGATTGAATTGCTGTTTTTCCTCCTGGAAGCTGCTCTAATAGCCCAGGAGGTAATTGTAATCCTGGTGGCAAGTCGGAGTTACTAATGACGTTTTTAGGAATTGCGATCGCCTCAGACTTACTTCCGTCAAGTTTAATTTTGTAAGCAGCGTTCCCGCCCCCGTCAACCACATAAGCATTATCGCCATTAATAGTCAGGTCATAGGGATTGGTAACTACATCCCCTTTGTCTGGATTTTTGGTGATTTCATTCTTGGCAAAGTCAAAAATACTGTTGAGAGCTCCAGTCTTCAAGTCAACTTTGTACAGTTGTGCTAAAAGCGGGCTATTCAGTACTTTATCGGCTGTTGATGGCGGGAAACTACCAAGTTGATTTTGTGGGATAGGGGATTGAGTACCTAGTTTAAATGTTTCTGGATCACGGTTTCCTGGATAACCAGCATACCCAGTCAGAAGATAAGCATTCCCTTTAGAGTCGAATTCCACGTCTTCAATACCGGCCCCTTGATTGCCTGTAGGTTGTTCTGCTAGAGACTCAAAGTTATTAAGTAGACGCTGTTGGGTGCCGTTTGGTGAAACTTTGACGAGTGAACTAGTGTTACCAGCACAGATAGGCTGAAACAGCGTACTCGGAGATGGTTGGCAATTTCCGTTTCCTCCAATACCTGGCTCTGCTACGTAGAGACTGCCGTCAGGGCCAAAGCTAACACCCCGTGCATTACTGACTCCATCGACAACTGTCGTTAGCGTTGCAGCTTGCACAGATGGTATTCCACAAATAGCGGCAAAACAAAATGTAACAGATGTAAAAGCAAATGACTTGAGTTTCATACCTTTGGAGATTGAGAATTAAATAAGTGGAAACTTTTATGGTTTTAAAGACAACGAATCCCAGTCTTTGAGAAACGCAGAATAGACAATGCCCTTTTTAAGAGGCACTGATATTGGTTTGAAACTCTTTACTTGAGCGCCACAACTCTATCTATGAGTGGTTGGGTAGCTCTCTTCTTGTGCAACAAACCAACGCCCAAAGCCCCGATCGCTAATACACCTAAAGCAGAATCAGGTTCAGGGACAGATTTGGTATTTTCAATTCTGAGAACTTGTCCAAGTCCTGGGCGATCGCCTCGGTTAGTGACGTATACTGCACCATCAGAACCAATAGTCAGGGCGCTAGGTGACTCTAATCCATTGCCACTTAGAAGAGTTGTGCGTGTCCCATCAGTAGCTATTTTGATTACAGAACCATCAAAATTACCCTTCCAGGCTGACTGATTGGCGTACTGCAAAGCATATAAATTGCCCTCAGGATCAAATTGCAAGTCTGTGAGTTGGGTAAAACCATCGGCATATACTGTTGGTTTTCCATCAGCACCAACTCGATAGATTTTTGCCCCACCTTCTGGGAAGGGAAAACCAGTAAATTGGCTGACATAATAAGCACCATCAGGGCCTTTTGCCACACTTGAGGGTACTGCTTGAGTTGCAAACTGCGATTGCACCGCTTCACCTTGAGATGGCACCTGTGCTGGTTCATTGGATGGAGTACCAGAGGGTGGAAAGATGGGATTAGTCAATATGTCTTGGGGAAACGCGGTAATTGCCTGCAAATTACTGCCATCAGTGTTAACACTGAGTAAATCATTTGCGCCTGCATCAGATGCAACTATTTGCTTGCCATCTATTACCAAACCCAAGGGATTGCTATCGACATCACCACCATCGGGATTGTTGGCGAGTTCATAGTTAGCTAAATCAGCAATAGTCGTCCAGGAATTGGTATTAAAATCGGGAGCGATGATTTTACCGAGGTCAGTGTTACCTAAATTGCGATCGCGAAAGGCTGGATTAGCCCCATACCCAATCAGAACATAAGGTTTACCTGTAGCATCAAATTTGATGTCACGAGGCCCAGCGCCTCCACTACCATCCGGTAATGCTAAAGAAGGCAGTCCTGTAAGTATCCGCTCTGTCTTACCATTCTCAATTTTGGTAACTGCACCACTTCTGCCATAACATAAAGAACCCCCTTGACCACTTGGTGGTGGAACACAAGCTCCACTTCCCCCTATTCCCGCCTCTGTAACATAGAGATTACCATCAGGGCCAAAGCTCAGACCTCCGGCATTATATAGACCATCGGCGATTACCGAAAATGATCCAGCTGAGGCAGCTTTCATTCCAGAAAAAGTCGCAACACAAAAAGTGAGAAAAGTAATAGTAAGTGGTTTCAGTTTCATGTGTTGCAATACAGCTTTGAGTAAAATCGTGGGAAATTCAGGGGTAAATTTTAAACGCAGAGGGAAGCGCAGAGGTTTTAATTAGTAATTAGTAATTAGTGTTTCTTGAATTTTTGGCAGATAGCTCATTCCCCTATCAAATGATTTGAGATTGCCAGCTTTGGCTTCAAGCAAACGTTTGATGTTCATGCTTTCAGCGCCAAAATCTTCAATTTGAAGTTTGCCGTGGCTAACAGTTCCATCTGTTTTCCAGAATGTGATCCGATGTAGGATAAAACCAGAAGCTTCGGGATCAGCGAAAGCATAGGCGGTTGGGATGAGTAGCGCTACAGAACGCTGATAATATTCGTAGTCTGGATAAAAGTGTTCTTGTTCGATCAAGTAGTATTTACTCAAACTATGAACTCGCACAGAAACTTTTACTTTCTGGTCATATTCATCCTTGAATTCACCTGATTCAAGATTAATCTCACCATTTGGTCGCAGTAGATGCGCCCACTCATCTATGTTTTGTAAGTCTTTTAAGTATTCAATGCCGATTTCAATGGGAGCATCAACATAGATGGTGTCAGTATCGATAAAGTGGCTTCCTTTGGCTGCTGCGGTAAGACCAGTCTTGCGTTCCAAATTACCTTTTAAAGACCGACACTCGGAAGTGTGTACTGTGTGAATTCCCTGCATAATCATCTGAGTCTGCCGTTTTGGATCAACAAAACTCAACCAGTGAAAATACACACCTTTTTCATCTGTCCCAGGCTCAATGTAGTCTGTAGGAAACAGCAAAACAGGGTAAACCTGAAAATATTTCTGATACTCTAACCCGCAGTGCCACTCAATGCCGTAGAAAAGTGGGTTTTCTAGTTTTTTAACGTGATAATAGAGATTTTTGTGATAACCAGATGCAGTTCCCAGCCAGGTATCTTCATCAATTTGCTCTTTCATCCGGCTATAAAGCGTCCATTCATCCAAGTTCTTTAAACTACAAAGGTAGTCAAAGGCGTTCTCTGGTGAAGTAGCAATGTAAGCTGATGTTGCAAAGGTATTTTTTTCCACTTCTCACTCCTTAAGATAATAACAATTAAGCTGCGATCGCCTTAATCTTGTTTCGCTTACTGCCTTGAATGCGGTCTTCTGCTAATCGTTTGGCAGCATCGTTGGTAGTAACTCCCTGCTGTTTAGCAATATTAAAAATTGCTAATAGCGTGTCATAAATGTTATGCACTTGCTTGAAAGCTTTTTCTTCGTCATAACCAATCATTTCGTTGTAAACATTGATTAGCCCTCCGGCATTAATTACATAATCGGGGCTGTAAAGAATCCCTTTTCTGGCAAGCATTTGACTATGTAGTTGCTCATTTTCCAATTGATTATTAGCTGCACCAGCAATAATGGAAGCTTGTAGAAAAGGAATTGTATGACTATTCAGAATTCCTCCTAAAGCACAAGGAGCAAATATATCTACATCAAGAGCGTAAATTTCGGTTGGTTCTACAATAGTTGCGCCAAAAAGCCGTTTTACCTCTTCTGCTTTGGCTGGATCTACATCGCTAACAAAAAGCTTGACATCATGCTCATGTAAGTGTCGGCAGAGATTTTTACCTACATTTCCTAAGCCTTGAACTGCAACTTTCATGCCATCAAGTCTTTTGCTCTGCCAACGAGACTCCACAGCAGCTTGAATTCCGAGAAAAACTCCTAGTGATGTTATGGGAGCAGGCCCACCAGACTTTTCTGATACCCCAACAACATATTTAGTTTCTTGACTGATTGTCCGGACATCATCAGGGGTAATATTGACATCTTGTCCGGTAATAAAACGCCCATTCAGACTATTAACAAAACGTCCATAAGCTCTCAACAGATCATCTGTTTTATTTTCAGGATTAGCGATAATTACTGCTTTGCCGCCACCAGCCGGAATGTTGGCACAGGCAGCCTTATATGTCATACCACGACTCAGACGAAGCGCATCTTTTAAAGCAGCTTCTTCGTTGACATAAGGCAATAGTCTTGTCGCTCCCATTGCTGGGCCTAAGGTCGTGTCATGGATAGCAATAATTGCCTTAATTTCTGGATTTTTACCATGACAGAAGAGAACTTGTTCGTGACCCATTTCTCTAACAGTTTCAAATAGCAGCATTTTCACCTCTCGATATTGTTTGGGATTGGTTAGAGAAAGTAATGACCATTACGAAATATAAAGATATAGACATAAAAACACTCTCGAATATTAAGATAAGATGAAGTAAGGAAAGACTAATGTTCAAAAATCAAAAATTCCAGTTTTTTGGGCATAGTTGTTGGCTGGAATAAAGTTTTTGCTGCTTCTAAATTCATCCTTTAGGTTTTGCTGAATGGACTAATCCAAACTGCGTTGTAAATTCCGCGTTCTGGGAGTGTCTTAGTGTCTATAAAAATTGACTGAAATTGCAAACTTTTAAAATCAAATCATTGGAAATGAAACTTGCTTGGCTAAATTTTTAGCCGAGCTTGATTTAATTCCTTGTGCAGCCAAACTTTTATTACGTCCACCAGATGGTGCTGGTCGATCAGCGTCAATCACTACATCAATCAGAAAGGGAACTGTTGAAGCGATCGCTTGTTCTAATGCGGCTTCGATATCTGACTCTCTAACGACTACAATCGCTTCTGCTCCCATACCACGAGCAATCATGGCGAAGTTTGTTGGTGGAATTGTTGCGTCTGCACCCTTTAATCCCAAGATTTTCATCCCTTGATGACACATGTTGTAACGCGCATCGTTGAGTACAATCCAGATTGCGGGAATTTTGTATTTCACGGCTGTGCTGATTTCGTTATTCATCAGCATTGCTCCATCGCCGACAATCCCTACAGCCTTGCCATTGTTCGCCAGCGCTGCACCCAATACTCCAGTGACGGCGTGACCCATTGCGCCAACTCCGGTGCTGACTCGGTAACGATTGGCTTGGGCAAATTGCAGTAGATGCGTTGACCAAGTAAAGGAGTTACCGCACTCTGCCATTACTACTGCATCGCTACCCTCAACAATGATCTTTTGAATTGCTGCCATCAATACTTCTGGCCGCACTGGATAATCTACGTCTAGAACAGGTTCAATTGCTTTGTGTTCTGGATGAGGTAGCGACATTAGGGAACGAGGAGCATCTGGCAATTGCTGCAACAATTCTTGCACAAAGGATTTGATGTCAGACCGAACCCCGAAAGTTTCAACGTGTGGATACGCCACTCCTGGCACTTCTGGGTCAATATCTACATGGACAAAACCTCCTTTTGGAACCAGGGTCGAATTCCAGAAGGAAGTCGGTTCACCAAGGCGGGTTCCTAATACGAGTGTGCGTAGTGGAGGTTGATCTTCCATATAAGTCAAGACGGAAGCATGACCCCCTAAACCTGTGACACCCACAAATTGGGGATGATCTTCGGGAAAGATACCTTTAGCACGGGGTGAGCACATGACGGCTGCTCCAGTTTTTTCTGCGAGTTGGCGGATTTCGTCTGCTGCATCACGCGCACCGAAACCAACCCAGATAGCAAAGGGGCCTGATGATAATAACTCTACAGATTTAGCGATCGCTTCTTTTGAAGCAGTCATCGGAAACGGAGAAACATTTAGTTGGGGTAAAGCTATATCCTCAACTAAACTTGTTTGCACAGCGGTGGGAATGCTCAAATGGGCAACAAATCCACCTGGTTGCGCTAAAGCCAAAGCCAATTTGCGAAAAATCTGTGGTAATTGAGCCGCAGATTCAATAGTGATTGCATAGTTGAATAGCGCTCCTGGGGTAAAAATTCCCCCACTGGGCAAGGTATAAGTGCTAGTTTCTTGAATAGCCCAACGTCCACGCTGCGGTGCTGAGGTGCAAGCTGACAACAAAATCACCTTTGCACCTTCACCACGAGCCGCAAACAATCCAGTCAGGACGTTGGTGATCCCCGGCCCTGCTGTGGTAAAAACTACAGTGGGGCGATTATTGGCAAAGTATGCTTCGGTTGCTGCAAATGCTGCTCCTGCTTCGTGGCGGAAGTTCAACACTTCTATAGTGCTATTCGACAGCGCACCCCAAAGGCTTGCCATTGCACCGCCGGCAACACCAAAAGCGTAGCTTACTCCCAAATTTTCCAACATCTGAGCGATCGCATCGGCAACTGAGAGCGTTGGGGCTGTTTCGTTGGGTAAAAAAGGCTGAATTCCCCCGTTATTCTCCGATCCATCAAGCTGATGCGAAATGTCAGACACAGACTCTACATAGATGTTTGATGGAATTTCTTTGTATGGCTCAGTAGTGATTAGAGGAGAGTTTGAACCAGTATAGTTTTTACTCATTAGTTTCACATAATTACAGGAAGTTATACAAAAGCTTTTTAGTTTACAATCACAGCAATGGCAATATTTTATACAACTAACTATGTTGCTTTTACAGCTATGATCTAGCTTGGTCGATTGTAGAAAACGTTGATTGCTGCTGATTGATGCTTGTGAGCGCACCACCAAAAATTTTTGAAAAGCACACAGCAATAGTGTGCTTCTTGTTATCAGAATAAAGGAGATAAAGACTGTTGTGCAATCAAAAATCTTTTGATCAAAGGTGTCAAATTTTTCGCTGTTATTATGATGAGAACAGTGCTTAAGTAGGTTGGCAGGGAAAAATCAAACCATATAAAGGTATGTAAACGAGCAACTAAGCTTAATTCAAGCACATCTCATAATCTTTACAAAGCTTTACGTAGTTACCTTTAATTGCACCAACCTATTTATTTAAGCGCCTGTGGAGGTTTTTAACTTGTGATAATTGCTATGATTAAAAACCTATTTGCAATAGAAAATCTTTTGATCAGGGTGTCAATTCTTTCGCTTTTATCGTGATTATGACATTTCCAACTTAGTCATTCTGAAAAAATGATATTCTGCGATCGCAGAAATGGCACATTACCAAATTTACAATAGAAAATCTTTTGATCTGGTTGTCAATTCTTTTGCTTTAGGACTCACACAACTTTTCATCCGAATTAAAGCATGAGCCAATTTAGCGGTCTTTATATTGCTACCAAAAACTCTTTGGGTCAATTATTTGTAACGATAAAGACATAATTTCTTAACTTTTTATATTTTCTTTGAGAGATGACTAAGCATTCACTACGTAATTATTTTCTAAAATATGTTTTCTATGACATAAAATCCAGTAATATATGCTTAGTATAAGATAAAGTGTTTATTTTATCATAAATAAACACTACATTATACCTTTAAATATACGTATTTTTACGGCAGAATTGTACTTCTTACGACAGATGATTAAGCATATCCTGCTATAGTTAGATACATTAGAAGGAAAGTTAAGATAAATTAAGCAAATAACTTGATGAGTGAAATTTGTTTATTTAAGTCAGTCCCAGCACTGCACATCGCGTTTATGTTGAAAATTAAACGACTCTACATTAGTACTGCACGGTATAAATCCAGCTACCATCTCAATTAACCAGAGAAATAGGGGAAATTCATGAATTTCATTTCCTATACTCAAGTAATTAGTTAAAGGTAGGCAAACTTCCGCCACAGTGTACTTGTAGTTCGCTAAAGTCCTTAAGAGGGAAAAGTTAAAGGATAAAAATTTTTATTTTTTAACTTTTCCCAGTCGAAACCCAGTAATTTTAGATTAGGGTTAGTTAGTTCTGGTGCAGGGCTAGTACCGCAAGGCGGAAGTCAAAAGTCAAAAGCCAAAAGTCACGCATAATTGTATTCCAAGCTCTTGCGCCATTTGAAATGGTATGTTTATTTGCGCCATGTTGTACTACTTTAAATTTAAAATATATTTTCTACTTATAGATTAAGAGTTTTTAACTCTTATCTAATAAGGTTTATTGACTAATCTGGATTTGATTTGTCTAAATTTTGTGTTGCTATAAAAAGCTGTTTAAGTCAATAGTAAATTTTTTTAACCATTTAGTTTTTTTTTAAATTTGGTTCAATAATTTACACTTTATTGATATAATAATTTTTGTTAATATATTTGATAATTTGTAAGATAATAAGGTAATGAGGATTTTATTTTTTTACAGATGAAGAGTGCAGCAAAGATTTTAGTAAGTTATGACTGTTAACTCATTAATGGGTATGGTGCTGATTCATTACCAGGAGGAAGTAAGAATATGAATTCTGGCGAATATACACTAGCTAGATCAAACAATCAGTGGGCGCTACAACCAGAAGTAGAGATGAAGTTTGCTCACTTGCTGATAAATCAAACTGTAGATGCTGCCTTCTGTTTAGGAGCAAACGCGCAGTTTCTTTACGTCAACGATGCCACTTGCCTGATGACTGAGTATTCCCGTGAAGAATTACTTTCCATGAGGCTGAATGATATAGACGTAGACTTTTCTCTACACAATTGGTCAAATATTAGCTTACAGCGTTCCCTTACCTTTAAATCTCGCTACCGGACAAAAGGAGGTCGGATCTTTCTGGTAGAAATATCTATTAGCTATGTAAAACACCAAGATATCGAATTTGGCTGTGCCTTTGTTCGTGAGAAAGCTGATGAAATAGTTGAACTGAGTGTAGAAAAGTGGACTAATGAATTAAAGGATGCCAAAGACGATTTGCAACAGGAATTTTCTCAACTCAAGTCAAAAGAAGTAGAACTAGAAACATCTTTATCTTTACTTCGTTCTACTTTGGAATCAACTGCCATTGGTATTGTTGCAGTTAACTTTGAGGGAGATATTCTGAGCTTGAATCAGAAATTTGTGGAGATGTGGCAAATCCCGGAGTCCCTAATACTATCCAAGAAATGTCCTCAATCTAAAACCTTTTTTGAGAACAAACTTAAAGACCCACAAACCTTTAATCGGTTTATTTGGGAAGTGTCTAGCCAATCTGATTTCGAGAGCTACGACATTCTCGAGTTGAAAGATGGGAGAGTCTTTGCACACTACTCTAAACCTCACTTGTTGGAGGACAAAATTATTGGTAGAGTCTGGAGTATTTGGGACATTACTAAATCGAAACAGACTGAAGAAGCATTACGGCTGAACGCAGCTAGATTTCAGACTTTAGCAGAAACGACAGATGCCAGCACTTTTCTGATTCAAGGTACGCAACTTTGCTACATAAATCCCGCAGTAGAAAAACTCACTGGTTACACAAGAGAGGAACTGCTAACAGGCTTTGAACTGCGCCGACTGATTAAAAGCAAAAAACGTAGGCAGGTACGTAACCAGAGTGAAGCATCTAACTTTGAATACCAGGAGATAAATATTTTGACCAAAAACGGCACGGAGCGCTGGCTAGCCTGTGCGGTTGCCATGCTAGATGGAGTGTTGGATTTTGGAGGAAACCCAGTCGAACTGATTGCAGGTATCGATATTACCGATTACAAATATGCAGAATTAGGTCTTAACCAAGCTTTAGAACAAGCAAAACAACTTAGCGAACTTAGAGCGCGTTTTCTTTCTATGGTTTGCCATCAATTCCGGACTCCGCTGAATATTGTTTCATTTTCTAATAGTTTATTAAAGGAAGAAGTAGACAAACGCACACAAAAGAAAATCCAACCATTACTCGATCACATTCAAAAAGCCACCGAACAACTCGGTCAGATGTTGGATGATATTTTGTTCTTCTCTAAGGCAGAATCAGCAAAAATAAACTTTCAGCCAAAACCGCTTGAGTTAGTTCAGTTTTGTAATGATTTAATTGCACGAATGCAGATGAATGTTAACCAAAACTCGATTTATTTTGTAAGTCAAGATAAGTCACTAACAGCGTGTATAGATAAAAAATTGTTAGAGCCTATATTGAATAATTTGCTCGACAATGCAATAAAATATTCCTCCTCCAACATGGCAATTGAGTTGAAACTCTATTGCAAAAATGAAAAATTAATTTTCCAGGTAAAAGATATGGGAATCGGTATTTCAGTAGCAGATCAACAACGAATATTTGAGCCATTTTACCGTGGTAGTAATATTGATCATATACCTGGTACTGGACTAGGATTATCGATTCTTAAAACTCTTGTAGATTTACATCAGGGTCAAGTCTCTGTAGAAAGTCAAATATGTGTGGGCACTACGTTTACTGTGATGTTCCCATTAATCAACTCAGAGTTTACTAGTTCCGAGTTATGAATGTTGAAATTAAGATAGTTGTTAATTAATAACTTAACAATTATAACTCTGGGAACAAAGTAATTGTCTCATGCCTATTTACATATTTCCCAAAGGTCTAGTAAGCAGCTTCTGCAAAAAGTTCTAGTAATAGAAAATCATGTCCGAATCGTCAAATAAAATTCTTGTCATTGAAGATGACAACGTTACCCGCAATCTTTATTTAAGGGGTCTTGAGGCTAAAGGTTTTGATACGATAGGTGCTGACAACGGTCTTGCTGGTATTCAGCAAGCACAAAAGTGCATACCCGACTTAGTGATTTGCGATATTACGATGCCTGATATGGATGGTTATAGCGTTTTAACTACGCTACGCCAAGATCCTCTTACAGCAATTATTCCTTTCATTTTTTTAACTGGTAGTAGTACCAGAGCAGATGTTCGCAAAGCTATGGAATTGGGAGCAGACGACTATCTTAGCAAACCCTCTACACTAGACGAATTGCTCAGAGCGATCGCTACTCGCTTACAAAAGCAAGCTACCCTCCAATACTGGTGCAATATTCAATTCCAGAAAGCTACAAAATCAGTATTTGAAGATAATACTATATCGAGCGCTGGAGGCGTTGGCGTTGGCGTTGGCATTGGCGAAGCCTCTCGTAGAGAAGGCTTTGGTAGAGAAGGCTTTGGTAGAGAAGCCATGATCGCTGATAAGTCAATCTTTCCCTGCATTCCTGAATTAAAAGAAGTTTTCGACTTTATCGAAACCTATTATCATCAAGGAATTACTTTGTGTGATGTGGCTGCTGCTGTTGGTTACTCATCTGCTTACTTAACTAACCGAGTAGCAAAGCGGACAGGAGAGACTGTAAACTGCTGGATTGTCAAACGCCGGATGGCGGGAGCTCGTTCTTTACTCCAAAATAATAATCAAACAGTCGAGAAGATAGCGAAAGCATTGGGCTATCAGGATGTGTCTCATTTCTCCCGCCAGTTTCGTCAACATCACGGTTTACCTCCCCAGGCTTGGCGCAAAGAACATCCTCACTAAACCAAGAAGTTTTTCCCAAAGAGCGAATGTAAGGATTCAGGTCAAGGGGTATTGACAAGTATGACATCTGAGGCGGAATATCACAATTATGCGAAAAAACCTGCCTCTGAAACTAGAGCGTGAAACCCTTCTCCAGTTAGCTCCGGAACAACTGCTGGACATAATTGTTGAGCAGGTGATCGCCATAGAGAAAATGAATAAATCTTTCAGTTCTTGGGCAATTTCTTGGGGTAGATTTCCTGATAATGCGATCGCTTTTTTAGTCTTGAAATTGACTGTCCCAGTTTATCGGCCAGTTAAGCGTTCCACCCTAGCTAAGATTTTAAACCAGGCTCGTATAGACTTGGAAAGATTTTTAGATTTGTTGTAGCCAAAGATGGCATAAATAATTACTTCCCATCCTCCAGTATCAATGTAGACTCAGCTGTACGCCCAAATTCTTCTGGTGCATATTGCAAGTGAACTTGAGCACCAGGCCAAGAAAACGTACCAGGAGTAACAGAACGCACTAAGTAATGCAGACTATAAACTCCTGGTTCCAGGTGGTCGGCGTAGGCGATAATGCGATCGCGGTAGATATTTCTAAAGCCAAGTTCCCAGTTATCCGCTTTTGCTTGTAATGCGGCTGTGGTAGTTTGAAAACTCGCATCCACTGCCTCAAAACCTGATGGTAGCGGATCTTTAATCACCACATGATCCACAGGATGATCAGCGATGATTTCTAAACCAATATCAAACACCTGTCCAGAGGCTAAAGTCAAGGGTTTATCGAAAGCGTAAAGACCTGTTTTTTGTAAAATTTTCTCTTCATTTAATTTGCTAATTTCCCGTGTAACCCGTAAACCGTTAAACCTACCTGACTGATTTCCTTGCAAGCGATAATTATAAGCAACCAGATAGTGCAAAGTCCCATTACCTGATTTTTGCAGTGTTAAATCATTACGACCACGAGGTAATTGATTCATCGGCACATTCAGTTGTAAGCTAGGATTTTGATAACCATCAAAGCGATTTTCTCCTAACTTATTACCAGCTAATTGCACAGTGGCAACAAAATTAGGTGGTGTAGGTTGCAGTTGGCTATATTCTACCAAAGCTGTTAACGCTTGAGCATTATTATAGTTAGTTTGCCATGTACCATCGCGTCGTAATGCGAGAAGACTTTGGAATAACTTATCTATAACTTCGGGTTTACTCTGCTTGGCAATAAATAAGCGTAAAGCTTGTGCTTGCGTCGTGGTAGATGAACTCATCCATCCCCAACTAGCTGGTAAACTTACAACTGCTGTGCTACCAGTTTCATATATATTCTGTTGTAACTTGTTCACCAGTTGTTGAGATTCGTCTTGCCATTCTGGGAATTGAGATAAGTATCGTGCTAGTTTAATTTGAGTTACTACATCAAAATTATTGCGCTGTTCATAAATATCTGCGAGGAAAGTATTGCGTTTTTCTCCTATTTCTGATAAAGCAATTAAAGCATTAAGTTGCAGTTGCCTTTTACATAGTAGCTGCTTACAAAATTCGTATTCACCAGGATTCGCTAGTACTTTTTGCAGATAAGTTTTGAGGCGAGATAGCATTGCAGAATCGACTAAATTAGGGAACACCTGACTGGTAGCTAAAGATTCACCCACATAGGAAGAAACCCAAGGGTCGGATTTTTCTTGTCCAGGGAAAGCAGCAAAACCACCATCTGCTATTTGGAGTTTTTGTAATTTTTCAATTGCTTGATTTGCCTGTTGGCTAGGATTAAATTCTGCAAAGATCTGACCATATTTTTGTGTAAGATTTTGGAGATTAGCAGCAATGATTAACTGACTTGCAGCAGGTTCTGTAAACGGCAAATCATCATCTTCTAATACCTGCTTTGCTGGTGCTTTAATTTCCGTTATCAAAGTACTCGCCAACTGAATATCTAAACCTCCCGCATCAGGAAAGGTATTTTTATCAACATTCAGAGGAATCTTCACCTGTTTTTCAGTTACACCAGTTTCAACGACTTGTTCTGTAATTTCAATTGGCTTAATTTCCAAAGGTACTTCAAAAGCATCTGCGGCTGTACCATTTAGTTGAGTGGTAAAGCGAACTTTAGCAACTCCCACACTATCCGCCACCATCGGAAAGCGATAAGCATGAGTTGCAGATTCAGCTTTGGTTTGCAAAGCAGTAGTTGTGGGGTTTTTGTCAGTAAACTTCACATTAGTGCTAAGTTCGCCATTTATTGAGAGATTTCCTGGATTCCCAGTGTTGTTAGTTACGGATAAACCAGCAAGGATGCGATCGCCTGGACGGGCAAATTGTGGCAAGATGGCATTGGTTAGCAGTGGCTTTGTGGTGATAAACGTCGCGTCCCCATTCCCGAAACGGAGATTTCCATCGGTGGCGACAGCCATCACTCGCCATGTAGTTAAATCATCCGGTAATTTAAAGGTTATCTGTGCATCACCATTAGTATCGGTGAGGACAGAACCGTTGTAGTAAGCTAAGGCTTGAAAATCTGTGCGAGTGCGAGTATTGGCTGCACCAGTCGAGAAACCACCGCCATAACCCCAACCTTTGGGTTTAGCTACATCTTGTGGTTGTAATATTACATCCGGTCGATTATCGCTAAAGCGGGTAGATATTGGCTGTTCTGCATAAACTGTATCCACCAAATCTGGTGTACGATAACCAGAAAGTTGTAGCACCGCCTCATTCACCACCATGACTGTAAACTGTCCTTTGGTGGGATTGCCTTGATTATCCTTGAGTTCTAGCTGTATTGTTTCCTCTGCACCAGGTTCTAATGATGCTTGTACTGGCTTAACTTGCAGTTTTAAATACTTATCTTCTAAGTTAACTTTAAAAGGTGTAAAACCAATCTTCACCAAGTTATTTAAAGTTCCTGGTTCCACTTGGTTGAGAGGTTTACCTTGCCTTACTAATACAGCTTCGATGGCTGCATTTGGCAGCATTTCTGGGGTAACTTGAAACTGAATTCTTGGTGTGCCTCCCTGAACTTTGGTAATCTGCTGATAAAGGGGTTTGTCTTTAATTACAGCAAAGTATAATTCTGCATCTGGATAGGGAGATTGAATTAGTGCAGTAGCGGTATCACCTGGTTTGAACTGTTTTTTATCTAATTTAACTTCTAAGGCATCTTGTTCTCTAGAACCCCAAAATACTGGATTTCCTCCAGTTGCCCAAATTTGTAAATCTGTGGCACTTAATTCGCTTTTGGCATCATTAAAATTGGTTCTAATCCGATATGAACTAGATTCTGGTGCTGTTAAATTTACCGATTGTGGACTGCTACTAGATGTAATTTCTGTTTGTGCGACTGTCTTATATTCGACTTGATTTTTTGGTGTTTGGCTACCTTCCACTAACTGCGTGACGCTACTGTATTTAATCTGTTGTAATTCCAGACGCACCCGTTGACCTGTTATCGGTTTTCCTGTAGGGTCAGTAACAACCACTTCAACGGGAAAAGCCTTACCAGCATCAGTGATAAAATTACTTTTTAACCCGATGAGGCGATTACTTGGTAAGGCTGTAAAAGTTTTGGAATTCGCTACAGACAAATTAGAAACATCTGCAACTTGCACATCTACCTGGTAAGTCATCGGATATGGTAAATCCTTAGCCACTGTTACCGTTTGGCTGGTTGTACCATTAGCATCTAATTGGGCATTAGTTTGTAACACATCACTAGATATAGTAGGAGTTTCCTCCGGCCATAACCATTGCCGACCAAAAGTAAATTCGTCCCACCCTTTAGGGATAAAATTAGCCTGCTGGCGAGTAATAAAGTATTTTGCTTCCCCACCTTCTACAGGCGCACCAAATAAATAATTACTTTTAGCATTAATATCAATTTTCTCGTCAATGAGAGCAAATTCTTTATCTAAGTTGAGTTCGACTTTAAAGTTGGGTGGCTTAAACTCAGCTACCCGAAATTCTCCAGAAATTTCTTGCCCATTTTTCCCTTTCGCCTGGATTGTATGGTAGCCTAAGCGCTGAGTAGTCTTAATTGGCAACTCTAGAGAAAATGTACCAAATTCATTTGTAGTTTGCGTACCTAAATTGGTCTTTTGTCCATCAGGATTTACCAAAGTTAATTGGTAAACAGCATTTTTATCTTGCTGGATTGTGCCATTTTGTAAGTAGTCCGCAAACCCAGTTAACCAAGCTTTTTCACCTGGTTGATACAACTGTCTATCTGAGAAGATTACCCCGCGTGATTCTGGCTTACTAGCTTGCCAACCTGCATCAATGCCATATCCATAAACGCCGCTATATTCTTCAGTTCTGGCGAATGCCCAATCTTGATTTTCATGGGCAATTACTAATAATTGTGGTGATTTACTAGAGGTTTCATTCCCAGAATAACATTGCTGCAATCCTTCACGGACAATTCTAAAAGTTCCATTTTCATCAGTTTTACCTGTTGCACAAGGTAAAGGTTCGGGGCGAGATTTTGCCTGTAATTTTGATTGATAAATTTCAACAGCGCTATTGTTAACTGGTGAACCATCTGTAAGATGATTGACGCGAATTAAGCCTGACTCAGGAAACCACTGAGTAAATACGCCCAAATTCGTCAATTCAACCAAGCCATAAGTTGTCGGTTCTCGCCACAGTTCCTTACCATTCTCCTGATATTTATTAGTCCGGGCTTGCACTCCGTAAGCTAACATTCCCGTAGCAGCACTTATTTTTTCCCGGAGAGGAACAGCAATATCAACTGATTGATTTTTCTTACCTGATACTTTAAAGCTTTGCCAATCAGAGGGTTGTGGTAATAAATCATTACTATTATTAAAATAAACTAAATCTGTTGGTTTAACTACTCGATAAGCTGCTTGATACTTAGATTCTGGCAGATTTCCTGTACTAATATTTAGCTGTAAATCTTTACCTGCGGGGAAAATATTCAAATCTGATGCTACCCAAATATCCCCAGCTAAATCTCCAGTATCATATTTTAATGTGACAGGTTTACCCAAAGTTTGCCCAAACTTATCTTTGAGATTAGCACCTATAGTAATTGTATAAGTCTTGGCAGGTTCTAGCGCATAAGGATTGATACCGACAATTTTATCTTCATCGTTTACTTGCAGAATTCTCGAAATGGCTTTTGGGGCTGGATTAATGGTAATATTTTCTTTAGCTGAATCTGCTAATAAGACATTATTAAATTCTAGCTGCGGACTGCCTTTAAGAAATCTTCCAAAAGTTCCACCTGCATCTGGCTGTCCGTAAAAGTTAATTTTCTGAAATGCCAAAGGCGAATAAGTTGCTAACTTAGTGGCAAATTCTTTCTCTGTAGGGAGATTCCCATAAGCAGGACGTATTCCTGGAGCAAATACCAGGCGATAACGGGTTGCTTTTTCGAGATTTTGCTGTGGAATGAGGTTATAAATCCAATTACGTGCTGAAGGGTCAAATTTTTCTAAAGGGTCTTCATTTTCTTCTTTTAATGGTTTTTCTTCTTTGTTTAATTCAACTTTAAAACTTGTACCTTTATTTTTTCCTTCAGGAATTAACTGTAAATGTTCTTGTACAGAAGCTAAATCTAATTCTACATTGGAAGTAAACTGTATTTTTTGTTGTAAATCAATTGGTTCAACATCAGCCTTCTCAATGGGATTGACACCGGGTAAATTAGTCAGGTTAATAGATTCGGTATTGAAAGTCCAAGGTAAATCTTTGTCTAGGCGATGATTTTTTAAATCAGCTAAACCTGCTTTGAGAGTGACTTGAAATCTTGTCGCTATTGGCAATGCTTTCTCAGCTTGAAAACCTACCATCCGCGGTGTTAAAAAGCGAAATTGACCGGGTAAAGGCGGCGAAAGCGCAAATTTTTGTAATAATTTTTGCTGTTCTAGACTGTCAAGACTTTCAACTGGTATTAAAGCTTCTTTAAAACGGATGCGGATTTGGTTAAGAGATTTTGCATCTCCAATGGGACTAATTTGTTCAATCCAGTCTGGTAATTTTGGCGGTGTGAGTGGGGAAACTGTTGGAAGTTGTTCTTTGCTTGAGTTGATACCAAAAAAATTACACCCTGCGATCGCTAGTATAAATGTAAAGATAAAAAGAAACTGTATTGTTCTCTTCCGGCTCGAAGAATGGCTAATTTTTTTTAACAAACCGCCAAAGACGCGATAGGTAATCTTATGGTGGAAACGCAGTAGAACTCTGATAATCATCTTTTTAGTAATTCAAAATTAAAAATTCACAAATTATGGCTAACAAAAGTTTGCATTCCCTGATAAAGTGAGCAATGCCAACACTAATAAAGTCCGCCCATTGACTAGCTATTTATACTCAGAAGTTGGATTTGACTATGTTTATTTACATAGATAGCTAATACAGTGTGATTGTTCCAAAAAATAACTACAATTCTTAACTATAAAGAAGTATTTAAATTTCGCAAACATTAATTTAGATTTGCTAAGTTAGTAAAAATGAATTATTAAGGATTTGACATATTTACTGATGTAGATGTAAGTAAGTCGGCGGAAAAATTAAGGTAAGTTTTCTTAGACAGGGGATTCCCTGATGAAACTAATTTCACGATCGCTAACCAAAATTAAGCACAAACTGCGTAAAACTAGTAAAGTTATCTTAGCTGGGCTGCTCATATGCCTAGTTGTACGCTTACTACCTTATTTTGCGCCCCTTCGTGCCGCAGATATTGCCCAAAATCAGTTGGCAATGCAATTTAGCGATCGCAATGGTTTACCATTAGGAACACTGCTCACCCGTGACCAAGAGCATACATCAGTAATACCACTAAATCAGGTTTCTCCCCAGTTTATCCATGCTATTTTAGCCGCCGAAGATGGCAGCTTTTACGAACACGGGGCGTTGGATATGAAAGCTGTTATCCGCGCCAGTAAAGAAGCCATCCACGCGAAAAGAATTGTTTCCGGTGCTTCCACAATTACCATGCAATTGGCGCGGATGTTAGATCCTGTCCCTCGCAGCTTCTCTGGTAAAGTGAGTGAGATTTGGCTATCTTGGCGGTTAACAGCTGGAATGAACAAAGATGAAATCCTCTCTGCATATATCAATCGTTTACCAATGGGAGGGAATATATATGGTGTGGAAGCAGCTGCGCGGACTTATTTTTCTATCCCAGCTAGTGAGTTGAATCTTGCTCAAGCTAGTTTATTAGCTGCTATTCCCAATAATCCCACATACTTTAACCCTTATGAGCATTGGGAACGGCTGAAGCAGCGACAAAAATACGTCCTTAATCGGATGGTACAGTCAGGATATATTAGTGGAGCGATGGCTGCGCCAACGTCTGCGACGAACGCAGCCCGAACACACACTGAAAAGGTTGTGTTTCAGTCTCGCCAACAGGGAATTATCGCCGCACCACACTTTTTATTTTGGTTAGCCAATCAGATTCCCCCAACCCCCCTTGAAAAGCCGGGCTATGTTCCCCCCTTATTAACGGGTGCTAGGGGGGATCAATCCGTTATTCGCACGACTATAAATCGTCCTTTACAGCAGTTTGTCGAAGCACAGGTGCAGCAGGTAATTTCTTCCTTAGCCGCGAACAATGTCCATGATGCAGCTGCATTGGTGATTGACAACCGCACTGGTGAAGTTTTAGCTTATGTCGGTTCACCTGATTACTTTAATGAAGCAAAACTGGGAGGCAATGATGGAGTGCAGGCGCTACGTCAACCAGGATCTACTCTCAAGCCTTTTGTGTATGAATTAGCTTTAGAAAAAGATTTAATTCACCCAAATACCATTTTGGCAGATGTACCCGCCCATTATGCAATTCCCGGCGCGAAACTTTATAGCCCAACAGATTATACCGAACGCTTTCTTGGCCCAGTGCGGGTGCGAATCGCTTTAGCAAATTCCCTAAATGTACCAGCAGTGCGGGTATTAGAAAAGGTAGGCGTGGAAACTTTCTTAGAACGACTACATCAACTGGGATTTGAACACCTCAATCAAACACCAGAACATTATGGTTTAGGTTTGACTCTAGGTAGTGGCGAAGTCACTTTATGGGAATTAGCTAGAGCTTACGTTACTATGGCACGACTTGGAGACGCCATTCCTTTAGTAAGTACATTTTCCAATTCCCCAATCCAAAATCCCAAATCTAAAATCCGTCTTCAAAAGTTTGCTACGGAGGGAAACCCTCCTTACAACTTTTCCCAAAATTCGACGACGATATGGCAATTAATCACCAACATACTCAGTGACAGCCATGCTCGTGCCACAGCGTTTGGTGTAGACTCTGTGTTAAATTTACCCTTTCCTTCTGCTGTTAAAACTGGCACTTCTTCCAATTTTCGTGATACTTGGACAGTTGGCTTTACCACAGATTACACCGTCGCTACTTGGGTAGGCAATTTCAACGGTGAACCGATGCGACAAGTTTCAGGCGTTACAGGGGCAGCACCTTTGTGGAATCGGATTATGTTACACCTGCACGAACATCAAGAACCAGCAGGTTTTCCACCCCCAGAAGGTTTAGTGCAATTACCTGTTTGTGCAATTTCTGGGTTACGACCAACACCAGATTGTACCTCAGTAGTGCAGGAATATTTCTATCCAGAAGATAAAATTGCCTACGAACGAGAAAACAAGTTCAATTTACCATCAGAGTATGATGAGTGGTTGGCAAAACAACAGCAATCAAATTTTACTTCTACCAATTTGAGAATTTTATCTCCCCATAATGGCGATTTATTCTTACTGTATCCAGGTGAAGAAGCGAAGCAAAAATTGGAATTTAAGCTAGCGGGAAATAAATTTGCGCTTGTAGAGTGGTGGCTGAATGGGGAAAAATTAGATACAAACTCAGCTAATTCTTTATTTTGGTATCTGCGTCCTGGTAAGTGGACTTTGGAAGCGAGAAGTGGGGAAATGAGCGACAAGGTAAGTTTTCAGGTAGAGTTAGCTAGTCTTAAACCCACGCGTCGGGGATTTTCTATTAGTAATTCTTAAGGAGATAGGGTAAACGCCCAGAGATTGTCGGCATCATTTAGACCTGCTATCTGGTGTTAATATAGTTACTTCCCGTGTCTGCTTGATAGGAATCTCAATCACAAACTCTGTACCCTTACCAGGTGCAGAAATACAGTTGATTTTTCCCTTATGCTTATCTACTATAATCTGGTAACTAATAGATAATCCTAAGCCAGTACCTTTACCTATAGGTTTAGTAGTAAAGAAAGGGTCAAACAATCTAGTCTTAACTTCCTCGGTTATTCCTGATCCATTATCTTTAATACTAATAATCACCCACTCTTCATTTGTAATTTGAGTATGGACAATAATAGAACTATGGTGTTTTTTACCCTCTCCTTTTAAACACTCTGCTTCCCGTTCATATAAAGCATCAATAGCATTACTGAAGATATTCATAAATACCTGATTTAATCCTCCTGCATAACATTCAATAAGAGGCAAATTACCATAATCTTTGATTATTGCAATTTCTTGCTGTTTATGCTTTTCTTTGAGACGATGCTGTAAAATTAATAGCGTGCTATTAATTCCTTCATGAATATCAACAGGTTTCATTTCTGCTTCATCAAGACGCGAGAAATTACGTAAAGTTAGCACAATCTCGCAAATGCGCTCAGTACCAACTGCCATTGAGGATAAGATTTTCGGCATATCATCAATAATAAACTCTAAATCCATCTTCTTAATCAGACTAGTTATTTCTGGATTATAATTACAATATTGCTGATACAGTTTAATTAAAGTTAGTAATTGCAGACTGTATTCTTTAACATGGAGCAAGTTACCAGAAATAAAATTAACTGGATTATTAATTTCATGAGCAACACCAGCAACTAACTGACCTAATGAGGACATTTTTTCAGTTTGAATAAGTTGTACTTGAGTGTATTGCAATTTTTGCAGTGTTTGTTGTAGTTGAAAATTTTTGTATTTTAATTTTGCCGTTCTCTCCGCCACTTGCATTTCTAACTTACAATTTGCTTCTTCTAAAGCGGCTTGTGCAATTTTTTTAGCCTTTAAGTATTGCTGCAATAAATGCAATACTAAAAGCCATGCCGGAATCAGCATTGTTAAACTTATAATAGATTCTAAAACTGCCCAAAATATTCTTTTGTAATATTCATCAACTTTTTGCTGTAACTCAAGTGAGATATTACGGTTCCTTTTTGCAACACCATCAGCATAAATCTGCTTCTGAGTTTCATATTCGCGGTTAGAAAGTAGTAGTTGTGCTGTATCTTTGTGATTTTTCTTAACTAATTCAAAAGATTCATATTCCATTGTAACCAAGCGCTGATTAGCCACATCAATTTTTTTAGCATCCTCATTTTTATATGCTTGAGGAGCCAGTTTAATAGATTCTTTAATAGCAATGTCAAGTTTAGGTTCAAATTGGCGATATCGTTCCTCCCAAGTAGAATTACCTGTAGCAGCATTCATGCGGGCTGACATCGTTAATACTTCATCAAGATAAGTAATTTCATCACTCAGTGTTTGTAGTTTAAATTCATGTTTAGTAATACTATTGAAGTTATAATATGCTTGCCAGTTGAGCCAAATTTGAGGAAGAAACAAGAGTAATGTCAGCAGTACTGTTACAGTTACTAGTTGAGAGGCAACGAATCTCACTTTATAAGGTAGGTGCATTTTAATAGTATTCTTTAGATATTATCTTAAAAGTAGATAGTAACCAAATTTAATCCGATTACATAAGTTTTATATACTTAGTATTAATCCCAAAAAAGTTTCTCAAATATCCTACAGTTTCAGTTTTATAAATTTCAAAGTCAATTTTATTTATTTGTTTTGTTTTAATGCTTTTGCCATATATAAAACCTAAATTAAAAATTATTAAATCTGACGTAGAAAAATTATAAGGATATGGATATATAAATTTAGCAAAAAATTTATATATGAATAAATCTAGTTTATTAGTCTTTAAGTCATTACCCATTGTAAATCCAATTACAAAAGCTTCATCTTGAGGAGAAATACCTCTACCTAAAAGTATGTGAATATAATCATGATGGCGCAGACTAATTTTTCCAGGTAACGCCAATAGACTATTAGGGTTCTCTAGTAACCAAATTACAAAAGGAATTTTAGGTTTATGTAAACTAAATACTACTGAATGTACTTCATTTAAATTCATTTGAGCTATATCTAGTTGAACAATTTCATCTAAATCAAAAGCCATATGTCTATTTGTAACAAAAGAACTAACTTATTAATATTTCTTTTTCTTCTAATTTGTCTATATTTACCAAAAAAATTATTTTTATTTTCATATTATATATAATAACACCTAGTTTTTGCAAACTTTAAGTGTTATTACTTAGAATTTAATAGGGCAAAGACATCTAAATGAGGAATTATCGACTGATAGAGATTGCTGCAATTCTGCTGTAAAAAACTGCCTAAAATAATAATGATGAAGAACTAAAGCAATCTACTTACACTTGAGAAGATAAGGAAGTGCAAGTAAACAATAACTGTAAAAGAATAAGCTATATGCTATCCATCTTTTGAAAGGGGAAAATCTAGTTTAGTTTTTTCAAGCAGCGATCGCCTTCCAATCCCCAGTTCCACTCCAGAACCCGAAATCTTGACTTCAGACTTACAACATCCGAACAAAACAGTCTGAAACTTACCCTTCTGAACTCCAAGCTTCACTCTCAGAACTGCACATTTGACCCTGTGAACTCGAAACTTGGACTTCAGAAGCTCAAACATCCCCTTCAGAACTCGAACATTTGACTTCAAAACCTAGTTGAGGTTGAAATCATTAAAATATCACTAGTACAACACGGGAAAAATAACGCCACCATCTCAATTAACAAGATTTGGGGCTAACAAGTTGCTCACAGCAACTTGTTAAAGGTAGGCAAACTTTCGCCACAGTTTACTAGTCCGATCACAGACTCTCGTAGGTGAGCTCCGCATTTGCCCAGTTGGTTTCTGCCAGAAATTCCCTAAATGTGGTCAGAAGTCCAGGAAACTCCTCTTCTCGTAAACGCTGGACATCGGCTTGATAACCTTGTTTGCGATACCACTGAATCAAATCGAACAGTTCCCTTTGCAGCAAGAGTAAGAAAATCCAGGCGGGTGTCTCTTTGTGGACAACTTTCATCCCCTGCGCTTGGGAGAATGCCTCTGCCATCTGAAGAGGAGTCAGCACATCGCCAGCTAGCTCAATTTCTTGACCAATATACTTGGTGGGATGTTTAATTACGTAGGCAGCAACGCGGCCCATGTCCTTCGTTGTAATTAGATGAAGCGGCTTGTCTTGCTGAATGGAAAATGGGAAACTACCTTTGAGGATAGAAGGTCGCGTATACTTCTTCCAAAACTCCTCCATAAACAAGCAAGCTCGCAACATAGTAGTCGGTAAGCCAGCTTCTTTGAGAATTTTCTCCACTTGGTACTTTTGCTCAATGCGGGGGATTCCTGAATTCCTATCGGCCCCACCTGCGGAATTGTAGACAAAGTGTTTGATGTCAGCAAGTTTTGCAACTTGTGCAACTCGCTTTGCCCTCTCCACCTCTAGCGGGTCAATTTTAGGAGAGTCCGCAGAAGTAGCATGGCAATAAACAGCCGAAATTCCTGCAAAGGCTGCTACGAGAGAGGCTTCATCGTCGAGGTTGGCTTTTACCAGTTCAACTTTGGCATCGTTGAGCTTTACAAGAGTTGGACGATTAAGATCAATTTCTCTAGTGATGACTCGCAGGTTGGTAACTCCCTGTTCGAGAAATCCCTTGACGACATTTCCACCTGTGCCGCCAGTAACTCCGATGAGTAAGACTTTATCGGTGTTTGACTCTGTGCGATCGGGGAAATTTGACATTCTCTCTTCTACCTGGAGTTCTTTATTTAAATTAAGTTTATACAAAGACAGGAGAAGCAAACAACAATTAAGTAGCAACCTGATTTAAACAATCTAATTATCCTTGCTGGTACAGTTATCACAAGATCAAAGACTAGGACTTACGCACAGATGTTTTGATCTGAATTGACAGATAAACTTGTACGATCGCTCTGGGGTGGCGTAGGCGTAGCCCGCCGTACCCCTACGGGGAAGCAAGCTACGCAAAGCGTCTCCAAGAGTTGGCATCGCATTCTATAGAATTGGTGAGGAATTTTGGACAATAACACCGATAATCTCAACTCATTCCGGGCCTTGGCACTCCAAGTTACGTGCCATGCAGTCAACCAAGCAAGCGATCGCCACGAAGCGCGATCGCTCATGCAAAACTCCATCAATCGCCTAGCTCAACAAATTGCTGCCAGTATCGCTTTCATTGGCTTTGATTGTCGTTTAATTGTACTGCCAGAATATTTCCTGACTGGTTTCCCGATGGGAGATTCTCTTTTAGGGTGGGCAGAAAAAGCTGGTGTGGAGATGGCTGGTGCTGAGTATGAGGCACTTGGTAAAATTGCCCAAAAGCATAAAATCTTTTTGGCTGGTAACGCCTACGAAGTTGATCCCAACTTTCCCGGATTGTACTTCCAAACCTGCTTTATTCTTGACCCCTCTGGCTCAATTGTCTTGCGGTATCGACGGCTGAATTCCTTATTTGCTCCCACACCCCATGATGTTTGGGATAAGTATCTTGACTGCTATGGTTTAGAGGGAGTTTTCCCCGTAGCCAAAACGGAGATCGGTAATTTGGCAGCTTTAGCATCAGAAGAAATTTTATATCCAGAAGTGGCGCGGAGTCTGGCGATGCGAGGAGCGGAGATTTTTGTGCATTCCACCTCAGAAGTGTATAACAAAAACCTCACCCCCAAAGACGCGGCAAAAATCACTCGCGCTGTCGAAAATATGGTATACGTAGTTTCAGCCAATACCGCAGGCATCGCTAATATTGCCATCCCCATCGCTTCCGCTGATGGTGGCTCTAAAATCATTGACCATCGCGGAATCGTTTTAGCAGAGACAGGTGCAGGCGAGAGCATGGCAGCATTTGCAGAGATTGATTTAGGAGCATTACGCCGCGATCGCCGCCGACCGGGGTTAAATAATTTACTTGCACGCCAGCGGTTTGAGCTATACGCCGAAAGTTACCGCCAGTCACACTTTTACCCCGCTAATACTATGCTGGAGGGAGAAGTAGACCGCAAACACTTCCTCCAAACCCAGCAAGCCACCATTGAGCGGTTAGCCAAACTGGGAATAATTTGAATTTGGGAATGGCGCATTGGGGAGCCACTGCGTTGTCCGGGTTCCCCCGCTGTACCCCGTAGGGGATCTTGCTAGCAAGAGCGTCTCCTGTCTTGAGAAGCAAGTGGTGTCATTGGGGAGCCTACTGCGTTGCCTGGGTTCCCCGGTTGTACCCCGTAGGGGATCTTGCTACGTGCAGCGTCTCCTGTCTTGAGAAGCAAGTGGCGTCATGGGGCATTGGAATACAAAAAAATAACTCCTGTAGAGACGCGATTAATCGCGTCTCTACTCCTAACTCCAAACTCCTGCCTCATGACAAAACCAATAGAAGTCCGCAATCCCCGAACTGGCAAATTTGACTACGTAATTATCCCGCCGCCCCCAAGGCTGCTGGCACAGCAATGTAAGCGTACCCGCAGGGCGCAAGTTCGCTGGCAGCAGTTGGGTTTAGAGGGGAGAATTGAAGCCTTACAGCAGTGGAAACAAGCTATATTATCTGGACGCGATCGCCTCACGGAAGCTTTGGTAAATGATACTGGAAGATTATCAACCTCGATATTAGAAATAGACTCCTTCCTCTCTAGCATTGATCGCTGGTGTAGATTAGCGCCGGAATTGCTGCAAGAATCTGCAAAAAATACAGCTATTCCGTTTATCGCCTTGCAACAAACATCTGTTCCTTATCCCCTAGTTGGGGTAATTAGCCCGTGGAATTTTCCGCTGTTGCTGTCTAACATTGATACCATTCCGGCATTGCTGGCGGGTTGTGCCGTGATTGTTAAACCCAGTGAAATCGCTCCCCGTTTCGTAGCACCACTGACAACAGCACTCAACGCCGTTCCCAAATTGCGCGAGGTCTTAACTTTTGTTGAAGGAGCAGGCGCAACCGGATCTGTTTTGATTGAAAATGTAGATTTGGTATGTTTTACAGGCAGTGTAGCGACAGGGAGAAAAGTGGCAGAAGCGGCTGCTAAACGGTTTATTCCAGCTTTTTTGGAATTAGGAGGAAAAGATCCTGCGATCGTCTTGGAATCAGCCAATTTAGAATTAGCAACCTCAGCAATATTGTGGGGTTCCGTCGTCAACACCGGACAGTCATGCCTATCGATTGAGCGAATTTATGTTGCTGAATCGATATTTGAAAAGTTTTACCATCAACTAGTAGCCAAAGCTTATCGCCTTGAGCTAGCCTACCCTACAGTCGAAAGTGGAGAAATTGGCCCCATCATCGCCGAAAGACAAGCAACAATTATTAGCGACCATCTTCTAGATGCAGTTGAAAAGGGAGCAGTAATTCACTGCGGCGGTGTAATTGAAGACTTAGGTGGAGGTTGGTGGTGTCGTCCGACAGTTCTCACCCAGGTTAATCATTCCATGAAAGTGATGACCGAAGAGACTTTCGGCCCGATTATGCCAGTCATGCCTTTTTCCACAGTAGAGGAAGCAGTCTCTTTAGCGAACGACTCAATTTATGGATTAAGTGCTGCTGTGTTTGCCGAGTCAGAAGCAGAAGCCTTAAAAGTTGCCCACCAGATAGATGCAGGTGCCATCAGTATCAACGATGCTGCACTCACCGCCCTCATGCATGAAGGAGAGAAAAACGCCTTTAAATTCTCTGGTTTGGGAGGGTCACGCATGGGTGCGGCAGCGTTGAAACGGTTCATGCGAAAAAAAGCTATTTTGATCAAAACTAACGCTACTAATGACCCTTGGTGGTTTGATAGTGAAGCTTGACACTCTCAGTTAATAAATTCAAATGTAGGGTGCGTTATCTCTGAGAGTACGGCACCGTCAACAATTCAAGGTGCGTTAGCCTACGGCATAACACACGCTACTACAAATTTATGTGGATTCATATACATTGAATTTTTCTTGCCGACTTACTTAATGCATTGACTCACAATGGCATTGTATCAACTCACAATGGCATTGTATCAACTCACAATGGCATTGCATCAACTTACAATGTTAATGTATCGACTCACAATGCGATTGTATCGATTCACAATGGCATTGCATCAATTTACAATGTTAATGTATCGACTTACAATGCCAATGCTAATATTCAGCAGTTTTTGTAGGGTGAGCATTGCTTACCCGCTCAAACTGTTATTTTTACCTTGTGTTGTACGCTTTACCTATGTTTATTGAGAGGTGAATTGCAATGTCAAATATTCGAGAAGGAATGCCCGTACTTGCCCGTCATGAAGGAGATTGGGTAGGAACTTATACATTAATTGATACAGCGGGAAAAATCCTTGACAAGTATGAGTCTCACTTAACTTGTCAATTTCCAGAAAATGGCCCTCATCCCTACTACCAAATCAATCGCTACAATTGGTCTGATGGTAAACGAGAAGAGTATGAATTTCCGGGAAGCTATAAAGATAATAAGCTCTGGTTTGACACCGATCGCATTCAAGGAAAAGCTTGGGAAGTAGATGATTCAATTGTTATTTTATGGTTTGCTTATAAGACAAGCCCAGAAATGACCTTATATGAAATGATCTATATTAGCCCTGACAATAACAATCGTGCCCGCACTTGGCATTGGTTTAAGAATAATCAAATCTTTCAACGCACCCTAATTCAAGAAGAACGGCTAAAATAGTAATTTCTCCCCTCAGAGATAACCACTCATTTCTTTATTTCTTTATTTCTTTATTCTCCAGTAGTTTTGTAGGGGAGCCAGTGCGTTGCGGAGGCTCCCGACGCTCGTTGCGCTAAAGCGTCTCCCCTTCTCACATTGGGAGAGGCTAGCGCCAAGGGAGATGACTCGCTCTAAGCGAACGCAAGAGCGTCTCTAAGAGTTGCCATGCCGCAGGCTTTACGCTGCGCTATCCGTTGTAGCAACTGGCGTTGTGTTATGCCGCAGGCTAACGCACCATCCTAGATTTTGGTGCATTAAGACTAATGTCGATAACCCACTCTACCAGATTAGTAAGGTACATGCATGGCAAAAGGTGACAAAATAAACTTTTCGACTCCTAGCGGTTTTCCAGAATTTCTACCTAGTGAAAAGCGTCTAGAATTATATTTGCTAGATATCATCCGTAGAGTTTTTGAAAGTTATGGATTTACGCCCATCGAAACACCTGCTGTAGAACGTTTAGAAGTGCTGCAAGCTAAAGGGAATCAAGGCGATAATATCATCTATGGCATTGATCCCATCCTGCCACCAAATCGACAAGCTGAGAGAGATAAATCGGGCGAAACTGGTTCGGAAGCAAGAGCTTTAAAGTTTGATCAAACAGTTCCTTTAGCGGCTTATATTGCCCGTCATCTGAATGAGTTAACCTTTCCCTTTGCCCGCTACCAAATGGATGTAGTTTTTCGGGGAGAACGGGCAAAAGATGGACGTTTTCGTCAGTTTCGTCAGTGTGATATTGATGTAGTTGCTCGTCGTGAACTTAGCTTGCTCTATGATGCTCAAATGCCTGCAATTATCACTGAGATATTTGAAGCAATTAATATTGGTGATTTTCTGATTCGCATCAATAATCGCAAAGTTCTTACTGGTCTCTTTAAGTCAGTGGGAATTGCCGAAGACAAAATTAAATCGTGTATTGGTATTGTTGATAATCTAGAAAAAATTGGTGAGAATAAAGTAAAACAAGATTTAGAGAAAGAGGGTGTTTTAGCAGAACAGGCTCAAAAAATTATTGATTTTATTAAAATTGATGGTTCGGTTGATGAAATATTAGATAAGCTTAAGCACCTCGCAGAAAATCTATCAGAAACTGAGCAATTGAGCCTGGGAGTTACCGAATTAGAAACGGTAATTGCAGGCGTGCGTAATCTCGGAGTTGCCGAAAATCGTTTCTGTATTGATTTATCTATTGCTCGTGGTCTTGATTACTATACTGGCACAGTTTATGAAACAACCTTATTAGGACATGAAGCCTTAGGTAGTATTTGTTCTGGCGGGAGATATGAAGAATTAGTCGGTGTATTTTTGGGTGAAAAAATGCCTGGTGTAGGCATTTCTATTGGCTTAACTCGCTTAATTAGCCGTTTACTAAAAGCTGGTATTCTTAGTACTTTAGCTGCAACACCAGCCGAGGTGATGGTAGTGAATATGCAAGATGATTTAATGCCAACTTATTTAAAAGTTTCTCAACATCTGCGTCAGGCTGGAATTAATGTTATAACTAATTTTGATAAGCGTCCTTTGGGTAAACAATTTCAGCTAGCCGATAAGCAAGGAATTCAATTTTGCGTAATTATTGGTTCTGAAGAAGCAGCAGCGCAAAAGTCCTCATTGAAAGATTTGAAAACAGGTGAGCAAGTAGAAGTGCTACTAGTAGATTTGGCTGAAGAAGTTAAAAGAAGGCTTGGCGAATAAACTTTCAAGATGACTTATAAAATCTCTTTTTCTCTCTGCGCCCTCCGCGTCTCTGTGGTTTAAAAGTTTTTTATTTAACCACAGAGGCACAGAGAACACAGAGTCAAGAAGTTAATGTTTTTAGCTGATTTGCTTATTGAGAAAAGGTTATAGTCCGTTTTAACATAATACAGTTCAGTTAAGGATAGTTGTAGGTTGGGTTGAACGTTTGTGTAGCATCCCGTAGGGAAGTGAAACCCAACAAAGCATGAAAAATGTTGGGTTTCGTTCCTCAACCCAACCTACAATTTGAAATTACGAATTACGAATTAGGAATTAGCCCGATCGCAATACACTTTACCAAAACTATGATCAGCATGAATCTCAATCACTAGATCAACCCCTGTTACATCTTTTACTAACGGCTTGATGAATAATTCCGGGTGAAGCGATCGCCAAAAATAATTGACAAATTTCTCTATCTCTGCATTACTCATCCCCGATTTACCCGCAGCAATCATCTGCTGTTCCGCCTGTTTGCGCCACTCCAAAGAATAGCGATAATCGGTGGGATATAGCACAATTAAGCTATCTAATCGCTCCCACAGTGGTAAATAATCGTGGAGGCGAAGATTAATATCACGGGCAAATGCTCTATCCTCATCTGTGATAATTGGCGGTGGTGCAGTATCAAATACATTTGGGTCAATTGGCCGCACACCCACAAACCAACCTTCAAATAGTACAATATCTACATCTGTTACCATTTCTGGAGTCGTGCGATCGCCAGCGCCTCCATAGGCAGATTTATCAAAGCGGGGAACCATAACTGGACTTTGCAACTGGCGGATTTGATCTAGTACATTTAAGCCTAAATCTACATCGTGGGTTCCTGGTGGGCCGCGCCAAATTAACCGGGGATCTTGCTGTGTTAAAACCAAGCGATCGCTGTAAGTTTTATACAAGTCATCCAAAGACAAACTCAGAGTCCGGCATCCCAACTGATTGAGAATCAACTTGAGAACATTGGACATTGTGGTTTTCCCAGTCCCTTGTCCTCCCAATATTCCCTGAATCAGGGGGCGTCCCAACTGTTGGCGCTGCGATGCGAGTTTGATCCCCAAAGGAAGCCACAAGTCCCACAATACCTGTAACATTTTTTGGGGTTCTATCTGAAGGCTAGTTAGGCAGAATTGACTAAAGGCTGGGAAGACAGATTTTAGTAAATGCGATCGCTTTTCGAGCACTTGATCGACATTTTCCGGCGTGATCCCAAAAGCTTTAGCTTTTAACGTATCTGCCAGCGCAGCAACTCTAGCTTGCTGCTGCCAAGTTTTACCCACTGCATCCGTTGCCAAAATTTCATCCACCCACAAATTCATAAATTCCCCATCTCACTACGATCCCAGCTTAAAGGCTTCGAGAAACAGGCTGTAGATGAAACCAATTTTGAGGAAATTTAGTAAGTCTACCAAGAGCGATCGCTTTTCCAAAAAGCTGCGACTATAAAATATCCTACTAGTAATTTCTGTCAGCAGTACTAAAAAAGCAGCTACCACAATGTCGAATACACCCTCTTGACCGGCTGTAGTGGAAACTGCGTTTCCCAGAAAAAAACCGAACAAAAAACTAATTATCAGCAACGATAGTCGCCGCCAAGGATTTAAAAACCATTGCCCCAAGCGTGTAGCAATGGCATCCAACAAGTTATTCAGACGAGTGTTTTGCATCAAATAGACTTCTGGGCAAAAGTCAAGATATCTTGAAATATCTTTATATTCAAAGAGGATATTGGTTTGAGCCTAAGCTTGTTTGTTAATATTATAGATATGTGCTGGGCTTCCAGTATTGATTTAAATTTGCACATCCGATCATCTTTAGGGAAGTACATGTCCTTAAAAGGGTGGTTATTATAACGCAACATGAAATATACATCTTAGATTTATCTAAGGTTTAGCAAAGGACGCTTTGTTGAGGCCGCTAGCGGTTTTAGGAAGCTTTGATTTTTTTATCCAAATGAATTGGCTGGCTCGGTTTCTAATTTTCTTGTTTTTATCTAAGCCTACGTCAAGATACAAAATAGTAGGTGTTTATACTCATTATTTGTCATCAAGGAAATAATTTACTCCGAATATTTTCTACTACAAATGATACTTGTAATACATTGGTATCCCTAATTTTAGGAAAGTCTATATTAGGCTACTTTCTATGATTGCCGTTTGTGATAATAGGCTACTATTTGGTCAAGCCTAGACAAAATATTTATTTCTAAAAATTATCAATATGAAATCTTCAGTGTATCGCAACGTCGGTGTTACAGCTTGTTGCTTGGGACTGCTTGTTACTCTAATGGGATGCTTTGGAGTGAGCGTATCCTTAGAGTCCACAAACCCAGATACATCTTCACAACTGCCAACTGAAACTACCCAGTTGGAGACAACTTCGTCTACACCCGTTTCACCTGAAAAAGGTATTTCCACTAGTCTATCGACTCCAGGAGCGACCCCAACCAATCAAGTAGAACATAGCATTAGAGAGAATACTCATTCTGTCTTGGCAGATCGTGATAAATCAGCAAGCATTGCCAACGATCAAGGGACTTTGCGAATGAGTAATCAAACAAATCAGCCTGTGCGCCTGGCTCTACTGGCGCGACAGTCGGTAGCAAAAGGTGGTACTAAACAGACTAACTATGATCTACCGGCACATTGGGATTTTGCTCCCCAAGAAGGTAGTGATAAAGGACTGATTCTATCCCTACCTCAGAATAATTTAAAGCTGGAGAAGGGAGATATTTTAGTTGCTTTTGCACAAGATGGCTCCCGTCGTTACTGGGGCCCCTATGTTGTTGGGGAAACTCAATTACCTAAGTGGAATTCCCAAAACAGAGAATGGCAACTAGTGCTGAGTCCATAGTTGATATTTAGTAGTACTGAATAAATAGTTCTAGCAAGCGCGTAAATTCAGCTACCATTACCTATATAAGGCAATACGCTTGGGTTAGCGTCAAAAACCATAAACTGCGTAAGTTGGGTTGAACGAAGTGAAACCCAACAAACCACTGAAAATGTTGGGTTTCGTTCCTCAACCCAACCTACGATTCTCCTTAACCCAAGCGTATTGCCATATAAGGGACTTAGACAAGGGGCAAAATCCCCTTATCTAAGCTAGGTAAACCTATAGTGTACTAGTGTGTTGGAGAACTTTCTCTAGTGACTTTTGACTTTTGACTTTTGACTTTTGACTTCCCCGTTCGCGTAGCGTCCCGTAGGGAAGGGGCTGACTTGGAGCAACTGTCGTTACTGAACGGGAAAAAGTGTAGAGTACTGAGTAGAAGAAAATTGTTGAATTTAAAACTCCGAAGAACAAAAGATAGATAATCAACGACTATTGATTAGTGATTGTTGACTATTGACTAATGAGAATGAAATTGAGTGTTAAGCACACTGTTGATCAGTGGTTCAACAAAATAGCAAAGAATCCAGCCCTTGGTGTAACTGTGTCGATTTTGTGGTTGATATTGATTGGCTGGATAGCTTTTGGGTCGAATTTGGGCAACACTGGCTTGGTTGATGAGACAGAGCCGCTATTTGCCGAAGCTTCCCGCCAGATGTTCGTCACAGGTGATTGGATTACCCCATTTTTTAATGGTGACACTCGTTTCGATAAACCTGCTTTAGTTTACTGGTGTCAGGCGATCGCCTATGCAATTTTTGGGGTGAATGAGTGGGCAGTACGCCTTCCTTCAGCGATCGCAGCCTTAGGCTTAATTTGTTTAGCTTTTTACACCATCCAGTGGTATACGGCTAAACAAGACGAATTAGAGCGAGTTTCACGTCCTACTCGCCGCTATTTAACATCTTTTTTGGTGGCAGCGCTCATGGCACTCAATCCCGAAACTATTATTTGGGCGAGAACGGGTGTCTCTGATATGCTGCTCACTGGATGTATGGCATCAGCTTTGTTATGTTTCTTTCTAGGGTACGCAGGCAAGGAAGGGAGCAGGGAGCAAGGAGCAGGGGGAAAAAGAGAGCAAGGGAACAGGGAAGCAGAATTAATAACCAATGCCCCATTCCCTAATAAGTGGTACTTAGCTTTTTATGTGCTGATTGCAGGCGCAATTTTGACTAAAGGCCCAGTGGGAATTGTTTTACCAGGGCTAATTGTTGCAGCCTTTTTGCTTTATGTGGGAAAATTTCGAGAGGTGTTGCGGGAAATGCGCTTTCTTATGGGTATACTGATAATTTTAGGTTTATCAGTACCCTGGTATGCTTTAGTAATTTGGCGCAATGGCTGGAATTACATTAACTCCTTTTTTGGTTATCACAACCTGGATCGCTTTACAGAAGTAGTTAATGGTCACTCAGCACCCTGGTATTTTTACTTTTTAGTCGTGCTGCTGGGTTTTGCGCCCTACTCAGTGTATTTACCAGTCTCTATAGTAAGACTAAAGTTTTGGCAACGATCGCACTGGCGATCCCTTGAACGTTTTCAGCAGTTTGGTTTATTTGCCTGGTTTTGGTTTGCTAGCGTCTTTGGCTTTTTCACCATTGCTGTTACCAAACTCCCTAGTTACGTCTTGCCTTTAATGCCAGCAGCGGCAATCCTGGTAACCCTGTTGTGGAGCGACCTTTTACCAAAAACAGATAATCCAAATGACACCGCGACACAAGGACACAAAGACACGGAGAGAGGATTTAATCATCTCCCAGCGTCTTCTTCCATCCCCCCCTTACTCCTCTGGAGTGGTTGGGTGAATGTAGTGTTTTTATCATTTTTGGCAACAGCACTGTTTAACATCAGCCACATATTAGGTACTGATCCAGCTATAAGTAACTTCCACGAATTAATTCAACGATCTGGTTTACCACTAATAGCCGCCGTAATTTGGCTGGTTTGTGCTGTTTTAGTTGCAGGTTTATTACTGAGTCGCCGTTGGAACTACATTAACAGTATTAATTTAATAGGATTTGTGGCGTTTATAATTTTTGTCTTAACGCCTACTTCGTTCTTTATTGATCGAGAACGTCAATTACCCTTAAGGGAGTTGTCTGCGATCATCCTACAAGCAAAACAACCAGATGAAGAATTGATCATGCTTGGCTTCAAAAAGCCTAGTGTAGTTTTTTACAGCCACATTCATGTAAATTATTTAGGATTTCCCCAACAGGCTGTAGAACATATTAAAAACCAGGCTGCTAAAGGACTAAAACCTCCCTCAGTGCTGGTGTTGGCTGAACAGAAAAAGTTTTTACAAATGGACTTACAGCCAGATGATTACAAGAGTTTATCAACCAAGGGTGCTTATAACTTGGTGAGAATTCCTTTTAAGAAAAAGAAAAATGAAAAAATAGATATATCATAATTGGGCATTGGGCATTGGTTATTAATTCTGCTCCTCTGCCCCATTCCCCATTAACACTTGTGATTGTAACCATTGACAGCTAAAGCTTGATTGATTTGGTTTAAAAGGTCTTCCATTGATATCGATCGCGGTAATATTTGGGTAGCGATCGCACCCACAACAGTTTCTATAGATTCCAAACCATTCTTCTTCTGCTTGTCAATTTTCTTGTAAGCTACCCCAGGCTGGGAAATAGTTTCCGGGCGATTTAATCGCTGATTAAGTACCAAAATTGGTGGTAACTTCTCAGGCGAATCTCCCAATGTTTTCAGTGCTTTTAGCACGTCTTTATGGATAGCGGATTCTCCTAAACAAATTAGCAGTAAGTCAACGCTTTGGTGGCGAATTTGTTGTAACACTTCTGCCCAACAGGGACTGATCGCCGCTTTGAAGCCTGCTGTTTGTAGATACTGAATTAAAGCTTGGAACCACTCAGACCCCCGTTTAGCAGTTTCACTACTAATTGAGCAATTTTTTTCTGTCTGATAACCGTTAACTTGCTTGCGTCTTCCCTGTGGAAAATCACGCAGCATTGTCAAATCCACTACCAAGATATTGGCAGGGCAGCAAATACCAGAAGCAATTTGCAGTACTGATAGTAAGGCATCTGTTTTCTCGGTGCGACTGCTTTTGTCTTGAGCAAATGGTGTTAAGTAAGGAAATACAGATAACCCTGGTATCTTAGAAGCTATTAGTGTAGTTGCAACATCGCAAGTAACCAGTGGTATAGCCGCCAAACGTGGATGCCCAATTAATTGTTGCAAATAAATTTGGGCAGTGGTACTTTCGACATCTAGCAAAATTACATCAAACTGCCATACCCGCGCCAAGAGTTCTGCCTGATCTAGGTCATCTACTTCAATCACCCGGTGTTCTCGAAGTGAGGGGTGGGGATTGACCGATTCCAAATGGGGATTCACCAACCTGAGAATTCGCAGTGGAGTCTTAGTTGGGATAATTGCGCTATTGTCTAACCCTAGCTGCAAAATTGCTTGTGCAGTACATAATTTTTCTAGAACTGGTGCTAATACCTGATGCTCTACTGGCAAACTTAAGAAACCATCGGCTCGGTTAGCAAATGCTTGCTCCTTTTCGGCTGCTGTCGCTGTCACAATTACAGATATATGACGGGTTGCGCTGTCAGATTTCAATAAAGTCAGCACATCCCAGCCTGATAGCAGGGGTAGCAACGGATTCAAAAATATCGCTATTGGTTGCAAGCGCCGAGCTTTTTCGACTGCTTCTGTCCCCGATCGGGCAATCACTACCCGATATCCTAAACTTTTGAGTTTTTCGGTCAAGTCTTCAATATATCGAGCTACTGCCTCGACTACCAAGACCAACCGTTGTGAACTAGCGGGATGATGCTGTGTGGGCGTACTGACATGCTGACGATCTGCCACAGAGTTTTCCCGTGTCTTTTGGTGTTGCATCTGTTCGTCTTCTCTGATTCCCACATCTGGCTCAGAAAACCCTGTTTTCGGCGGACTGGGCGGCAGAAGTAGTGTAAACTGGCTACCTTTACCTTCACGAGATAAGAAGCTGACATCTCCTCCGTGGAGGCGAGCCAGGGCCCGAGTTAATACCAGCCCCAAACCAGTGCCTTCAAATTGGCGGGTGAGGGGATTTTCTAGTTGTTGAAATTTTTGAAAGATTAAGTGTTGCTGGTGTTCAGGAATACCAATGCCTGTGTCCCAAATTGTAAAAGCAATCCATCCTTCCCAACGACTCACCCGCAGCCCAATTTCGCCAGATATTTCGGTGAACTTAAAGGCGTTGGAAAGTAGGTGTACTAGCATCTGGCGCAAGCGCAATTCATCTGCCACTATCTGATCTAAGCCTAGTTCAATGGAGAGGCTGAATTGGGAAGCAGATGAACGGGCATTTTGTTGAGTTTGGGACGTAGCTTTGCTAGGTTGGGTGTGGATGGCTTTGGCTTCTGATAGGGCGCGATCGCACACAGCCTGAATTTTTACTGGCGTCAGTGTCAGATCCATTTGTCCCGTTTCCATGCGGGTCAAATCTAAAATGTCATTAACTACACTCATCAAGTGCCGTCCGCTTTGATGAATCAGTCCCGCATAACGGGCTTGACGCTCGTTAAGTTCTCCCAATTGCTGATCCACAAGCAACCGTGATAATCCCAGAACCGCAGTTAGGGGAGTTTTGAGTTCATGACTAATACAAGCTAAAAATTCATCTTTCAACCGATTTAGTTGAATTAAATCAGCATTCTTTGCTGCCAGTTCTTTGCAAAGCTGTTGTTGCTCAGTGACATCAGTAGCTAAAACCAACCACAAATCATTGCTGAGTGCAACCTCTGACCCAGCACTCATGACTTTAAACTCAGGACTATCTAATGGAATTTTGGCAAACTGCCAGATTCGCTCCTGACCATTTTGCACTTCGACAACGCAGGTACAAGTACCCACCTGACTATCCAAATAGCAGCGACTGTATACAGCATCTGGTAATGCTTCTTGCTGGGTCGGTTCCTCTGTATCACCATACTCATTCTCCCTACCATTGGGATGAACCGTGATTGCTCGTTGAGTGACATATTCGGGTTTTTCGGAGGGCTTCGGCACAAGTATTGCCTCCACCTGTTGCCTAACTCCTTCTGGATCTTTCAAGACTCCTAATTGCTGCCACCAGGCGGGATTTCGTGCTACCACCTCGCCAGTACCCGTTTGCAACATCAAAGGCCAAGGCAGTCTTTCCAGCAACTGTACTAGTGGCTGGTGTCCCAATGATTTGGGTTCATTTGGTGTCTGCACACTAGCATCATACTCATGGCGATGCTCACCAGACGACCTCTGGATGCCTGAGCTTAGTGACCCAGCTATGCGTTCCTTAGCCAATAATCGCAACAGACGTGAACTATCCAGCAGCCCCAAATATTGACCATCAGAGTCAATCAACGCCCAATCTAAGGAGGAGTGTTTTTCGGCTTGTTGATAACCCAAGCGCAAGCTCAATTGCTCTACAGGCTCAGAACCTAATATTGTCTGTATTGGCTCAATTAGACCTTGACCCCAGGTAGAGAGTGATTGGTGTAAATTTAGATTTTTATCGTCACTATGTGCTAATAATATTTGGATTAAACGGGCAGAATACAGCAATCCTATGGGGCGTTGCTGTTGATTCACTACTACCAAGCGATCGCACTGCTCTTGCTCAAAAATCTCCAGCACCACTGCCAGAGAACTTGTTTGGGGGCAGCTAGGTACGGTTGCCTGAAAGTCATAAAGCGGGTAATCTAGCATTAACATAGGGCTTTGGGGGTTCTTCTTCCTGTGGAAACCTCCGGCATCTCCATCTGCCAACTGTTGATGGTCTTTTCGCCTGAAGCCATATCCTCTAAGAAGACTCATATAAGCAACTCTGGTTATTTCAACGCTATTAAAACAACGGGATTTCCCCTCACGGACACTTACTTGCGAACGAGTGCATTTTTTCAAGAGGCGACTTTTCCTTTTGCCGCTTCTCATTTCTAGCAACTAGCCTCCCCGGTGTCTTACTGGTATTTAAACTCCTCATCGATAGCGACGGCTACAACAATTATGGCCCCAAAGGTTCGCTTTAGAACCTTGAGGAATTATAATGATTTAGAATGCGACAATCCTTTAAGTTCGTTTAAGTATCTTATCAAGGAGCAAAATAAAAAAATTTATCTATTTATTTATTTATATATATAGATGAGATACAAATAATAAATTAGCTACTCTGTCTTGTTATGCCGACAGATACCTGATCATCAAAGACCTACTAAGTCCTAACACTCAGTTGCTGCACTAGGTTGTTGAGTGGCTAGCACTATCTGTTAACACAGAGCGTTATTTTTTTGGGGTGGAATCACCAGTTTACTCTACACCCCGTATTACCCTAGAAGCGTTAGCCAAACTTATCAGCCCACGTTTCTTGGTCAGGGCGATTAAGGAGATGTATTCAAAAATAGATGTTATTACCGATATTAATTCTGCAACCTGATGTTAATAAATGTTTAGATAATCCAGTTGACTTAGACAACCAAAAAGGTTTGAGCAGGTGGGTGTGGAAATTTATTGACGAGATTATTGCCCAATTTTACTACCTACTTATTGTTGCAACTACCTCTGGAAAAATCAACTATTTACCAAATTGGCTGCAACCAAATCCGAATAAGGCATACGCTGACAAGTACGTCTATGTATTTGCCAGCCACACCCAAAAAAGCCAACAGCATTTTCAGGAGATGACTCCAGCAGAACGGCAAAGATTATTAAGACAGCTTAAGTCAGATTACAGCCTAATTCTTATAAATTATTTTACCACAGACAAAACACTCAAGGAAAAAATTGATAAATTTATCAATATTATATTTTATACTAATATTCCTGTGCCACAAATCATCGAAATTCACATGGAGGTAATTGAAGAATTTTCTAATCAGCTAAAATTAGAAGGAAGGAGCAATGAAACGTTACTTGATTACCGCCTAACGTTGATAGAGATCCTGGCTCACCTGTGCGAAGTCTATAGGAGTTCGATTTCTAAATAAATTAAATTTATTGATGTTTAACTTGGAACAAACTACTGCTGTTAGTTAGTTCCAATGCGCGATCGCATCTTGTATTTCTATTATAATGACTAGGCATTAGGTATATGAATAAAGCCAACAAAAACTACGTTCTCAAGCTTTACGTAGCAGGGAACACCCCGAATTCAGTCCGGGCATTAAAAAGGCTCAAAGATATTTTAGAACAGGAGTTTGAAGGTGTTTATGCTTTAAAAGTGATCGATGTACTGAAAAGCCCACAACTGGCGGAAGAAGATAAAATATTGGCGACGCCGACATTATCTAAAATTTTGCCTCCACCTGTTCGCAAAATTATCGGGGATCTTTCAGATAGAGAAAAAGTATTGATTGGATTAGATTTGCTCTATGAAGAACTGAGTGAAGATGATTTTGAAGAGTAAAATAATTAATGATGCAAGAGACCATTTCTCCATTTCTAAAGTAAATTTTAACTGTGTAGGGTAGGGTGTGTTAGAGCGTAGCGCAACGCACCATTTATCTCGTTACCTGACGGCAAAATAATTTACTTTCGCTATCTTGAATCAGATTGTGCCATAACACACCCTACTTAATATGAAAGTTTATAAATAGTCTCGAAAAAATTGAGTCCAAACTTTAGTAATAAAAAAACAGTTTTTAATCCCCTTTTGTTATCAAGCAATGAGTGAAAACGAGCAATTAGAACCAAAGCAACCACCGAGAATTAGGGGTGTAGAAAAAATTCGCACGATGATCGAAGGGTTTGATGATATTACTCATGGTGGTTTACCACTTGGTAGAACTACCTTGATTAGCGGTACATCTGGCACAGGTAAAACTTTATTATCTCTTCAGTTTCTCTATAACGGTATCACCTACTTTGATGAGGCAGGAGTATTTGTTACTTTTGAAGAATCACCCAGTGATATTATTAAAAATGCCCATATTTTTGGTTGGAACTTGCCACGCTTAATCGAAGAAGGCAAGTTGTTTATTCTTGATGCATCTCCCGATCCAGAAGGTCAAGATATCGTTGGTAATTTTGACCTTTCTGCACTAATTGAGCGCTTGCAATATGCCATCCGCAAATACAAAGCTAAACGAGTTTCAATCGACTCAATAACAGCGGTATTTCAGCAGTATGAAGCGATGGGAGTAGTGCGGCGCGAGATTTTTCGCCTAGTAGCACGTCTCAAACTACTGAGTGTCACCACTGTAATTACCACTGAACGTAGTGAAGAATATGGTCTTGTTGCCTCTTTTGGTGTGGAAGAATTTGTTTCCGATAATGTAGCAATTGTTCGCAACGCTTTAGAAGGAGAACGCCGCCGTCGCACAATTGAAATTCTCAAGTTGCGCGGCACAACTCATATGAAAGGCGAATATCCTTTCACGATTACTAATGAAGGAGTTAACATCTTCCCACTGGGAGCAATGCGTTTAACTCAACGGTCTTCCAATGTCAGGGTATCTACTGGTGTCAAAACCTTAGATGAAATGTGCGGTGGTGGTTTCTTTAAAGATTCAATTATTTTGGCAACAGGAGCCACAGGTACTGGCAAAACCCTCTTAGTCAGTAAGTTTATTCAAGATGGCTGCCTCAATGGAGAACAGGCAATATTATTTGCTTATGAAGAATCACGCGCCCAACTATCTCGCAATGCTTCCTCTTGGGGGATTGATTTTGAAGAATTAGAGGATCAAGGTTTACTCAAAATAATCTGTACTTATCCTGAATCAACTGGTTTAGAAGACCACTTACAAATTATTAAATCCGAAATTGCTGTCTTCAAACCAGCTCGCATCGCCATTGATTCTTTATCAGCACTAGCTAGAGGAGTGAGCAATAATGCATTTCGGCAGTTTGTGATTGGTGTGACGGGTTATGCTAAACAAGAAGAAATTACTGGTTTCTTTACCAACACAACTGACCAATTTATGGGAGCGCATTCGATTACTGACTCTCATATCTCCACGATTACCGACACAATTATCATGTTACAGTACGTAGAAATTCGCGGAGAAATGTCGCGGGCAATTAACGTGTTCAAGATGAGAGGGTCTTGGCATGATAAGGGCATTCGTGAGTATAATATCACTGCTGATGGTCCCGATATTAAAGATTCTTTCCGGAACTACGAACGGATTATCAGCGGTGCTCCTACTCGCGTTAGTATCGATGAAAAGGCGGAACTTTCTCGCATTGTTAGACGTTTTGAAGACAAACAGAGTTCCGAACCCTGAATTTAGTATCGTAGTATATTCTTTCCTAAATTTAGTATCGTGCTATATTCTGTGGTGAAGAAAGGTTTTCTGCCGCTAGATTGATTTTCGTGTGAGGGATGCGGTGAAAGGACAGCAATTATTCTATAGCTTCTTGCCTGGTGTGACGGCAGCGGTCTTAACAACTCAGCCTGTTTGGGCTGGTACTGCGAAACTAACTAAGGTACATCTGGTGTCTTCTCCTGGTGTTTTGACTTCTACTTATGGTCAAGACTCGGTTGTGGACATTATGAATACCCAACTGCCTAACGGTGCAGATGTTAGTACTCCAACCCAAGTACCTGCTTTTGGTTTCACTAAACTTAGCATGAAGCCTTTAAGTAATAACAGTATTCCAGTGTTCACGATTGGAAATACTGTTGTGCCAATAAAACAACTACTTAAGAAAGATGAAGGTAGATTTTTCAGTTTGACACCTACCTCTAATCCTTCGCAACAGCTTGATGTCAGTCGTTCTGCTCCAAATAATCAAAAACAGAGTAATTCAAGCGCTTATGGACATAAATCAAAGAGGATAGTAGTTCCCAACTACACTTCAAAATCCCCTTCTGTCCAAAAAGAAATTTTGTCCCTGTCTTCTACACAGCAGCCAGTGGTTCAAAAGATAAATACTGTTACTCAGTTGCAGACATTTTTACAAACTTCAGCTATAGGTGTAGGAGCAGCAAAACTGCTGTCAGCGCAGAGGTGTCCACAGGAGTTGGGAAAAAGTAAGACTGACTCTTTGGCTAATTTGCTACTGGACTCAAGCGCCTGCTTACAAAAAAGTGCTATTGGCCGCCTGGCTCAGAGTAATACTCCGATTCCGACAGATTCGACGCCAACTTCCACTGTGCCAGAAACCGTAACTCCTGTACCAGGGGGTTCAGTGCAACCTCCCATTGTGCCGACAACCGTAATTCCTGCACCAGGGGGTTCAGTGCAACCTCCAACTGTGCCGAGAACCGTAACTCCTGTGCCATCAGGACCGGTGCAAATTCCCGATAACCTGATTCCTAGCTCAAATCCTCTGCAATTTCCCACCAAACCAGAGGAAGTGACATTTCAGGGAAATCAGCCGATTACTTTGGCACAGGCTCTGGAGCTAGCACGGCGGAATAATCGGGATTTACAGGTATCCCAATTGGAGCTAGAACGCAATAAAGCGGCTCTACGCGAGGCGCAAGCTGCTTTATTGCCCACTCTGGGAATTAACACTGATATTACTCGTAGTCAGTCTGCTAGTAGTCAGCTCTCGTCGAAACTTCAAGAACAACAGACGGGTATATCATCCCCAGATAAACCCAGTACATCTTTTTCTGGGCAAGCACAACTGTCATATAACCTTTATAGTTCTGGGAGAGTGCAAGCACAAATCAGAGCGGCTGAAGAACAGGTACGTTTCTATGAGTTGGCTGTAGAAACTGAGTTTGAGACAATCCGTCTAAATGTTGCCACTGACTACTACAATCTGCAACAAGCGGATGAACAAGTACGTATTGCCCAGTCGGCTGTGCAGAACTCCCAAGCTAGTTTGCGTGATGCAGAAGCTTTAGAGCGGGCTGGGGTTGGTACTCGCTTCGATGTGCTACGCTCTCAGGTCAATTTAGCAAATGCCCAACAAGATTTGACTAATGCTAGATCGCAGCAGGCAATTGCCCGTCGTCAATTAGCAACTCGGATAAGTTTGCCGCAGGCGATAAATATCAGTGCAGCCGATCCTGTACAGTTAGCTGGTCTTTGGAACCCAACGTTAGAACAAAGTATTGTGCTGGCTTATCAAAATCGTCCGGAACTGCAACAGCAGCTAGCACAACGCAATACTAGTGAGCAACAGCGTAGGCAGGCCCTTGCGGAACTGGGTCCTCAGGTTAGTTTGGTCGCCAGCTACGACCTGTTAGATCAGTTCAATGATAATGTTAGCGTTACTGATGGTTATTCATTGGGAGTTAGGGCAACCCTAAATTTGTATGATGGAGGAGCAGCAAGAGCAAGGGCAAATCAGTCAAAAGCTAATATTGCGATCGCAGAAACTCAATTTGCTGAACAGCGTAACCAAATTCGCTTTCAGGTAGAACAAGCCTATTCTACCCAGCAATCTAGTTTGGAAAATGTTCAAACCGCTAATACCGCTTTAGAACAAGCTAGAGAAGCTCTACGTTTAGCGCGTTTGCGATTCCAAGCTGGTGTAGGGACTCAAACTGATGTGATTAACTCTGAAAACGACCTCACACAAGCTGAAGGTAATCGAGTCAGAGCAATTTTGGATTACAACCGCGCTTTAGCTCAGTTGCAACGGTCTGTTACCCTCAGAGCACTACGCTAATTAGCCGAAACTCAACTGTCAATACTTTTGACTGCTGTTGTATTTTGTAATGCACTTTGCACCTGCCCTCAAGGCATTACAAAGTCCAATAGTGTTTCTGAGCAAAAGTTCCCACAAGCCTCATTTTATCAGTAAACATATTGATAAAATGAGGCTTTTTAGTAATAAAAGCAGTAGTGGAAATTTTTATTTTTTAGGAGTCCTTTAGCGATCGCTTGTGGATGATAACTCAATACAGTTTAATTAAGAATTTCTTCCTTCTCTTTGCGACAGCAGGGCGGTTGGGGGGATCTAAGACTTTGAAAACACGCCCTACGTTTACGCTTAAACCTTTAGCAATAAGCAAGAGTTAATGATATTTTTTCCAGTCTATTGAGAATAGACTACTATTATTGATATGATGCAGCCGCCCTGCAATGGTTTTGGGTTGACAAAAGGATTCGTTTGCGATCGTGTACCTACCTAAACTAGGCAATCGCAGGAGAGTTTAGTTGCAAGAAAGTTACTCGAAAAGCAAATTTTATTCTGGTTCTCAACACGCTGTCAAAAACGCCACTATTCATAAAAAGTCTTAAACCAAGACTTTTATCAACAGGGCTATTGGATTAGTCAAAATTGGACTAACATAACTGAGTGTTCGATTGCTCGCCTTGTCAAAGACTCATGACTAAAGTAACATCTCAAGAAATTGCACAGTTTCGCTCTCAATTGGCAGATGATCCCAGCGATATGGAAGCGCTGGATTTGATTGAAGACTGTGATGGAGATTTAGAAGATGCGGCAATGACGCTAGCTATCCGAGCCGGACAACAACCAGAAAGAGCAAATTCCGAGTGGTTAGATGCCTTGGCTAGAAAATGGCGTGTGGTCATTTGCGAACAAGAATATCGAGAAGATTTGCTTAATACTTCACTTCAAAAGATGATGGAACATCTAAAAGCGACGCCGACGTTTCCTAAGATTTTGGCAACGCCAGTTTTGATTTATGTCCTCAAGCAAGGCGTGAACAATTTTTGTGAGCCACTAGATTCGCTAAAGTGATCAGCCCATGTATATTTAAGTTGTATTATTACGGTTTGCAGTTGAGTTCAACACAGACCTAATCCCCAACCCCAACCCTTGTAGCGTTGGGGAGTAAGAATCAAAGCCTCTCCAAACTCCTGTACAGACAAAGATTTTCGCGTCTCTACTCCTACCTAATGCAAGATTGATTCCACCAGGACTGATACGCTGTTAATTAAGGCAAAACTTCTATTAGACAAATTGTAAAATCAATGAATTACCTTGTTGCCGTATTACCAGACCGCATTCAAGCCGAAGCTGCTTACTTAGCTTTAGAAGAAGAAGGCATAAACAGTACTATCCTGGGGAAGGGATATAAAACGGCTGACGAGTTTGGCTTAATTGACCCCAAAGACCAAGCCAAAAACCAAGCACAACTGATGGCAACCTGGCTGATACCATTTGGCTTTTTTGCAGGTTTTACATTCAGCCTGATCACTGGTTTAGATACTTTTGCCTGGGCGGGTGAAGTTGGCAATCACATCATTGGTGGACTGCTAGGTGCTGCTAGTGGTGCTATGGGTGGTGTTTTAGTGGGTGGCGGAGTCGGTTTACTCGTGGGTAGTGGTGATGCATTACCTTATCGCAACCGCTTAGATGCAGGTAAATACTTAGTTGCCGTTCAAGGTTCTGAAACTCTCACTCGGCAAGCAACCCGAATATTACGTCAGTTTGATCCAGAAAATATCCAAGGTTATGCTGACACAAGTAGTGTGTAATGAATCATAGTTTACACATTACGACACAGCGACTTGAGTTGCTTCCCTGTTATTGGTAGATGATCTTTCCCAGTTGGGTTGGGGTGTCTGGCGAATGATTCATATGCCGATTCTACTTTAATTGGCGATTTGGGTTTTATTGACAAACCCGATCAGACAGGAACTGGAGAAATCGGTTATGAAGGGCTATCAGCTTATCGCCAGCAGGGATTTGCTTTTGAGGCAGCAGAAGCACTGGTCGATTTTGCCTTTACTCAGCGAGAACTTAAGAGAATTATCGTTCATTCTCCAGACAATCATGCTGCCTCGATTCGCATTCTGGAAAAATTAGGAATGTAACAAATTGGTAGAGATGAAAACCTGCCCAAATGGGAATTAAAGTTAGAATCAAGACAGTTATAGCAGATTAATTCTCAATTCATAACTCATAATTTTTAAGAATGTTGCCACGAGAAGAACTTTTAAAAGGTGTTGAAAATCGAGATAGTGTAGCTCGTGTAATTGATCAAGCCCAGCAAGCCATCAAAACTTGGGAAGTGGTTTTGACAGATTTTCTATCTCCCCCAGAATTGGTGGAAATTCAACGGGTGTTTAACCGATTAACAGAAGTGCAATTAGTTGTGTGGGGTGGATATCCGCAAGCTGAACGCCAAAGAATTGCGATCGCTCGTTCGGAACTTCCCTTAGATCAATCTCAAGTCAGCCTTGTAGCTGTAGAAATTGCTGGTAATTTCCTGTTTGATACCGCCTCTCACCGCGACTTTTTAGGCGCAATGTTGGGGACGGGAATTGTTCGTGAAAAGACGGGAGATGTGATTGTCTTGGGAGAACGGGGGGCGCAGGCGATTGTCGCACCAGAATTGGTGGAATTTTTGGAAATGAGTCTTAAACAGGTGCGATCAGTTCCTGTGAAAACTCAACAGATTGAGGTAACTGAATTAAAGGTTCGGGAACCAAAGAAAAAAGAATTAACTACTGTGGAGGCTTCTTTGCGATTAGATGCGATCGCATCTGCTGGTTTTGGCATGTCCCGCAGCAAAATGGTTGATTTCATTGATGCTGGTGATGTCCGCGTCAATTGGAAGGAAGTTACCCAAGCTAGTTCTCAACTTAAATCCGGCGACTTAATCGCTATTCGCTCTAAAGGGCGTTTAGAAGTTGGAGAAATCGCCGTTACAAAAAAAGACCGCTACCGAGTTCAATTAACAAGATATATCTAATAAGTCAGGAGTAAGGAATAAGTAGTTAGAAGTGAGGAGTGAGGAGTGAAAAGTTAGGAGTTTTAAATTTACCACTTTCTTTAACTCCTAACTCCTGTACAGACAAAGATTTTTCGCGTCTCTAACTCCTAACTATATACTTAGGCTTTAAAATGTTTTGCTAACATATTCAGCAGAAGTTTGCGCGGTACGAGCCGAGATAATTTGCTTCTAAGTTGAGTGTTAGTATTAGAACTAATAACGGTTGGATACCCTTTTTCCAAAGCCTCTAAAGATTCTCGAACCACTTTTTCACAAGAATACACTTTATCTGTACTACTTGCCAGCGCTGGAGGAAAATTAGCTTCTGCAAAAAAGTTTGTTTCTATTGGCCCTGGACAAGTGACTAAAATACGAACACCATATTGACGATTTTCTGCCCATAGTGCTTCACTAAAGCTGAGAATAAAAGCTTTACTCGCAGCATAAACAGAAAGGTATGGTATCGGTTGAAATGCAGTAATAGAGGATACGTTAATAATACTTCCAGAACCACGTTGCCGCATCAAGGGAAGAAATTTATGTGTTAAATCTACCAATGCCAAAATGTTTAATTGTACGATTTTGACTTGTCTTTCTCCATCCCCTTCAGCAAAGTCGCCATAGTAACCAAAACCAGCATTGTTGATTAATAAGTCAATGGTTAATCCCTTTAGTTTAGTGGCATCAAATACAGCAGATGCTGCATTAGGTTCTGTAAGGTCTTTGACTATAACATCTACTTGAATTTTGTACTGTTCTTGTAATTGTTTGGCTAATTGGCTTAGTTTCTCTTCGGAACGAGCAACTAGTACAAGATTTGTCTTGCGTGCAGCTAGTTCCTGGGCAAAAGCTTTACCAATACCACTAGAGGCACCAGTAATCAAAGCAGTTGGCATTATACATATTAAGATAGTTTTTAGGCACCTTATAAATCTTAGCTATGTTGGCTATAAGTTTTAACTACCCAAAGTGATATATCCAAAAGGGTAAAAGTTGCACCGTCTTTGTCAGGAGAAGGGTACATAACTTTCAAAGACAGAAGTTGAAACATAGATTTACCATCTTCCCAATCTCAAAAAATGGTTTGTAGAAATTTTTACTAAATCAGCCTAGCCATACGATCATTCTTGTCGTGGAGTTTTCTTTAAGCATAATTATCACTACTTCGCGTCTTTTTTCTCAAGTAGGATGTCCCAAATAATTATTTTTCTGATGACAATTCAAATTCATTTTAAATTGTTAATTACCATTTTTCATACCAATAGATAATTTCTGAAGCTGAACTATTAATAGCAACGCCGTAGCTATCTCCATGATTCCACTTGAAGCCAGGTCTACCTTTGTTATCTGCATTTAATACCAGTATTTCATAAGTAGCTGGAAAAGATTCCGCATGAGAGTCACTGGTGTAGAAGAAAGTTGTCGGCACACCGTTAGGCTGGTTTATGTGGTCGTTTGTATTACCACCCTTATATTTGTGCTTTGCACTATTTCTGTATTGTGAAAGTAATTTTTCTATCTTGTTTGGTGGCTGTTTCAGCCTAATTTGAAAAAAACTACTTCCTTGCAAAAATTCGGGAGAGTAAGCAATGTGAACGCCTTTGGCATCAGTGGGAATCTCATTAGGAAAATGTTTTACTTGGTCATTATTGGACCATAGTTGATTACGAATTTCTTTATAACGTGATGTATCAGTTATTATTTTAGGTTCGCTAGTACTACTAAAACTTCTTCTCATAAAAAAGCTTCCCCCGACAATACTAAAACTAGCAAGGGCCAAGAGAAATTGCGATCGCTTCATTGAGTTGGGTGCGCCTAACTTTCATAGTCATATACCCAACTAATAAACTAAATTCGTACTATTGCGGATATAGCATCAGAGATATTAACAGAAACTTTGTGTATTTAGCAGAAATTCGGGGTAATTGTAAAATTACTGTGAAGTTAGTCAATGATTACCTAGTCAAAAACCGTAGGTTATCCTGATTGAGGCTAGTACTACCCTTATGGCTAACAAAATCAATTCCACAGCCATCCATTTTTTTTTCAATTCTTCCTGATGTAGGAATAACTAAGGCGGATATATAAATAGTAGATGCACCTTAATTAAATTATAGCCCCTAGCTTTTAGCTGAGGGCTTTTTTTATTGCTGATATTTTTTAAGATGGCAATAAAATTTATTTTATTATTATAAGTCTAATTTTACCGGATATAGCAATCAATAAAGCGGATTAATAAATGGTAGATGCACC
>NZ_CALMFY010000098.1:0-18246 GCF_937863485.1 uncultured Nostoc sp. | reverse complement strand
CCGGATATAGCAATCAATAAAGCGGATTAATAAATGGTAGATGCACCCTAATAAATTACATCCTTCAGCTTTTAGTTGAAGGCTTTTATTATTTAAATATAGAAGGCAGTAAACTGGGAGTTAACCATACTGCATAACCAAGAAATCCAAACAGCAAGGTAATTAGGACAGTAATGCCGTAGCTGATGCAAATTAATAAACCGTCAGATTCGATGGTGGCAACAGTCAAAAGTAAAATACCCACAGTGGGGATAGGATTTGTAAACGGAATTGGTAATATTAGTAATACTGTTAACAAAGAGATACAAAACCCATTAATTCGCCAAATCAAAGGATTATGGGCTATTTTTGCTAATCGGGGACGGGCGATTTTGTGTAAGATTTTGGTAAGACGTCCCAAATTTTGCAAAAGTAACTGGGCAAAAGGACGAGGAAATTTGTAGTTAGCGATTCTTTTCGGTAGCCAAGGCGATCGCCTCCCTAAAACCATTTGCACTGACAACAGTAAACAAGCACCACCAAAAGGGCCAGTTAATCCCGGTGGCATAGGAAATAAAAAGGGCAAAATTAATAATGTAATTACCAGGCTGAACCCTCGTTCTGAGGTTTCTGCCAGAACATCACCTAGAGTCAGCGGTTGTTCAGCTAGGCGTTCTAACAGGGACTTTATATCTTGAGAAAATCTCAGATGCATTTGGCGTGAGTTGATGCGAGTTCCCACATTTTTAGCAGAGGTAGATAGGGCAGAATAACTCCTAACTACTAACTCATGATTTCTGGAGGTACTAAAACAGCTATAGATTTAGGTATAACGCGAAAATGAGCAGGTGTGTAGGTAGTGATTTCACCATCTGTATTGATAGGGCGCGGTTTGTGAGTATGCACCTCTATTTCTTCACCTTGAAGAGAGCGTACACTCGGCCAATGTATATGTCGCCCTTCTCGCATTGCCGGGAATATTGGTATAATATGTAACCAATGTTTTATCTCCAAGCTATAGAGATCTAGCCTTTGGTCATCTATTGTGGCATCATGAGCCACTGCCATACCACCCCCGTAATAGCGGCCGTTACCCACAGCAATTTGCACTGTTTTCACACGAACTGATTCACCATTGATCACAATCTCCGCAGTAAAAGGTCTAGCTTCCCAAATCACTTGCAATGCAGTGGCAGCATAAGCAAATATTCCCCAACGGCGTTTGACTTGTTTGGTAAGTCGCTGGGTAATTTTTACACTCAATCCCATACTGGCAACGTTAAAAAAGTGCTTGCCGTTCACCCAACCCAAGTCGATGCGGCGAAAATTTCCATAGGCAATAATTTTGCAAGCTTTGCTGAGGGAATTCGGGATTCCCAAAGTCTTCGCTAGGTCGTTGGCAGTTCCCAGAGGCAAGATTCCCAAGGGCAACTGAGTATCAACTAAAGCATCTACTGCGGCATTGAGAGTCCCATCTCCTCCACCAATGATTACCAAGTCAACTTGATACTGATAGCGAAATATAACTTCAGCAAGATGTTTGGGGTCTTCTGTAAACTCCTCAATTAAATCAAAGCCGAGTGTCTTCAAATATTGAATTGCTTCCAACAAACCCTTTTGCCCTTGGCGGGCATGACGATTTACTAACAGCAGTGCGCGGGAACTCATGGGTAGTACCTTTTGTAGTTAATAGTTCCAATTATCCGCATCCATGTATTCTGCTTGAAGTTGACTATAAAAAAGTGTTTAAGTTGTTATGACCGTTATCAACAATTCATTTCGTCAATACTTATAATGTTATGATTACTAATTTTTAATTTATATTTTATCTAGTTTATCTTTATTAACCCTCAGTGTATTAATATTAACTTAATATAATTATAACTCACTAAATGACTGCGTTTAAGTATTTTTATTTATGACAGAGATATTTATGCCAATATTATAATACCCAGAAAATAATGCTAAACAATAGGATATTTTTTGTTGTATAGATACATATTTGTATAAATACTATTAATAGTTATAATTATTTAACTTTTGGCTGAGAAGACATTTATTTATATATATTAATTCCTGCTGTGGCAGATTGGAAATTGTCTACGACTCGGAAGGCACTATTTATACTAATTCCTTCTATAGGAATCCGGTTTAATTTTTGAACAAGGTTAGGTATTACCTTTTTGCCACAATAAAGTCAGGATATGTATAATCTTGTTCTTGTCAATTGACCATGAAATTCTTCCAACTTCGAGCCATAGTTGCAGTAGCAGATCGTGGTAACTTTAGTGAGGCAGCCTTAAAATTGCAGCTTTCCCAGCTTGCGATTAGTCATGCGATCGCCACCTTAGAATAAAAACTAGGTGTGCCTTTATTTACCAGAGGGCTATCCACCGGTTTTGCTTCCTTCCACACTCTGTGGACGCATTCTTCACAACCACTTGAAGACTTTAGCAATCCCAATAAATACTGCTAGCGACATCCAAGAAGATTTTACAGTCGTTAGTATGGTCAATCAAGGACTGAGAGCAGCTATTATGCCTCATTTAGCAGCTGTGCCTATTCCCCCAAAGGTACAATACAGTTTACCTGCACCGCTAAAGAGAGTAATTGCAACTGCAATTCTATCTGATGCCCTCCATGTGCTTGCGGTGTTTACATTTTTGGAAATGTTGAACAAATTTGATTTTTATAGTTTAGCTAAATCCACTTATTAACAATAAAAAATTCACTGAAACAACAGGCGTGCGACTTGTACTCATTCAGGCTTAGTACAGTATTTCATTAATTCGTAGCGAATGAAATTTGGCAATACCCTGCAATGCCAATGCGTCAGCTTACATTGCAATGCATCGGTTTGCATTGTTAATGCGTCAGCTTACATTGCAATGCATCGGTTTGCATTGTTAATGCGTCAGCTTACATTGTCAATGCGTCGGCTTACATTGTTAATGCGTTAGCTTACATTGTCAATGCATCGGCTTGCATTGTTAATGTGTCGGCTGCATCGTTAATGCGTCAGCCTACATTGTTAATGCGTCGGCTGCATTAAAAACGTTACGCTTTTACGCAAAACTGTACTTAGTGCTTACCCTAAAAGTTAATTTACATTGGCAATTCTAAATTAAAGTAAGTCTGAAAAATCACTTAAAAATTATTAAGTATCGTACTTCCTCCGCCGCTTAACCGGATTCATCCACACTTCTAAGCGACTAAATGCCTGTGAAGAAAGTAACGTCAAACATAAATAAACCACCGCCACAGCCGCATAAATTTCAAAAGCGCGATAATTATCGGCGACAATTAGCTGTCCTTTGCGAAACAATTCTTCAAAACCAATCACTGCAACTAAACTTGTATCTTTCAACAAACTGATAAACTCATTACCTAAGGGTGGGATCATCCGCCGGAAAGCTTGGGGAAAAATTATATAACTCATTGTTTGTACAGAACTCAAACCTAATGACTGTGCTGCTTCTGCTTGTCCTGTTTCAATTGATTGAATCCCAGCACGGACAACTTCGGCAATGTATGCAGCACTATTCAAACTTAAGGCAATTACCCCAGCTACCAAACGATCAAAAGTAAATGTTAAACCAAGTTCTTGTAAAATTGCTGGTAAACCGAAGTAAATCATAAAAATTTGCACTAACAAAGGCGTTCCCCGGAAAAAATCCACATACGCCCTCGCCACCCAACGCACAGGTGGAACATGAGAAAGGCGGACAATACCAATCAGAGAACCCCCAATTAAACCAAACACTACAGAAAGTATTGTCAATTGCAACGTTACCAAAGCTCCCTGTAATAAAGTCGGAAAAGCCTGTAAAATCACACCAATTGAGGTTAATATTTTAGGTGCGCCAGCGCTAGTCTGGTTCTCAAATGGTGATTTAACTGGTAATGATGGCGGCTTGGCTTTAAACCATTTTTGATAAATTTGGGAATAAGTCCCATTTTTTAGTACTCTATCCAAACCGTTGTTTATTAATGCCAAATTGGGGGAATTTTTAGCTGTAGCAATCCCGTAAAACTCCTCCGTCAGCAATTGCTGTACTATTTTAATTCCCTGAAGATTTCCCGTATTAATAGCATATAAAGTTACTGGTGCATCATTGATTACCGCATCCACATTACCATTGAGCAATTCTTGCAGGGCTAAAGGTGCTGAATCAAAACTGCGAATTTGCACTCCAGGAATACTCTTAGCCTTTGCAGCCCCAGTTGTACCAACTTGTACCGCAATTTTTTTATTTTTGAGACTGTCAAAGCCAGTAATATTTTGATTGTCTGCGCGGATTGCGATCGCTAACCCAGCTTTAAAATAAGGGTGGGAAAAAGAAATCGTCTTCGCCCTCTCCTCTGTAATCGTGATCGAACTAATCGCCGCATCTACCGTTTTGGCTGCCAAAGCTGGGATAATGCCATCAAAAGGCAGACTTTGAAATTCTACTTTAAAGTTAGCAGAGGAAGCAATCGCATTCATCAAATCAATGGAAAAACCCTGTAACTTACCACCTTGTCCTTGAAACTCAAAAGGTGGAAACGCAGGTTCAGTAGCAACCCGCAGAGTTTTCCCACCACTAGGATTCACCCCACAGCCAGCCAGTAACAAACAGCTAAAACCTACAACCACACACCAGCGCAGCCAACAGATAAAACTAAATTTAGCCATATTATATTCTCTCCCCCTCTGCGCTCTCTGCGCCTCTGCGGTTCGTTCAAGTTATATCTTGCAACTGTCCAATCTCCCGCCAAAAAATAAATTTCACAGGCTTTTAGCTAAAGTCTACTTCAATAGACTAAAACCCTTACTTAGTCTTCTTTAGAAGACTTTAGCTAAAAGCCTCAGAATTCATTCTGAGGCGTTTTTTAGGACTGCTGCACGTCTACATTAAAAACCTTACAATCAACTGTAGAATAGCTTGAGATAAGTAATGAACAATACCATCCCCGCCATTATTTTTGACAACATCGAAAAAAACTTTGGTTCCCTAAAAGTCCTCAAAGGAATCACAGGCGAAATCAACCGGGGAGAAGTTGTTGCAGTTATCGGTTCCTCCGGCTGTGGTAAAAGTACCCTACTACGCTGCTTTAACCGCCTAGAAACCATTGACAAGGGGCGTTTAATAATCAACGGGATCAACTTATCGCGACCCACTGTCAACTATAACCAACTGCGGCAACTACGAACACAGGTAGGTATGGTTTTCCAACAGTTCAACCTGTTTCCCCATCTCAGTGTCCTGGAAAATATGACACTCGCCCCTCGGAAAGTTTTGGGAAAAACACCGAAGGAAAGTGCCCAATTAGCGAGATTATATTTAGAAAAAGTCGGCTTATTTGACAAAGCCTCTGCTTATCCCGAACAACTTTCTGGCGGACAAAAGCAACGAGTAGCGATCGCTCGTAGCTTATGTATAAATCCCCAAATCATGCTATTTGACGAACCCACCAGCGCCCTAGATCCCGAACTCGTCGGCGAAGTTCTGCAAGTGATGCAGCAATTGGCAGCAGAAGGGATGACAATGGTGGTTGTCACCCATGAAATGCAATTTGCGCGGGAAGTAGCCCATCAGGTGATATTTTTAGACCAAGGTATTGTGACAGAACAAGGCCCAGCTTATGAAGTACTGACCAATCCGCAGAGCGATCGCCTACGTATTTTCCTCAGTCGCCTCAACGTTAGATAGTTAGGAGTTAGAAGTTGTCAATTAAAGGTTTTTTCATAACTCTTCACTCATAACTATTTAAAGGTACTCGCGCAAGAAATCAAAGGGATCATCTTCCCAACAAGGTTCAGGTATCAGCCAAAATAAACTACTGTTGATATCGGCTTCAATTTCATCACCGTCGTCTCTATCAAATAGTTCTATCAAAGCTATCCAATCACCTTCTCTCAGAAACGTTAACGATGGGGCATATACCTGGAGATTATTTGAGTAATTCACGCGCAAAGTTGTGCTTGAGAGCCGTAAAAAGTTAGTATAGAAATTTGTAAATAATCAGATTATAGCTTTGATAACCGTAGTTAAATAGTTATTTTGATACTATTAAATATGGACTACTCTGATGAGTGTCTCACAATTTAAATAGGACTGCTATAGTATTTATTACATAATTACAAGCTGAATTTACTCAAACCGGAAAAATTCTTGAGGCTGCGACTCGACTAATTCCACGTCAAAGACTTCGCCAAAGGACTGGGCTAGATAAAAACGCACTTCTTGGCAAGTGATTCCTGGAATCCATTCAGCTAAACTGCCTACAGGTTTATCAGAAATACCGCAGGGGACAATGCGCTCAAAGCCTGTCATATCAGGACAAACATTTAATGCAAAGCCGTGCATGGTAATCCAACGGCTAACTTTAATCCCAATAGCCGCAACTTTTCGCCCTTGCAACCAAACGCCAGTAAAAGCCGGAATTCTTTCTCCCTGCAATCCATAAACTGCTAATAGGCGAATTATGACTTCTTCGAGTTGCCGTAAGTACCAATGAAGGTCTTTATAATAACGTTGCAGATTTAAAATTGGATACCCTACCAGTTGACCGGGACAATGGTAAGTAACCTCACCGCCGCGTTCAACTCGATGCACATCATATTCACCTTTGTCAATATCAAATTTGAGAAAATCTAAGTTAGCTCCTTGTCCCAGAGTGTAGACAGGTGGATGTTCTAGCAAAATTAACACGTCATCTAGACTGGGGTCATGGATACGCTCAGTCAGGAGCGATCGCTGCCATCCATGAGCATCCAAGTAAGGCATTAATCCTTGGTTATACAGCAAACAACGGTTTTGGTGTGGTTCTAAACTATGGATCATGCCAAAAATAAACTGGGATTGGGAACAAAATATATTTTAAGTTAGAAGATTTGAGTCAACAATTGTCAAGCTTTGCAAAGGATTTTAAAGGAAAGTCAAAGGAAGCTGCATTAGAAAATACAAAGTGCTAGCTTGAATATTAACCTCAATAGGTTTTTAGGAGGAATTCTCTGCAATAAGCATCACGCCAAGACAATAAGAACGAATGTACTGGCTGATGACTCTAATTATATTGTTTGCATTTAAAACAGAATCAAACTTCCACAAAAACTCGTGTTCTTGCTCAACAGTGAGCAAACCTCAATCGAACACAGAAGGAGCAACTATCAACAGTTCTGTGAGCGTTCCTTGAAAAGAGAAGGTAGTCACGGGAGCTACCACTCAAATTTCCTCACAAAAGAGTTCTATGTGGAAATCCAATTTGGATATCAGCGCAGAGATGAGGAGGGAAATCAAGGGTATACTTGACAACAACTCAGATGCAGGAAGCTTAGAGACAGCTTACCAGCAGTACATACAAAGAGTTCACAATTTGTTTTGGCGGCAGTAATAGACCTTACCGCAACTTCTTTTCATACAAAGCAAATTCACACATCCAAATATTCACCGGGAGAGTTTACATGAAGCTTGTCATCCACGGCAAAAATATTGAAATCACCGATGCAATTCGTGAATATGTACATCAAAAAATTGAAAAAGCAGTTAGTCACTTTCAGAACATTACAAATGAAGTGGATGTGCATCTTAGCGTAGCCCGTAATCCCCGAATTAGTCCTAGACAAGCGGCTGAAGTAACTATTTATGCTAATGGTAACGTTATCCGTGCGGAGGAAAGCAGCGAAAGCCTATATGCCAGCATTGACTTAGTTGCAGATAAAATTGCTCGTCAACTGCGGAAATATAAAGAACGGCGTCAAGACCAGAAAACTCAAGCCCAACCAACAGAAGTAGTTGTTGCAGAGTCGTTAGTCACAGATTTAATTGGCGATCGCACCCCCGAACTACCCAACGAAGTTGTGCGTACAAAATATTTTTCCATGCCGCCGATGACCCTTGCAGAAGCCTTAGAACAACTGCAACTCGTAGGACACGACTTTTATATGTTCCACAATTCTGAAACTGGAGAGATTAATGTAATTTACGAACGTAACCACGGCGGTTATGGTGTGATCCATCCCCGCAATAGTAACGGTCATACTAACGGCAAGAATGGCAAGTCAACCCACGCTAATATTGTCATGCCGGAAAAATCGCATTCAAATAAATAGAAAGTAGGGGCTAGTACCGCAAGGCGGAAGTCAAAAGTCAAAAGTCACTCATTCAAAAGTATTACGGAATGGGCTTTTCAGGGTTTTTAATGGTTGCTCTATTTCCGCCGTGACGTACTAGGGAGATCGGGGAGATAAGGAAGAAATAACTCCTCCCTCCTCACTCCCAACTCCTACTTAGCCGCAAGCTGTTGCAAAGTTTTCAGTGCTTCCTCAACATGTCCTTTAAAGTTAAACATTGAGTCAAATACGTATTGCACAATTCCTTGTTCGTCAATGACGTAGGTAACGCGACCAGGGAATAAGCCAAAAGCCGCTGTTGCGCCATATAGCTTCCGCACTTGGTCGCCTTTGTCAGTTAACAGAGTAAAAGGTAGATTGTACTTTGCAGCAAATCGCTGATGAGATTCGCTAGAGTCAGCACTCACGCCGACAACTTCAGCGCCAGCGGCTTTAAACACTTCATACTGATCACGAAAGGCGCAGGATTCAGATGTACATCCGGGTGTGTCGTCCTTAGGGTAAAAATATAGGACAACAGCTTTTTTGCCACGAAAATCTTGGAGGCTAATTGTTGAGCCGTTTTGGGCAGGTAGAGTGAAATTAGGAGCGGTATCTCCAACTTTGATTGGCATAGCGAGTGGTGGTAATTACTTAATAAAATTTTACCTTGTATCCTAAGTCTATAGATTTTGCTTGATTAAGTGCATCAAGCGGAGTAGCTTAGATACTCATCTAAGATAAAATTCCGCTTATGCGCCTAACTTCACTAGATGTTTTTCGCGGCATTACGATCGCTGGGATGATTCTCGTCAATATGGCGGGAGTCGCTGATGATGTATATCCTCCCTTAGCCCACGCCGATTGGCACGGTTGCACACCAACTGACTTGGTATTCCCCTTCTTTCTCTTCATTGTCGGTGTAGCGATGACTTTCTCGCTGTCAAAGTACACTGAAGGTAATAAACCAACCTCAACTATTTACAGGCGCATTTTACGCCGCGCTGCCATTCTCTTTGGGTTGGGATTGCTACTAAATGGCTTTTGGAATCAGGGTATTTGGACTTTTGATTTGAATAGCATCCGCATTCTGGGAGTGTTGCAGCGCATCAGCCTTACCTATCTGCTGGCTTCTTTAGCAGTTCTCAACCTGCCGCGTAAAGGTCAATGGATACTAGCAGCAGCGCTACTCATCGGCTACTGGCTAACGATGATCTATTTACCAGTGCCCGATTATGGTGCAGGAGTGCTGACACGGGAAGGTAATTTCGGCGCTTATATTGACCGCTTGATTATTCCCAAAGCACATTTATACAAGGGTGATGGTTTCAACTTTATGGGAGATCCAGAAGGACTTTTCAGTACTATTCCTGCGATAGTAAGCGTCCTCGCTGGCTATTTTACTGGTCAATGGATACGCAGCCAACCTGTACAGTCACGCACAAGTATAGGCTTAGGATTATTTGGAGTTGGTTGTTTAATTATCGGTTGGGCATGGGGGTGGACATTCCCCATCAACAAAAAGCTGTGGACAAGTTCCTATGTAATCTTCACCAGCGGTTGGGCGTTACTTTTGCTAGCAGCTTGTTATGAACTGATCGAAGTCCGGCTGAATCGTCGCTGGAGTAAACCTTTTGAAATTATGGGCTTAAATGCGATCGCTCTTTTCGTTCCATCCGTTTTGTTGATTAAAATCTTAGTGAAAACCACTATCGGCACAGGCAAAGACGCTCCTAGTACCTACAATTGGGTTTACCAGAATTTTTTCGCATCTTGGGCGGGAGTCCTGAATGGTTCCCTGTTGTTTGCCATAGTCACCGTGTTGTTGTGGTGGGTTGTTGGTGTTCTGATGTATCGACAACGTTGGTTTCTCAAGGTGTAAATTTCAAAGCAGGTGGAAGAAAATGAAAAGATTTTTGTTGTTATTTACGTTTTAGCGTTAGCAAGGTTACTACAGGTATTAAGTAATATTTTTGTAATTCCTTAGGAACAAAGGCGATTGCAGCTTTATCAATATCTATATAATGCGTTAATCTGGGCTTTCGTTAGCGAATCTACTAAAGTTCTGATGTCTGAGAACAAGCTGCTTCCACAGTTCCCAACGGCAAAAGCGTCTACAGACAACTTTTTGTGTTGAAAATTCAAATTTTCTGCTAATTCACTAAATTAATCCCTAGAAAAATTGTGAGGTAATGAATGCGTCGCCTGAAATTTTGGGTATTTTTGCCATTTACCTTGACATTCGGCTGCTCAAATCAAATGTTTCAATCTAACCCATCTGTGAGAAACTCTAACCCAGCAGTAGTTCAACCAGCCAGTCCGACTTTATTAGCAAAGGCGAGTTATCTTTCACCACTGGAACAACAGGTAATTGTTGAAACAAATAAGGTACGAACAAATCCCAAAGCATACCTCCCGATTCTGGAAAACTATAAAAAGCGCTTCCAAGGTAACCGAGTCAAAATTTCTAATAATTTTTATTTACAGACTCAAGAAGGAGTCAAAGCAGTCGATGAAGCGATCGCATTTCTGAAATCAGCACATCCTGTGGGAGCGTTGACTGCATCTAAAGGTATGTCTTTAGGAGCAAAAGACCACGCTAAAGACCAAGGCCCAAAAGGTGCCGTAGGTCATGATGGTAGCGATGGTAGCAACCCCTTTACTCGCATCAACCGCTATGGTAGATGGCAGACAACCGCAGGCGAAAATATCAGTTATGGTTCCAAGACTGCTCAAGATATCGTCATGCAGTTAATTATTGATGATGGTGTGAGCGATCGCGGTCATAGAAAAAACATTTTTAACGGCGCTTTTAAAGTGTCTGGCGTTGCTTATGGAAGTCACAAATCATATAGAACAATCTGTGTAATTGACTACGCTGGGGGGTATAGGGAAAAATAATATGAGTCGGAAATAGTGAATGGAATTCGTGGCTACACGAACAAAAGCTTAAGAGAAAGCAAGGGGATTTTGCCCCTTGTTTTAAACCGTGCAGCCGAGTAAAGCCTTGCTTAAACCGCGTCCACCTTGAAAACTGTAGTTCTTTCCGTATGAAAAGAAAAAACCCTCATCCCCCAGCCCCTTCTCCCAATATTGCCAGAAGCGGAGCCGGAAATAAGTCCCTCTCCCTACTTGGGAGAGGGATTTAGGGTGAGGGCAAAAACTACGGTTCTCAAGGTGGACGCGGTTTAGTACCAGCATTTCATTAATTCGTAGCGAATTAAATTTGGCAATGCCAATACATCCCTCTGCATTAAAAAACGCTACGATTATTATGCAAAACTGGACTTAGACGAGCTAGTGCATTGGGGAGTCAGCGCGGTCTTCTCCCAAAGGGAAAGGCTAGTACCTGCCGTAGGATGCCCAAAGGGCTGTAGGAGGTTTCCCCATGAGCGACTAACGTCCGGCGAACCACTCTTGTTGCAACTGGCGTGCAGTTTCTAACTGCTATTTAGCTATTCCTCAGCAACCCAAGTACCATGAAACCCATAAGGCACCCGTTGAGGAATTATCACCCGCGCTACAGGTTCAGCGGTCACATCTTGGGCATTTACTACTACTAATTCTGAACTGTTTGAATTCTCATCGTAAACGAAAGTCACAAGCCAACCATCATCTTCAGCAATTGCACCAGAACGCGGCGCAAATACAGCTTCACTGCCATAGCGTCCCTGTCCATGTTCGTGTATTTGGGACTTTCCACTGCTGAAGTCGTACTTGATGATACCTTCAAATAAAGCTACGGGAGTGTACACTATTTTGTTGGTGTAGCCATATCGGTTTTGTCGCCCCAATAGATTTTCGTTGATGCGGGGAAATTCTGAAACTACATCGTCCAATATCTCCTCACGCACTGTTCCCGTGCTGAGGTTAAATCGCCAGCGATACAAACGGGGGATATCTACTTCCGGATCGGGTTGCGAATCACTAGAAATCAAAACACTAGTAGAACTCATCCGACAGGCAATAAGCACTACTTCCTCTCCCTCTTCGTAAGCGTTGAGAGTATGGAAGACGTAGCAAGCAGGACTCTCAAACCACCGGATATTACTGTTGTCACCGTGACGTGGTAAAATGCCAAAACGACTGGGGCGATCGCGCTCAAACATCATCACAGGTTCTCCCCGTTGCGATCGCTCGGCGCTAAAAGTCAGCGGCAAATCCATAAAAATTGTATAGTTTTCAGTGATGGCGAAATCGTGCATTATCACCCCAATTGGCAGGTCAATTGGCACTGTCCGCAACAGTTCGCCTTGTGCTGAAACCACACCATATTGCAGGTACGGTGGCGTAAACACAGAGTAGCCAAAGAAGATCATTTCGCCCGTCACCGGGTCTACCTTGGGATGGGCTGTGAAGGCAGAAACTAGCTTGCCATTATAGGTGTACTCGCCAATGGTGTCTAATTCCGGAAGCTTGATAGCGTGAGGTTTACCTCCCTCGTTCAGCGCTAACATTTGACCAGCGTGCCACACTAAGGCAGTATTGGCGGTGTTTTTGCCGGGACCGTGGGGATTATCAATTTGCGGTGGTTCTAAGAACCCACTCCAGAGAGCCTTACCCGCTTCTCGTTCTTTTTTCCATCCGGCTGTCTGCACATAGCGGTTACGATAAGTCGCTACGCCGTTGCTAATTCGCACACCATGCAACATCCCATCTCCATCAAACCAGTGATATTGACCGATGGGTGTCCATTGAGGGTTAGGGCCATTCCGCACAAACATCCCCGATAAGTCAAGGGGTAATTCACCGATGACTGGCAATTTGTCAGTGGTGATTTCTTCACGGATTGGAGCAAAATTGTGATCGAGATAAGGATTAACTGCTATTGTTACCATTGTCTTAATTTATAGAATCTGGTAATGTGATGCATATGGCTTTTGGTGATTGATAACACTGATCGCTATCTTCAACCAATCAATATAAGTCTGTTCTCTTCGGATCACCAACTCCAGCACAAGCCTTTGCATGACTTGCTCACGGTTGGCAGACTGATCACTGAGTGATGGCAAATCGATGGTTTCACATTCAGCAAGCTTTTTGCTTCGAGCCGCCAGTTGTTGCTCCAGTAGGTGAATAATCGTTTCATTTGACAACTGATCTGCAAAATGCAACTGGACTAGCATTGGTTCTCGGATAGTCGGTAAGAGCTGATGAGTCCCAAGCCATTGGGCAAATTCCGCTTTCCCTGGCTCCGTCACACTGTAAACTTTGCGGTTGGGGCGATCGTGCTGAATCTCAATCTTACAGGTAATCCAGCCTTGCTCAACTAGCTTATCGAGAGTTCTGTAAATTTGTGCCTGGTCTGCTGGCCACAAATGGGCAATGTATTGATCAAAGCAGCTCGTTTTCAGGTCGTAGCCTGTCATTTCTTGCTGCTGAAGAAGACCTAGAATTACATATGCTAGCGACATTAAGACGGTTTTCCCATAATTGACATTTTCTCGATAGATTCTATGACTATGTACTTCTTATAAGTTTATGCTAATATATGATTAATCAAATATAAGATATAACGGCTATAAAAAGATATGTTGATTGTCATGCGTCTTAACAAAGAAACCGAATATATGAACTGAAGTTGGGCAGATGGCTAATGGTGCTGTTTGCACAAGAGAGTGATGAAGTAGCGATGTATTTTGAGTGCCGCTTCCGTACCCCTATGGGATCTTGCTACGTGGAGCATCAGTCAACAGAAGGGAAGTGAGAAGTTCTGATCAGAGCGGCAAGCCTCCTGGTGAGCCTCTATGCCACCATTGGATATGCTACTCATCGCTAGTGTATCACTCAACAAACCAGTTGTTCGCTACAGTCTATTCGTGATAAAAATATTGACGCAGAAATTATTTAAGCCATTTGAAGACTATTGTAATCAGAGGATGGGTAACATTGACTTCTAACACACTTTCACAAAGAATACGTCAACATCAATATTTACGTGATTTACGAAACAAATTACTCCACCTTCACAAGACGTTGCTGGAGACAGAACGCATTGCCTACGAACAGGTTAGTGGACGAGTATCAAGCGGAGAACTACTTCAGCTAGTTATCGCTCATGAACAATTTGCTTGGCTACATCGCATTTCTGAGGTGGTTGTGCAAGTTGATGAAATGCTCGAAGCAGATGAACCGATAGCGATGGATGATTTTGAAAAGTTGATTGCTGATGTCCGCACGCTGATTGTACCGTTAGAGACGGGCAATACCTTCGAGAGAAAGTATTACAACGCTCTCCAGCGCGAACCTGGTGCTGTGTTGGCACATGCGGAAATATCAAGATTTCTCACGTCTAAGGTTTAAGGGTAACTGAGAGCGATTTTCAATAGCTACACAGTGGATTTTATCTGAATAAACCCCAGTAAGTAGGGTGGGCATTACAATGCCCACCCTATGATTTCTCGCCTTGTCCCCTTGTCTTTTTCTTCAATTTTTACGGGAAGTTATCTTGTATCAGATAACATGATCATGAATAATACAGAGGAGAAGCTTCGCGTAGGCATAGCCCAACCCAGGCATCGCTAGCCATCCTTATCACAATGACCACCGTAATATTTGTACATGGCACTGGCATTAGAGAACGAGAATACAACGATACCTTTAAGATAATTGAGCAAAAGATTCACGCTCAACGTCCTGATATCAAAGTTGCTCCCTGCCTTTGGGGTGCATTAGGTGCAAAGTTCAATGATAATCGCGCATCAGTGCCCTTGGAGGATGCCACACTGGCTTTATCTCAGCCAGAAGAAGACGCAGATATTGTCCTGTGGGGGCAATTATACCGCGACCCTCTGTATGAATTGTGGCTGTTGTCTTTGAAACCTATTAAGTCAGGAAATGCTTTTGGGAAAAAACCAAGGGATATTTTACAATCTCGTGTAGCGAGTCTCACACCGACATCTCAACTGGAAGCTAAGTTACAAGAGGCGGGAATTGCAGAGGTATTTGAACAAGCACGAGAGGCGGTTATCCACAGTGAACCGTATAAACGGGCATTGCTCACAGTTTCCGAATCTGATTTGAGTGAATATTATGCACCAATAGTTAGGGCATTTGTCGCTCAAGCAATGTTTATTAGCGAACAGCAAGAAAAATTTCCCCCGATACTCACCGATGCCCAATTGCGGGATAAAGTTGTGGAATTGCTGACTCTGGCTTTGACAGAGGCGGAGTTAGGATTGCGTGACTCGGTTATTAAAGCCATTGTTGGACTAGCGTTGCCAATCGGAACGAATTATGTCAGAGGAAACCGCCTTGAGTTAACTGATAAAATTTCGCCTATGCCTGGTGATATTTTGTTGTATCAGACGCGGGGTGAAAAAATCAGGACGTTTATCCAGGAACAAATTGAACAAGCAGAACAGCCAGTGGTTTTACTCGCCCATAGCTTGGGAGGTATCGCTTGTGTAGATTTGCTAGTGCAGCAGCAGTTGTCTCAGGTGGAATTATTGGTAACAGTTGGTTCCCAAGCACCATTTTTATATGAGATTAACGCCCTCTACAGCTTAGAATATGGGCAGTTATTACCAGAGCATTTCCCTCAATGGTTGAATATCTACGATTTGCGGGATTTTCTCAGTTACGTGGGTAATAGAATTTTTCCTGATAGAGTGCAGGATGTGCGAGTGGATAGCAGACAACCATTTTCCCGTTCCCACGGTGCTTATTGGAGAAATCCCGAAACCTGGGAGGCGATTATTTCGAGGTTGCCATAATGGTTTACCCCACCCTAACCCTCCCCTTGTAAAGGGGAGGGAACTAGATTTATTGTTTTCCCCCTTGGCAAAGGGGGATTAAGGGGGGTAATTCAAGTGTGTACACCATAGATTCCCTGCTAGGGAAGGAGGTTAGGGGATTAGGGGGTTAGGTCATTTTCCATAGGAGGTGAGAAACTAAATCATCATGCAGTTGATGGCTAAACCTGAGCGGACTTTTGGGTTAATTGTGGGTATTGAAAAGTACCACGAATCTGAATGGAATGTGACGGGTGGGGGGCCAGCCGATGACGCGCTGAAATTTGCTGATTGGCTGCATCGGCGCGGTGTGCCGAGGGAGAATATCCGGTTATGTTTATCAGCACTGGAAGAAAATCATCAGTTAATTGGGGAATGTGGGTTAACTGTAGAGTTAGCAACAGAGCAAAATATCTCCGACATTGTGACTAACTTTTTATCCCCAAAGTCGGGGGATTTACTCTACATTTTTTGGGCGGGACATGGTTTGATTACCTCAGAACGAGAGCGTCGGTTGATTTGTGCTGATGCAAATAAACAGAATTGGCAGAATTTAGATTTGAATTCTTTATTAGTTTTGTTGGGTTCCGATAAATTTAAGATTCGTAATCATATTTGTATTATTGATGCCTGTGCCAATTATGTTTTAGAGTTGGATGGAAGACCAACTAACTTAGGTGGCAAAGTTTTTTTGAGTGGTGAGCCAAGGACAGATACTCAACAATTTGTGTTACTGGCTACGCGGGAAGGAGAGCAAGCTAAGGTAAATTCTGAAAATAAAACAGGATACTTTTCTCAAGCTGTGCAAGAGGCTTTCGCTAAAGCTAATGGGACTTTTCCGCCGGATATGAGGGAAGTTACCGAGGCAGTTAAGCAGCGATTTAACGGTTTAGATAAAAAACAACTGCCGACTTATTTTTATTCCCGCAGTTGGGATGGAGATATTGAAAAATCTCATTTCAACCCGTTTGATATCCCGCATAATATCCAACAGAGTCAAGCTCGTAAATTTGTTGGGAGGGATGAGCAAATAGAACAATTACATCAGCTATTGCAAGCAAATGATGTGGTGGCAATTACCGATGTGACTGGGCAAGGTGGGGTAGGTAAAACAGAGTTAGCTATTCAATACTCATGGCAATATTTGGAAGATTATTCTGGCGGGTGTTGTTGGTTAAATCCCCAAGGTATTGATTTGGGAACCCAGTTAGTAGAGTTTGGAGTTGTGAATTTACCTGACTTTAATCCACCGGATGGATTAAGCCTAGCAGGTCAAGTTGCTTATTCCTGGAAGAAGTGGCAAGCTGGCAAAGTTTTATTAATATTTGATGATGTCAAAGACTGGAAGCAAATTCAACCCTATCTGCCACCCAAAGGTTTTCGGTTTAAGGTGTTGATTACCACTCGTCAAAACACAGGGTTAATATATCCATCACTGCCGCTAGGTGAGTTGTCACCAAAGGCAGCCTTAGAATTATTAGCAAAGCTATTGGGGGATGAATATGTTCAACAGGACACAGAGACAGCAAAAAAACTTTGCGAATATGTCGGTTATATCGCCATTGGAATTTACCAAATAGCGGCTATCTGCCGTAAGCCAGGGAGAGTATTATGCTAGCAGACATCCTCGCACAGCTACAAAAGCAAGCATCAGCACGCGAGTCTGGTGTAGCAGCAGCTTTTGAGTTGAATTGGCAAAGCTTGGAACCAGAGGCGCAAAAATTGGCTTGTCTGTTGAGTTTGTTTGCTTTGGCTCCTATCCCTTGGTCTTTGGTAGAATCAGCAGCAAGTTATAGCCATTGGGAATTAGACCTCAAAGCTAACTGCACTATTTTAGTTGAGCGTTATTTGCTGCAAGAATTGGCAGAGGACACCTACCAAGTTCACGAACGCATTCGGGAATTATTGCAGCAGAAGTTAGAAGAGTTAGCAGAAGCTGACGAACTTAAGCGTGGCTATTGTCAAGCAATGGTAGCAGTAGCTGAGGATATTCCTCAGACACCCACATTGATAGAAATTACTCAAGCAACTCTTGCCATCCCTCACCTTGCGGAAACTGCCACAGTTTACCAAGCTTGGTTAAGCGATGATGATTTAATCTGGCCTTTTGTAGGCTTGGCTAGATTTTACGAAGGTCAAGGAGCATACGTGCAAGCTTTACCTTGGTATGAGGAAAGTTTATCAGCTGCTAAAAAACGTTTTGGGGATGAACACCCCTCTGTGGCAACTAGCCTGAACAATTTGGCACTCCTCTACAATTCACAGGGAAGGTACAGCGATGCCGAACCTTTGTAAATCGAAGCTTTGTCGATGAGAAAACGCCTGCTGGGGGATGAACACCCCGATGTGGCATCTAGTCTGAACAATTTGGCAGAACTCTACAGTTCACAGGGAAAGTACAGCGATGCCGAACCTTTGTATATCAAAGCTTTAGAGATT
>NZ_CALMFY010000097.1:6509-7841 GCF_937863485.1 uncultured Nostoc sp. | reverse complement strand
TCTTACTTATCCTGACTGATTTTCGTCCTCTTTGCAAAAAACTGGGATGCTCCCTTCGTAAATTATCAACCGCGATCACACCTACTAATTGTCCATGATCATCAGTCACTAAAAACCGATGCCAGTTTTGCCCACTTATGACTCGCTCATCGGCAAACTCTCTCAGGGTAAGATTAGCAGATACAATTGGGCTATCTTGAGTTACAGCATCTTCAGCAGTCAAACCTGTGAGTTTTTCTTGCACTCTGGCAAATTGAGCCGCATTACCAGCATTTTGCAACAAGAAGAAGCCAACTAACAAATTCCACAAGTTACCGAAACTGCCAAATAATAGTAGGGGAAGTACACCAGAAAGAACTGCTACCCAACCAAAGATTTGCCCAACTCGACTAGCAAAGGTGACACCTTTATAAGGATTACCTGTAATCTTCCAAACGATAGCTTTCAGTATATTTCCGCCATCTAAGGGCAAGCCAGGAATAAGATTGAACAGGGCTAATGCCAAGTTAACAGAAGCCAGAACACCAAGTATTGCCGCTAACGGCCCTGATGCAGCAGTAGTAACACCAATAGCTGTAACGATACCGCATAATAGTAAGCTAACTAACGGGCCTGCGATCGCTACCCAGAAAGCTTCACCTGGGGTTTTCGACTCTTTTTCTAAGCTAGCCAAACCGCCAAATATAAATAGTGTGATGGATTTTACATCAATTCCCTGACGAATCGCAACGAAACTGTGGCCTAACTCATGGGCGACGACAGAGGCAAATAACATCAGCGCTGTCATCAATCCTAATAGTAAAGCTAATCCCGCAGACAATTGGGGAAATTGCGCCGCCAGTCCACTGCTATAGCTCCAAGTTACCAAACCCAGAACTAAAAACCACGACGGATGGATATAGAAGGGAATTCCGAAGAGATTACCAACGCGAATTGTGCCATTCATGTCGTTCACCTTTGATTTCAGCTTCGAGAGGTTTGCTTTCATCCTTCTCGATGTCTTTAGTGTAACGAAAGGTTAAGAGATTTTAATCTTGATGACGGTAGTGGTGTCCGTCGGTAAAAGTGCGGTTATTGGGAATATTGCGAACAAGAGTAATGACATCCCCAAGCGGTTACTAGAGAACTAGGAGATAAACTCTAGTAATAGCTAAGTACAGTTTTGCATAGAAGCGTAGCGTTTTTAATGCAGGGGAACGCATTAACAATGTAAGCCGACGCATTGGCAATGCAAGCAGAAAAATTTGCATTGAAAGCAGACGAATTAACAATGTAAGAAGACACATTGTCAATGAAAGAAAAATAATAAGCTAACTAAGAAGACAAATTAGA
>NZ_CALMFY010000097.1:0-6499 GCF_937863485.1 uncultured Nostoc sp. | reverse complement strand
TTTAAGGCGACACATTTTATTATTAAGCCGACTCATTAACAATGAAAGCCGACACATTTGCATTGCAAGCCGATGCATTAACAATGCAAGCCGACGCATTGGCATTGCAGGGTATTGTCTTTGATTAATTCGCTACGAATTAATCAAATGCTGTACTAAGGGCTATGGGATATTGAGGTAAACTCTGGTAAATCAGATATATCCCCTAGTAATGAAAGCTTTAGTAAAACGCGGCGCTACAAAGGAGAAGGTAGCAGCAGTCACACTTCGCACCATCACCAAGAAGAACAGGGATTATCCCCAGGCTTACTTATCACGCTCAAGAAAATGGGCACAAGAAAAGCAAATATATTCCCAAGTAACTCTCACTATTTCTCGATCGCTACATCAGGCAGACGACTCCACTCATTCCAAGAGCCATCATAATTCCGAACATTCGGATAGCCCAATAAATACTTTAAGACAAACCAGATATATCCAGAACGCGCACCTATAGTACAGTAGGGAAACACTTCTTTATCAGCCGTAATGCCTTTACTCTCATAAAGATTTTTCAATTCATTGAATGATTTAAAAGTTCCATCCTCATTGAGAATTAAGGTATGCTCAAGATGCACTGCACCTGGAATATGTCCAGTGAGTTCACCTGCTTTAGGTGGCTGATTGAAAAACCACTCACCACAATATTCTTGAAGTGTTCGGACATCCAACAAGAGGCGTAGGCGTAGCCCGTCGTAGACATCGCTTCTACCAATCGATGCCTGAACTTCATTATGTAATACTCGCAGATGAGCATTAGGAGTTTTGGCATGGTAATCAGTGTCAGCAAAGGTGGATAACTCAGTTGCGAGTGGACGAGCTTCTGACTTCCATTTCTGGTAGCCGCCATTGAGAACTCGGACATTCTCATGCCCAAAGACTTTCAATAACCAGAAAATCCAGGCTCCTGTTCCAGGATAACTGCCATAAGCAATCACTGTTGTGTCATTGGTGATGCCTGAGCGTGCCATCAATTTCTCAAAAGCTTGTGCATCCCAATTCATCTTCAAATCGGGCAATAGTAAGTCTGTAAAAATGTTCCAGAAGACAGCACCAGGGATGTGAGCATTTTTGTACGGCTCTAGACTCATATCTACTTCGATAATGCGGACGTTTGGATCGTTGAGATGATTTGCCAGCCACTGGGTATCAACGAGAACGGATGAATCAGCGTATTGAGACACTTAATATTTCTCCTGTAATAGCGCTAAAAGAATTGAAAGTTGTGTTTCCTCTTCAGATTTAGTCTTGGTTGGGAAATACGATGTGTGATGTCCGATGAACTAGGGTTGTGGAAATAGAGAATAAGGAAAAGCCGATAAGTGGGTGGAAGACTGCTAAAGGAAAAGAAGTCTTTAAGTGAATTGTGAGAAATTGTAGTCCCAGCAGCACTGGCATACTTGCTGTAAGGCTCTGGATTCTTGGGGGAAAGGGAATCAAAAACACCCATACCAACAAAATTAGTGAGAGTCCGCTATATCCTCGCACGAGCCAAATATGTAGGTTCCACCAATCAGAATTGTAAAAGTAAGCTAATCCAACACTGAATACTTGGGTTGCTAAACAGAGATTGAAAAACACTGCTGCGATCAAAAAACTAATTTGAATCCAGCGCCCGGATATCTGTGTGTCATCAATGCCAGAATTTATAGTCATGGTAAAGTAATCCAAAAAAAGCAAACAAAGGATTTGACTTGATGTGACTAAAGTTAAGATAGGTCTGGTTGCTATACTGCGCCTAGACCTCGAAAGGGTACACTTTGCCAATCATGATTGCCTTACAAGCTCTATTTTATGCAATTGCTCAAGCTAAAGATGAACAGACGTTGCGATCGCACATATCCGCAGAAATGAGTCAGTATTTTTCAGCTACACGAGGTGGGCTGTTTTTCTTTGCTCAAATTTCTCTAGTTGACAGCAAGCTCCAAAAAGCAATGCAAATTGCATTATCACCCCAACACAATCCACTTGCACGCTACTTGCTAGAACACCATGCCCCTGTTCATGAAGCTTTGGTAGTAGAACCTAAGACGTGGAAGTTGATTTGTCCTCGTGCTGATCACTGGCACGTCATGGCAGGGCCGATTGTCAGCAATGGTGAGTTAGTGGGCGTGTTAGGTTTTACCCGTAAGCAAGGAATGCCTGCATTCGACTCACAAAATCTTACAGATTTGAGTGCGCTTTGTCTGCACGTTTCGACTTGGGTGGCAACGGTGAGATTACAACAACCACTATTACAGACAAAGCGTTTAACGCCTCGTGAAATGCAAATTGCTGACTTGGTGGCTCAAGGACAAACCAATGCAGAAATTAGTGCTGAACTTTGGATTACTGAAAACTCTGTCAAGCAAGCTTTAAAAAGGATGTTTCGCAAGCTTGAGGTTTCATCTCGGACTCAGATGGTTGCAAAGCTTTCCACAGTTTCAAAATAGGTATTGCTGAATAAAGAGATGATTCTTGTGGGGTGGGCATCCTGCCATTGATGTCAAGTTAAGAAAATAAGAATCTTGTCAAGTGCTTAAAACTCAATTGTTTAAATATCCTCTTCATCGTTGATTGTCTGTTGCTCATATTCTGCGCTGATTAGTCATCTTCAAGACCTTCCCAAAGTTGAGCAACAGGAATCGTTTGCTCAGTCATGGCTTCGTGCCAAGCTTGCCGGAAATCTGCTAAGACTTCTGCCTGAGATGTCTCATCCGGGGCTTCCTCATCTGGGATTAGAACAATGACTTCTACACGGCTATTTTTATCTGTTGTGAGAGGATGATCTAAGGTTAGTTGTCCCTCCTCATTGATCGTTGCCATAACTTTAAGTGCTTTCATTGCTACTCCAGTATGTTAAGTGGCAGTGGTTAGGTTAATGCCCAAGGTTTCAAGTTGTTGGTTTATCCAAGCTGTTGCGATCGCCGGTTCTACTCCTGTTTTAGCAATTTCTAGCAGTTGTTTGGATTGCTTCCGCGCTTTGTGAGATGCTCTGACCTTTTGTGTGATTTTCTGGCGAGTAGATTCTTTCGGTAGCGCGATCGGAATATTTAACAACGTCCTCCGTAGAAATTGCCGGATACAGGACTTACGCAAAAATTGCTAAAAAGCTTAATTTCTCGAACCGCCTTTCCTTCTCTACGAGAGGCTGCGCCAACGGAACGCTACGCGAACGCGCAGCGTCTCGTAGAGAAGAATTAGTAGAGTGTGCGTAAGTCCTGGGATACATACTGGCAGTCGGATGAAGATCAAGGATTTCGCAGACAATGGGCGATCGCAGTTCCTAGAGGATTAGCCTCGCCTTTTACACTGCGAATTTGCCAATGGATTCTAATGCGGCTAAACCCGGACAATTTTTTTACCACACAAAAAGAATCTCAATCTAGGTGCGTAGCGTTATACAAGTATTCGGATGGCCGCCGAGATAGGTGCAAAATGGAACACGTTGTAATGGCTTAGGTATCCACCTATGCTGCAATTGTCTCCATCTGCTGAGAACTTTTGTGCAACATCGCAGCAATTATATCAGCAGGGACAGGACGACCAAAGTAGAAACCCTGACCTTCTTCACATCCCCGCATTTGCAGGTATTCAAGCTGTTCTTGGGTTTCCACACCCTCTGCCGTGATCTTCAATCGGAGGCTTTTTGCTAGGGCAATGATCGCATCGGTGACGGCGGCGCTATCAGAATTAGATATGACATCCTGCACAAATGACTGATCAATCTTGAGCATATTCACAGGAAAGCGCTTCAAGTAGTTCAGCGAGGAATAACCGGTGCCAAAGTCGTCTAGAGCCAACCAAATACCCAGTTCTCGTAATTGTTTTAAGGTTTTAACTGATCGCTCAATGTCAGCCATCAAGAAGCTTTCCGTCACTTCCAGTTCCAGGTAAGATGCTTGGAGTCCAGTCTCCTCAAGAATTTGGCTGACGACCTCAACTAGATTTGCTTGTTCAAACTGTCGAGCTGACAGATTCACAGATATCCGAATTGGGGTAAATCCAGCAAGCTGCCAAGCACGGTTTTGGGCACAAGCAGTTCGCAAGACCCATTCACCAATTGGTACGATCAAACCATTGGCTTCTGCAATGGGAATAAACTTTACTGGAGAAACCAAACCGAAGGTAGGATGCTGCCAGCGAACTAACGCTTCCATAGCTGTAACTTGTCCGCTGTGTAAATCAATTAGAGGTTGATAATAAACCAGCATTTCGTTGCGCCCAAGCGCTCCATGTAATTCATTTTCTAAAGTCAGTCGCTCTTGCAACTGAGCATTAATTTCTGGCGAATAGAATTGGTATTGGCTACGCCCTTGCTGCTTCGCCTGGTACAGTGCTATGTGAGCCTGTTGCAAGAGTTTATCTACACTATTAGGATCATTGAAGTCATTAATTGTGATACCAATACTAGCGGTGAGATGAATCGAGTTACCTTCTAGAAAAAAGGGTTTGCTCAGGGTACTCAACAGTATTTGAGATAACTTAATCACATTTTCAAAAGAATGAATGTTAATGCGGGCAAGGGCAAATTCATCTCCACTTAAATGGGCAAGAATATCTGTTTGCGCCATGCAGGTTGATAACCTATGAGCAACTGCTCTTAACAACAAATTTGTTGTCTCATGCTCTAACCCATGACTAATATCAGTGAAATCATCAATGGCCAGGAAAAAGACAGCTACAAGGCGCTGTTTGTTTTCAGGTTGGGATAGAGTTTGATAGAGGCGATCGCGGAATAAATCACGATTGGGCAATCCAGTTAGATCATCATAATTAGTGATGTAGTGAATTAACTCATCTAATTTGTGAAGAGTTTGTGAGGTATCCGCCATCAAGGTACCCGCTTCATCAGCAAATTCTGTAGGCAGTTCAGGTAGTGTTTTGGTATTGAGGTAGTTTTGCAATGCAGCAGATGTCAAAATGACTGGTTTGAGGAGATGGTTTAGGGCGTAGAGGGTGGCAGCCGTACCCGCTAACGTAGCTAACAGAGCAATGATCATAACTCGCACCGCCATCTCCAAGGAATAGGAGTTTGAGATGACGAAACTCAAGAGTAAGGTCAGAAGTGGTACATGAGTGCCCAAAAATGCCACCAACATGATTTTAGCGGTGTAACTTTTCTTGAGCCATCCGAAATGAGCTAGGAATGAATACAAGTAAAGCTTGTGATCGAGTTTCATAAATTCTGTTTGATAGTTGGCGAATTAGTTCCGAGCTATCCTGGCAAAAGAGTATTTTTGATTCGCAATCCAGTGGAATTAACTCTCATGGAACCCAACCCTCATCAGGTTATATATTATGCTTCCCAATATAGGTTTTTACTTAATATCTATAAAGATAAAGTTTCTGTAAAACTTATTCCACAAACAATTCCAAAATCAAAATTCAATTGTATTGATTGTTACAGTCACAGTAGTTATCAGTTGATTTGAATGTAATGTAAGAGCAAAAATAACGACATATAAGTACTTGTATTTGCCAGTGTTTACCCGTAGTTTAAGTTAACTAATTTCGATTTATGCAAGAGGTCTAAGAGAGGGAAGGCTTGCTCGGTGGGTTAGATTTCTGAGGTTTTGATGTTAGTAATAATACTTTTGAAATATCCTCTAAGGGACTTCCAAAGCCTCTGAACCTCAACGTTGAGCCTTTGAACCTCAAATTTCGAGTTTTGTAATTAAAATGGCTATGCGATGTCTACGACGGGCTATTCGGCGTCGCTCTATTTTTCACTGTACTTTAGATATAAGGGGGTAATTGCACGTTGTCAATTAGCATGAAAATCGAACCGCAAAGGACGCAAAGGGCGCGAAGGAAGAGACAAGAGGGAGCGATCGCTATTTGAAGTTACAATTTGTAGGCGATCGCTGCTAAAATTTAAACTACAACTGTTGTGTGGCATCAATTTGGTGTAATTTTGTGAAAGGGTGCGATCGTTAGCGATATGCTTTTCTTAAAAATCTTGCATAATTTCCCCGAACTGCCATTGTATCGGGATGACCTACACCTAAAGCCTGCTCACAAATTGCCAAAGCTTGCTGATACAAGGGTTCGGCTTCGCTGTCGCGTTCTGTAGAACTGTAGAGTGCTGCGAGATTGTTCAAAATAATAGCGACATTGGGATGGTTGTCTCCTAGTAAGCGTTTTTTCAGTTTCAAAGCTTGCTGATACAGGGGTTCGGCTTTGCTGTAGCGTTTTGTAGAAGCGTAGAGTTCTCCGAGATTGTTCAAGCTAGTGGCAACATCGGGATGGTTGTCTCCCAGTAAGCATTTTTTCAGTGACAAAGCTTGCTGATACAGGGCTTCAGCTTCTCAGTAGCGTCCTGTAGAAGGGTAGAGTACTGCCATATTGTTAAGGCTAGAGGCGACAAACAGATGTTCTTATCCCAGTAAGCGATTATACAGTTCCAAAGCTTGCTGATACAAGGGTTCAGCTTCGCTATAGCGTCCTGTAGAGACGTAGAGTAATGCGAGATTGTTCA
>NZ_CALMFY010000096.1 GCF_937863485.1 uncultured Nostoc sp. | reverse complement strand
TGATATTACTCTCCAGTATTAAGATACTTATGTTCCTGATGAACTACTTTTGTTTTTTGAAAGTACTCAGGTATAGTAAACGTTTTCCAAATTACGCTTTGTAACAGCGCCCACAATCAAAGGAAATTTAGTTATAAGGAAATATTTTTATCAGGAAATATAAATAAACTTCAATCACTAAAAAATCTCTTTGAATTTGATAGCTTTCTGATTTTTAGTGATATGTTTCACTCCGGAAAGTTCTTTTGCTGAATTGTTTTTTAAATTAACCAACCCATTTGCTACCAATCACTTCAGTGCGCGATCGCATCCAATCCGGTTGGGTTAATGTTTTAACGAGGTTTATCTAATTACTCAGATTTATCACAAACACCTAAACACATCTGACTAAATTGGAAATCGCCATGAGCAATTCCTCTGGTGCTACAGGTTTAACGATGTGCTGTTGAAACCCGGCTCTTAGTGCTTGCTGCTGATTGATTTCGCCTGCATAAGCAGTCAGAGCGATCGCTGGAATCTGTTTTCCCCCTACTTCTGCTTCCAGATCCCGCACCTGTTGCATCAGCATATAGCCGTTCATCTCTGGCATTCCAATATCGCTGAGTAAGATATCTGGCTTTGACTGTGTTAGCGCTTGTAATGCTTCATCTGCCGATCCAACGGCGGTGACGATCGCGCCAAACTGTTCCAGCACAAAGCTGAAAAAGTTGCGGCTATCAGTATTGTCATCCACAACTAGGATTTGTACACCCATCAGGGGAGAGGAGGCAAAAATGGCAGTTGAGGAATCAGCATTCGGGTCATCCTCGATTATTGCACTGTCCTTGAGCAGTGGTAACATAATTGTGAAGATGGCTCCCTGCTCCTCCCCAAGACTTTCGGCCGAAATCGTTCCACCGTGCATCTCAACCAAGTGACGAGCGATCGCTAAACCTAATCCTAACCCACCAAATTTTCTAGTTGTTGTACTGTCACCTTGACGGAAATAGTCAAACACATGAACTAAAAAGTCAGAGTGAATGCCTTTACCTGTATCACTGACAGTAATCTGCACTTGAGCGTCGATGCACTCCAATTGCACATTTACTTTTCCGCCAATCGGTGTAAATTTGACGGCATTTGATAAAAGGTTCCAGAAAACTTGCTGTAAGCGGGCTGAATCACCCAAAACTTTCGCCTTCGGATCAAGCATCCTCTCAATTTGAATAGTTTTAGCCTCTGCTGCTAAACGTACTGTCTCCATTGCTGCTTGAATCGTGGATGGCAGATTGACTGGTATCATCTTGAGATTGAGTTTGCCTTGGAGAATACGAGAAACATCGAGCAAGTCTTCAATTAGTTCAGCTTGTAATTTAGCATTGCGCTCAATGGTTTCAAGGGCTTTTTGGAGCGCTGTATCATCAAATTTACGGCTCTGTAACAGTTTTGCCCAACCGAGAATTGGATTCAGTGGCGATCGCAATTCATGGGAAAGTACCGCCAAAAACTCATCTTTTATGCGGTTAGCCGCTTCTGCTTCTGCCCTGGCTGTTTGCTCAAGTTGGAAAAGGCGATCGCGTTCTGATTCAGTGCGTTTGCGATCGCTGATATCAGTTAGCATGGCGATCGCGCCCAAGAACTCATTTTGTTCACTAAAAATAGCTCTAGCAGAAATCAGCGTCCAGATATACGAACCATCCTTGCAGCGCAATTGACCTTCTTTTAAATCACTCCCTTCTCGTTTTAGCCACTTTAGTATCTTTTCGACTACTATCCCATCAGCTTGATCCATAAAATCAAACATGGAACGACCGAGCATCTCTTGAGCCGGATAACCTAACATCTCGGATAACCGTTGATTCACAAACTCTGTTCGTGATTGAGAGTCAATCATCCAGATTCCCTCATAAGAGGTATCAACAATTCTGCGATACCTGGCTTCACTCTTCTGTAGCAATTCCTCAGCTTGCTGGCGCTCCCGGCGCTCCTTGGCTTCTCGCAATGCCCGTTGCACCGAGGGAACTAACCGCCCTAGTCGTTGCTTTAATACATAATCCGTTGCACCGTTCTTCAAGGCTTCGATCGCTAATTCTTCGCCCAATGCGGCAGAGACAAAAATAAAAGGAACCTCTGGAGTGCGATTTCGGGCAATTTCCAGAGCCGAAATTCCATCAAAAGAAGGCAAGGCATAATCGGCAAGAATTAAATCGAAATCCTCTGTTTCCAGAGCCACCAGGAAATCAGCACCGGTTTCGACTCTGATCAGTTCGCAATTAATTCCCCCTTCGATTAATATCGCTTGGGCAAGCTCTGCATCTAAGGGACTGTCTTCCAAAAGCAGAAAACGCAGGACATTCATCATTTAATCTCCTGTTGACGATGAGGTGCAGAGGGTAGAGCACCAACGGGTGGCTGATTAATCACTGCCCAAAACAGTCCCAGACCCTTGATAGCATCGGCAAACTCATGGTAATCTACAGGTTTGACGACATACGCATTTACACCTAACTCGTAGCATCGAACTAAGTCTGGCTCCTCACGGGAAGAAGTTAATACCACGATCGGAATCACTCGCATTACTGGGTCAGATTTTAGTTGTGCCAGTACTTCTAGTCCATCAATTTTAGGCAGTTTCAAATCGAGCAGCACTACAATAGGATGCCCCTGCATTCGCAACCGGAACAGCCCCCGGCGATAGAGATAATCTAGTGCTTCCTCTCCATCGCGCACTACCACTACTTCGTTGGCGAGATGATTTTCTGACAAGGCGGCCAATATTAACTCTGCATCGTTAGCACTGTCTTCAATCAGTAGAATTCGCTTGAGTTCTTTCATTCGCCCTCCAACTTCTGTAGTTTAGGTAGTGAGAAATAGAAGGTGGCTCCACTGTCAACTACAGCCTCTGCCCAGACTTGGCCATTATGTCGATGAATAATGCGTTGCACGTTTGCCAATCCAACACCTGTACCTTCAAATTGTTGGTCACTATGCAGGCGTTGAAATACTCCGAATAGCTTGTGAACATATTGCATATTAAAACCTACGCCGTTATCTTCTATAAAAAAGACAACTTCGTTTTCATTCTCAGTACTTCCAATAGTAATTTCTGCTGGGTTTCGAGTCTGGGTATATTTTACGGCATTGCCTATGAGGTTGCGAAGGACGAGCCGCAGCATGGAAGGGTCGCCTTGTACTTCTGGCACTGACTCTATGTGCCAATTAATTGTGCGTCCTGGAGTTTGGCTGACCAAATCGCGCTTTATCTCTTGCACTAGTTGCTCCATATTCAGATTGATGTAGCGCATCTCGGTGCGCCCCATGCGGGAAAATGTGAGCAACTCATCGATTAGTATTCCTGCCAGTTTGGCAGTTTCGGCAATTATTCTTAAATAGCGCTGACTCGTTTCATCTAACGTGCTTGTTGAGCTATGCCGCTTTTGAAGCAATTCTATAAATCCGGCGATGTGGCGAAGTGGTGCTCGCAAGTCGTGAGAGACTGAATAGGAGAAGGATTCTAGTTCCTTGTTAGCAGCTTCGAGTTGGAGAGTACGCTCTTGAATCCGTTGTTCTAGCATTTCGTTCAGTTGTTGCAGGGCGGCTTCAGCAACTTTGCGATCATGGATATCAACACAGGAGCCAATATAGCCAAGAAATTCCCCAGTTGGTGTAAACCGAGGCACACCAGTATCCAAAATCCAACGGTATTCGGAATCATTGCGTCTGAAGCGATATTCCATTTTAAAATCTTGTCGGGCATCAAAGGCATTGATGTGTGTGTCTAAGCAATGCTGAAAATCATCCTCATGAACACCTTCAGCCCACCCGTTGCCCATCTCTTGCTCCAGAGTCCGCCCGGTAAACTCTAGCCAGGGTTTATTGAAGTAATAATAGAGTTTGTCAGTGCCAGACATCCACACCAGTACGGGAGCGGTGTCTGCCAGATGACGAAAACGGGCTTCACTTTCACGCAACGCTGCTTCTACCTGGTTGCGATCGCGTAGCGCGGCTTGTCGTTCGCTCCAGTCAAGAACAAAACCAATGATAGTCTCTTCCTGCTTGACAAAGCCAAGTAAGGCAAGAATTAGAGAGCCATCTTTACGGATATATTCCTGCTCAAAAGGCTTACACCCCCCGGTAATTCTCAGTTCTTGAATTGATTGCTCACTCACCTCAAGGTATTGGGGTGGGGTGATCTCACCCAAGCGGATTCGACCAGAGCGCAGATCCTCGCGTGTATAATTGAGCATTTGCAGAAAGGCATCATTAGCTTCAATGATCGAGCCGTTCACATCAGTCACAATCACCCCGATAATATTGGACTCTACTAAGCGACCAAACCTTGCCTCACTTTGGCGTAGGGACTTGAGGCTTGCTTCAGCTTTCCTTTGGGCTGTGCGGCGTGATTCATTGAGCCAGACGATTAACCCTGCTGTCATCATGAACACGGCCAGCCGCACTAAAATGTCCCGATGTGTAATGTACAGCGGATAGAGCGGCTGAAGAAACAAGTAGTTGACTACCAAAGTAGACAAAACTGTTGCAAATAGTCCTGGTGCGAAACCCCCGTACCAGGCACTCACCATCACCGCTGCAAAAAATAGTGCAGAAGGGGTTGCGCTCAGATATGGACGGAGCAGCATCGTTACTCCCAGTCCTAAAGCAACGGATAGCAAAGCAATAGTATAGTGCAACAGTTGCTCTGGAATGATTGCACCTTTGTTTCTACCGCCAGCAAAGATGTCTTTAGGTTTGAATGTCCTCACTTTATGAGTCATAACCCGACTCTGCTTCTGGAAAATACTGGTTCAGCAAACTTTTACCAGGTTCACCCATCTTCCGTAACATTTCTTCTATTAGTTTTAATGCTATCTGTGAAGGCACTGTATGCCCATTCTGCCAGCGATTGACTGTTTTGAATGAAACTCCTAATCTAGCAGCAAACTGTTTCTGAGAAAGATTGAGTTGCTGCCGAAGCTCCCGAATTAAATCTAAACTTCTTAGTCCTTTTGTTACAGACATCTCCTTTTCCTATTCCCATAGAAATACTAAGATAAGACAGGTGTCCTATTGTTTATCTCTTGCTTAGGGAATATTTATCAGGTTATACCAGTAAGTTAGGTTTTGCAGTCACTCTAGCCAATCTTATATCTTAAAAAGGTGACGTTTGAGGTTCAAAGGCTCGACGTTGAGGTTAAAAGGCTCAACGTTGAGGTTAAAAGGCTCAACGTTGAGGTTAAAAGGTTCGACGTTGAGGTTAAAAGGCTCGACGTTGAGGTTAAAAGGTTCGACGTTGGGGTTAAAAGGCTCGACGTTGAGGTTAAAAGGCTCGACGTTGAGGTTAAAAGGGTGAAACTTGAGCTTTCCAATGTTCCGGTGGTTGAAGATTTTCCGGTAAGATTGTTGTGCGATCGCCAATTGCCTCTTCAATCTGCTCTTGTCCTAGATTTTCGGCTTCAGAAAGGTTTGCCCCTATCAGAAATGCTTCTTCCAGATTTGCTCCGTCAAGGTCTGCTCCTTCCAAGTTGGCTTCTTCAAAGCAAGCCCCTTGCAGGTTAGCATCCATTAGGTATGCTTTTTGCAGGTTAGCTCTATTGAAGTCAGCGTTTTGCAGATTGGCTTCCGAAAGGTCTGCCCTTCGTAGGTTGGCTCTAGAAAAAAATGCTCCTTGCAGCTTGGCTTCCTCGAATACAGCCCATTGCAAGTTAGCTTCCATAAGATTTGCCCCTTGCATCTCGACTTTCGTGAGGTCTGCTCCCCTGATATCGATATTACGTAAATCAAGCCACTCATGTTTCGAGTCATTCTCAGGCTTGCGCCGTCCAATGACGGTAAGGGCTGCTTGAATATCCGTCTTAAGTTTTGGTTTTTGCTCTATCTCGTCTGACTGGATTAACGGTTTTGCATTCTCTGCCTTTTCTTCGTCTTTTTTCAACGGAGCATTCTCTCGCACAAAAGCCGTGAGGACTTCCATGATTGTCCAGCGATCTTGAGGAGAATCTTTAGCAATTCGTTCTAAAGTATAAATTGCCCCTAATCGCACTTCAATCTTTTCATTTCCAAGCTGTTCAATCGCCTTCGCAAAGCGTTCTGTGATTTGCTTGTCTTGTGCAGCTTGGGCATTTTGGAGCGCAGCTTTAGCAGTCTTATTTGCAGCATCAGCACTTTTATCCATAGCTTCCCAACGCTTCGCAGCATAGAACGCATTGATAAACACTGCAATTCCACCGAAAATTGTCGCATTAGTTTTTAACGCTTCCATTTCATTTTTTAGTCGTTCATCTGACGGGGATATATCCCAGACAAAGTAAGCGACCATAACGGATGAAATAATAAATAATGCAAATACAGTAAATGAAATTAGAAATATAAAGGAATTTCTGGGTGTGTCTGTCTTGTTATCAGACATAAATTATGTTTCTTCCTCATCTCCAGAATTGTTACGGAGACTTTTGGTATAAAACTATAGCCTTAAGTGAAAACGGTAGAATGCGCCCAAATAAATAATGATGCTGCGATAACTTAACCAGACTGCCGCCAATCTGTCGGTACTTCGATATAATCAGGTAAGCGAGTAGTGCGATCGCCAAGTGCCTTTCTAATCTGCTGCAACTCTAAGTTTTTAGCCCCTGTTAAAATTGTCCCTTCCAGTTTGACATCACTGAGGTTAGCTTCTGAGAAGTTAGCTCCCATCAGGTTTGCCTGAGTCAGGTTAGCTTGATAAAAGGTTGCCCTATACAAGTTTGCTCCGATCAGGTTTGCTTGATGCAGGTCAGCTTCCGTTAAGGTGGCTTCTGAGAGGTTGGCAAAATAGACTTCCGTTTGGTGAAGTTTGGCTGCATTCAAGTTAGCCCCAGAAAGGTTGGCCCCATTTAAGTTAGCCCCTGAAAGGTTAGCACCAATTAAACCCGTCATCTGCAAATTGGCTTTACCCAGTTTTGCTCCTTGCAAGTTAGCGAGAAACAACTTTGCTCCAGAGAGATTGGCCATTTTTAAGGTTGCTTGTTGCAAGTTAGCTTTATAGAGGTTTGCTCCTTGCAGATTAGCTATACGCAGACTTGCGCCACAGAGGTTGGCTGAACGCATGTTTGCCCCACAGAGATTAGCGCGGTTGAGATTAGCCCAACAAAGGTTTGCTCCACATAAACTAGCTTTTTGTAATTTAGTTTCATAGAGAATAGACTTAACGAGTTTAGCGCCATTCAGGTCAGCCTCACTCAAGTCGGCTCCACGCAGGTCAGCCCCACTCAAGTCAGAACCACGTAAGTCTGCTTGTTGGAGATTAACTCCTAGCAGGTCTGCTCGTCTAATGTCGATATTGCGTAAATCAAGTTTTTGATCTTTTGGGTCTTCGAGTAAATTACGCCTGCCGATGACAGTTAGGGCTGCTTGAATATCGGTGCGGATGTTTGGCAATTCTTCATGCAGGTTTTGCTCCAACTGCTGAGTCGGACGCGACCCACTTTTACGCCTACCTGAGTAATCTGCTGGTGAATATTCCGGCTTTTGTTGCTCTACCCTCACCGGCTGGATAGGTACATTCTCTCGCACAAAGGCAGTGAGGATTTCCATGATTGTCCAGTGTTCTGTAGGAAAATCCTGAGCAACTCTTTCTAATGCATAAATTGCACCTGTTCGGGTTTCAATCTTATCATGACCAAGCTGGGCAATTGCCCCCATAAAGCGTTCTGAAATCAATCTGTCTTGATTGATTTTGGCATTCTGAATGCCAATTTCCAGGTTTTTCTCAGCAGCGATCGCATTTTTCTGCATCGCTTGGGCACGCTTTGATGCATAATAAGTATTAAATATTGCTGCCGATGCTAGAAAAACTATTGCAGTAGTTGCTAATGCTTGGTTTCTATATTGGATTTTTTCCTGAATTGACAACTCCTTAATACTGGACAACGCGAATAAAATTACAGTCAATGAGAAGCCAAATATAACTGTTATAGTTATCAACCAATTCAACGGAGCGTCTGTCTTTTTAGAAGACATGGTAAAGATTTTCCTTACAACCTAGAATTATTACTTAGATAATTGGGAAAAATAGTATAGCATTTAGCAAAAAATTATAATAGGTGTCAAGGCACTCATTGAACTAAGGAATAACATCGAATATACTTATACGTTTCGACAGAAATAAACCACCTATTCCAAAACAATGAAACGCTTGTGGTACAAGAATTACGAATTCCGCCTTATCTACCAGACCAGAGGCGAACGCGTAGCGTCTCGTAGATAAACCGTACTATAGCAATCTTATTTGATATCATGTCCGGGCAATTAAGCATCATAAGAGAACCCCACCCCGCCTAAGCTGCGCTTGAGCTAACCTAAGAGTCTGCTCTTAGGGGTTGGGGGTGGGGTTCTTGTATGGGTAATTTGGCGGACATTATTATATGAGTTGTAAAAATTATCGTAGACGCGCAGCGGCTTGCCGCAGGCTACCGCCATCTCTACGAGAGGCTTCCGCCAACGTGCAGCGTCTCCAAGAGTTGCCGCCTTCTCTACGAGACATTACGTGTAGCTTGCTTCCCTGTAGGGGTACGTGCAGCGTCTCGTTAGAGAAGAGGGCCAAAAGAAGAAGGAAAGAAGTTTACGAATCATTTAGGACTGCTATAGTAAGCTGTGGCGGAAGTTTGACTACTTTTAACAAGGGGATTTTGCCCGTTGTTAAGCCCCAAGTCTTGTTAATTGGAATGGTAGCTGGATTTACAGCTTGCGGTACTAGTATTTTACTTAGAAAATTTGGCTTCCCTAAGATTTGCCCCATCAAGTATGGCATCATCGAGAATTGCCCCGTCCAACCTAGCTAGATATAAGCTTGCACAATGCAGGTTAGCTCCTTCTAGGTTAGCTCCTTTTAGGTTAGCTGCACTGAGGATTGCTCCTTCTAGGTTGGCTAGATATAAGTTAGCTCCTTCTAGGTTAGCTGCACTGAGGATTGCCCCAGCAAGATTAGCTTCTCTAAGATTAGCCCCAGCAAGATTAGCTTGATAGAGATTTGTCTGTTCTAGGTTCGCCCTATTCAGGTTTGCTCCTCTCATGTCCGCGTGACTTAAATCAAGTTGCTCATTTTCTGAGTCTTTATTTAAGTAGCTCGGTATAAATAATTTCTGGTTTTTAGTCAGGGCTTTAGCCCTAATATCAGGGCTAAAGCCCCTACTAAAAGCCAATCTCAATGTTTTGACATTACTTAACATAGTTTGATTTATTCCCACCGATTTACTTACATCTCTTCTAGCGATAACCGTAAGGGCTGCTTGAATATCTGCACGAATTTTTGCCCCGATATTGCTTGTTACTTCCTTTTGGGGCGTGTAATGAGCATTTTCTCGGACAAAATTAGTAAGAATCTCCATGATTATCCAGTGGTACTGTGGATAATTATGGGCAATTTGCTCTAAATCATTAATAACAGCGAGACTGGTTTCTATTGTCTTATTCCCTAGTTGTTCAATTGCTATTTTTAAACGTTGTTTTTGTAAATTATACTGAGTTTGGTTAACTTTTTGCTGAAAAGCATGTATCCCCAGACATATTTTTGAGAATTGACTGTTATTTGTTGATGAAATATTTTTTGAAATATTTTTTATAGTATGAAAAGAATTAATGATTACTGTCAACATACGATAGTTAAAGACTTAGTGCTGATTGGTGGCAGTCACAGCCATCAATTGTCCTGATAATGTTTGGAATAAAGCCGTTACCCAAAGTACGTTTGACGTTGATTACTACAAATCAAAAGACAGCCGATGGAATGTTACCAGGACACATTGCTGGATTTAACAGCCACGAGGAATGCCATATTGATTTGCGACCTTTGCTCAAGCACAGTTGTATATTAACAGAGTAGTTGCCCTAGACTTGGAAAATAACAAAGTTCTTCGTGCTAACGGACTTACGGTAGATTTTGATGTACTGTCTGTTGATATTGGCAGCACTTCGGTCACAGTGTCTGTATCAGGTGCAGCAGAATATGCGATCGCAGCTATTGGGACATTGGTATGAACTAATTGAAGCTGTAGGTAAAAATCCTCAAGAACCAATTAGCATTGCGATCGTGGGTGGTGGTGCTAGCGGTGTAGAATTGGCGCTGTCGATGCAATCATCATTTACAGAGGATATCAACAAGTGGGAGAACTAATTTACAACTCAGATGTGTGGGTTGATGCAATTGTCTTCGAGAAAGTTTTAGTATTTCTGTAGAAGTCAATTCTACAATAGGGATGATCTTTCACCTCATCGATACCGATACATTCTATCTTGATTGAAGTTGTTCAATTAGCTGAATAATTTGTTGATAATACTGGATATTTCCTTCTTGGTAATATAGGTCAGCGGATTTCTGGAAATCGGCAATTGCTCCTTGAGAGTCTCCCAAATTTTGGTATACATCTGCCCGAAGGATGTAAGCTGAAGCCCAATTAGGCTGACGCTCTAAGGCTTGGTTTAAGTCTGCAAGCGCTCCTTGTAAGTCTTTTAATAAAGAACGGCTACGACCCCGATTGTACCAGTCTTCAGCAAAACTGGGGTCGATCGCGATCGCTCGACTGTAATCTTCTATTGCCCCTTGAAAATCTTCTAAGGCATAGCGAGCATTAGCGCGATCGCTGTAAAATGCAGCAGATTGGGGATTAATTTCCAAAGCTTGGGTGTAATCTGTGATCGCACTTTCATATTCTTCTAAAGCATAGTGGGTTGAACCTCGGTTGTAATATGCTTCAATTAAATCAGGATTAATTTGTAATGCTTGATTATAATCTGCGATCGCCCCCTGTTCATCCCCCAAAAGACGACGAGCATTTCCTCGATTGCAGTACGCTTGAGAAAATTCCGGCACAAGCTCTATCGCTTGGGTGTTATCGTCAATTGCTCCCTGTAAGTCTTGCAGAGCTTCACGGGCAATACCCCGACCATAATAAGCTGCGGCTAAGTTATCATTAATCTCTAATGCCCGATCATAATCTTTAATTGCTCCTTTATGATCTGCTAAAGAACGACGAGCCGCCGCGCGATCGCAATATCCTTCAGCTAAATTAGGATTAAGTTGTAATAGGCGATTGCTATCTTCAATTGCACCTTGATAATCTCCCAGTCGGCGACGAGCATTCGCCCGAAAGCCGTATACTAAAGCTAGAGTCGGATTTTCTTGTAACGCTTGGTCATAATCTGCGATCGCACCCTCATAATCCTCAAGAGTACTACGGACAAGACCCCGCTCACAATAAACTTGCAGATCATCAGGATTCAACTTTAATGCTTGGTTAAAATCCTCAATTGCTCGGTGATATTCTTTGAGATGAGCAAGAACTAGACCCCGATTGTAATATGCCCCGGCAAACTTGGGGTTAATTTCTAGGGCGCGGTTGTAATTTGTGATCGCACTTTCATACTCTGCTAAAGCGTAGTGGGCATTACCTCGATTATGATAAGCCTCCGCCAAGTTGGGATTTAATTGTAATGCTCGGTCGTGGTCAGCGATCGCTTCCTGATAATTGCCTAAGATATGATGAATATTACCCCGATTGCTGTAAGCTGCGGCAAAATGGGGATGCCACTGTAAAGCTTGTTGAAAATCTGCAATTGCTCCTTGATGATTACCGCTTTCAAAACAAGCTACACCCCGATTATGATAGGCATTGGCAATATCAATATTGATATTATCAGCTAATTGGGTACTAGTTTCTATTGTTTGGATATAATCAGCGATCGCTTTGTCGTAGTTTTCTAAGGCAAAGTAAGCATTACCCCGGCTGTGGTAAGATTGGGCGAGATTGGGATCGATTTGTAATGCTCGGTTATGATCCGCGATCGCTCCTTCATAATCGGTTAAAAAGTAACGAGCATTACCTCGGTGATAGTAGGCTGTGGCAAAATTGGGATTGATTTCTATGGCGCGATTAAAATTTGCGATCGCACTGCGATAATCTTTGAGTTGACCACTGAGAATAATTCCTCGATTATGGTAAGCTTCAGCATAGTTAGGGTTGAGCTTGATTGCTTGGGTGTAAGCTGCGATTGCTCCTTGATAATCCCCTTGCAAACTGTGGTTTAATCCTTGGTTTAAGAATTCTTCAGCATTCATGTAATTTTTTTGGATTTCGACATTCACTAGCTTTCAGGCAACGGTATTTTTAACGATATGTTTTGAAAATAGTTCCAGCTATTATTGTGCCTCTTGTTAAGATTTTAATTCCTGATTTTCTGTTAGCCCAGATCAGTGCGACGAATTTCAGGCGACTTAAACAACAGCAAGCACCGCAAATAAGAACGGTGAGTGTCTGACTCGCCCTTTTTTACTGATATTGTTATAGTATCGGATAACACATTTAACTAAGTGCCATGACTGCTGCTATCAATACAGACAAAGAGTACCAAAATCGTTTAAAACACTTTACTAGCCTAAAGTCCAAGTACCAAGCAACTAAATATAACGATTCATCACCTGCAAGTCTGTTGTATCTCATCTTGCGAAAAGTTGATTTAGGAATTGAGCTAACTGAATTAGAGTTCTCTTGGTTAAAAGAGCAAGAACTTTTTGAAACAGTTGAAATCGTTTGCCAACAGCAGCAATATAAGTTAGAAGAACTTAGAAAACTAGAAAATGAGTTTTCCCATCTCAAATCTCAGTATCAAGTCCCTAAATTTTCGGGAGCTTTCAAAAATATTTCTGTTATTCTGTATCCAATTCTTTGGAAGTTTCACTCAGGGAATTCATTAACGAATTCAGAGATTGAATGGCTAAAAAATAATGGGCTTGGTGGGACGGTTGCTCTTGTTCATAAGGTAGAATTGGAGAGGCATTTTTTTGTTTTGAAGGCAAAGTACCAAGCTACTAAATATCAAGGTTCATCAATTAATAGTCCATTATATAAAATTTTAAATAAACTGGAAAGTAAACAAAGAATAAGCACCCCTGAATTAGAATGGTTGAGCAAGCGAGAGCTATTTGAAACAGCAGGTATTTTTAGGCAACAGGAGTCAGAAAAAGAAGCTCATTTTGCTGATTTAAAAGATAAATATCAAGCAATTAAACATTTAGACTTATCATTATCCAGTCCACTATATCTAATACTACAAAATATTAATGCCCAAAATAATTTGAGTAAGTCAGAAATTAACTGGCTAGAACAGCAAGGACTTAGCGAAACAATTGCCATTGCTCAAGAATTGGAACAAACACGAGATTTTGCTGCCTTGAAAACTAAGTATAAAGCAACTGAGTATCAGGATTTATCGCCAAAAAGTCACCTGTATAAAGTTCTCAAAAGACTTGATTTGTCTAATCACTTAGGTGAACAGGATATTAACTTTCTGAAAAAGCGTAAGCTGACTAAGACAATAGAAATTGCTAAGGAAAAATATGCTAATATTCTCAAGTTTAATATAGAATCAGGAGAAGTTCTAAATGAATCAGAAATTGAGTGGCTAAAAAATAATGGGCGAGAAGATATCATTATCCTCGCACAACAAAAACAGTTTGCAGCGCTTAAGAGAAAGTATGGGTTGATAGATCCTTCACTTCCCTTAGAGCCACTTTATACGATCATGGTCAAACTGGAGAAAAAAGAACGGCTAGATCCTAAGTTGCTTGTGCAGCTTATGGAAGAGGAACAATTATCTCCTGGCGGGAAAATTGCTCTTGCATATTACAGGCTAGAAGCAGAGTTTTATGAACAGGAATTTCACCGCACTGGACATAAATGGCATATTCCCACCGCTAGTAGTTATTGGCGCAAAGCAGATGAACCTGAACGGGCATTAAAACTTACTAACTTAGATTTAAGCCAAATCAGAGAAAGCAATTTAAAGTCAGCAGTTTCAGTTACTAGAGGTGCAGCCTTCAGAGATATGGATAACTTAGCTGATGCAGAAAGTTGTGCGAAAAAAGCTATGGGGTATCAACCTGAAAGTTATCAACCTTATACATTGATGGCAGCTATTGCTCATGATAGGGGTGACTATGCAAAAAGAGATTATTGGCATGAACAAGCAATTAAATGCGGTGCGAAAACTGAAGATATAGATGATGAGATAAAACGATTAATCAGAAGTACAAAAGATGATAATAAACGACATGAAGCAGCAGAATATTTACTAAAAAAAGATTCACAACGCTACTCTTGGGTTAAGTCTTATCTCAAAAAGTCGTAAGATAATGGTAAATAAACTGGCTTGCATCAGCAAACTACCAACATGACCAGATTTATTCACGACCAATTCGCCAAAGACTACCTCGAACAATTACTCACTCCTTACGGCGAAGTCCAAGCAGCTAGACGAGTTGCAGGAGAAGTTAGACAAATTGACGTTTATTTCATCTTTAAACCACAACCAAGTAACATACCAGAAACACTCAGATTATTAAGTCAACTTGTCACTACCCCTTCTCTATTTGAACCCTTTCGTAACGCAGCGTCAGCTACAGAAATTTGCGATTGTCTATTAAAATTATTAGAGGTACGTGGCGATTTCCAACGACAAGCCAATCGAAATAAAACACGCATTCTAGAATCTGATTTACCAAAATTATGGATTCTTACTCCCACAGCATCAGCGCAACTTTTATCAGGATTTGGTGCTAACCCAAAAGATGACTACCTGCCTGGAATACACTTCATGGCAGAATATTTGCGTACTGCGATAGTAGCAATTCATCAGTTGCCTTCTATCTCAGAAACCTTATGGCTGAGAATCATCGGTAGAGGAAACGTTCAAAAGCAAGCAATTGACGAACTAGAAGCACTTACTCCTGATAATCCTTTCCGAAAAGCAGCGTTAGAATTGCTGTACAACTTACAACAAAACTTACAAGTTACTCAAAATCAAGACGAGGAAGATAGGGAATTACTTATGCGATTAGCACCACTTTACCAACAAGACCGAGAACAGGCGATACAAGAAGGTGAACAACGGGGACTCGAAACAGGAATTCAGCAGGGAGAACGCTTGGTGGTGGAAAACTTGCTGAAAGTTCGTTTTGGTGAAATAAATAATGAGCTTCAAGAAATTATTGAACCTTTATTAGCGTTACCACCAGAAGAGTTTACGCCTTTACTATTGCAGTTATCCCGTGAAGAATTAATTAATCGGTTTTGCTAGTGTCAATCACATATCCTTTAATGATTAGGATAAAGCTTAAAGGAAAAGGAAAAAACTTAACCTATTTCCCATTTTGATTTTATCCACTTTCAACCTTGCGTTAAAATGCAAAGTTGAAGACATTAATCCAGTATTATAAAAATACTTTTCTAAATTTTTAGCTAAGAAAAACTTTATTTGATAGGTTTGTATAAATGGATTTTCTGACAATTCTTGGATTAGCTGCTGCCACACTAACCACCACTGCCTTTTTACCACAGATGTTTCAGATATGGCGAACAAAATCAGCAAAAGATGTTTCTTTCATCATGCTGATTACATTTATTCTCGGTGTTTTTTTATGGTTAATTTACGGAATTTATCTACAAGCCTTGCCAATTATTGTTGCTAACAGCTTGACATTGTTTTTTAACTTGATAATTCTATGGCTTAAAATTAAATATAGATAAAGAAGCCCTGATGACTATAAATAAGTTACGTCTACACAAACTCTCGTCAGCCTGCGCGGACTAAAATCAAACCCACCTCGTGGGTTTTGCCTGTATAGGCGCGACTTAAAGTCGCCCACATTTTCACAAACACCCGTAAAAAACGCCTGTGACATCATCTGTATTTGACTCTGAACGCCTTCTGTTTACACCCACCACCCCAGATACCAACGCTATCCCCATAATCTTCGCCTTTCCCAATGAATACAGCGTAGGTATCACAAGCCTCGGCTATCAGGTAGTTTGGGCAACCTTGGCAATGCGTGATGATGTGCAGGTGAGTCGCCTGTTTACAGATACTCACGAACAACTCCCCAGAACACCGAAAATTGTGGGATTTTCGATTTCCTGGGAACTGGATTATGTGAATATTTTAAATTTACTGGAATCTTTAGAAATTCCCATTTTGGCAACTTCTCGCGATGATTCTCATCCAATAATTTTTGGTGGTGGCCCCGTTCTCACAGCTAATCCTGAACCTTTTGCAGATTTTTTTGATGTAATTTTACTGGGGGATGGCGAAAACCTGTTAGGGAATTTCATTGAGGCGTACAAAGAAGTGAGAAATGCTTCTAGACAAACTCAACTAACAAGACTTGCACAAGTCCCAGGAATTTATATTCCCAGTTTGTATGAAGTTGAATATCACAGCATAGATGGTGCAGTAAAGTCAATTAAACCAATTTCTCCAGAAATTCCCGCAGTGGTGCAAAAGCAAACTTATCGGGGAAATACTCTATCGGCCTCGACTGTAGTCACTGAAAAAGCTGCATGGGAAAATATTTACATGGTGGAAGTGGTAAGAAGTTGTCCAGAAATGTGCCGCTTTTGTTTGGCAAGTTATCTCACACTGCCTTTTAGAACAGCCAGTCTTGAAAGTTCATTAATTCCAGCGATCGCGAAAGGTTTAGAAGTTACAAATCGGCTAGGATTATTGGGGGCTTCTGTAACTCAGCACCCAGAATTTGAGACTTTGCTAGATTATATTAGTCAGCCAAAGTACGATGATGTCCGTCTCAGTATTGCCTCAGTGCGAACCAATACTGTAACTGTTCAGTTAGCAGAAACTTTGGCGAAACGAGACACGCGATCGCTTACCATTGCTGTAGAAAGTGGTTCTGAAAAAATCCGGCAAATCATCAACAAAAAGCTGCATAACGATGAAATCATCCAAGCGGCGATAAATGCCAAAGCTGGTGGATTAAAAAGCTTGAAACTCTACGGAATGGCAGGAATTCCCGGTGAAGAACCAGAGGATTTAGAGCAAACTGTGGCGATGATGCGTAGTATTAAAAAAGCTGCACAGGGATTGCGGTTAACATTTGGATGCAGTACCTTTGTACCCAAAGCACACACACCGTTTCAATGGTTTGGGGTGAATCGCCAAGCAGAAAAGCGGTTGCAGTTTTTGCAAAAACAGCTAAAACCACAGGGGATAGAGTTTCGCCCCGAAAGCTATAATTGGTCGATTATACAAGCTTTGTTATCCAGAGGCGATCGCAGAGTGTCTCAACTCCTCCAACTTACTCGTGACTTTGGCGACTCCTTGGGTAGCTATAAACGTGCTTTCAAACAACTTAAAGGACAAATCCCTGATTTAGATTTCTACGTCCACGCCGAGTGGTCAACAGAGCAAGTATTACCCTGGAGTCACTTGCAAGGGCCTCTGCCACAGTCTACACTACTAAAGCATTTGGCTGATGCTAAGAGTTATATCAACCCATCCCCAAAGGAATTACAGCCATTGAATTCATAGCTGAAAACTTGATGCAAAACACAGCTGAGTATTACTGCGCCTATTGCGGCGAACCGAACTTAACTTTTATTGATTTGAGTGCTGGAGGACAACAATCTTATATTGAAGATTGTCAAGTTTGCTGTAACCCCAATATTTTGTATGTGCGGGTTGATGAAGATACTCTAGATATCGAGATTGACACCGAATCCGAAAGTTGAATTTTAGGTTTCTCTTTCCATGCTGCACTTTAAACATTTCTCAGTAATTAATGCCCCACCAGAAGTAGTTTGGAAATTTCACGAAAGGCCAGATATTTTGCAACTGCTGAATCCACCTTGGCAGCCAGTCCAAGTGGTTCGTCGTGAGGGGGGGCTGAACGTGGGCGCTATCACCGAATTTCGCCTGTTTCTCGGCCCATTACCCTTAACTTGGTTAGCGCGTCATACTGAATGTGAAAAATATCACCTGTTTACCGACGAACAGATATCTGGCCCTTTTGAATCTTGGGTACATCGACATGAATTTGAACTAGAAAATGGCAAAACTAGGCTGACTGATGCTATTTCCTTCTCTATGCCTGGCGGAGGAACAGTTGAATTTGCCAGTGGTTGGTTAGTGCAAGTGCAACTAGAAGCAATGTTTCGCTATCGCCACTATGTGACTAAACGGGAGTGCGAGTCCTGATAAACTAATGATCCTTCCTTTTTCCCGGATAATTCACTTTTAGTAAGCGGCTCTAGCTCTTTGACTTATCTATCAAAAATTAATTATCCTGATTCTTCAAGGCTTGTCGAGAAACCCACTTAATCAAACCAGGAAACAAGCGATACAAAGCCTGCGATAAATTCGCCGAACCAACCATTACTTCTGGCTTCTTATTTTTAACTGCATCCCAGATAGCATTTGCCACATTTTCAGGCTTCTCAACTAGAGGATTTTTAAACACATTTTCGAGTTGTTCGCGCCGACTTTGAGCGTCTTGCTCATCCTTACCCCGAAAAACTGCTAGTTTCATCAAACTACTCTTAATCAAATTCGGATGAATGCCACAAACATGAATACCTTTTGGCTGCAATTCTACTTGTAGTGCTTCTGTTAACCCTGTCACACCAAACTTACTAGTACAGTAGGGAACTAAGTAAGCAGTAGGCACCTTACCAGCGATGGAACTTAAATTAACAATGGTTCCACTTCCTCTCTGGAGAAAATGAGGTAGAAGGGCATTAATTGTATGGATATATCCCCATAAATTAGTGTCTATAATTTGATGCCAATCACTCAGAGAAAACTGCTCTACTGGACCCGATGCGAAGATACCTGCATTGTTTATCAACACATCGATATAACCATAATGCTCCAATGCCTTTTGCACCAATGTGTGTACCTGAAATGGGTCAGTAACATCGCAGATAACAGTTAATGGTGCTGCAGCACCACCAAGGCTTTGTACTTCCTGCGCTACAGCTTCCAAGCCCTCAGCATGACGAGCTGCAATTACAAGGTCATATCCTTGCCGAGAAAATAAAAGAGCGGTTGCTTTGCCAATGCCTTCAGAAGCACCTGTAATCAATACCGTAGGAGCCATAGTATAAGTTTGAAAAATATTATTTGCTCTTTTTTAGTTTGGGCAATAACACTCAGGAAACCTTCTAACTTTCGTTAGATTTTTTCTGATATCTGAAATATTATTTTGCTAATTTAAAAATATTTCCTGAAAATCTTTAAAATCTCATCCTTTAGCTTGTTTACACTTTAGTACTACAGACAAATAGCTCTAATTTATTGGTTAAATAGGATTAAAAATATAATTTAATTCTTCAGGAAAATCAACAATGGAACTTTACCCAAGTGATGCAACAGAAAACACATACAATGCCAAGAATCGTAATGCTTTAGAGTTGGGGTTTACTCCTGGGTCCGAACTTTGGAACGGTCGTTTAGCTATGGTCGGTTTTGTCGCTTATCTAGTTTGGGATCTCAACGGCTACAGCGTAATGCGGGAATTACTCCACTTCATACCCGATTTCCGCTAATTATGTTACCATCCTTTTTTTCACCATCTTCGGCTGTTTAGTAAGTAATAAATAAAAAACTAGTTTTTAGAATTACTAGTAACTCAGTGTTAACACTTATATTTTCCAACCTCTAAACCGAAAATATTTGTTGGTATCGGCTTGCATGTGTAATAATAGTTAAAGTATCTTAATATTTATAAACAATTTAAAGTATTGGCATTGTCCAATGCGAAACACTGACCACTAAAAGGGTTTTCTGGCTCGTGGTTAGTACTTTTTGTGGTGACTATATTTTAGGAATTTTTACCTGAATACTAGGCGGAGTAAAAGCGTGATTCAATTAGAACAACCACCCAGTCATCAAACAAAACTGACACCAGTAGTGAAAAGTAAATCTCAGTATAAGGGACTTTTCATTGCTATTGTCATTGTTAGCGCATGGGTCATTAGCCTGAGTTTATTACTTTCCCTTGACATCTCCAAGTTAAAATTGTGGATGTTATCGCCTGTTATCCTATGGCAAACATTTTTATATACGGGATTATTTATTACATCACATGATGCTATGCATGGGGTAGTGTTTCCTCAGAACACCAAGATTAATCATCTTATTGGGACATTAACCCTATCTTTTTACGGTCTTTTACCATATAAAAAATTATTGAAAAAACATTGGGTGCATCACCACAATCCAGCAAGTCAAACAGACCCAGATTTTCATAATGGGAAATACAAAAATTTATTTGCTTGGTATGTTTATTTTATGAAGGGTTACTGGAGTTGGGGACAAATTATTGCTCTGACTCTTATCTATCACTTTGCTAATTACATCCTTCATATACCACACGCTAATCTAACAACCTTTTGGGTGATTCCCTCGCTTTTAAGTTCATTGCAATTATTTTATTTTGGTACTTTTCTACCTCATAGCGAACCCATAGGAGGTTATATTCAGCCTCATCGTGCCCAAACAATTAGCCGTCCAATTTGGTGGTCATTTATCACCTGCTATCATTTTGGCTACCACGAGGAACATCACGAGTATCCCCATGCTACTTGGTGGCAGTTACCAGAAATTTATAAAACAAAATAGTTATTGTTTATCTAATATGATAATAACAACAGTCAAAATAATTCGTAATTTGTAATTATTACCTCATGACTGAAGTCACTTGCTCTAAAATAAGCAATAAATTGATTTCTCTCCATAAGTAAAGTTAAAGGCTTGTACCTTTAATTACGAATTAGTAATTATCTTAATCACACGGTAATCTATACACTTTGAGCAAGGCATTCTCTTAGATTATCCTGCTTATGCCAATTAATAATTCTCGTCTTGTCACCTATAGCCCTGCTTATACAATCGTTCCGACTTACGAATGCTTTAATCGTTGTAGTTACTGCAACTTTCGCAGTGAACCGGGTAAAAGTCCCTGGATGAGTCTTTCAGATGCAGAAAGTATTTTAAAACCACTTCAAAGCGAAAAAGTCTGTGAAATCCTCATACTCAGCGGTGAAGTACATCCCCATTTGCCAAGGCGTCAGGCGTGGTTTGGGCGGATTTATGATTTGTGTGAATTAGCGCTTTCAATGGGGTTTTTACCGCATACAAATGTAGGGCCGCTGAGTTTTGAAGAAATGCAAAAGCTCAAGCGTGTGAATGTTTCGATGGGGCTGATGTTGGAACAGTTAACGCCAACATTGTTAAATAGTGTACATCGGCACGCACCGAGTAAATTACCTGAAGTCCGTTTACAACAATTGCAATGGGCGGGAGAGTTGCAGATTGCCTTTACAACTGGGTTACTTTTGGGAATTGGAGAAACAGTTGATGATTGGTGGGAAACATTAACAGCTATATCTCAACTGCATCAACATTATCACCACATTCAAGAAGTTATCCTGCAACCTCATAGTCCAGGACATCAGCAAACTTTTGATGCACCACCTTTTGACCCCCATCAGTTACCAGAAGTCATTTTCAGGGCGCGTCAGATTTTACCGCCAGATATTACGATTCAAATTCCGCCGAATTTAGTTAAAGATGACCGATGGTTACTTGCTTGTATCGAAGCTGGTGCGCGAGATTTGGGCGGAATTGGGCCAAAAGATGAGGTCAATCCCGATTATCCTCATGTTCAGGAACAGGCATTAAGAGAAATTTTACAGCCTACGGGGTGGGAATTGGTGCCCCGTTTGCCAGTTTATCCGCAATTTGATAGCTGGTTGTCAGGGGAATTACAAACAGTGGTGAAACGCTGGCGAAAGACTCTAACCCCAGTTTCTCTTTTGTAAGAACAGGGAAGTAGAGATTTTCCTATCTCGTAGTAATTTTTTTGCTGACGAGTATTTGAGGTGCGTTCATCCACCTCTGAACTCCGTTGACGAGTCTTTTAAGTGGATTCATCCACCTCTGAACTCCGTTGACGAGTCTTTGAACTAGATTAATCCACCTCTGAACTCCGTTGACGAGTATTTGAACTGGATGAATCCACCTTTGAACTCCGTTAACGAGTATTTGAACTGGATGAATCCACCTTTGAACTCCGTTAATGAGTCTTTGAGGTGGATGAACGCACCTCAATTTTCTATAATCTCGATTATTATGAGCATCATTGCTATATTTTTTACCTATGGTTAATAGTACTGACTTACTCGCAAACCTCTACAACGCCTTTAACCCCTTTGAACCCTTACCCGCAGGTGATCCAAAATATGTAGATTGTCAGGATGTGCGGGGAGATGCGGATATTTTGCAAGAGTTGGGAAATCGGATGCAATTGGCAAATAGAAATACTTGCCAATTGTATTCTGGTCATCGGGGTGCGGGGAAGTCTACAGAATTACTCAGGTTAAAGAAGTATTTAGAAAATCGGCAATTTTATGTGGTGTATTTTGCGGCTGATCAAGAGGATATCGATTCTGAAGATGCCCAATATACAGATATACTCCTCGCCTGTACCCGCCGTTTACTCAAAGATTTAAAAGAAATTGCCAGTCCTGACCCTATACTCAACTGGTTAAAAAGTCGTTGGGAAGATTTAAAAGATTTGGCGCAGACTCCTATAGAGTTTGAAAGTCTGGGAGTAGAAGCCAAACTTGCTCAATTTGCCAAGTTGACCGCGAATTTAAGGGCTGTTCCTGAATTACGCCATAGGATTCGCCAAAAAATCGATCCTTACACTGTCACTTTAATTCAGGTGTTAAATGAATTTCTGGTGGATGCAAAGAAGAACTTACCTACGGGTAAAACTCAACTGGCGGTAATTGTCGATAATTTAGACCGGATGGTGTTAGTCAAAGACGGAGAACGCACCAACTATGAGGAAGTCTTTTTAGACCGGAGCGAACAACTCCAAGCTTTAGATTGCCATTTGATTTACACTGTCCCCATTTCAATGGTTTATTCTACCAGAGCAACAGACCTCAGAGATATCTACGGCGACCCCCAAATTTTGCCGATGATTATGGTAAACACTCTCAAGGGAGACATTTACCAGCCAGGACTCAAGAAAGTTAAGGAAGTAATTAACAAGCGAGTCCGGCAAATTGCACCCGAACTATCACTAGAGAAGGAAATTTTCGACAATCCCCAAACCTTAGACAGACTTTGTTTGATGAGTGGAGGTCATGTGAGGAATTTGCTATTGTTAACTCAAGATGCTATTGGGCGCACTGAAGAGTTACCTGTTTCATAAAAGGCAGTGCGACGAGCAATTACTCAAGCTAGAGATACTTATCGCCGCGCTGTGGAAAATCATCAATGGCATCTGTTAGCGAAAGTGTCTTGTTCTAAGCGCATTATTAATGATGACTTGTATCGGAGTTTGATGTATAATCGCTGTCTTTTAAAATACCGCTATTTTGATGATGAGGGAGAGATGCAGCGTTGGTATGATATTCATCCATTGATTCAAGGAATTCCAGAATTTCAAGAAGCCGTAGCGAAACTTTCATGAACCCAAATTTAAGTGATTGGGATGATGATTTACCCCCAGAACCAGAAGAAGCTTATCAAGACTTACTTCGCGCACTGAAGCGAAAATCAGGATTTGGTTTGTTTTTTGTTCAATGTACACCTGTAGAAGCAGACAATTTAATTCTCAAACTCCCTCAAGAGATTCCGCAGAAGAAGATTGCAATTTTGCGCTTAGTTGAGGCGATTAAGAGTTTATATCAGCCAGTAGCAGAGTTTGTTAAAGACAAGCAAGTTGATATTTTATTGATTAAAGGTCTGGAATATTCTTTATATAAATATGAAAAAAGAAGTTTTGGGGAAATTACAGAAGGACAATTTAGTAATTTAACCAATGTTCCGCATATTTTAAATCACTTAAACCAACAGCGAGAACGCTTTAGAGATGATTTTCCAATTAGCTTTGTTTTTCTTTTGCGTTCATTTTCGATAAACTATTTTATTCATCGCGCCCCAGATTTTTTTGATTGGCGTTCTGGCGTGTTTGAATTACCGACAACGCCAGAATTAGTAGAACAAGAATCAAATCGTCTTTTGTTGGAAGGAGACTATGAAGAATATTTGCAACTCCATACTGAACAAAAGATAGAGAAAATTTTGGAAATTCAGGAACTTCTTAGTGAAACATATCAAAAATTAATTCGGAGGTCTAATTTATTATTTAAAATAGGAAATTTGTTAGTTGCTGTTAACGAATATGAAGGATCTCTCACATCCTACGACCAAGCACTGAAAATTCAACCTGATTATCACTATGCTTGGAATGGTAAAGGTAATGCGTTAGCGAATTTGGGGCGCAATGCAGAAGCGATCGCATCGTATGATCAAGCGCTGAAAATTATACGAGATTACCACCAAGCTTGGTATAACCGGGGCAATGCACTAGGTAAATTAGGACGCAATGAAGAAGCGATTTCATCTTACGACCAAGCACTGAAAATTCAATCTGATTTACACCAAGCTTGGTACAATAGGGGTATTGTGCTAGCCAAATTAGGACGTTTTGAAGAAGCTATTGCATCCTACGACCAAGCACTGAAAATTAGACCAGACGATTATTCTGCTTGGAACCTTCGGGCCATAACACGATGGAATTTAAAAAACTAAGAAGATGCGATCGCATCTTTTGACCAAGCACTAGAAATTAAACTGATGTACCTCTAAATAATTGGGCTGCAAGTAACTTACGTGTTGCTTCAACCCTGCGTCTGTCTCGATTAAATTGCTTAGAACAGTTTTTGTTGCTAGTTAAAATAGGGCAAATTTCTGACTCAGATGCAAAGCGTTTAAAAGAAGTATGGGATTTGCATATTAAGCCTCAATTTTAAGCAACTAAAATTAAAAGCGATCGCTACAAATTTATCTTTATTCGGAGACAGTGTGAATAGAAACCATTGCTCGACGGGGTACATAGCACTACCACCAAAATACCCTTAAATGAAAACTATGCGCGACTAATTCACAATGCATCCCTCAAAGGAGAGAGATAGGAGCCTAAACCCTGTTGTAAAATAGACATATAAGGATTGGGGGGGCCATTTAACTGGTCATAAACGCCTATAGAGACTATTTTTGGAAATCTCCAAGGTTTGAAGTCCAGCCAGCTGAAACAACTACAGCGGCTGTATCACCAGCGCATACCAGGCGATCGCATCACCACGCCTGAGTTTTCCCAGCGTCTGGCGGCAATTAGCACAGAAGTCAATCAGCCTGTGTGCGCCTACATCAACCGTCGCGGACAAGTGATTCGCGTCGGGGTAGGCACACCGCGTCAAACGCAAATACCACCGCTGGAATTGCCCCGTTACGGTGCAGAACGACTCAGCGGTATTCGTTGTATTGCCACACATCTGAAGCCAGAACCGCCAAATGAGGCGGCGCTCACGGCTATGGCACTGCAACGCTTAGATGCCCTAGTTGTCCTAAACATTACCGGAACGGGATTTACACGGCGGGGAGGGGGTTCGACTGGGTACGTCAAAGAAGCTTATCTGGCTCATCTGACACCCCAAGAATCTCGCACCCTGATTACTAGTCCTGCTGCTCCCAAGGTAGGGGAGAGCCAAATCCAATCTCCAAGTTGGAATATATCGCCACCTCTGGACTTGGATGATCTGGCAGACCAGGATTTAGTAGACTTGGTAGAAAATCTGGAAGCGGAATTCCAGCGGGAATTTATCGCCCAGGAAGTAGATGCTGACCACGATCGCGTGCTGATTGTGGGGCTGATGACCAGTGAGATGACTCCCCTACAATTCCAAGACAACCTATTGGAATTGGCACGTTTAGTTGATACCGCTGGGGGAGATGTATTACAGACAATACAACAAAAGCGATCGCGCATTCATCCCCAGACAGTAGTTGGCGAAGGTAAGGTGCAAGAAATTGCCCTAACTGCCCAAACACTAGGAGTCAATCTCGTCGTCTTCGACCGCGACCTCTCACCCTCCCAAGTCCGCAACTTAGAAATGCAAATTGGTATCCGGGTGGTTGACCGCACCGAAGTGATTTTGGATATCTTTGCCCAACGCGCTCAGTCCCGTGCTGGTAAATTGCAAGTAGAATTAGCACAGCTAGAATACATGCAGCCGCGACTGGCTGGTAGAGGTCGCACCATGTCCCGATTAGGTGGTGGTATTGGGACTCGTGGTCCTGGTGAAACCAAACTTGAAACTGAACGCCGTGCCATTGGGCAGCGCATTTCCCGACTGCAAAAAGAAGTGGATCAGTTGCAAGCCCATCGTTCGCGGTTACGGCAGCGACGGCAGCATCAAGAAGTTCCTTCGGTGGCTTTGGTTGGATATACCAACGCTGGCAAGTCCACTTTGCTGAATGCTCTCACGAATGCAGAAGTTTATACAGCCGACCAGCTATTTGCCACTCTCGATCCCACCACGCGCCGTCTGGTAATTCCTCATGGCGAAACTGATGAACATCAGGAAATTCTGATTACAGATACAGTAGGGTTTATACACGAACTGCCTGCATCGTTAATGGATGCCTTCCGCGCCACCTTGGAGGAAGTCACAGAAGCCGATGCCCTACTACATTTGGTGGATTTGTCTCACCCGGCTTGGTTGCGTCATATTCGCTCAGTTAGGGAAATCTTGGCGCAAATGCCAATAACTCCTGGCCCGGCGCTGGTTGTTTTTAATAAGATTGATGAAGCCGATGGTGAGACACTGGCTCTAGCTAGGGAAGAATTTCCCTTAGCAGTATTTATTTCTGCGAGTCAGCGCTTGGGATTAGAAACCTTACGTCACCGCCTTGCCCAGCTAATTGAATATGCCGTTGACTGTGGGTAAATACTGAAATTAAAGTTTTGTATTTCAGTTAAAAATGCCGTAGTTTTATTGACTACGGCATTTGCTATTAAAGATAAAGAACATTTCTACTCCCCTAAGCTCAAATAGACTAAATATACTGAAAAAGCTTTTGCCACTATAGTTTAAGCGATTGTGATCAAAACTGTATACCTTTATAGACTCCTTCTAAACCGCGTCCACCTTGAAAACTGTAGTTCTTTCCCTATGAAAAGAAAAAACCCTCATCCCCCAGCCCCTTCTCCCAATATTGGGAGAAGGGGAGCCGGAAACAAGTCCCTCTCCCCCTACTTGGGAGAGGGATTTAGGCTGAGGGCAAAAACTACGGTTCTCAACATAGATGAGGTTTATATGCAAAATTTTCCCTTTTAACAGGATAGGCATCTACATGGCTTAAAAACTTGTATTTAGTCCTCTTGAGAAGAATACAAACTATTAGTCTCGGAATTTATTCCCAAGCGGGATGACAACGAAGCCCAAAATTTATTTAATGTTGGTAATGACAAGCTCTTAAAGCTTGCTATACAATCGCTAAAAAGCCTCTAAAACAAGCTAGCTTTTTAGCAATTTTGATTTTTGAACTTTGCGTACTCCTGCAAAGAAGCAAGCTTGGCGTAGCATGTGTCGAAGGGATTCATCTGTACTAGTAACTTCATGTGGCAAATTTAGTTAGCCACTTCTGAGGATAAAGTCAAAACGAGATAGAGCCGCTACAGCAAGTGGCAAAGTTCTAAAATTAAGAAGTATTAAATCAAGTTGAGGACATTATGGCTGCAAACGTAGAAATTTACACTTGGAGGACTTGCCCTTTTTGCATCCGTGCCAAAAGTTTGCTGAACAACAAGGGGGTTGAATTTATCGAATACAGTATTGACGGAGATGAGGTAGCCAGAAATAAAATGGCTCAAAGAGCAAATGGACGCCGTTCTTTACCGCAAATTTTCATCAATGATGAACATATTGGTGGTTGTGATGATATCCACGCTTTAGACCGTCAAGGCAAGCTCGATGAGCTACTAACTTCTAGCAATAGCGTGTAGATTCAGAAGGTTTTGCGATCGCTAGCGACAAGCCGCTGCAAATTACCCGCCAGTCGCAACAACTCTAGAAGGAAGAGGAACGCTGCCTTGTTTACAGACTTTTTTATCACAAAAGTCATATCTGTCCACAAGACTTTACCCTCTAGGTTCTACTCAGCAGTACACATGTACGTCAATTGGTGAGAGCATCAAGAGATAATAATTGAATAACCATTTAATTTCTTGGTGATTGAGGTATAAAGGGTGAAACTGGCTTTTATCATTGATCCCATCCATCAGCTTGACCCGTGTCATGATACCAGTGTTGCCCTGATTGAAGCAGCGCAAATCTTGGGACACGAAGTCTGGGTAACTCAGGGAAACCTGCTGAGTGTGGTGGATAGCAAAGCTTGGGCTGTACTACAGCGAGTTGAAGTTATACCAGTGCAGTTGGTAGAGGGACGCTGGATAGCCGCCAATCCTTGGTATAAGTTGAGCGATTCCTCCTTTACTTCTTTAGAGACAATGGATACCGTATTTATACGGACAGATCCACCAGTCAATGATTCCTACCTCTATGCCACCTACATTCTGGATTATATTGACCAAAATAAAACCCTGGTGATTAACAGTCCCGGTGGCATCCGAGGGGCAAATGAAAAAATGTACGCCCTCCAGTTTACCAAAGCGATTCCAGAAACGATTGTCAGTGCTGATAAGCAGTTTATCCGGCAATTTGTCGAAGCAAAGGGAGCTGCGGTTCTCAAACCACTGGGTAACAAAGCTGGGGAAGGAATTTTATTTTTGCAATCAGGCGATCGCAATTTTAACTCTATTGTCGAACTCAGTACCCTCCAAGGTCGAGTGCCAGTAATGGTGCAGACCTATCTACCGGAGGCAAAAGAAGGAGATAAGCGAATTATCCTGCTGAATGGCGAACCGATTGGTGCGCTCAATCGCCTCTCTAGCGGAACTGATTTTCGCAATAATATGGCAACTGGTGGTACAGTGGCTCAAACCGAAATTACCCCAAGAGAGGATGAAATTTGTACCCAAGTAGCTGAACGCTTACGCCAAGATGGCTTAATTTTTGTGGGTATTGACGTTATTGGTGGCTACCTAACTGAAGTTAACGTCACTAGTCCTACCGGAATTCGTGAGATTGATCGCCTAGATGGTACTCACCTTGGTCATCAGGTTATTCAATGGATTGAACAGACACTAAAAAGCAAAAAATAATTTAGAATTATTTTTTGTTTCGTGTCTTATTCTACGTGAGTTTGACGGCTGATGTGATATTCGCCTAATGAACTGAATCAAAAAATCTCTAAGAGGATGTTTGAAAAGTATTGTTGGTAACAGCAATACCTGCCAAACCTAACCCCCTTCCCGATGTTACTGTTGGCGAACGCAAGAGCGGAGCGTCTCTAAGAGTTGCGGCATCAAGTGCGGGAATGGGGATTTCAAAGCCTCTCTCCCTCTGGGGAGGGGAATGGCAGCGAGGTTTCTAGTATACTTTGCGACTTTTCAAATATCCTCAAAGAGATTTTACTACGCAAAACGTCCCTCTCTGACTCCTAGAGGACAAACTTAAACTAAAGTTCAAGTCTGGGAGAGGTTCATCGAACTCACGTTATTCTCCAAGAAACAGACTTCCTTCAACGCTTGCATAGGCGAGTTCCCCACGCAACTTTCTTTAAGTAAATATATTTACTTGTACCGAATATGAGTTTAATGGATCGCGGGGGTAGATGTAGCGATGTCTACACGGGCTGTTCAGCGTCGCATCTGTAGTCGGACATGCCTTCCTGTTTTTTTATTCCAAAAGCACATTTGGACATGTGAGCCAGCAGACTCCTGCCCAAGTTCATTCTATAAGTAGCGTTAACAATGTTTCTTTACCAATTAACAAAATTGGGGATGGCAACGAATTGCTTACCCTGCTTTTGGTAAAACCCTGGAACTAGCAGATTTTATACAGCACTCAGCCTAACCTGAGACTGCTAATTTAATCTAAAATCTCAAATCCAAAATCATTTAATTCCGTGGTGTTCGTCGGTTTCTCAAGAAGTCAGGTATATCCAATCCAGGTTTTTCTTTTGGTTCTGGAGTTGGAGTTGGAGTTGGGGTTGGAGTTGGAGTTGAGGTTGGGGGATTAACTGGGGGTTGCTGTGTTGTTGGTCGCTTCGAGGTATTAGGTGCGACTCGAACGTTAGCCACGCTTTGTTGTGGTACAGCTTGCACTTCACCTGTAAATCCAGTAGCAATTACAGTAATTCTTACCTCACCTTGGAGTCTGTCATCAATTACGGCCCCAAAAATAATATTGGCGTTGGGATCAACTACTTCATAGATTGCTTCTGCGGCTGCATTCACTTCATGCAAAGTCAGGTCAGTACCACCTGTAATATTAAAGACAACACCCCTAGCACCTTCAATAGAACATTCTAGTAACGGCGAAGAAATAGCTGCGATCGCAGCTTCTCTGGCTCTAGATTTACCAGAGCTAACGCCAATTCCCATCAATGCCGATCCCGCATCTGCCATTACAGCTCGGACATCAGCAAAGTCAACATTTACCAAACCTGGGATCGTGATGATATCAGAAATACCTTGCACCCCTTGACGCAGCACATCATCTGCATAGCGAAAAGCTTCTTGTACAGGCGTTTGTTCGGGGATCACCTCCAGTAGTTTGTTATTGGGGATAATGATCAGTGTATCTACTCTACTTTTTAGTCCTTCGATACCTTGTTCCGCTTGGCTGGTGCGGCGGCGTCCCTCAAAGACAAATGGACGTGTGACTACACCAACAGTGAGAGCGCCCATTTCTTTTGCTACTTCTGCCACAATCGGGGCTGCACCTGTCCCAGTGCCACCGCCCATACCAGCGGTGATAAATACTAGGTCTGCTCCCTCTAAAGCTGTAGCAATTTCGTCTCGTGATTCCTCAGCTGCCTTTTGACCAATCGCAGGATTACCACCTGCTCCTAAACCCCGCGTTAACTTCTGTCCAATTTGCAATCTACTGGGAGCGCCTGCCAGAGTTAATGCTTGGGCATCAGTATTAATTGACCAAAACTCTACCCCAGAGACATCAGATTCGATCATGCGGTTAACGGCATTACCACCGCCACCACCTACACCAATTACTTTGATGTTGGCAACCCGGCCAGGAACAATCTCGCCAATTCGGCTATTTTCCGCAAAAATCTTCTTATTTTCGTGATTTGGTCCAAAGTTCACCCCAGAGTTATTAAAGGGATTGGTCGAGTTAACTGCCAGCGAGAACCCCGGCTGTCCCGTAGATTGGGCATTTTTATAGGTAAGTCCTTGGTTATTATCAAGTGTCATTGGATTTGTGAAAGGGTAGATAAACGACTTTTTCAGGTGTTATTCACTTAAGAGTCAACTATAGTTTGACACTGCCACAATACTATGGCACTGTTCTTTATTGTTTTCACTACTGCCAAGCCTAACAGAATTGGCAGTGTGAAAATTTGCTATGGGATAAGCTTTTAAGGCAGCCGATCGCACAGCCAATTCTAGAGAAGTATACTGAACATTTATCTAAAAGTGTTCTGTATAACTTCAACCAGACATTAATCTCTTCATTCTTCTCAACAGAGGACATAGCTTGTAAAGATACGCCACAACGCATCTTATCTGCCTCAATAATATTGTTAATAGGTTTCACCATTGGGAATGATTGCAACTTTAAACACAAAATTTACCTTCTACTTACTTATCTTTAAGGTTGAAGTAAGTAAAAATTTACTTGTCAGACTATACCTGATTAATTTGTTGTTTGGGGGGTCTTAATGGACACTTTGTTGGAACCAGAGTCTATCTTACGAGAACCCCCACTAGTGTGGTCAACAAATCAAGATTTTCCTAGAGGTTTGGTAACCCAATAAGAATTACGGTACAGAATAGTCTAAACTGATTGCCCAGAAGCAATGCTTACGCAACTTTGGGTGGCATTTTCCGTTACAGATTGAAACTTCGGTAAACTGTCTTTGGAAGTGTCCTTAACAGACCAAAGCTAGAGCGTTTTTGGCTCTGCACTTGGATGGCGGCATAAACCGTTCTCATCAGTGCCCTCCCAAAAGCGAGTCTGAATCTTAACGAAAAACTCAAGCATTTTCCTCTTTTCCGCACTGGGTTTAGTCAAGAAATGTATGGGCAGAAGGCATTTTGCACGCCATAGACCATAATCAGATTGTCCGACATCTTGCATCCCACCATTAGATGTTAGGGTCACAATTGAGAGTGTTTTACTCACAATGGAGACTTTATGATTGATCTTCTCATTTTAATTAGAAGTTAATGCCGATTTTCGTGTGGTTTGCTGGAAAACTGAAAATAATAAATATATTTATCAGCATAAAGCTTCTTAATTTACTAGGAGCGCTCAATACATTAAACATGCTAGATGTTTTTAGGGATTTTAGGAGTTAATTTTTGGTCTTTTTGGTTCATCTGTACTAATGGGAATTCCGGATTTTTCAGATCAATATACTCTATTTGGCCAGAATTAAGTTTTGCTGTTAAATGGCGCATTTGGGCGAGTACCTTAATTTGTTCAGACAACCAGGGGCCTGGAACGCCGAGATGCACATTTCCTAGTTCTGTTTTCAAAATTAAATTCGTTGGATTTTGGCAATCAATTTCCATCACTTTCACAGAACTTTGGCTGACAGCTTGATGAAGCTGAGTCCAGTAGAGACAGTATTGTTTTGGTAATCCAATTACTCTGAGATTCGGTAATTTCCTTGTGGGATTCAGTGATGTGTATTTTTCTAAAGGCATCCAGACCCCACTTGCATCTAGTAAGCCGATTATGACTTTTTTGTTGCTAGCACCCTGATTTTGCACATTTGGTGTTTGAGTCACCGCTACAGGGACTCGTTCTTGGATTTCGATGATTAATCCAGGAGGAAACAGGCGGCGTCTAACGATCGCTTGGGCAATAGTCGGTTGTTTTTTCAAAGAGTTAGCGATCACTCCCGGTTCAATCCGCCACAAAGACTGGGGGTAAGATAGCACCAACAGTGACTGAGTTGTCTCATCCGACAGTAATTGATTGCCTGATTTCATCACTATTTGTTTGGGAGTTTTTAGCACCCACACTGGTTGGACTGCCACCCACAGCAATCCACCCGCCAAACCGGTAATGGCAAAGGTTCGCCAAATAGCCTGAATAATTCTCATCTGCCGCTGCCGACGTAATTTCTGACGACGCTGGGCTAGATCCGTGCGGGAAACTGATATTATGCCAGCCATTCAAACCCCTTTCTGGTTACAGTCCAAATTCCTTCATGCGCTTGTATCATTATTAATTTCAGTAAACACTGCTGGCATCTATTAGCCACTCTCCTCCAGACTTTTTTTATTTTTAGTAACACTTTACAGTAACAACACAAAGATCGTGGCCCTAGTCATCATTCCAATTAAAGTTTCCGGTGTCTAGTCTTAACCGACTGTTGTCTTTTTGACAAGTGATCATCAAATATTTTTCTCTAAAGATTACAAAATATTAATTTAGATATTTATAATTTTGTATTCTTGACAAATAGAATTTTAAATGATATGTAAGTATTTCCAAATCTCTGTATAGCTTGCTATAATTAATACCAGTTCTCCCTGATCAGCTATACAAACTGAGAACCATCTAGTCTAGTAGCTTTTTTACTGATTTACTCAACCATAAAGGTTTGTGCCAGGTCAAACAAAAGCTAGAGATTGTCAAAACCTCAATAGCAGGTGTAAAAAGGACAGATATGTTTAAGGTTATTAGGGTCAATTAAATCTCTACCATACTACTGACAGCTACTGACAGTGATCCTGCACCAAGTACTGTCCCTTGCAAGACACTACCAACTTGCGAGTTAATCGTGTGCCTCCATCCCGCCTAGAGATTTTTTGTATAAAAAATACGAATTAAACTGCATCTACACACACATCTACACACACATCTACATACATGAAAACGACATTAAATTTGTCACGTTTTTATAAAGCATGTAACCCAAGCTACACGCTTAATATAAGTAACGTGCTAGATCGGCAGTATTACATAGATTTTGCTGATGTCCGTGGTTGCAAAATTGTCGAAGAATTGCAGCGGACTATCTGCCGGATTTCTCCTGATGAGCCAACCTGCCAGTTATTTACGGGTCACATTGGCTGCGGTAAGTCAACGGAATTGCAGCGCCTGAAGACAGAACTAGAATTGGCGGGATTTCATGTGGTTTATTTTGAGTCCAGTCAAGACTTAGATATGGCAGATATTGATGTCAGCGATATTTTACTGAGTGTAGCCCGTCAAGTCAGTGCCAGTTTAGAAGGGATTAACATCAAACTCAAACCTGGTTATTTTACCAATTTGTTTAAAGAAGTAGGCGATTTTTTGCAAAGCCCCATAGAGCTTTCTGGACAAGCAGAATTGTCCTTGGGTATTGCCAAAATTACCGCCAAAACCAAAGATAGCAGCCAGATGCGGAATCAACTTAGGCAATATCTGGAACCACGTACCAGTAGTATTTTGCAAGCGATTAACGAAGAAATTTTAGAAAAGGCTATTGAACAGCTAAAGCTACGGGGTCAAAAAGGACTGGTAGTGATTGTGGATAATTTAGATCGAGTGGATATGCGTCCTTTAGCATCGGGGCGATCACAACCCGAATATCTCTTCATCGACCGAGGTGAACAGTTACGCCGACTCAAATGCCACCTAGTTTACACCATTCCCCTGACGTTAATTTTCTCCAATGAGTACGAGACACTAAAAAATCGCCTGGGGGGAGGGATTGCGCCAAAAGTACTGCCGATGGTATTAGTGCGACAAAGAGATGGCAGTGATTACGAACCAGGGATGTCACTAGTGCGCCAGTTAGTCTTAGCAAGAGCTTTTCCTGAAGTTCCTTTGAATGGAAGGCTTTTATTAATTACAGAATTATTCGATCACTCCCAAACTTTAGATCGTCTATGTCGCGTTAGCGGTGGCCACATTCGTAATTTATTGGGTTTACTTTATAGCTGCCTGCAACGACAAGATCCACCTTTTTCTAGGGACTGCTTAGAAGCCGTGATTAAGGACTACCGCGACGATCTGCTATTAGCTATTGATGAATCCCAGTGGGAATTATTGTTTGAAGTAGTGCAGCAGCAGAGAGTTAAAGGTGAGTCTGACTACCAGAGCTTACTACGAAGCATGTATCTGTTTGAATATCGTGATCCTCTGGGGCGGTGGTTTGGCATCAGTCCAGCTTTAGCAGAAACAGAAAAAGTCCTTGCTTGGCAACAAAATAAGTAACAGTGCAGGGTGAGTCAATTGTCATTAGTCCTTTGTCGTTTGCCATTGGACTAATAACTAATGCCCAATGCCCAATGCCCAATAACCAATGCCCAATGTCTAATAACCAATGATTAATGATAAGCAGCTACACGTTTACACCAAAGAAAATCAGCATACTTTGCAAAGACTGATTAGAGCGATCGCGTTTTCAGAAGGTCAATTTGCCCTGATTTTAGTTCGGTGTAACTATGAGCAATTACGTGAGCAAATGTTAGAAAATATTCGCTCCATCACTAAAGACATCAATATCAAAGAAATCGTTCTCAATCCACCAACTACTTCCTTACACAGCACAATAGTCTCAGAACTATTTCTAGATAATCCTGCCGTCGTTACAGACTCTTTGCCATCTGCTGTTATGGTTTTCGGTATTGAGTCAGCCATTGACCTGGAAAACTTACTTACAGGTATCAACCAAGCACGAGATATCTATGCCGCAACTTTTCCATTTCCAGTGGTATTGTGGCTACAAGATGAAGTGGCATCATTACTGTCCAGATTAGCGCCTGATTTCAAAAGTTGGGCTGCAACCACTATTAAATTTGAAATGACAAAAGCAGATTTAATTGATTTGATCCACCAAGAGGAAAAATCTCTATTCGCCAAAGTTTTAGAAGCAGGTGCTGAAACATTTTTATCTAATGCCTCCCTAAATTTAGATCCTAAGTCCCAACACCGCCACGAAATAGAATCAGCCCGTAATGATTTGCTGCGCCTCTATAGCTTTCAATTAACACCAGGATTAGAAGCTAGTTTAGAATTTGTATTAGGGCGAGATAAATACGCCAACGATCAAATTAATGGTGCTTTAGCCAATTATCAAAGAAGCCTAGCATTATGGCAGCAGGAAATCAGGATAATAGCAGAGCGGGAGAGTAATTCTTCTTTACCCACCTCATCTTTACTGAAGCAAGCAATAGTATTATTCCATCTGGGGCTGTGTTATCACCGAATGGCAGACTTACACCAGAATAATAATAGTAGCTATTGCGAACATGCTCTCTCGTGGTTTAAACAATGCTTGGAAGTATTGGAGGAAGTACAAAGAGAAGACTTAGTGGCTAAATTTATTTTGCCTGCTTGTGAAATGCTGCAACGTTTACAAGCTTGGGATGACTTAAAAAAGTTAGCTCAAAAGTCATTACTTCTACATAAAACTTATGGAAGTCCTGCACAAGTTGCTCAAAATTATGGCTTTTTGGCAAATGTGGCAGCTTCAGAGTCGAATTGGGTACTGGCTCATGAATTAGCGAATACAGCACTTTCTATCTCCGAAGAAGCAACAGAAGTTTCTCTGCGAGATGCTTTGCAAACACGAGGACAAGAAAGTTGGTATCTTCTCTTACTAGCACGTACACAGCGGCATTTAGGTAAGTCGGAGGAAGCTATCAATAATTTGGAATGGGCGAAAGTAGTTTGTGAGCTACAACATCAACCATCACTTTATCTAGAGATTTTAGAGGAATTGCGATCGCTTTACTTTTTTGAGCGTCGTGACTATACAGAAGCCTTTAAGCTGAAGCAAGAAAAAATTCAAATAGAACATCAGTATGGCTTTCGTGCTTTCATTGGGGCAAGTCAGTTGCAGCCGCAACGCTCTAAAATTAACCCAGCATTAGATCCTCAAAAAATACCGTTTATTCCTGAGGGAGTTGCCCAAGAAATATCTGCTTCGGGACGACAGCAAGATGTCAATCGTTTGATTGAAAGAATTACTCGTGCTGACTACAAACTCACAGTAATTTATGGACCATCGGGTGTAGGTAAAAGTTCAATTCTCAAAGCTGGTTTAGTACCAGCTTTGAAAGGAAAAGTTATCGGTGAACGCATTCCTATACCTATTGTTTTGTCTGTTTACACTGATTGGATTACAGTCTTGGCAAGCAGTATAAACCAAGCCTTAGCACACACAGAAATATCGGTTAATCTGAACTCTACACCTACTATACTGCTCGAAAGAATTCGGTTAGCAGCCGAGCGCAATTGTACAATAATTCTTGTATTAGACCAGTTTGAAGAATTTTTCTTTGTTAGTAATACTCGCACACAAAGAATAGAATTTTACAAATTTTTGAGTGAATGTTTAAATATCTCATTTGTAAAAATTATTCTTTCATTAAGAGAAGATTATTTACATCATTTATTAGAATTTGAACGGTTGAGCCAAAAAAATAGTATTGGACTATATGATTTAGGCGTAATTAATAAAAATATTCTCGATAAGGACATTCGCTACTATTTAGGAAAATTTTCTAGCCAAGATGCTAAAGCCATAATTCATAGTCTTACTCAACGTTCCCATTATGAACTGAGTGATGAATTAATTAACCGATTAGTTCAGGATTTGACAGGAGAACTAGACGAAGTACATCCAATCGAATTACAAATAGTAGGTGCTCAACTACAAATAGAAAACATTACCACACTCGGACAATACAAGCTTTGCGGTGGCTCGGCAAAATTGGTGGAACGCTGGCTTGGGGAAGTTATCAAAGACTGTGGTCAGGAGAACGAAGAATTAAGCTGGAAATTATTATTTGAATTAACTGATGAAAAGGGGACGCGACCGTTAAAAACTAAAGCTGATTTAGCAGCTACATTAGTTAATAATCAGGATATAGATACAATATCAAGCTTTGACACAGTTGGGGAACTGATTTTAGAAATATTGGTGGGTTCGGGGTTGGTGTTGCTAATCAGAGATGAATTAGGCGATCGCTACCAGCTAGTTCACGATTATTTAGTTGAACCAATTCGCCAAAAAAATAACTATGGTATGGTCGCCGAATTAGAAAAAGTCAAACTAGAAAAAACTAGAGCTGAAGTGGCCCAAAAACTTAGTCAAAAGCAACTAAATTTGGTATTGCAACGGCGACTGCGGGAAGCACGGATAGCAGGCGCAGTGCTGGCAATCATGGGAGGAACAATAGCAGCATTATGGTGGCAAGCCGACTTGCAAAAAAGAGTAGCAATCCGCCAAACTGTACGAGCTGAACGCAGTGAAACCAACTTGAGGATTAGTGGAATCACTGCTGCTAGCGAAGCTCTTTTTGCCTCTAATAAAGAGTTTGATGCTTTATTAGAAAGTTTGCGGGCTTGGAGAGGACTTAAACAGGCAGATGGAGTGCAGTCAGATACCCGAATGCGGGTGGTGACAGCCCTGCAACAGGCAGTTTATGGGGTAACGGAAGCTAACCGCCTGGAAGGGCATACTGATATTGTCTGGGGAGTAACTTTTAGCCCCGATGGTCAAACCCTAGCGTCAGGTAGCCGAGATCAGACGGTGAAAATTTGGCGTCCTGACGGTACCTTACTCCAAACCCTCAAAGGGCACACTGATGCTGTCACCTGTGTAAGTTTCAGCCCAGATGGTCAAACCCTAGCCTCCGCCAGCCTCGACAAAACAGTGCAAATCTGGCACAAAAACCCGATTACGGGTGAATTTGACCCCAAGCCATATAAAACCCTGAAAGGACATAAAGATTGGGTTTACAGCGTTAATTTCAGTCCTGATGGTGAGTTGTTAGCTACTGGCAGTAAGGATACAACCGTAAAACTCTGGCACAAAGACGGTAGCTTAGTAAAAATACTGAGAGGACATCAAGGGTGGGTTAACTGGGTAAACTTCAGTCCTGATGGTCAATTTATCGCCTCAGCCAGCGACGACAAGACAGTGAAAATCTGGCGACGGGACGGTAGCCTCGTCACAACTTTACAGGGACATCAGCAGGGTGTGACTGTAGCTGTTTTCAGCCCCGACGGCAAACTGTTGGCGTCAACAGGTCGAGATAAGACAGTGAAACTTTGGCTGCGGAAGAATAACAGCACTAAAGACGGTTTTGACTTTATTCTTTACAAAACTTTACGGCAGCATAGCAGTACAGTGTGGAGTTTAAGCTTTAGTTCCGATAGTAAAAAGTTAGCTTCCGCAGGTGAAGACAATACCATAAACCTCTGGAGTAGCACTGGTACCTTACTCAAAACCTTCAAAGGACACAGTGATGCTGTTGTCAGTTTAGCTTTCAGTCCAAATAACAAATTACTAGCTTCAGGAAGTTATGACAAAAGCGTAAAACTATGGAGTTTAGATGCCCCAACACCGTCTATTCTTCAAGGGCATCAGAAGCGAGTTTTGAGCGTTGCTTGGAGTCCTGATGGTCAGATGCTAGCTTCTGGTAGTAGCGATCGCACTGTCAAACTTTGGCGACGATACACCAGTAGTGGCGAGGTCAAAACCCGACTTTACAAAACTTTGGTGGGGCACACAGATAAAGTTCCTAGTGTCAGTTTTGACCCCAAAGGTGAAATGCTGGCTTCAGGAAGTTATGACAAAACTGTGAAACTTTGGCGGCTTGACGGTACTTTAATTATGACTCTCCACGGGCATAGCGATAGTGTGATGAGCGTGAATTTCAGCCCTGATGGTCAGTTTTTGGCATCAGCTAGCAAAGATAAAACGGTGAAACTTTGGAACCGTGAGGGCAAGTTGCTCAAAACCTTAGTGGGGCATCAGGGTTGGGTAAATAGCGTGAATTTTAGTCCTGATAGTCAGGTTCTAGCCTCTGCCAGTGATGACCAAACTGTGAAACTCTGGGGGCGAGATGGTACTTTGCTCAAAACTTTCTCGCCCCATGACAGCTGGGTGTTAAGTGTCAGCTTTAGTCCCACTGACGAGTTGCTGGCTTCAGCCAGTTGGGATAACACCGTGAAACTATGGCGACGGGATGGTACGTTGTTAAAAACCTTATTAAAAGGGTACAGCGATAGCGTCAATGCTGTAACTTTCAGTCCCAATGGTGAATTCCTCGCCGCCGCCAGTTGGGACAGTACAGTGAAACTCTGGAGTCGGGAAGGCAAATTAATTAAAAGTCTCAATGGGCATCGCGCCCCAGTGTTAAGCGTCAGTTTTAGCCCAGATGGTCAAACACTAGCATCAGCTAGTGATGACAATACGATAATTCTGTGGAATTTACATCTTGATGATCTGCTTGTTCGTGGTTGCGATTGGGTGGGTGATTACCTCAAGCACAACCGCAATCTTGAAGAACGCGATCGCCTTCTTTGTGATGGCATAACCAGTACAAACCCTTTTTAATTTATGAATAATTATTAATTTATAATTATGAATTAAGTTGAAGCCTCAATCAGCAACCGCTCTTGGTTTAGCGGTTGATGAGGCGATCAGAGTTGTTAATTCAAAGCTAGAAAATAATTTTCGAGATGATCAGCCAAAGGAGCGATCGCCCTCCAAAACTTCATGGCTATTTTCTGCGGGAGCCTCTTGGGGCAAATTCGCCAAAAAGGCTTGTAATCTCATGCGCTCAATATAAGGCCAACCTCCCTCAGACTCAATATCTTTCAGCAGTGAGTAGAGTTGCTGACGGTTAACAGGCAAACTCTCTTGAAAAACCCCATCCCGGATCTCTCGATGTAACTGTTCCAATTGCCTAAGCATTGCCAAAAGAGCTACAGTATCGTCTTCATAACCCTGAACTGCATCATACACCACAGTTGCGATTGCTTGCAGTTTACAGGACAACTCCCCTGATTCAAGATTTTTCTGATCGTTCATTCCACCCTTTCCGTATAAATGAGGTCAACTCAAATTTACCGGAGATTTTTAATTTTCCCTAGTTTGCCACTGTTTATTAGCTATTACTCTACACCAGAAACTCTGCGGCTAGCCCATTACTACCTATTTTGAGTAGCTGTAATAGCCTCAGAATCAGAAAAAGAAAATAATCTTAATATTCTGCTAAAATTTTTAGAGATTAAAGCCGCTGTCAAATCGGATGGTAAGCAGTACTTTATCTATTTGCTAGCCAAGACAACTTCGACAAGTTGAATCACTGAGCGACTTGTGCCGAGCAAAGCCGAGGTGTTAAGAAGTAATTCCCAATGTTTTTAAAGGAATAGCAAAGCCAGCGCTGTGCAGGGGTTCCAAGAGTTGAGGCGACTGGCGTGGATTGCCGTTTATACCCGTAGTTTTAGACATTTGGACTAAAATTACCAACGTAGAAGTCTCGGCAATGAGTACTTTTAGGTAGCTTTGTGCAGATTTCTCTGAGCGGTGAATATAACTAGATTTGTATCTTTATTAAAGACAATTGCGATCGCTCCTAAAAGGGAGCGGTAAAGTTTAACATAGCCTCTACGGCAGCTAGATGTGATCAGGACAAGACTTTCTTGGATTTTGAGTACTTTGATTTTGAGTTAAAAAAAATCGTATGATCTGGCTGATTTCCCCATCAAACAATGGGCTGTATGTAGTAGCGTCACATACATAATACAAAAAGACTTGGGCGACGCTGCTTTTGCTACAGGCAAGAGCAAAGTGCGAAGTAGACTCCTCTCTTCGTGCTTATTGAGGCAAGCACTTATGCGACTCTGTGTAGGGCTTACTCATCTACGCGTCCAACCCTAACAAATGCCACCAACAGTCAAACTGCTGGTTTTTTGCTCCCTTAGTTACACACATCCAAAATGGATGCAGTGTGCTACTTAGTCTGGGGCTTCTTACACCCCAAGCTCAAGAGAGCGAAACGTTTAAGTACGTTTAGCAGAGAAAAGTTTGAGCGGCGACTTCCAACCTAATACGCCCGGACACTTGTTTCAACTCTTGCAATTAGAGCAATGCAGTGTCCAAAAGAGGATGGCTTCTCGTCAGAGATCAAAGCTTCGATGCAGTTTTACAACTTAGATATTAATTTTTGAGATTGAGGTTGACCATGAGGTATCGCGCTTTAATTGTTGCATTCTTGGCTTTGTGCCTGGGGCTAATAACTGCTTGTAGTGATGCTCCTGCTACTAGTAGTAGAGATGTACTCACTTACGATCAAATTCGCGGCACTGGCTTGGCGAACAAATGCCCCCAACTAGCAGAAACAAGACGTGGCTCTATTCCCATTGATTCTAGCCAGTCCTATGCCATTAAAGAACTTTGCTTAGAACCAACTAGCTTCTTCATCAAAGAAGAACCTGCTAATAAACGGCAAGAAGCAGAATTTGTCGCTGGCAAATTGTTGACCAGATACACTTCCACTATTGACCAGGTGCAAGGCAACCTAAAAATCAACTCAGATAAGAGCCTGACCTTTGTGGAAACTGATGGTCTTGACTTCCAAGCCATCACTGTGCAACTTCCTGGTGGTGAGCGAGTACCTTTCCTGTTCACCATCAAAAACTTGGTTGCTCAAACCCAATCCGGTTTGACTACTATTAACACCTCCACGGACTTTGAAGGCACCTTCAAAGTTCCTTCCTATCGTGGTGCTGCCTTCCTAGATCCCAAGGGTCGCGGTGTCGTCAGTGGCTACGATAATGCTGTGGCTCTCCCCGCCCAAGCCGATGATGAAGAACTTACCCGCACTAACGTTAAGCGTGCTGAAAATCTTAATGGCAAGATTTCTCTGCAAATCGCTAAAATCGATAGCTCTAGTGGTGAAATTGCTGGTACTTTCGAGAGCGAACAGCCATCTGATACAGATTTAGGTGCTGGCGAACCTAAAGAAGTCAAGATTCGCGGTCTATTTTTTGCAAGGGTTGAACCGACTCGTGCCTAAATTCTCTGGAGTTAGGTAACTGAGTAGCATTCAGAACTACAATTCTGTGTGCATCAGGTTTCATCACCAAAGTTAACTTCTTTGCCCCCATTTTCAGGGCTGTTTCATTTCTATAGAAGCCGTACAGAGACGAAAAGAGACAAAGTTTCAAGGGGAGACAAAAGAAAAATTCTTCCTTCCCTTGTCCCCAGCTTTTCAGGAGGCTTTGAAAGAATGAAACAGCCCTGCCTTTTTTGAGGGGGGTAAATAGGTTTTTTGCAAACAGGGAAAGGTTAAAGCCAAGCAAAATTGTGGATGAAATAATCATTGCAATTGGGAAAAGGTTGATACCTCGTTTTTATGGGCGACTTAATTCATCCCTTTACCCAGTTTACCCCGTACTCTTTAACCTTTTCTGTTTCATTAAAAGACTATAAACTTAAGTACAAAAAAGGGCATGTTGCCCTTTTCTTATTGATTTGCGTAAATATACATATTAATCTCTAAATATTATTAGTAATTTTTAATTATTGGATGAGTTTCGGTTGAAGAGACACGTAATTATACTGGAAATCAAATTTTTGCTTATCCACAAATATCGTGACTAATGTTGTTTTGTTTCTATAAACTTAGGTTGAGCATTAATTAATTAAAGTTAAGTAAAATCTCGGTTTGATATATAGTAATTAATTTTATATTTTATTTCTATGTAGTTCTAAAAACAGCTACAGAGCATACCAAAGATCAATAACGATTTCGCCCATTTAAATTTTGCTCGATTGTCAAGCAACTCTATGGAATTTTTTCTAGGAAAATTTTGTTATTTTCCATAGAATTTTGCGATGACATATAGTCCGATATTATCTTTGATATTGTGCGATCGCAGCTAAGTTTAAAAGTGAGTAATTGGTTATTAATTTACTCAATAAACACGGTGCTATGCCTACCACAGTCACCAATGAACTAAAACATGAAATTTGGCAGTTGTTGCGAGAATATCAGCAATCTCGGTCAGAAAATGTTCGCAATCAGCTGGTAAAACTCAACTTTGGACTTGTGAGAAAAGAAGCTCACTATTGGACGAATCAATGTCATGAAACCTACGATGATTTGCTTCAGGTTGGATGTTTGGGTTTAATCAGAGCTATTGAAAAATTTGAACTTTCCAAAGGACATGCCTTTAGTTCCTACGCTCTTCCCTATATTCGGGGTGAAATTCAACACTATCTCCGAGATAAAGGTGTCACGGTGCGAATTCCTCGGAAGTGGTTAGCACTACAACAGCAAGCAATAGGAGTGTCACGTTCTTGGCGTGAAAAGCATAATCGCCAACCAACAGATTCCGAATTAGCAACTGCACTGGAAATTTCTCCAAACGAATGGCAAGAAATTAAATTAGCATGGGTAAATCGTGCTCCCTTGAGCCTTGATGTGCCAATCCAAGATGGAGAAGAAGGCTCTACCTGTTTGGGAGAATTGGTTCCAGATCCTCACTATCGCAGCTTTCAATTGGCACAAGAAGACCAACTTCGCTTGCAACAAGCATTGGTTCAGCTTGAACAACGCACCCGCGATGTGTTGGAATGTGTATTTTTACAAGACTTGACACAAAAACAAGTTGCAGAACATCTGGGAATCAGTGTTGTAACGGTTTCCCGTAGAGTCAAGAAAGGTCTGGATTTGATGAAAGAGCTTATGGGTGTAGCAGAGGATTAACTGCAAATCAACACCAAGCCGCAGTTATGCTGAGTAGGCAGTGCTAAAAATAACCCTTGAAATGTAAAAAATTAGGTTATAAAGGGAACAGACTTTGCCTTTGATCCAAATTTTAGGCATGTTGATTTCCACTTTTCAATTTTCCAATGGCTTTTGAGAACAGCTCATGGGCAGAAATTCAAAAATTACAATTGCAGCTATTTTAACTTTGGCGATCGCTGGATGTGCTTCTGAAGATACACAACAAGCCATCAATCCTGCGCCGATTCCCAAAATAGCAGCAAAGTCGCCCCCAGCGGCTCAATCCTTTAACAATCCAGTAATACCTGCCAAACAGGTTTCACTAGTTACTCCTGCATCTGTTAACTTGATTCAATCCACTAATGCTACAGAGCGGGCACGGCTAGTTGTGCTATCAAAAGACCGAAGTGACCCGTTTGCACAAATTTTTGGGCAGGCGGTTGCCGGAATGCCTAAAACATATGGAAGACCTGTTCCTGTGTTGCCTAAGCTACCTACTGCATCACTAGCAAGACGAAAACTTCCAACACGCACCATAGCACGTAGCATACCTTTAAATCCGAAGAAAAATAACATTGCTTCTGTACCAAAAAAAGTCAATCATACCTTGACTTCAGTCTTGCCTAAAGTTTTGCCTCAAGTTATCCCCAACCCCACTTTAGTATCTGTATTGCCACCACCAGCACAACCTGACTTAGCAAGGGCAGTTCTTGTGACTGGTGTAGTTCTAATTAGTAAGGAACCGCAGGCAATTATCAAAGTACCGGATGAGCCGACAAGTCGCTATGTGCAAGCGGGACAGCGATTAGCAAATGGCGTACTGGTTAAACGGATTGAAATGAATCAGGGCTACAACCCCATTGTGATTCTGGAACAATATGGTATTGAAGTTGCCAAAATGGTAGGGGAAGGGGCTGTCAATTCAACACCGTCACCTGCATCTGCTACCGGCAATCCTACTTCAGTGACAACGCCCCCCTTAAATTCTTTTAATGTTGGAGCTTGATAAAGATGGAGATTAAGGAAAAAATTGAGTTTCCTGGTTTGCCTTTAGCTGTCTATAGAGAGATAGCAGCTCATTTACGTCAAGTCGAAGGGGTAGAAGTGGATTTAATTCCCCAGTCATCCCAACAGTTTGATTACAATCAAAGTCAAATTGGTGGCTTGTCCATCTCGTGGACAGCAAACTCTGGTTTAGAAAGTCGGCAACGAGTTAACCAAATTTTGGCTTATTATCAAAATCGCTAGATGAATTCTATTTGATTTCGTTCAAATCGAAGCCTCAGATTCCCGATTTTTTACAGAAGTTGGGAATCTTGTTGTTCACGAATAATTAAGTACGTCTATAGTGGATGACGACTTCATCCCAATTCTTTGTAAAACTACATAAAATCAACCTTGGTCAAACTTGGGGCTTAAGCCCCAAGTTTTGGATCAACCTCACAGGTAATCGGTATCAGTTAATATCAAATTATTGAATTTAGCTGAAAACTTGTGTATTAAAAACTTAAAAACTAAATATCTGAGTATCCGCACTGCAAAATCCTAATTTCATCAGGGATTAGACTGACAACGACATCATCTAAGTTGAAAATATTGGAACTGCACGGGAGGCTACATCATATTAGCAACCCGCAGCGACAATTACTGATTAATCAATTCACAGTGAAGGTTTGGTGATCAAGGAATTGGGTGTGTCTGAAGTGGGAAGTGATAGCGCTCGTCGCTGGGAATATTTGTTTTTCCCATTCCTGAAAGCAGCAAATGTTTACTTGAATGAACAGCCCGATAAAACCGGAATGATGGTGCGTCCCTCTAACTTGGAAGATATCTTTGTGGAATTAACGGGACGCCAGTTAGATTAACTTCATCCTCCTAACTGTCGCAGCATGGCTTCTACCCTGTTGACGCCATCTGAGTCATTGCGCCGCTTGTACAAGTCACGGGCTTTCTGAAGGAAGCTGTTCGCTTGTTTGGTTTGTCGTCGCTGTTTATACATCGAACCCATCAATTCATAAGTCTGGGCATTGTTCTTATCCAAGCCGATTGCTTGCTCGTATGCCCAGGTAGCAGCACTATAGTCTCCCATACGAGATTGCGTCACAGCCAATCCTAAATAGGCGTTAACATTGTTACGGTTCAGCTGTATGGCCCGACGGTAGCCTTCCTTTGCCCCAGGCGTATCGCCCAAATTCGCTTTGATGTAACCTACAGCGTAGTAAAAATCACTATTGTTAGGGTTGATGGCGATCGCCCGACGATAAGCTGTTAATGCCGCCTGGTAATTTCCCTGTTGAGCGTACAAGTAGCCAATACCTGAATGAATTTTAGCATTCTTGGGATCTAGGCTAGCTGCTTGCTGATAAACAGTGATCGCACCACCATAATCGCCGGTATCCACTAACCTCCGTCCGTCTTCTAGTAGTTGCTTTAATTGTGGGTTTTTGCCTTGCGCCACTAATACCTGAGCCTGAGCCACTGAAGGTATGCTGAAGGCAAAACATCCTAGTAACACCACACTAAACACAAATGATGTTGGCTTGTACACAGTAAAATTCCTGAAATTTTAGAGGACTTTTTTTCTTGTACATTAAAACAAAAATATGGACTTTTGAAAACTGTATTTATTCGTATGAATTAAGATATTCATAGTTCATTCACTATAATCAGTGCTATATCACAGAGTTTTGACTGGAAGATGAAATGCGAAGTATAAATGCTGAAATGATGTTACTTTACAGATAAATTCAGGACAACACCAAAATTACACTCTTTCTTATCAGTAGTTATACGTGTAAATCCTCAAAAACCAATAGGTGATACGCCAATCCGATAAATTATTGAATATTAATTCCTATTGAGTATTTAACTTAACAACTTGCTAACTGTGTATCTAATTTTCCTTTCTTTATACTACCTTTAGCAAAACCGCACACTTTGCGAGCAGTCGTTCTCTATCGATTATCTACATCCTTTTTTGGTCATTACACGATAAGATAAATTCAAAAAGCAAAATGCTCCTTCAAATCCTGATTCATTTTTAGGACAATACTACAAGTGAAAGTGCAGTTGCAATGGCACTTCGTACCTGCTGAAAGCATCGCAGTCTAAAATTGCGTGAGAGTATGTTTATCAAACCTATCTCAACGCAGGCTAATTATGGATGTGTAAATAAATTTACACTGATTAGAGGATTTGAATAATAAATATTAACCTATATGCTATCTGGGAGGCTAATTTATGATAATAACTACCACTGATGTGATTCAAGGAGCCGTTATTGAGTCATATTTAGGCATTGTGACAGCAGAAGTAGTTTACGGCAGTAATTTCTTGCGGGATTTTTTGGCTGGTATTCGAGATATTATTGGTGGACGCACTGGTAGCTATGAGCGTTTATTTGAGCAGGGTCAACGCAAGGCACTAGAAGAATTAGAAGAACGAGCACAACGTTTAGGAGCAAATGCTGTGATTGGGATTGAAATTGATACTGGCACAATTAATATTGACCAGTCAGGAGTCCTATTACTGATTACTGCCACAGGCACCGCAGTCAAGATGCGTTAATATTTTATTGGTTGTCTAATTAGTTTTTTAGTATCTTTTGATCAGGTTTACAAACTTTTGTATGAAGTTGAATTTCCTATAAAATAAAAGCTAAGTTACAATAGCAGCTAATAACTGTATTGTAATTTAAAATTTTTATTTATTTTATATAGAGAATCTTGAAAAAACAATTAATTAATATATAATAAAAAATAAATCCTAAGTTTTATTAAAATTTGTTAAGTAAGTCTGTTTTTTATCACTAAAGATAGACTTATTAAATATTTCTATTGATAGATATAAAAACAGATGATTTAGCTATTTAATCTTAAGTATAAACATGAATATACCTGAGCAGCAACTTTGCTGAAACAGCATTGGAGAACATAAGCTATGTCATACGTAAATCGGACAGGTGATGACACTATTCCTACTGGCCCTGTGGTAGCAGGCCGAGTAAGTGAATATCATGATCTTGTTCGCTGGGGGCCGATTATTTCTGGTTTGTTGGTTTCCTTAGCTACCCAATTAATTTTGAGCGCTATAATTGGTGCGTTTGCGGCAGGCACAGTTGAAGGTTCAGGTGCACCGAGATCAATTGCCCCTAACGCTGCGGGTAATGCGGGGCTTTGGTCAACTATCGCTTTACTAATTTCCTTATTTACTGGTGGTTGGGTTACAGCCCGTGCTTGTGGGCCGATGAACCGCAATACAGCTCTCCTTAACGGCGCAATTCTTTGGGCAACAACTTTGGCAGTTAGCTCGTGGTTGCTAGCAAGTGGAGTATCTGGTGCTTTTGGTGTTGCTGCTTCCAACGCTGGCGCAGTCATAAACCAGGTACAACAGCAAGGTGGTGTTAATGTACCACAAGCAAACATAAGTGCCCAACAAGCTCGTGAAGCGGCAGGTAATTTACGTTCGGGATTGTGGTGGTTTGTGTTTGGTTCTTTGTTGGGTTTAATAGCCTCAATGATTGGAGCCGTAACTGGATCTCGTAGTCCTCGGGCTAATAATTACAATCCTTAAAAAATTGTTTGACTAACAAAATATTATCAACTTGAAAAGCATCTTGAAAAAGGTGCTTTTTGTTTATTATTTAAGGCTGGCGTTTGTAGCATCCAATTAATTCTACCGTTGCTAAAATTTGGCTTTTGTTAGCACTAGCTGTCAAACCTAACTTTTTATCTGTGGCATAAAGTTTAAAAAAGTAGCGATGGATACCACTGGGAGGACACGAACCACCGTAACTAAACTTGCCAAAATCTCATATATTTTTTCTATATAATGCATGAATTTCATCATTTTTTAGACAGTGAAATTACTAGTAAATAGTGACTTAAGATCAGCAAAATTGTCAACATATTTTATCTGTTAATATCCTGCTTCTAAGCAATAGAAATGTTTTTTAGAAGCGGGATATTATGCATGGCTATTTTTTAAAAGTTAATCAAACGAAAACTTTACTACCACAGTTCACCATTTCAGGTATGAAGCTTCAATTCCCTGCTCACGTCGAATCTTACCATCTTTTTCAAACCAGGAAATTAGTTGCTGTGCTGTCACATCTTCTATAGCAACACCGTACTCTTGGGCAATATGCTTCAAAAGCTTAAGTGATGAAATTGTCAATCTTGTTAAAAATTTTTCTGGGGAAGACAACAAAGCCGCGTCTACTTTTGCCGACTCTTCCAGGGTTAAAAATTGTGCTGATGGTTGCTGTGGTAATACGTCCATAAACGCTATCTCAAAATTAGTTGATTATTGATGATGGGTAGTTGCGATTCAGGTATTATCGATTACCGAAGCTAAATGTAAAACCGAATTTATTTATGAGAATTTTGCTGGCGAGCTTGTACCAAATAGCCACAACGATGTTCGCCGTTGATAATCCAGTGGGTGCGTTCTACGGTACAATCAGGTAAGACGGCAGCAAACATTTCTAATTCGTGACCACAAATGCTGGGGAAAGACTCGGCAACGTTGGAAATAGCGCAGTTATGCTCCATTAAGATAAAGCGATCGCTCTCGAAGCAGTCATTCACATCAACAGGGTGATACTCCGCCATGAAGCCTTCCGCTTTTCTCAACTCTACTAAGTTGGCTACACGTTCCCGCAGTGAACCGCTACCCACGCGATCGCGGTATTCTAGGGCTTTGCGCTGCCATTGTTTCTCTAAAATTGATTTAAATTGTTCGTGTCCCATCGTTTCGGCTAAGGTGTCTAGCAGCGAAACCGCAAAATTGCCGTGCCCATCACCAAAGCGATCGCTCATTGTTCGATGCAAGCGATCGCGTCCCTGACGACTCAGTTGATAAAGGTGCTGCGGACGCCCCATACCTGCCGCCTGTACTGATGTAGAATACAAAACTAGCTCCTCAGTCTCCAAATCCTTGAGATGGCGACGAATCGCTTGGGGGGTAACGTCTAAAAGTTCAGCTAGCTCCAAAGCCGTTGCTTTTTCGTGTTTGTGCAGATACTCTAGGATATCTTGCTTGGTTGAGGACTGGTGAGTAGTCGCCATCTTATAGTTGCTGCAAGACGTTCAGCGAACGTCCCAAAAATTTCTTTGAAAATTTCACTTTGACAACATTGTTGTTGTTAATTTAGCGTAAAATGAAGATACCTTAAACAACAAAACTGTTGTTTTACTCTCCACCACTATTCTAGCAGCCGTGTAACCATTCCGTAACGCGAGATGGGAATCGGCTAAAGAAAAGCCCAACTCCCATCCTTATAAAGATTCAAGTTCCGAACACTAGAGATTATTACCGATGAGTGCCACTGTCAAATCCTTAGTCAACCAACCCTACAAGTACGGCTTTGTCACAGACATTGAGGCCGACACTATTCCGCGTGGACTAGACGAGGACGTTATCCGCTTGATCTCCTCTAAGAAGAACGAGCCGCAGTTCATGCTGGACTTTCGCCTCCGGGCTTATCGCCAGTGGCAAAAAATGACTGAACCAACTTGGCCGAATGTCAAGTATCCGCCAATCAATTATCAGGATATCATTTACTACTCAGCGCCAAAACGCAAGAAGGAAAAACTAAACAGCTTGGATGAAGTCGATCCAACCCTTTTAGAAACCTTCGAGAAATTAGGCATTTCCCTCTCGGAACAGAAGCGACTGGCAAATGTCGCCGTCGATGCGATTTTCGATAGCGTCTCTGTCGCTACTACATTTAAAGAAAAGCTAGCAGAAGACGGCGTTATTTTCTGCTCGTTTTCGGAAGCGTTGCAAGAACACCCAGAACTGATTAAAAAATATCTGGGTAGCGTTGTTCCCATCGCTGACAACTACTTTGCCGCCTTGAACGCCGCCGTATTTAGCGATGGTTCCTTTGTCTACATTCCTAAAGGCGTTAAATGCCCAATGGAACTGTCTACCTACTTCCGCATCAACTCTGGTGATACGGGACAATTTGAGCGGACTTTGATTGTCGCCGAAGAAGGTAGTTATGTTTCTTACCTCGAAGGTTGCACCGCACCGATGTATGACAGCAACCAATTGCACGCCGCCGTTGTGGAACTCGTCGCCCTCGACAATGCCGAAATTAAATACTCCACCGTGCAAAACTGGTACGCTGGAGATGCTAACGGTAAAGGCGGTATTTACAACTTTGTCACCAAACGCGGTTTGTGTCAGGGCGTAAATTCCAAGATTTCCTGGACTCAAGTAGAAACAGGTTCGGCAATTACTTGGAAATATCCCAGCTGTGTGTTGGTGGGTGATAACTCTGTAGGTGAGTTTTACTCGGTGGCGCTGACAAATCATATGCAGCAAGCCGATACCGGCAGTAAGATGATTCACGTTGGTAAGAATACCCGCAGTACAATTATTTCTAAAGGAATCTCCGCAGGTAAATCCAGCAATAGCTACCGGGGTTTGGTGAAAGTCAACCCGACGGCAAAAGGGGCGAGAAATTATTCTCAGTGTGACTCGATGCTGATTGGGGATAATGCCCATGCGAACACTTTCCCTTATATCCAGGTGCAAAATAACACTGGCAAGGTGGAGCATGAAGCTTCTACTTCCAAGATTGGCGAAGATCAGTTATTCTACTTCGCTCAACGGGGTATTTCCTCAGAAGATGCAATTTCGATGATGATTAGCGGCTTCTGTAAAGATGTTTTTAATCAGCTACCGATGGAGTTTGCTGTGGAAGCTGATAAGTTGTTGAGTTTGAAGTTGGAAGGCAGTGTTGGATAGGGTTTGTAGTCAGCATAGTGCTGGAAAATCGCTACGAACTGAAAAGATTAACGCTTGTAGTCGGCGCTTTAGCGTTGGTAAAAAGTGCTAAAGCGCCGACTACGAACCAAAAAAGAAGAGAGACAACATGATTATTGAAAATAGTGAAATTGTGCTGTCAGTAAGGGATCTGACGGCTAATGTTGATGGGACACCGATTTTGAAAGGTGTGAATCTTGAGGTGCGATCGGGTGAAATCCACGCGATTATGGGGCCGAATGGTTCTGGTAAGAGTACCTTTTCTAAGGTGTTGGCTGGGCATCCGGCGTATGAGGTGACTGGCGGTGAGGTGATTTTCCAGGGGCAAAATTTACTGGAATTAGAACCGGAAGAACGAGCAAGAAGTGGTGTATTTTTAGCGTTTCAGTATCCGTTAGAAATTCCGGGTGTGAGCAATTTAGATTTCTTACGGGTGGCGTACAATTCTCGTCGCAAGGCGCAAGGTTTAGAGGAAATAGACGCTTTTGATTTTGACGATTTGATTGAGGAAAAGCTGGATGTGGTGAAGATGAATTCCAGTTTTCTCAGTCGGAGTTTGAATGAAGGGTTTTCTGGTGGCGAGAAGAAGCGGAATGAAATTCTGCAAATGGCGTTGCTAGAACCAAAGTTGGGAATTTTGGATGAGACTGATTCCGGTTTGGATATTGACGCGCTCAGGATTGTGGCGAATGGGGTAAATCAACTGGCAAGTCCAGAAAATGCCACAATTTTGATTACCCACTACCAGCGATTACTTGATTATATTGTGCCTGATTTTGTGCATGTGATGGCACAAGGACAGATTATCACCAGTGGTGGTAAGGAACTGGCATTAAAATTGGAGTCTGGCGGTTATGATTGGGTGCTAGCAGAATTTGCAGCTGCTGAGGTGGGTGTGTAATGAGTATTCAAGTATCTCAAAATCAGGCTTCCAACACCTTGGTAAATGGAGATCCTTACCTGAGTGAGTTGTTAAATCAATTTCAGGAATTGATTTTCGAGGAAGTTCCTCAGCCGGAAACATTTGCTTGGTTACAACAAGTGCGCGATCGCGCTGCTAATTTTGTCCGTCACTCAACTATCCCCACTACCCGTGAGGAAGAATGGCGATTTACTGATCTGTCGTCTCTACGGCAAGTAAAATTCAATCTAGAGACGCGAGAGTTTTGGTCTATAAAATTTGATATCACACAACTGACTTTACCAGAAGCTGTTGATAGTAGGTTGGTGTTTGTCAACGGAATTTTTTCGCCGGATCTGTCATCTGTTGCAGATTTGCCAGAAGGTATATGGGTGGAAGATTTAGCTGGATTTCCTTTAGAGTATCGCTCTCGCCTACAGAATTATTTAGTCCAAGAACAGGGTACGGAAGAAGTCTTCACTGCGTTGAATACCGCTGCTTTCACAAATGCATCTGTAGTATGGGTGGGAAAAAATGTTGTGGTAGAAACGCCAATTCATTTACTATTCCTGTCTATTCCTGGTAATTCACCGATACTATCACAACCTCGTTCTTTAGTAGTGGCTGAATCTGGTAGTAGTGTTACGCTCATTGAAGATTATCTGTATCAACCAACAAACATAGAAGATCCAGATCAAATAGAACTTGGGGAAGTAGTTCACTTTACTAACGCAGTTACAGAAATTTGGGTTGAGGAAAATGCCCAGGTTAACCATACGCGAATTCAGCAAGAAAGTGCAGAGGCTTTTCATATTGGTAAAACATCTGTCTCGCAGGCTCGTGATAGTCGATATACTTGTAATGCGATAAATTTAGGCGCGAAGTTGTCGCGGCACAATTTAGAAATTTTGCAAACTGGTGAGCAGACAGAAACTACTCTCAACGGTTTGACGATGATTTTTGGTAAGCAGTTAGAGGATACTCACAGTACGATCGCACTAAATCATCCTCACGGTACAAGTGAGCAATTGCATAAGTGTATTGTAGGCGATCGCGCTCATGCGGTATTCAATGGTAAAGTTTTTGTACCCAAACCAGCACAGTTGACAAATGCAGCCCAGTTGAATCGGAATTTGCTGCTATCATCGAAAGCTAGAGTTGATACTAAACCCCAACTGGAAATTACTGCCGATAATGTAAAATGCGCTCACGGTGCTACCGTTAGCCAATTAGAAGATGATGAAATATTCTATCTGCAAAGTCGGGGAATTGATGAAAACGATGCTCGGAAGTTGTTAGTTAACGCCTTCGCTGCTGAAGTCATCAACAAAATACCGATTCCCTCTCTGCGAAAAATCCTTTTAAACATAGTTAATAATCTTAAGTCCATATCGCCTGACTCTTGAGAAAATTTTAGATTTTAAATTTTGGATTTTGAATCTTCAATCCAAAATTCTGTGGAGTCAATCTAAAATCTAAAATCGTTCGACTGAGCGTAGCCGAAGTCCCAAATCCCAAATTGTTTGACTAATCTACCAATGACTTTCACTCCTACCAAAACCCTTGCTGATCAAGTTCGTGCTGACTTCCCGATTTTGCATCAGGAAGTTAACGAGAAACCTTTAGTTTATCTCGATAATGCTGCGACATCGCAAAAGCCTTTGTTCGTATTAAATACCCTGCGGGATTATTACGAACAATATAATGCTAACGTGCATCGAGGTGCCCATTCCCTGAGTGCTAAAGCTACCGATGCTTATGAAGGGGCGCGAGACAAAGTTGCTAAATTCATTAATGCTGCATCACGTCAGGAAATCGTTTATACCCGCAATGCAAGTGAGGCGATTAACCTAGTAGCCTACAGTTGGGGAATGAACAATTTGCAGCCGGGAGATGAGATTATTCTCTCGGTGATGGAACACCACAGTAATATTGTACCCTGGCAATTGGTGGCGCAAAAAACGGGTGCAGTCCTGAAATTTGTGGAACTGACACCAGAAGAAACTTTTGATTTGTCACAATTTAAAAACCTGATTTGCGACAAAACAAAGTTGGTGTCGGTAGTGCATATTTCTAATACTTTGGGTTGTATTAATCCAGTAAAAGAAATTGGTGCGATCGCTCACAAATCTGGTGCTAAATTCTTAGTTGATGCTTGCCAAAGTGTCCCCCACTACCCTGTCGATGTGCAGCAGATAGATTGTGATTGGTTGGTAGCATCCGGTCATAAAATGTGCGCCCCAACTGGGATAGGATTTTTGTATGGCAAGTTGGAATTGTTAGAATCAATGCCACCATTTTTTGGTGGTGGTGAGATGATTGCAGAGGTGTATTTAGACCATTCTACCTATGCAGAATTACCGCATAAATTTGAAGCTGGTACACCTGCAATTGGAGAAGCGATCGCACTTGGGGCTGCGATAGATTATCTTAGCAGTATCGGCATGGATAAAATCCACGCCTACGAAGCAGAATTAACAGCTTATTTGTTCCAACAATTAGAGCAAATTCCCCAAATTAGAATTTACGGTCCTAAACCAAATGCTAAAGGTGAAGGTAGGGCTGCACTTGCGTCATTCACCGCCGGGGAAGTCCATGCTAACGACTTATCTACATTATTAGATCAAGAAGGCGTTGCCATCCGTTCTGGACACCACTGCACTCAACCATTACACCGTTACTTAGGTCTTGCTGCAACCGCACGAGCAAGTTTATCTTTCTACAACACCCGCGAGGAAATTGATGTTTTCATCAAAGCACTAAAAGAAACTCTGGACTTTTTTGCGGGTTTCCTTGCTTAAAGTTACAAAATATTCAGACACTAATTGTGCCAAATATCAGCAACATATCTTGCTAATAGTTGGCACAATTTAATTATCTGGATTCTTTGCAGGAGCCACTAAAGTATCATACAGTGATTTTACTACGGAATAAGTATTGTAATATGCTTGTCAAATCAACCCTGGCAGAACAAAGAACAGTGCTATATAACATTAGCTGGGAAACCTTTGACTTCAAAAGTGAGATGCTCCCCATCTTGCCTGCTACTACCAGCAGCGACCAAGATACTCCCACACATAAAAACTAGATTTTTCTCTAAGTGTAATCACTACCTCTGTTATTGAAGCAACTTCCCATCTACACAAGCGATGCCCATAGTTATTGTATTAAGAAGCACACTTTCTTTGAAACAAGAATCTCCCACCACAGTGTAGCTTAGTGGGAGAGTGTCAATTGTCAGACACTAGATTATTATTGTGCAAAAAAATCAGAAATTAAATCTACCTAGTACGGAAAAACATTTGTGTCAGGTAGACTTCGCCTTGATTATTAGTAGCAACGCCAATTCCAGTCAGGTTATAATTTCCTTTAAGATTTTTTAAATGTCCCGGACTGTTGATCCAACCAGTAACAGCTTTGTCTACAGGGTTGCTATATCCCCGATTGAAAGCAACATTTTCCGCCGCACTGTTGTAGCGAATAGGGATAGCTTTGACTCGCCGTTCAAATCCCTGATGGCTAAATGGCGTTTTACCTTTAGCCATATTTTGACTATGAATTCTTGCCTGTCGAGTGATATTTGCATTTATGGTCAACTTTGGCAGTCCTTTAGAAGCCCGATATCGATTAATTTCGTCAAAAACTGATTTTTCTAACTCTGTAGTTTTAAAAGTAGGAGTTGATATTGCAACCTGACTGGAAAAAAGTGACAACAGCTTATTACGGGTGGATGTATTTGTAGAAAGATAATTTGGTTTCGGAACAGTCGTTAATCCACTAGCAAGGACAAGCGCACTTAAAGCGATGCCAAAAGCAGTTTGTCGGAACATGGAGAATTGCATAATGTGTAGAGATGACTTCTACTCTACCCTATAGTTCCAACAATATATACCATGATCCTATTAAGGATTGATGAATTTCGGCAATCTGGCTACATCGTTGTACAGGAAGTATAAACAATCATTTCCAATTGTCAATACTTCAATAAATAAGCTTCATGAAATCACGGTTATTTTTACTGATAATTTAAGAATTTTCATCAATTACTAAAAAAATAATCTAGTCTTCAATAGACAAATGTCATTGAAACTACATTATTCAGCCTGCTAGCAGGCTGAAGTCTGGGGAATTTGAGAAAACAAAACCTAAATTTTACCAAATTTATCAGCGAAGGAAAATTTGTGTGAAGTAGATTGCGCCTCTACTGTTGCTAGCGACACCAATCCCCGTCTTCTCATAATTACCTTTGATATTGGCTAGATGCCCTGGACTTTTGAGCCAGCCTTGAACAGCTATTGTGGCAGGATCACTATATCCCTGGTTGTAAGCAACATTTTCACCAGCTGCTCTGTAAGGAATACCGATTGCTCTAACACGTTCTGAAAATCCCGTATGTCCAAAGGGAACTGTACCATTAGCCATGTTCTGACTGTGAATCCTGGCTTGATTCTCGATGGCAGAATTACGAGTTAGCGCTGGTAGCCCTTGGGAAGCTCTGTAGTTATTAATTTGGTTGAAAACCGACTGTTCTAGAGCAGCAGTGTCTATCCTAGATGCTGCAATTTTAAAAGTATCACTTGATACATACGAACTTTTTGTGGTAAAAGTTGGATTTGTTACCGGAGTAGCGATCGCACCACTATTGAGAATAATGGTGCTTAAAGTAAGTCCGTAAATTGTTGTTTTAATCATTTGCTGTAACTAAAGTTACAGACAATCTAACTAAGCTAGTGTCAATATGACAAACTGGTTATCGGTCTATATACCTCTGTTTATGGGGTTTTATGTTCAAAAACTACCAGCAAACGTTTAAATTCACGCTTTTACAAAAAATTTTTCATATTTATAAAAAATTTCCATCTACCATTAGTATGATTATTTATAGATAAACTCCTTTCTGCACTTCATTTTGTAATACGCGAATATTTCCAATATCTGGCTAATAATGGTTAAACAACAATCAAAAATTTCTACTAATTGACAGTACTAATACTTAGCAAAACTAATTATCATGAACTATTTTTGAACAGAAAGAGATAAATTTACTAAGGATTAATACTGAATAAACTGTGAAATATGAGATATACAGCAGTTTTCTTTTGCATGAAGTACAAAGCTACGGGTTTGAAGGCAGGAGGTAAAAACTCTTTATGTCTGATTTTGAGTCCTGCCTTTTGTACCTCACTTACTTGCAAACTGCTGTAAATGGCATAAATTTTTTTACTAAAACTTTTGGGCGACTAGCTTTGGTTGAGAGTTTCTAACTCTTCCTGTACCACGCGCAACACCCGCGCAATATATTCTGCACGCCACTGTTCCCGTTCCTTAGTTACTTTGGCATCCGGCTCGTAAGCTTCAATCTCAGTAGCCGATATAGTCAGATGCACAAAGTTTTAGGCGTGCCAACTCGTCGTGAGTGGGTTGCGGTAGCATAGAGTGTTGGAATTGTTGATCTATTATTGCTTCCTCTCAAAAATTGGATATACATTTACGCATCATTTAATAACTTGGCTACTGTATGTACATCCTTATCGCCGCGTCCAGAGCAGTTAATTACAATCCGGGGACTGTCGGTTAGTTGGGGACATAGAGTTTCGAGGTAGGCGATCGCATGGGCTGTTTCCAATGCCGGGATAATTCCTTCCAATTTCGACAATCGCTGAAATGCCGCCAAAGCTTCTGCATCCGTTACACTATAGTATTCGGCGCGACCAGTATCCTTCATATAACTATGTTCTGGACCGACACCGGGATAATCTAACCCCGCACTAATTGAGTGTGCCTCAATGATTTGCCCATCCTCATCTTGCAGGAGATAACTCATTGCTCCGTGCAATACACCAATACGTCCTTTTGTCAAGGTTGCTGCGTGTTTTTCGGTATTGACACCTTCTCCTGCTGCCTCAACCCCAATAAATCGGATAGAAGACTCATTGATAAACTCATAGAATAGTCCCATAGCATTGGAACCACCACCCACACAAGCCAAGAGAATATCAGGCAATACACCCCACTTTTCGATTGCTTGGGCGCGAGTTTCTTGACCAATTACTGCATGAAAATCACGTACCATCATTGGGTAAGGATGGGGCCCTGCTACCGAACCCAGGATGTAGTGAGTTGTTTCCACATTTGTCACCCAATCGCGGATTGCTTCAGAAGTGGCATCTTTGAGCGTTCCTGTTCCCGCCTCCACCGGACGCACTTCTGCCCCCATCAACCGCATTCTGAACACATTCAAAGCTTGGCGTTCCATGTCATGAACGCCCATGTAAATTACGCATTCCAGCCCAAAACGAGCGCAAACTGTGGCTGTGGCAACTCCATGTTGTCCAGCACCAGTTTCGGCAATAATCCGTTGCTTGCCCATGCGTTTCGCCAACAATATCTGACCAAGGGCATTATTTATTTTGTGAGAGCCAGTATGATTTAAATCCTCGCGCTTTAAGAAAATTTGTGGCCCCGTGCGATCGGGTCGGGCATAATGAGCGGTGAGGCGTTCAGCGAAATACAATGGTGTGGCACGTCCTACATAGTCCCGTAACAACTGCTGTAGTTCTGCTTGAAAACCAGGATCATTGCGGTATTGCTGATAAGCTGTTTCTAATTCAGCAAGGGCAGGCATGAGCGTTTCAGGTACATACTTACCGCCAAAGCGTCCAAAGCGGCCTAGCGTATCGGGAACCTGAGCAGTTGAACTTGGAGATAGGGGAGTGGTAGTCACAAGCTAATTTTGATGACGGGAATGACTTTATTATTATAGAAAAGTCTGAGGCATATATGGAAAATGGTGATTAAGGACTAAATTCTTCGTTGATACTCAATGCCCAATGCCCAATTCCTTTAAATCCCTTGGAATGGATTTGTGATGTTAGCCTAGAAATTGATATCCGAGCAGAATGGTTGCGTAGAAGTTTCCACTGCCTTTGAAATTTTTCTTAAACATTCATTTTATGTCTTCTTCCAATCCCAAATCTTCTGACAAAAGCTTTGTCTACCGCGAATTTGGCAACGATAACTCCGCCGCCACAGAAAGACCAATTCCAGAACTGCCCTCACAACAACAAAATCTCAAAGTACAAGCTTCCCGCAAAGGACGCAAAGGCAAAACTGTTACGGTGATTAGCGGTTTTCAAGCCAAACCAGAAACTTTGGCAGATTTGGTGAAGCAGTTGAAAACCCAGTGTGGCACAGGTGGGACAATTAAAGATAACGAAATTGAAATTCAGGGCGAACACAAGCAGAAAATTGTCGAGATTTTAACCAAACTAGGTTATAAGGCCAAAATCAGCGGTGGCTAATCTTAAGCGCGGTTTACCGGCTCTCAACTGTGACCTAGATTGAGAGGGGCAATGTTATCTTTAAGAGGTAGAAATATACTTGAGCAGTGGTGAATAACTTCACCGACAAGCTGTCTTTTGTGAGATTAATAGGAGGTTCAAATGGATTTAGTTCGTCTTTTGTGTGCCATTTTCTTACCGCCTTTGGGTGTTTTTTTGCAGGTAGGTTTTGGTGTAGACTTTTGGATTAATATACTTTTGACACTTTTTGGTTATATTCCTGGGATTATTCATGCAGTGTGGATAATTTTGAAGAAATAATTCTTTGTAAGTGGAGGTTTGGTGTACCAATCTCGACAGAGGCAATTCATAAATTGCCTCTAAAAAAATGCTTAAAAATTGGATATCTGCAAAGTTTTGAGCAAGAATTTAGAAAAGAGCATTCTGAATTGTGGATTTTACATTCTTATTCAAAAGTTTGCCGAAGGTATTACAAGACTGTAGCGAAAAAGTAACTATTTTTTTACTTAAAATAAAAACTCTAAAGACACGAGCAATCATGTCTCTAAAGTATAACTTTCTATGGCGCTAAATACCGAAATTACTATCATTTTTTAACATGGCGTAGAGTCTAAACTCTAGAAGCAAAGGGCAAGTGTGCAATTGCCATTGCTTAGTTAAGACGTTCAAATCTTTGATTAACCCAGTGCTTATATCTAGTACCCAGCCATGAACCATAGGCGCTTTTCGCTCATAGAGTACCTGACGCATGATGGAAGTTTGGTAAATATTTTTTACTTGCGCCACAACATTGATCTCCGCCAAACGATTCAGACGTTCTTCTCTTGTTGGCAAGGCATCAATTTCTTCTTGTTTCTGTAAATATAGTTCTCGAATCGGATTTACCCAGTTATCAAGAATTCCGATGGTTCTCCCTTCTAAAGCCGTCTTAATTCCTCCGCAATCGTAGTGACCACAAACGATAATATGTTCCACCCCAAGATGTAAAATCGCGTATTCTAAAACAGCTAAAAAGTTAATGTCTGTTAAAGAAACTTGATTGGCAATATTACGATGTACAAATAACTCTCCTGGTTCTGTACCGGTAAATCTTGTTAATGCCAGACGACTATCAGAACACCCGATGTATAGAAAAGGTGGTGTTTGTCCATTAGATAATTCTTGAAAGTAAGTTGGGTCTAAAGCCAGTTTCTCGGTAACCCAAGCCTGATTATTTCTCAATAGTTCATCAATGCTGTTATATTTCATCTTTCGTCCAATTCGAGAGAGAATATCATAATTATTTTAGCTGATCTACAATTTTTGATAAATCAATATCAACTTTTTCAGAGCTTAAATTATTGTTAAGATAACAGTTATTTTATACAACATTAATTATTGTAGAAATTATAAAAATCTAACTTAGTCTTTAGGTAAAAAAGCTATGTATAATTTTATGAAATGAGCTAAAGAAAGTAATATACATTGCTCTATGAATATAAAATTGGGAAGATGCATTAGTAAAATGAAAATAATTGAAGTTATAGCGGCTGTTACATCCAATATTTGCTATAACAACCCGATTTGATTACGTGAAAAAATCTAAGTATATGTAGCGTGCGTTATGGACATTAGTTCAAACGCACCAAAACTTTCGGACGGTGCTTTATACCATTTCAGATTAATAATGATACAAATACGTTTGTAGGGGCATGGCAATGCCCATTAGTGTCAACTTAAGCTATAAACCTCGTAAAATCTCGTTTCCAGTCTCTGGCTGGAAATGCATACCCTGGCGGCTTTGCCGCCAAGAGAGGGAAAGCTTTGTCTACCGCGAATTTGGCAACGACAACTCCGCCGCCAGAGAAAGATCAATTCCAGAACTGCCCTCACAACAACAAAATCTCAAAATAGTAAAAGTTATTAAATCAGCGAGTTTAAGGAGTTCAACAGTCAACTGGCGATCGCAATCCGGTTATCTCAGCCAAGGACACTCTGATTTTGAACGCATCGCGGCAGTCCCTACCAAGATATCTTTGCAGCTGTTTATAGACGTTTATAGATGCTCCCTCATCCGGAATTAAAATCTAAGATAAGGAAGCAGACATTTGTATTACATTTTCAGATGGTGGTAAGCTAACTTAACAAAGATACCAAATTTGAGGTTGAAATGTTAAGTTATCAGCTTCAATCGGGGACAACAACTTTGCTACCGTTATGATGGTTGATCGACCAACGGTGATCAACTGTAACAGAGGAAAATTCGCAAATTTCTTCTAGTCGTTTTTGTTGTACAACAGCTTTGCGGAGAGTAATAATTAGCTGATTCACCTGATGCCGTAAATCTGGATTATCATTTACCGCTAACATGGTTTGTCTTTCTAAAAGTTGAAGTATAAGTTCGTAGTGAATAGGTGAAGGTAGAGGAATTTGCTCCATGAAGTTAAATTTTGATTTCATATTCGGAATTTTGTATTAGTAAAAATTTATCTCTTGTAAATGGATTGTTACATAATAAATAACTACTTGCTTATGGTTTTAATTTGATTAGCAATGAAGATTTGGTGAAGATATTGATCATATTTGATGGCAAAGTGCTGCGTATCTACGCATAGTGTGCCCAATTGCCCAACAATTCAGTGTGGTTAGTTGCCCTGCACTAAGGGGGCGGGGGAGGTGTTTTTTCAGAAATTCTTCGGCAATATATGGGCGATCGCAGCGCCGGGATCTGGTTGTTTTACCAATGATTCTCCAATGAGTACAGCTGATGCACCTGCTGTAAGCACCAAACTCAAATCATCTGGGTTGTGTAGTCCTGACTCACTGACAACAAGGATGTTTTTCTCCTGCAATTGGCTACCCCTTGCAGCTAAAAGTTGGCAAGTAGTTTGCAAGTCAACAGAGAAATCTTCCAAATTACGATTATTTATTCCTACTAAGGATACCCCATCTAAGGCTAACACACGGTCAAGTTCTGCCAAACTATGAACTTCAATTAAGGCTGCCATTTTCAGGTTGTTAGCAATTTTGAGAAAGTATTTCAAATCTTGATCGCTCAGGATAGCTGCAATCAACAAAATAGCATCTGCACCGTGAACCCGCGCTAAGTATATCTGGTAAGCATAAATGACAAACTCTTTGCACAGTAGGGGCAAATCTACCGCAGCCCGAATCTTGGCTAAGTTCTCAAAACTACCTTGAAAGAACTTGACATCTGTTAGCACAGAAAGACAACTTGCTTTGGCTTGCTGATAAGAAAGAGCGATCGCTACCGGGTCAAAATCTTCTCGGAAAACGCCTTTGCTCGGTGAAGCTTTTTTAACTTCTGCAATCAATGCTGGCTTAGTCTTACCTTGGCGCAAGGCGGCGACAAAATCACGGGTTGGCGGCGCACTAAGTACCTGCTTCTGCAATTCCTGCAAAGGAACCTTTTCCCGCATTTGGTCATATTCTACTTCTTTCTGCCAGACAATTTCCTCCAAGATGTTGTTTGGCGCTGCATCAGGCATGACAGCCTGATAACGTAATATGGATACATTAATAGCTGGGTTAGGGGAACGGCGACGGATTTGCATAATTAGTGCTGAGTTAGGAATTATGAGTTAGGAGTTATGAGTTAGGAGTTATGAGTTATTAACTCCTCACCGGAGGCGGAGCGTCTCCGGCTCCGCTCCTAACTTCTCACTCCTAACTTTTAGATAGCGATCGCTCGTTTATAAGCTTCGTCCAGCACTTCCGAAAGTGACGGGTGAGCGTGAACTAGATGTGCGAGACTTTGGACAGATTGACGGTTAGCGATCGCGGCTGACGCTTCGTGAATTATGTCTGAGGCGTGCAGTCCGAAAATGTGGACGCCCAAGACTTCTCCTGTGTCTTTGCGATATATCACCTTGGCAATACCATCGGCTTCATTTTCAGCCAACGCTTTGGAATTCCCTTTGAAGTAACTCTTACTTGTGGCGATTTCAAACCCTTCGGTTTGTCCCAACTCCTTAGCTGCGGTTTCCGTTAAGCCCACATAGCTGATTTCTGGGTGGGTAAACGCCGCAGCGGGGATGCTGCGATAGTCTACTATTCTTTCCCTCCCAACTATATTTTCCACCGCGATGATGCCTTGAGCAGAAGCCGCATGTGCCAACATAATCTTCCCGTTAGCATCGCCAATTGACCACAAATGCGGCACTACTTCACCAGCTGATAGCACTGCCATGCGATCGTCAACTGGAATAAAATTCCGCCGATCAAGTTCCACACCCACAGACTCTAAACCAAGATTTTGTGTCGCCGGAATGCGTCCTGTAGCTACTAAGCAAGCATCTACTTCGATGACATCTACATCTTCTTTGGTTTTGAAATCTGCTAACTCAATCACCACAGGTGAACCTGGGATGACTTTTTTGGCGTATATCCCTACTTTGGTTTCAATATCGCGGGGAGTAATCAGCACCCGTTCAGCAAGTTTGGCAATGTCGCGGTCAAATCCTGGCATTAGCTGATCTAGGGCTTCAATCAAGGTGATTTCACAACCCAAAGCTGAGTAAATGTCAGAAAATTCCAAGCCGATGTAACCACTACCAATAATCGCCACCCAGTCTGGTAGCGACTCCAACTTAACGCCTTGGTCGCTGGTAAAGACAGTTTTGCCGTCTACTTCAATCCCTGGAGGCACAAAAGGAATTGAACCAGGCGAAAGGATGATGTCTTTGGCCGTGATCGTTTTTTCGCCACCCTCTCCGGTAATAGAGACTTTTTGTGCTCCAGCGATTTTTCCCCAACCCCTGATAATATCGACTTTTAGACGTTTGAGACTGTTGGTTAAGTCGCCTTGAATTTTTGATACCAAATTATTAGCATGATTAGCGATCGCTTGGCGATCAAATTCCACGCTACTAATTTGAATTCCCAGCGACTTGAGGTGGTGGGCATTGCGTAACTCCCGCACACGTCCAGATGCAGCCAGCAGCGCTTTAGAAGGGATACAGCCCCGATTAACACAGGTTCCTCCCATATCAGCAGCTTCAATAATCGCTGTTTTCAGACCACAACTTACGGCGTGTAAGGCTGCGCCATGTCCGCCTACACCAGCGCCTATAATTACTAAATCGTAATCAAATTCTTGACTCACGTTAGTTTCCCTGTGTGCTTCGCCTATTTATTCTCAACTTGACCGACAATCAGCGCAACCCCTCTAACAGTTAGTTATCAGTTTTGTTGCTGGGTTTAAGCCCCTAACACACAGTTATCAGTGAACACTGGGAACTGCTAACTGATTTAAATCCCCTACCATCCGCCTGATAACTTTTTACTGATTTAACGTTCGGGTGTTGCTAACTTAAATTATGATTCACTCACTGCTAGCGAAAAGATGGATGTTTTCAGTAATTATAGTCAAATCTAGATACTTATTTTTTTTATACTCCAAAGGAAGTGGGGATTAAGGAGTAGAGAGTTAGGAGTTAGGAGTTAGGAGTAGCCCTGTCAAGGTGACATGTAGCTTTATCTTTGAACCATATTCAAAATGGATTAGAGGATGAATAAACTTGATAATGCTTAATATGCCATTATACCACTTTCTTTGCTCTAAATCTTTTTGCTTACCTTCTGAAGTAATAAGTGTAACCTAAATCGCGCCATACACAAAACCCTGATTCATTTAAATACTTTAGTACATTGTTGCGTCAGTTATATCCACCTTTAACAAGGGGATTTTGCCCCAAGTCTTGTTAATTAGACCTCTTGAATAAATTTAAATTGTCATGTTGAGCGGAGCGGAGCGAAACAGAGTAGTGAGATTCTTCTCTCCACTGCGTTTTGCTCAGAATGACATTCCTGATTTTTTGACTTTTGCAAGAGGTCTATTGAGATATAGCAATCCTAAATGAGTCGTGAAAATCTCCAATTCCTCTCTCTGCGCTCTTTGCGCCTCTGCGGTTAATTTATTTTTACAAATGACTTAGGACTGCTATAGTAGGTGGATTTACACGCCGTGCTGTACTAAGTCTATTTCTCTTGCAGCAACAAATAATTCCAACATATCTGCTTGCTTATGCAGTTTGAACACCATCAATGTTTTTAAGTCTGCAATAACCAGATGATTTAGCTTTTAAATTGAGATTTGCCCAAAATATCAACTTTAGCGGCAAAACATGAAGTAAAATTCACATCTGAAGCACTCCCCGTATAATCCCATAATTCCTAACAAAAAATAGTCCAGTGTGATGATTGATAAATATCCTCAGAATCTTATAGTGTCCTGCTTACCGCTGAGTATACTTGTATTACTCAGCAGCATATTTTCTAATCCACTAAAAGCCCACGCTGTTGATACTACACAATTACCAACTAGTAATTTCATCCTTTCACAAAGAATTCCACC
>NZ_CALMFY010000095.1 GCF_937863485.1 uncultured Nostoc sp. | reverse complement strand
TACCTTAATGGATTATTGTCGGTTTGAGGTACTTCAAAAACTGAGATGCTCCCCTCGAGATCAAACTCTTGAAGAATTTAAAAAAAGTATAGATAAATATCTCTTTTTTTCTGTAGATAATCAAGAATTAGTCGGGAATTTGCGGCAGCAGTTTGCAGAGAAGTTATCCTTATGGAAGGAAAATCATAATCAAGAAATTATCACTAAAGAATTGTTTCTAAGAACCTGTAATCGAGTGATTGATTGTTTGACAACAGAAAATGGTAAAGAACCTTCGTCATTATTTATATTATTGGTTACTCCAGGCCACTCTCTAACATTGGTGATTTTACTACTAAAGACTATTTTGATTTCTAAAAATTCCCGCAGGCATTTAGAACTTAGGATTGCTCATCTGATTCGTTATTACGAAAAATATCCTGAAGATGAATGCAAGTGGATAATCAATTTTATCGAGATTTTTAATATTACGTTTGCAATTTATGCAGAAAACGTAGAATACAACTTGATTAAGATGAAAGAAGAAGGTCAAAGTAGTAATCTCCAGTTGAATCTGGATGATTATCGTGTATTTTCACAGATGAAGGTAGATAGACAAAAATGAGTGTCGCCTGATTCATGATTTAGCAAGGCGTTCGTCTAACCAAGCCAAAGCAGCACCGGCAGTTTCAGCTAGAATACTAATGAGGCGATATAAAGCGATCGCACTAAATACTAAGGCGGCTGGAAAGTGGTGTCGTAAAAGTTCATATGCAGTCGCTTCAAACACACCTAACCCACCAGGCGCCCCCGGAATGATAAACCCTAACAACCAAGCGCAACTAAAAGCCCCTAACAACAAAGGAATTTGATTCACATTCAATGAATCCAGGGCGAACATAGTTAATATAAACCCAGTTCCACGTAGTCCCATAAAGCCCAATTCTCCTAATAAAGGTCGTAAAGGGTAGTTTTTAAGACTGAAGGGAACAGTTGTCTCAGTGGTGACAGCAGACTTTTTTGCTTTTAATCTGTATAAAAAGCGAATAATTGGGTTTAAAAACCAAGGATGAATCGCACAAAGGACTACAGCTAAACTCACCAATTGTAATATTTGCAGAACAAGGGTAGTATTAGCTGCTGCAAATTGGCTACTGCATAAGACAATGATGATTAAAGCAGCCGCTAGCATCAGTAGCGGTTCCAGCAAAACGCTTAAGGTAGCTGCACCAGCAGAAATATTGGCATTTTTTGCTGCCATAATTCGCCCGTAGTGATGCCAGATATTACCTGGCAAATATTTAGCTATGTTCGTTTTTAGGTAAACTTGGATGAATTGGGGAGATGATACAGGTTGATTTAACTCTTGCAGAATCCAAGTCCAGATCCAGCCTGCCCAAGTATGTGCCAGTAAAGTGACGCCTGTAGCGATCGCCATAATTGCCCATCCTACCCCATCAATGCGGATAGCAGTCACTTCAATCCAATTATCCTTCAAAGCTTTGCTTAAAAAAAACAGCGTTCCGCCCAAAATTATCCAGCGTAAAAATTGCTTCATGAATTTAGTAATTTAACAGTTAGAGCAACAAGGGCTGAATACCTCAACTATTACAGTACATCAGCTACCTATCCAAAGCTTTTGAAGGATTAAACAGGTTGATGTAGTTTTTTTTCCGAAAAGTATATTAATTTATTTTATATCTCTCTAGAGTTAGATAAAAATATTCTATTATTACTAATTAAAATGTGGCCTGCGCTAGAGGTAAAGTTAATTTTATTATTCATATCCTTGATAGAGGTTATCGAAAGTGAGCAAATCAAGACAAGCACAATTTGCTGACCAATCCAATGGTTGAGTAAACTATTAGCTGATTAATATTTTGGTAAGGAGGATTACATGAACACTGTGAGAGTATTCTTGAAAAAAATAAGATTGCGCCAGATATTAACTATCTTTTTCGCTGGACTATTGTTAATAGTTAGCACTGCTTGTAGTGGGGCAAATGCTCAAGGTGCAAATCCACAAAATCCCGCTGTGCAAGCTGGCGGAGCAAACAATCCTTATAAGAATGGTGGAGACAAGTATACCAACAACCAAATGTCTACCGATCCGAAAATAACAAACCCAAAAGCCAATCAGGGACGTGACGAAGCTAGCTTACAACCAAGTTCACAATTGTTGATTGCTACAAATAGAGAATCCGAAATACTTTATCCTGGTGGTGAGACACCAGCGGGTAGAGTCCAGAAAGAAGCAGAACTGCCAATCATCACAGATAAAGACTTCCAACAACCTGAACCAGGTGGTTTGATTCAGAATGAATCAAATGTAGGAGAACGGGTTAAAGATCGTCTTGAGACTGTAAAAGAGGCTGTTGGAGAAGCTTCCGGCTTTTTGAAAAACAAGGCAGATGAAGCGGCTGCAAGACCTGAATTACAAAAAAATCCAGCAGTAGGTAGATAAAACCCTTATTTTGTCTTAATGCTTGGGATGCAAAATTAATTCCAAATGCTATCTTGGTTGAAGTTTAACTTAGTCACAAAATGCAAGGAGTTAGAAGTATGAAAAAAGCAATGAATTGGCTGAAAAACATTCGTCCCTTGAAAGTTTTAACTGTTTTTTTAGCAGGAATGTTCTTATTTTTGACACAAGCTTGTGGTGATCCAGGAACAGCAACACAGCCACCAAAGCTTGACGCTCAATCACCTTATTCCAAGCGATATGATCCCACAAAAGATTATCCTCTCTCTTCACCCGCTGGTGGGATAAATAACTTTAGTGATGTAGATCCTAGAGCGACAGATGAAAAGGCAGCGAATGACAGAGGGGATGCGATGGCAAAAAATGCTCAAAGGAATGTTGAGCAGAAAGGAATTGACAGCCCAGAGCAATATGGCGAAAATTACAAACAAGGGACATCCCTTGGTGGAAGAGTGAAGAACCTGGGTGAAGATATCGGCAGTTCAGCTGAAGAAGTTCGGAAAGGTCTTGTTAAGGGAACTCAGCGAGGAATTGAAAATATTAAGGGTAATACCCAGAATGCTGCTGATGACGTGACAAAAAATGTTCAGCGTAGGGCTGAGGATGCAGGCAACGCAGTGAAGAGAACAGTTAAAGACGTTGATTGAAATTAGTTATTCAATCTCCTGCAAAAATATGAACGCGCCCACAGACTAAAGTCTGGAGCTACCCAAGCAAAGCCTGCCTACGCAGGCTTTGCTTGGTTTTTAGAGCAAAGACGTTTCCTGTCTTCTGCAAAGAAGTTAAAGCAAAGCTTTATCCCATCTGGATTTTGAAGATGAGGCTTCCGACCTAGTAGACTGTAGCGTTAGTTTGCCTACCTTTAACAAGGGATTTTGTCCCAAGTCTTGTTCATTGAGATGGTAGCTGGATTTATGCCGTGCTGTAGTATACCCTGCGCGAAGGTTGGGATTAGATCGTTATTTCCTGAAAATCCAGCATTTAATAGAGTTTTGAGCATAAATAAACTTGACATTATCAAGATAAAATTGATAATATTAATGACCTTGATTTTTATGTTATACTAAATAAACACTGCAATTGTTGAGCAAGGAAAATATAGCAATATATTTTTCCTTTAGCTAAACAAATTCTTGGGCGAGGTTGGTATTAATTGAAAATTCAAGCGTTGGATGTCAAGGCTGGCGATCGCATTATTGCTTACTGCAACAACAAAATGCAAACCTGCAAGGTAAAACGCATATTAGATCCCGGTGAAGCTAATATCACACTATCAGTATTCACTTCTGAGAATTATCGCGGCTGCTCAGTTTCATCTATAGTTCGCTTTCGGAGCAACGCCTTAGTTGATTTGGTAAGTTAAAAAATCAAGAAAACATTCAATCTCAAAAATATTTTTAGCTCTTGTCCAGCCTCAAATTGGATATTATTCTTATTAAAGGTACAATGCCTGCGGCGGCCTACGCCTACGCATATAGAAATTCCTTAATTGTGGCTGGATGATTTTTCGGAAAAGTGCCCTCACACTATAGTAGTGTAGGCGAAAGTTTTTGAAGAAACTAAATAGTATGCTCATGCGCCATCAATAAATGCAAGAGCTAGGCACAAAGTAACTAAAATTGTGCTTAGTTTATAATAGTCTGTCAATTTGAAATTGATGGTTAAGCAACTTCCTAGTAAGGACTTTAGTCATTATTTTCTAATCGCTAAAGTCCTTACTACGAACCCTAAAAGCTAGCTTGACAAAGTATTAGAGAATATATAAAATTTCTGAGAGGAAAAATTGAAAGTGTGATGGCGCAAAGCGATTAGAGTAAGCGCATATCAAATGCTGTTGACAAGCGGGTTTAGAGAGATGATCATGTTTTCAGAAGCAAACAGCGAGAATAGTCAGCATATATTAGATTCTTTTGAGTCCTTGTATCGAGCCTAATTGAGATGTTCTTACTCTGACAAAGCGATCGCCTACGGCGATGTCCAACGACAAGCCACTTTGGGTCTACGCTTTACTACGATCACCCTCCAATTGATGGCTTTTTTTAGTTCTTTTTCACATCACGAGCCATGTTGAGGAAGTAGTCGTCAAGTTTGGCATTAGGACGACGGGGGGTAGTGGTAGGAATTTTAGCAGTGTTATCCCGATTCGTTTCAATTGGCTCTTTTGCAGAAGCTTGCTTTATGCCTTGCACCTGATCAGATTCCAAAAAATAATCAGATTTAGTAAATCCGAACAGCTTGGTAAAAAAACCGAATAAATTTCCGACGAAATTGGAAACACTTTGGAATAAAACACCAAACAAGCCTTGAAGACGAAGGAACAAGTTCCGAACAATTTGAGTTAAACGAAACATAACAGTACCCTCTATGATTGCCTATTATCATTGTGACTTAATTTGAATAGGAGGAATGGGTGCTATGTCAAAAATCTACCAGGCATAGGCGTAGCCCAAAGTAGTACAACACGGCGTAAATAGAGCAACCATTTAAAAACCCTAAAAAGCCCATTCCGTAATACTTTTGAATGAGTGACTTCCGCCTTGCGGTACTAGTACACTGTGGCCTCAGTTTGCCTACCTACCTTGAACAAGGGGCTTAAGCCAAGGGGAACACATCTAAATTATCTTGACAAAATGCTAACCATGTAGTGTCTTTAGAGCAACAGATAATAAACGTGTTGATTTCTGGAAACCACTATTCGCAACTTGCCTGCTAGTCGAGCCTGATTTTTATCATTATTTTTATAAGGGTTAACTTTGCTCAAGTTTTAGAGAGCAACGAGAATTTATTACAGGTTACATTTGAAACATTTATATTTGGCACTACTAACTCTATAACTGCGTCAACTATCTTGCAGCTAAATTACTGTATCAGTTTTCCTGGTGCAGCAATTTAACGTTGATATGGAATGAAATATAACCAATTAACCTCATTTAGTAAGCAGCAGTAATGACAACTCAGTTTTGGGAAAAAAGCACAGAAATTAATGCTACTCTAACTAGCTTACTAGTTAACCCTGTGCGTAGAGGCTTACTTCGACATAAGAGTAAGCTACACAAAGCGTCTGGTAGAGTTGCAACTTGTCGCCAAACATCGCCTTTCATTAGTCAAGGTTGGTGGCTTTTAAGGAAGCGTCTGCTGCCATTATTATGTCTGATATCGTTCGTTGCGGTATTGCTACTCAACAGCTTTGCCCCTGCTGTTGCCCAACTACCCCCTCAACCTCGTCAGGAAATTCGGGGGGTGTGGCTGAGTGGTAACGATTTTAACATTTTCCGAAATCGCTCAAAGGTGCAAGCAGCTATGAGCCAACTGCGGCAGTTAAATTTTAACACTGTTTATCCCGTAGTCTGGAACGATGGTTATACACAATACCCCAGTGCCATCATGCAAAAAATGGGTATCCCCTTCTTCTTCAAGGGAACAGATGGACAAGATGTGATTGCAGACATTATCAGCCAAGCCCGCAGAGAAGGGCTACTAGCAATACCCTGGTTTGAATTTGGTTTTATGGTTCCCCTAAGTTCGGAACTCGCATCCCAGCATCCAGATTGGCTGACACAAAAGCCGGATGGGACTCAAACTTCAATTAGTGCTGCGGGTGAAGTAGCGTGGTTGAATCCATTTCACCCGGAAGTGCAAAAGTTTTTCACCGAACTCGTGATGGAAGTCATTACTCAATACGATGCTGATGGCATTCAATTTGACGATAATACGAGTTTACCTGTGGATTTTGGTTACGATAAGTACACAATTAGTCTATATACTCAAGAAACTGGCAAGCCTCCTCCACCTAATCCCCAAGCCCAAGCATGGATAAAATGGCGGGCAGATAAAATCACGGCATTCATGGTAGACCTCCAGCAAACCGTGAAAGCGCGAAAACCGAATGCTATCTTCTCAGTTGCTCCTAATTATTATGATTTCGCCTACAAGCTGCAACTACAAGACTGGCTCAACTGGGTACGGTTGGGTATTGTCGATGAGTTAGTCATGCAGGTGTACCGTAATGATTTGGAAAGTTTTATCGCTCAAATTAGCCGCCCAGAAATTTTAGAAACAAAACAAGTCATCCCAACTGGTATCGGTATTATGGCGGGGTTACGAAATCGTCCAGTTTCCATATCACAAATTCAATCCCAGGTAGAAGCAGTGCAACAACGCGGTTTAGGTATCGGCTTTTTTTACTACGAAAGCCTTTGGGATATCGCATCTGAACCAGTAGCACAACGCCAGTCAGCATTTGCGGCTCTTTTCCCAAACCCAGCGTTGCGCGACATCTCTCAAAATACACCCCGCAAGCCAACTTTTGATACCATATCCCTACCTTTATATCCAAAACCTTCCCTCGGTCAACGTGTTCGCGGCTATTTTCTGGAAATGGCGATCGCAGGTGGTCAGCCAAAGCGTATCTTATTAGATACAGGTTCAGCAGGGCTGCGAGTTCCCAAAGAGTTTTTAGGTAATGCTCCAATCCGCAGAACGGGACAAAATATCAAGGAGGTATTAAGTGATGGTACTATCCTGGAGGGTGAATTAGTTTATACTAATGTCCGATTTGGTTTGCTTCCCACCGCAGAACCTGTTCCGGTACAGATTGTTACTGGTCGCCAATGTACTGCCCAAAAGCCTAATTGTTCAGCAAAGAGTAATGTGCCATTTTCTGGTATTATCGGTGTCAACTATTTTGAAAAGTCACTTCCCTATAATCCGTTGAGAAAATTACCAGGCAATCTGAGTAACGGATTTATTGTGATTGGAAATGGTGGTAGTAACAACAATGGCAGTTTAATTCTCGGTTTGACTGCTAATAATCAAGCAGGTTTCAAAATGGCTGCTTGGAGTAAACAAAGCGAAATTAATGGTGTACCCGGTAACAGATGGGACTCTCAACTGAGCAAAGTTTGTTTAACTATTGCTGGGAGTTCTGCTAAAAATCTTTGTAATGGCAAAATGATTACTGATACTGGAACTATTAATGGTTGGACTGAATTCAAGTCAGCTTCCACAGTAGGTAAACTCAAACCAGGAGTATTAGGTTCAGGAAATTCTCTGAAGCTAGCAATGAATGGCATTTTTGATTACAGCCTCACACCAGGAACCCGCGACGGATTTAATCGCTGGAATTTGAGTATCTCGCCACAGGCAGAACTTGCTACATTTGTAAATAGTGGCATTGCATTTTTTGATAAATACGATGTCCTCTTTGACCAAGTTAATGGAAGACAGGGTTTTCGCAGTCGGTAGTAAGAGGAATTAGCAAAATACAGATAGAGCGATCGCACCTTAGCACTTATTTACGAGTAACCCAGCTACTTGAAAACTTTGTCTATATCTGCTAAGGCAAATTATTTGGATCGATACCTTGAGATTGTAAATAGGCAATTAGCCGTTCTTTTTGCTGACGTTCCTGCTTGGCGCGTTGACGTTCCTGTTCAATTTCTTCTACTGCCCAAGGTAACAAATTACCTGCCTCATCCCACCAGCGCAACCAGTAACCAGTTCGTGCTTCTTTTGTTCCTTGCCAAGTTCCCAGAAATAAGCTCATTGAAGCAATCCAATGACGACCATTTTCATCAGGTTGCTTTAACTCGTAACGCCTGTTTTCGATTTGGTAAAATTCTAACAAACCACCATTTGGGTCAAAAATCACGTAAATTGGGACTTGAAGAATCTGCTCGTAAAAAAACCATTTTCCTGGTGGATAGATTCGCTTAAAAGAGTACTCTCCACCTTCAGTGTCAGATAGAAATTCCATCACCACCCCCGGAATATCACCCTCTAAATTAGGTGTGTAGCTTTTGCGCTCTCCTAAAACTTCATTCACCACTGGAACATAAACCCAGTCAGGTGCTTTCGCCACAAACTGGCCGTTTATCGTCGCACAAAGTCCAAAATTTGAGGCGATTAACATCTGGGGTTGGATGAAACCACTTATCTCAAGGCTTTCGCGCAAAGCACCAGCTAATAGTGGCTGACCTGTATTTTCCACGGGTTCATCCTCTAACGGAAAATCTGCCGGCAACGCTTCCCAAGATATTATCAGTTCTGTTGAAGATTTAACTTCACCAAGTTGGGTTGCCATAAACAGCCCCTTTTGTTGATTTGTCTTTATTTTATGGGCGATCGCTGTTATTTTACAACGCAATATCCTACTCACCGTTTGGGATGCGATCGCACAGCATTAAAACACAAAAAACCCCGGCGAAACTAGCCAAGGTTTGAGAGAGAAGTACGAATGACGATGAGATACAGCGATACCGAAATCGAAAAATCTTAACTAACGCTAAAACCAACCAAAACTAAGGTAGTGACAATTAAAGTCGCAAAAAGACCCTGTAAGACGTATTTACGTTGTTCCCAAATTGCCGGGTACTCAGCGTAGTGTATCTTGGGTTCAGCTGCGTAGTTATTGAGAATGTCGTCTTCGTTAGTGGTGGTGTACATAGTTTTTTCTCTTTTTTGTTTACTTATGTAACTAAATTTAACAATATTGTTACAAAAGGTTAATATAACTTGACAAAACAAGGCTGATAGGTAATATAAAATTGACTTATCAGGGATGGGGGATTTAGGCGAAGCTGCCCCAGCCGGGGAAAGCGAGATGTCTCTTGACTCACCGCTATGCCTTTACGCAATTTTTTAAATCGCAAAATCTAAATTCCAATTTGAAAAAAGAATGCGACACATAGACAAAACCCTCCGCTTATCCAGATATCACCCCCCTTAATCCCCCCTTTATAAGGGCAGGGCTGTTTCATTCCCTAAAAGATGTAAAATGACAAGCGTCGAGGGGATGAAAACAATGGGTACAAATCTGATTGAACAACTACGGCAAGTAAAAGATTTTCGAGTCAAAGATGGGCAAAGACATCAACTGTGGATGGGATTGCTGTTTGTGATTATGGGAACAATCAGCGGGTACGTAGGATATCGTGCATGGGGAGACAATGCACAAACGTCATCGTCGTGTATTAATTGAGAAATTCAGAATTGAAAAACATGGCGTGCCATCAACCTCGACAATCCGTCGGATACTAATAGGAGTAGACTTTGATATTCTTGGCAAAATATTTAATCAGTGGGCGCAAAACTACGTTCATGTGGATACATCTGAGTGGTTTGGAATTGATGGTAAAAGTATCAAAGGAACTGTACAAGACTACAAAAACGAGTATCAAAATTTCGTAAGCATCGCATCCGTATTTACTGAAAAAAGAGGGCTAGTCCTAAGTCTGAGCAAATTGGAGAACAAGCAAGGTAGTGAAATTAGCACAGTTAAAAATTTAATTGCGCTATTAGATATTCAGGGTGTTGTTTTCAGTTTAGATGCTCTACATTGCCAAAAAAAACCTGCAAGCTAATTATTGATAGTGGCAATGACTATGCGATCGCTCTCAAGGCAAATCAAAAAAACTTGTATTGCCAAATTAGAAAGAATACAGATAACTCCAAGCCAACAAGTCGGTAGATCACAGCCGAAAAAACTCGAAACAGATTTACAACACGTACTGTAGAAGTTTTTGATAATTTAACTGGCATCAGTCCAGAATCGGCTGGATTGAAGTCCTTAATTAAGGTTGAAAGAAACGGTACTCGTGCTGGTAAACCATATCACCAAGTTGCTTACTATATTAGTAGTCTAGTTCGTTCA
>NZ_CALMFY010000094.1 GCF_937863485.1 uncultured Nostoc sp. | reverse complement strand
CTTACTTATCCTGACTGATTTTCGTCCTCTTTGCAAAAAACTGGGATGCTCCCATATGAAAATCACTAGTTTGAGTTTCTACTAGTCCATTGGCGGAATCTATTTTTAGAGGATTAGGAATTGCTGGCGGCGATGACAGATTGAATTGCTGCCAAATTATTTCCCATATTTCTTGGGCACTCAGCACCCTAATCCCAAGTTTCATTTTATTACTTAGTATGGCTGACCATTGCAAAAAACCATTACTAAAGGAATTTTGGAGAATATTTTCAATTCTAGTATTGTTATGGGCGTGAATTTCACCTGTAAAGCGAAACCAGCCCTTTTCTAATTTTCTAATAATAGATTCTATAAAATCCTTAGACTGTTCATCGTCAGAAATAACAGTGTAAGTACACCATAGTCTCAAAAACTTATTCTTTCTAACTCCACTTTGCGTTAGTTCCTTAGCCCTTAATCTTTCACTACGTATTAACAATTTTAATTGGTCAATATGACAATTACTCTCTAGCTTGGACAGTTCTTGTTGTCGGTGATAATCAGAGGTAAAAGAACCTAAATGTATTGTTAAGTTTTCACCTTCGGGAATTTCTTTTAGCCCCGCTTCTATCCCCTCAAAGATAGCCAGCATTTGCGATGATTCTAAATTCGGATGAATCCCTAAACAATCAAAGCAGAATTTGATTTGAATATTTTCACCTTTTTTGAGAATTAATGCGCCTACCCCCTGTCTACCTCCTAAGTTGAGGTCGCAAATGCCCGCTAAATGAATAATATCTTCAAAGGGAGTGAGCATTTTCACAACACTAATCTGCTCCTTTTCTAAGGCGACTTTACCTAATTTATCTTTAACCTGATTAGAAGAATTTGGCATAACTTTACCAATAACTGAAATTTAACTAGAACTTAGAACTTATTTTTCTTCCGACTTCCAATTTCCGGCTTTCGACTTTCGACTTCCGACTTCCGACTTCTGTTGTATTGATTGAAATCTCATATATCCCCTACTAATCCGAGGGACGCTGACGAACTTACCGAAAAAGTCTTTATTTGTAGAAATTGTCCACCATGTTGCCCATCCCCAAGCAATACTTAAGCTAGTACTTAACCAACTTGTTTTTAGTAGATAATTAAAGATAAATACATTAACTACTGCTATTAATGTCCAGGGAAATATTTGATCGGCAGGGAATGGGCCTAGTCTTGGTCTTTCTCCTAAAATCCTATTTACTGTCCGAAAATCATGTTTATTTGACATATTTACTGAATTTGTTCAAGAGTTATCAGCTATTAATTCAACTGCGTATTCATCAATAACTGATAACTTAAAAAGCTTTCTTACTAAACCTTAACAATCAAACCAGTAATTAAATCTCCAACAAAAACTGCCATAACTATGATTAATGGAGTTCTTGCTAGTGTCTGCCAGTCTTCATCATTCCGGGCAGATTGAATAATCCGAACTAGACTGATACCAACATATAATAGGAATAAAGCTCTCAATACATTGAAAAAAAGCGCGATAACTGTTGCTGTTTGTCCATTGCCGGCATTACCAAAAGTGGTGGTCATCCAAGTTTGAGCATTATTGAAGAACTGAGCATTAGCTGGAGCCGCCGCAAAATCAATTAGGCAAATTACTGCTAACAGCGCAAACAACACAGCATAGAGATTAACTCCATACTTTCGTTGTACTTTATCGAAGTTAGTAAATAATGCTTGTGACTGTTTCGGCAAGGCAATGACGATGGCAGACGCAATCATAAATCCACCCATCAATATATTGTGGACGGACATCTCTGCTATCATCAACACACCAGTCACACCCATCAGTGTGAGTGTGCCTTTTTTCGCCCTGTCATTCTTAGAGTCAGGTAAAAGTGTTCCTGTTGCTGAAGCAGCAAAATCTGGGTATCCGTAGTCAGTACGCATCTGCTTTCGTTCTCCTGAACGATGTCTTGAGGGATAGGCACATTCTTGAATAAGTCAACCCCAAAATCCACGTACTCTGGTACGGAAAAAAACAGAACTGTAGTACTGTATAAACATTTATAACAGCAATAATCTACGTAGATGAAAATCTCTTTCTTGTATTATCAGTCTTTGTGCTTGATATAATCACATCCTTAATCATTAATTAGTATAAATATTTGTGCAAACTCTTCAGTAAGTATCAAATAGGGGGGATTGACTATTGACTATTTTTATGATTTAAAACATTTAGATTAGCTTTAACAAAGTTTGGGGGTTTAAGTTCCCTGCCTAATTAAAATCTCCGTTACAAAACGTAATTGTGAATGGGCGAAAAAGCGAATTGCGAATTGATTTAAGTATCCCTGCTCTCCATAAATTGAACTTTACCTTCGATACCTCACCATGTTTTGCGTCATAACTAAAAACTGTTAAAACTTGATTGCATGTATAGAACAAATATGTATAATACTTGCAGCTTGTACTTCAGCATTTGTTAGAAGTAGATATTTGGTCAAAACAATTCAAAATTCAAAATTCAAAATTACAAGACGCTCGCAAGCTCGCTTGCCGCCGGCGCTATCAGTGGGGGCTTGAAACTCGCCACTGATAGTGTAGAGTTAGCGACGTAGGAGCGTCTTGTAGACCAACTAATTCTTTGAATCAGTGGGGGCAAAAAATAGCGAATTAATTCAAAATTATTCTTATTATTCATTTTGAATTTTGAATTTTGAATTTTGAATTTCATAAAATGGTCAAGCAAGAAAATTGGGAATTAATTTTCATAATCATTTGTTGGAGTATTTATGAGTACAAGAAAAATATTTACAGCACTTGTTTCAATAGGTGTAGGACTATGCTTAGGAGCTTGCCAGTCTGAAAGAGACAAGGTTGCTCAGGCAGAGAATGACTTAAAACAGGCTTATGCTGCAAAAGTAACTGATGAGCAAAGCCAAAAAGATAAGGAAGTACAGGAGCAAATAAGGCAATATGTAGAAGACACACCTAACTTATATAGAATAACTTGGAAGGTATGCGGAGATTATAGAAGTCGTCTGCGAGATGGAGTAAGATGTAGCGAAACTAAAATTCCCAAAACTAAAGGATATGTTGATCCCGTTTACGTCTGGGCAGCTAATGGGGTGCAATTTGTTAATAAGCAACACTTTGTTAATAGCTATTGGGCTACAGGATTGTTTGTCAAGTCTAAAGGATGCTTGAACTCAGGTAAGCCAGAACAAGAGCAATTTTATAATGTAAAAAATTTCACCAGAGATAAAACCAATCCTGTTCCTACCGCAGCAAACGTCAAGATTGAAGCTCTGTCAAAGCAGGAAAAGCAAACAGTAGTAGAACTTGCCTTCAAGGACGCAGAAGTAGAAAATTATGCGCTGACAAATTTCGGTGTGTCAGCAACCACAGCATTAATACCCACCGGGAAAACTTGCTTGACTCTCGAAGAATGGAAGAAGACGCAATCGTAAAAATTAGGCACAGTCGCTTCCTTGGATCGCAGTTCAGTCGCGGCGACTTCCTCCATCTCCAGCACAACCAACCAACGCAAGTCTTGTCTAATTCTTTCTTAGATAAAGAAAATAATTTAACTTGTTGACCCCTTGTCCCCTGCTTGCGGTAAGTTAACTTTAACCCCAGTTGGTCTAACAACAACCCCAACAGCCAAATTGGTTTGGGGTCAGAGGGAATGGCACGCTTGTAAAGGGAAAATCGTTGAGGCAGCAGGGGTGCAGAGGAGCAGGGGAGAAAGAAGAAGTTTAAGGTATACGAACGGATATTTAGAAATTCCCCTCTGCACCCCTGCACCCCTGCCCCTCTGCAATTCTTACGCTGCTTACTCTTCAACTTAACTTAGTGCCATCTGAGTATTATGAGTGTACTATACGCAAAAAGTGAGAATTTTTCAGTTGTGAAACAGTGAGTTGAAATGACCATTTGGGAGGACAATAAAAATCAGACACTATAAAACCAGACGAAACTACTCTTGTGTCTGATTATTAAGGGAGTAATAAAAATGACGCTCTCTCTTGTCCACATAACAGCGCATAGAAAGGCGATCGCTTCCTTGCCAGTAGCCCAAGCGGAGGGGAAGTTGATTGGGCTGTGGTTGGAAGGAAAAGCAGAGTCATCTATCATCTCTTACCGACGGTACACGAGGCGATTTCTGGAATTTTTGGACAAACCCCTCAAAAAAGTGACTTATGAAGACTTGGTAGAATACGCTGCTGACTTGGGGGGCAATGCTGAAAGTACAAAACGGATATATATTGCCGCAGCTAAAAGCTTGATTAGTTTCGCTCATAAAATTGGATATCTCCCCTTTAATGTGGGTATGGCACTAAAACTGGGTGAATTGCCAGATGTAATCAACGAACGCTATCTGGATGAAGCTGATATTAAATTGTTGGTACGGGCAGCTTCTAAGCATTTAGCTGATGCGAAAACTCCCAAACGACAGTACACAGCTAGAAGAAATTTGTTGATTATCAAACTGCTGTATCAGGCAGGGTTACGGGCAAGTGAAATCTGTGAGTTAACATGGGGAGATTTGACACCCCGTGGCGACAGTGGTCAGGTGTATGTTCGTAAAGCCAAGGGCAGCAAAAATCGGACAATTCTCATCAAGCAGAAACTCTGGACGGAATTAATGGAGTTCAAAGCTTCGGCTCACTCCAATCAAGCAGTGTTTCCAAGTCAAAAGGGGGGACACCTCGACCGTCAAAACTTGCACCCGATTGTTAAAGCGATCGCACTCGAAGCCGGATTAAGCGAACTGGTTTCGGCTCACTGGTTACGTCATGCCCACGGTTCTCACGCTATTGAGCGCGGGACTAATCCAGTGCTGGTGAAAGAAACTTTGGGTCATGCCAATTTAGCCATCACCGATCGCTATCTCAAGGCTAGACCTAATGACAGTAGCGCTTTAAACTTGATGGATCTTTGACATTTTGCATGACTTGTGAAAATACAGCACAAATTGGAACCAGTGGCATCAATTGCTACCGTCAACAAAACAGAAAAACTGCAATTCATGCCAGGGAGATTTTTAACCTAGCCAGCCCCCTCCATTGGCAACACCTCTTCATCAAGCCACAGGTAAAATTCCGGTACTTGAGCCTCAAGCTTACGCAGTTCATTTGCCGCGATCGCTTCCAACTCCAGCACAGTCTCCCAACGCAAATCCCCAGCCCATCGCTTGAGAATGCCTTTAATCGCCTCAACCCCCAAGGTTATACCAGAGCGAAGTATTTCCACACAATGAAGTAGGGTAGTGCAATCAGTCGGAGGCGGTTCAGAATCGGTAGTATCCTCCCCTCCTGAATGGGAGTTACCTATAGCATCAAGGGGGGGGGTGGATACGGGCTGCTGATTCGGGTTTGCACTATACACAGCAGGGGTTTGGGGAGCGTAATAGGTTCGATTTTCTTTTTGATTACGCTTTGCCACACGATGAGCAATTACTTGGAGAGCAAATTCCAATTCCTTTTTAGACAAAGAGAAAAGTTTCACCTGTTGACCCCGTTTACCAAGCTTACGGAAAGTCAGTTTTAGCCCCAGCTGTTCTATAAGAGTGGCCAGCAACCAAATAGGTTTACAATCACTGGGGATAGTAAACCCAAGAATTGCTTTGACGTGAGCCGCATAATTTTTGGCGATCGCTGTCATCTTAAGTAAAGTGGGATCATCGGCAGTAAATTCATCACTCTTCACTAAAGAAGTGAGAATCTGATGCAACCCCAGGTTAAATCTAGCCAGCCACCGCGCCGAATAATTACCCCAGTCAATGCACAAAGGTAGATTGTCCCGTTCGGTGCGGTCTTTTTGGGTAACAATTGTTGGTGGTGTAGGATAACTGTGCCCAGTTTTGGGGTCAACAATTGATTCATCGGTTGGGGCTAAAATGGCCTCAAGTCCGGCAATTGCTCTTATTAAACGACCACCTTTATCCATTTCTACGAGTGATTCGGTTACTTCGATGCCGTAAGAATCAGAAATGCGTTTCTTTTCACATTCAAAAATTTCCCTTTGTGATAGGTAATCTTTGCTCTGACGGGCGCGGTACTCACTCAAGGTAATATTGTTAGCCTTGGCTACAGCCGAATAGTGGGCACTGTCCAAGGCTGATGCTGCTGCTTTTAGACTTTCAAGGGATTGAGGATCTGAATCATTTCCCACACATATAAATGTATTGCCCATTTCAGTGAGGAGCGATCGCAGATCATCACGCAGATTATTGAGAGAATAGTGGCGGTTGCCAAGAATTTGACAGTAAGCCTCAAGCGCCCAATCTTTCTCTGCGCCCCGCTTGCCTGTTTGACGGTCAATCCGCAACAGAAAAGCAGTTATTTCATTGGTTTGGAGCAAGCGCTCTTTAATCTTGGATGCGTTTGTATCCTTGTAACCAAAGGGAGGACGCGGGGCCACCCAAATATGAAACGGGACTTTTGGACGATAACGGTACAGTTGCTGGGCACATTCGGTAGCGGTTTGGGAAACACCGTGAAAGACACCAAACACGGTATCAAAATGATACTCCGAAATATCGATACCAGTACCGAGACTAGGAGAGGTGAACAAGGCATCAAAGTTTTTGATGGCGTTGGTGATATCTTTGATGAAAGCGACATTCTCATCACTGCCAGAATTGTCTGAATGAACCGACCAGATGCGCCATGAAGCCCTACGGACTGGGCAAGGGGTAAGGGGTAAGGGGGAAAGGGTGGAGGAATCTGTTAATTCTTCCTTTACCCCTTCCCCTTTAACATGCACCCCTTCTCCTACCTTTTCGTACTTAATAGTAAAGGACTTGTCAAGTTTCTTGATGAAACGCTTGGAATCACTGGCAACCATGATTTTTTCTCCAAGCATCAGCGCTGCCGAGATTTGGGCGACTAGGGCGCTCTCATTATCCCCCTCGTACCAATAAATTGTGCGTGAACCGTTTCGCCACTCGTTTTTGATAATGTACGGAACTTCCCCGAGTGGTCGCATTGCAAGAAAGAAGTCCACTGTCAGGTCATCCATGTGTGCGTCGGCAATTACCACCAGTGGCGCGTTATATACTATATATTCCAGTACTTCCAAAATTGCTGCACGGTGCTGTTTGCAAGTATTACTGTGTAGTAGGTGCGTGAGATACTGGCAGGCTTCATCTATAAATATGCAGCCGTAGGTGAGAGACTGAGTATTCAGTTTATGCAAGCTGTCAATAGTAATACTAAGAGATTGAGCCTGGGCTAAACCTGTGTAACCCAAGTCGGAGTACATCGCCGTCTGCAAGCGTTGGGCAAGATTTTTCAACAAGTTAACCCGATGTCCATTGTTGAGAAATCTGGCATCAGGATTTTGGTCACGCCACCAGCGCATAAGTTCAGTTTTGCCTGTACCCATGTCGCTCCACAGTACGACTAATCCTTTTTCGGGAAAACGGAAAGATTTTTTGGGATTTTGGGTACTGGGTTTGGGATATTGGGAGTCAGAATCTATTAATTCTTCCCTTTCCTTTTTCCCTTTATCTAAATCACAGTCCGTAGGTATAAGATTTGGACTGAATAATTTTTCAAGTGCAATATCATAAAGTGGCGGGACAGATGAACATTTTTCTGAGAAGTCAGTCAGGCAGAGTGCTTGGGTCAAATATTTAATATTGACTGTGACATCTGGTTTGTATTTGCTAAGTCCCCATTTCTTAGCCCGATAGGAGCGCTGGTAATCTTTGAGTGATTTGGCATCGTTTATAATTGCAGTTAGCAGGGCATTGGCATCAACACCTTGACCAACTACAAAATCATCAACGCCTTTTTCTGGCCCCGGCAGTAATGCAACTTCACATTGGCAACCAGCAGACTCAATTGCTTTTGCTGTGCGAACAGTGGCTTGAAACACCGACCACCTGGTTTGAGCTTTTGTTTCGTGGTCAAAAAGAATTATGAACTTGCGCCCCGCCTGAGCCATTGGTACTAAGTCAGGATGCAACCGTTCATCGAAATCTTGTTTGCCCACTCGCCCGTTCCAAATTCCAGGGAGTGCGATCGCTACAAACCCCAAAGAGAGCAAGCAAGCCCCTTTCTTCTCCCCCTCGCATAAGATAATCGGAATCTCAGGATGCTGCTTTACCCACTCCCAGAAGGTAATTTGTATATCTTTGTGCTGAGAGTCGATGTTCAACTCTTTGTGCTGCTTTACCCATGACCAAAATATTAGGGGATTGAGTATGCTTTTTCTGCACAGTCCTAAAAAGGAACTAAACTGGGCGATTTGCGTTAGCATTCCCTGGTATTGTCCTAGTTGCAAGAGCCTCCAGTAGAGAGCGCCATTGCCAAAAGCAGAGTTCTTTCGACTTTTAAGCCAAAGCTTTTTCCCACGTTTTGCAAAAAGCATTTGTGCAATATCGGAAACGTTATAGCGCCGTGCAACGAGATTCAAAATACAGTTGGGAACATCGAAATAAGTAACGCGGTTGGCGGTTTTTGGGGGTGACTCGTACTTAACTGGCTTGCCTTTTTCCCAATCAATGCGGGGGAAGTTGGGCTTTATCCGCCCCCAGTCCATTGGTTGCCAATTGTTGAAGGGGTCAAGTGATTGAATCCAGGTTCCACCCAGTAATAGATGCTGATATTGCCTTATGTACGCATCTGTGACTCGACCGGCATTTTTGCGAGGGATTTTATTGGAGATGAACAGATAATCGTAAATTGATTCCCCTTCTATGTGGAAGAAATTACGTGAAATGAGTGCCGGATGAATGGCGCTACCAACATATAGCTCATGGTATTGGGCCGCCGTGAGATTGTTTGGGTATTCAATTGGGTTTTCCTTCTGCTCAATTGATACCTTGCAATCTGGTTTAGGCTCTTTGATCTCTTTGTTGCCACTCTTAATTGCATTTTTATTTGTATTCACATTCAATACCTTTATTTTTCCATGACAATCTGAGCGACATTGCACCTATGCCGCAGCCAAGGCAATTCGCAATTTCCAATGGGCTACGCCCCGCTCCGCTAACGCAATTCGCAGTTGAATTCAGAGGGGGCTTGAACCCACCCCTGAATTAAGTTCACTGATTCTCTAAATCAGAGTTAGCTCTGAAACCCGTTAATTAACAATTCAACAATTAAGTAATTTCTTGTCTTTAATTGCGAATTGCGTTAGCGTAGCGGGGCGTTCGCTTTTAGCGTCTCTAAGAGTTGCCCATTACGAATTGCGAATTGTTCGGTCATCAGTCATCAAGTATCCGCATTATCAGCGATAAGGACGGAGCAGTTAAACCAATTCGCAATTCGCAATTCGCAATTCGCAATTACGTGAAAGTGACGGGGATTTAGACCCCGACACAAAACGCGCTGCCGTCATTAGGCAGGGGACTTAAACCCCCAAAGTTTGTTAAATTGCATAAAGGCTAACTGCTAACTGTTAACTGTTAACTGTTCACTGTTTTTTCGAGCTTGTGTGATTAAATCAGTTTCATGGGTAGTAAGTTCGGCCCAGTAGTCTGCTTTTATCACCTCGTATTTCTCAGCCACAGCCCAAAACTCCTGCCATGTAAACTGAATACGTGCAAGTACTTGCCTAATTTCCCTAACCGCCTGGGGTAATAGTTGTAATTGCTCCGTCCTTGTTGCGATGGCCGACTGTGTGGGACTAGTACCCAAAATTATCGCCGCAGCAACGAGCGCTTGGGTATTGTTCATAGCAACGCTTAGGTTTTTCAATGCCATACCCATGAGGCGTAAACATTCCTGTGCATTTTCTTTGGGCGGAACAAGAGCTAGCTCGCGCAGATCAATGGTTTTCTCAAGAGCAAGTTTCACTTGCTTGTTCAACACTTTAGTCGCTTGCTGGGTCATGGTATTTCCCCATTCTTGAGAAGGGCGTTGTTCTACGGCGTGTTCTAATTCTTGGATACGTTGGTGGAGTTGCTGATTCTCAGTTGAGAGCTTTCTCAACCCTTCCATTTCATCCAATCGTTGCTGCAACTGAATATTTTGCTCTTTCTGTTGCTTGTACAGTTGTTGCAAGGATTGGATTTGCTCACTTACTTGGGCTTCGGCTCTAGCTTTAACTTCTGCTTGTAGCCCAATTCTCAATTCCTGCTCTAGCCGTTCTAACTCAAGCTTGTGTTGCTCTTTGAGTGCTGCGATCGCTTCGGTGTATTCTTTTGGATAAGTCCGGTCTGGTGACACAATTGCGGCATCCAAATCAGCATTGTTTACCAGCAGCCTTTCACCATCAGAGAAGGTGACAATCTGCTGCGAATTATTCGGTGCGTCTGCCTCAATTACTCCTGATTCGCCATAGCGCGGATGCGATTGTGATGAAACAGTGACAGAATTACACAATTGCGTTTGACTTTTTTCGCTTTTTGTGGTGCGTTTAGTTGTTGGTGCGACAAGTTGTACTGCTTGAGCGAAATCACAGGCAGTGGGGAAGGGTTTTTCTTTGGCTGCGCGAGCTACGACTTCGTGCAGCTTATCGGGAGTTTTGACCAGTCGGAGTAGGAAACGAGTCTGAGAAGGTTTGGTAATATGCGCCCTCAGTTCAATAGGTAGAGTATCAACTACTTTTTTTGCCCTAAGCAAATCTCTGACCCGGCGATATCCACCATGTTTGGTCAACTCGTTCTCACAATAGTCTTCAAAGCTTTTGTGTCCAGCGTCTTTGTAATAACAGTTGTCTCTCATTACTGAGAGTTCTTCTATTGCTTGCCACTCGAATCGGTCTATGGCAGCGAAGGTTTCCTGGATACTGCTGTTAAGATCATCGTAATCAAGTGCTGATTTGCTTTCTCTATCTAGTGTCAGCATATTTCTCTCCTGTCATTATCACAAGGAGAGGCGTTTGAAAAAAATTTTGATGTAGCCTTAACCCGGACACCCTGTTGTATTGGGCATAAGTTATTTTTCACGCTAATTTACCTCTAAATCTTGGTTGACAAGCTTCAGAGGGGGTTTGATGCGCTGCTATGCTTTTTGCTACGAAATTCGGGGCTTTTCTTAATTAAACTTAATATCTTGCCAAATTGAGGAATTTCAACAGCCAAAACTGCCACACGAAACTGGTGCATTTCGTGTGGCTTCTCGTATAATACGAGAAGCAGCGCGGATTTAATCTCTTTTGACCAGTTAGTGGAATTAAGTCGGCAAACTTTAACTACCACCGCTTTGGTTTTTGTGAGATAACCCCGCTCTGGAGTTATTTAGTTTTTTGCTCCTTGGACAAAGCGTTACTCCTTAGTACGTTTTGTCCTTTAAATTTTGTGCTGCTGTATATTTACCTCCATCTTTTGTCTGCTCTGATCTTACAATGCCCTCTGTGTTTAACGTTGTTTTGATTTTTGCTTTTGACCTCCACGTTTGTTAAGGATTTTTTTGGGGTAATCGAGGGTTGGTAGCACCTCTGTGTAGGCTAGATTACCCTGCAATATGTATGAAAAGCTTTTGTTTAAGATGCGACCGCTAAATTTGGCAAAGCATCGGATACACGCACCAATCCTTGTGGATCGGTTAAGATATACTTTTTAATTACTGGCTGGAGAGTAAAACTAATTTCTTTAGTAACTGGATTTTTACTGCTTTCAATCAATGATTGTTTTTCCAGATTTTCTAGTGCTTTAATCAACTCTAAAGTTGACACAGACGCTTTCTGTCTCTGCTTGATATCACTTAATAACTTGGCAAAGCTAATAAATTCTGTAGTTGAAACTATCTCCTCTGCTGTGTAAATCAGAATTTTTCGCTCAATTTCTGTCAATACGTGACCAAAAACATGATTAAGCATTGCTTCAAACTTACTACTGACAAGAGTTGTTGGGTTTTGAAAAAATACTTGTGTACTGCCAGAAAAAAAGTGATTAATTCTATCAATTACTGCCTCTAGCTCTGAAGGGTTACCACGATAAGTTTGAATTAATTGATGGCACTTTTCTATATCAGTCAATCCTTTCTCAGACAAAAACTGCATTGCCGCATCTTCATCTAAACCTTCAATTCTAAAAAATCGAAGAGGTCGCTTCGCTACTATCAGATCATTAAGCTCATCAAGCAGAATTCGATTAGTCAAGAGCAAACAGCTTTGATGCTGTTCTTCTACTAAACGGCGAAAAAATAGTCTGTAATCTAGCCGTTGCTCTAAATTTTTTGTCTGAAATAACGCTTCAGATTCATCTAGCACAACCAAGCAACGGCGCGATTGCATCTGCTTCAGCAACATTGTAATCATTGCTTGAGTATACTTAGGTGAGCTTGAGGGTGTTTCTAAAGGCTCAATTATATCTAACAGTTCGGTTACTAAGTCCTGAAGTAGTGGTGCATGAGCAACTGATTTCCAAATCAAATAATCAAATCTAGGTTGAGATTCTGCACTAATTTCCGCTAGAAGTTTTGCCGCTAATGCAGTTTTCCCGATTCCTGCTACTCCTACCAAGGATATACATCGCTGTTTAACTATTAATTCTTTTAAAAGAGTCAGTTCCTTTACTCGTCCGTAAAAACTAGACACATTAGGGAGTTGTCCTCCCAGAACTTGTATTAAGTTGTTGGCAGGGAAGTTCTGCTCCTCTTTTGACGCAGATTGAGCATAATATTCTTCAGTAACTTGTTCCAAAAAATCACGCAGATTCTTTTTGCCAACCCGTTCGCCATTTCCAATCGTTTCAGAAAGCATATCCCACAATCGACGGGCTATGCCACCTTTCAAGTAGTTAGGACTGTAAGATGAGTTACTTGCTATTTCTTCATAATCATCGTCATCCCACGCTCCCTTCATAACAAGGATTTCAGCCTCGGATAGATATCTACCTTTTTTGGCAAATACTAACTTATTTACTACAGCTAGGGCTAGTTCAAAAGTAACTTTAACCGTAAAAAGTACTTTTGGTGACTCCTGTCCTACTTGGTTAAGGGAGGAATGAGTAGGAGCTTGGAATTGCGATTCAGTACTAAAAACTGTAACCTTGTTAATCATTTTTACACAGTAAATGCCCATTTCGAGCATTTTTATAGATTAGGCTTAGTTTTAAGAGCAGATTGCATTGTATCAATCATATTTGATTTTTCATTTTATAGTTAATTTTTTTCAAAAAAGTACCATAAAAATTTCTAATGTTGATTACTTACAATAAGAATTACTTTCATAGACACATCTTGGATGGAGTACGACAAGACAAAACAGGAAGATTAGCACTTACACTTAAGGTTATTTACTGAAATTGGGCTACTGAATTTTCAGCTAAACATAAACAGTGAGTCTTCTAACGAGCATAATATAAAATGTAATATTTATTACTTTTTTATTCTAAGTGATGCAGGAATTTAATGAATGATAGTATACACTGATGTTTAAATGAATGAGGCTGCCTAAAATTCTCAATTTACATATTGTTCTATCTTTTGCAACACAAACGGGTAGTCCGAGAAAATTACCATGTAATATAGTATACATAATAAGGTGTTACATATACTAAAATATGGGTTACTGTATTAACCCTCTTTGCAAACAACGTCAAAATCCTGATGACGTTAATTACTGTCTCTTCTGTGGGACTTCATTGCTAATTAACGACCGCATTTGTCTAGTTAAGCCATTAAGGGAGCTTACCGAAAACCCATTTAGCTATATGGAAGTTTTTGAAGTGGACGATGCCGGCACTCAATGGAATCCTGGTCCTAAGCGGCGAGTCATGAAAGTTTTAAAATGGAACACACCTAAGTTAGTTGATCTCATTGAGCGGGAATCTCTCACCTTACGGCTTATTGAACACCCATGCATTCCTAAAAGTACTATAGATGACTTTTTCACTTTTATTCCGAACAATAGCTCTCTAACATTGCATTGTTTAATCATGGATAAATTTGAAGGAGAAAACTTAGAACAATGGTTAGAGTCTAATGGGCGAATTTCACAAACCGTAGCATTACAATGGCTTCGACAGTTAGTTGAAATCCTTGATGAAGTACACCGTACAGAAATTTTCCATAGAGATATTAAACCTTTTAATATAATTCTTCAGCCAAGTGGACAACTTGCATTAATTGATTTTGGTGTAGCACGGCGAGTGACTGATACCTACTTGGCAAAAGTCAGTGGAAGTGGAGGATCTAGCACAGGTAGGGGAGGACGATACGAAATTACATCTGTCAGTACACCTCGTTACTCTCCATTGGAGCAAGTAAATGGTCAAGCAGTACCTCAATCAGACTTCTATGCTCTGGGTCGGACTTTTGTGCAATTAGTTACTGGCATTCAATTGATGGATCTTCCAACAGATAAAAAGACAGGAAATCTAATTTGGAGAGAGCAAACACCGCAGATTGACAAGCCCTTCGCTGATTTTCTTGATGAATTAATGGCTCCTTTACCAGGGCAGCGTCCGCAAACTACGCGAGTAATCTTGCAGAGGTTAGAAAAACTACCTCAGCAAATTAAAAATTATAGATTAGCTAATTCTAAAGTTTTTCAATATAGCAAATATACATTGATAGTTTTGGGATTTGTTGGGGGTGTCTTTCTATCTATACCTCTAGCAGCTAACTATTTAGTAACTCAAGGAGAAAAGTTAGAAGCAGCAAATAATTTTCAGGGCGCAGAAGATTTTTTTTACTGGGCTATAAAAATTCGTCCTCAGAGTAATCGCACTATCTCAAGTTTTTACTTTGATAAAGCTGTTCGTAGCACCAAAGACCTTGGGTTAGCTAAAAAATATTATGAATTAGCAATTAAATACAATAACTATGATGCAGATGCTTATACTAATTTAGCTTTTATTTGCCAGCAGTTAAACGAAGATGACTGTGCAATTAAGAATTATGAAAATTCATTCAAATTAAAGCATGATAATTGGGAATCACGTTTTGGACTAGGACTTTTTTATGATGATAGAGGAATGTATGATTTGGCAGAAAAACAGTATAAGTTAGCCATTGAGATGAGTAGAGAAGCAATACCAGCCATTAATAATTTATCAAGATTGAAGATTTTAGATGGTAAATATAATGTAGCAATTGCTTTAGCTAAATCAGGCTTACAAAAAACTGAAAATATTAAATTACAGTCTACTTTATACAAAAACTTAGGTTGGGCAAAATTAGAGTTAAAGCGTTATGCCGAGGCGAAGGCTGACTTGGAAAAATCAACAAAGCTGGATGCCAGGACAGATGCTTACTGTTTATTAGCGCAAGCGCAAGAAGCATTAGGTGAAATTAACGACGCCAGACTGACTTGGGAAATCTGTTTGATTGCCGAGTCTAATCAGTTAGAAGTTCAGCAGTGGAGATTGCAAATATTAAAGCGTTTATTGGGAGAGTTTGTGACGCCATCTTCGCCCTAAGTCTTTTTTTAATTCTCTGTTTGCTGTATGCTACTAACTAGCAAATAGCTGTACAAAAATCTTGATGCTTACTTTCCAAAATTCGACAAGTGCAATAGTCAAAAAAATATTCACGGTTCAAATTGTAGCACTTGCATCAATATCAACACTAGTTGTCTCAAGTTATAGTAGTGTATGGGGGCAATCTCAACTCATAGCCTTGCGTCAGTGCAAGAATGTTGATGGTAAGGTGATTAGTTCAGGCGATCGCTACTTAGAAGCAGGTAGTCCGCTCTGTCCGGGAGATAAGATTCACCCAGAGAATGGAGCCACAGTTACAGTCCTTTGCTATTTAAATCGAGAAATTTTATACATTAATCAAAAAAATTTTTCTGACGCTGCAAACAAATGTGCGCCACCACAAGTCACTGAGGTTGAGAAGTATCGATGTACGAATCTTAAACCGCAGAACTGTCCCACTACTTTTAAAGGTCCAGATGATAACTCTGTACCAAGACCAAGATTAATTAGTCCTTACATTAGTGGCGGTAGAATTTTGACTACCCGACCCTCAATTTCTTGGCGTGCAGTTCCAGGTGCGACTAGTTACACAGTAGAGATGGAAGGTAATAATGTTAACTGGCAGATACAAGTAAACAATACTGTACTGCCGTATCCAAAGGAGCAATCCCAATTAAAATTTGGAAGTACGTATAGGATTACTGTGCTTGCGTACCAGGGTAACTCTGTTATAAGTTACGCACTCTTAGTAATTAGTGTTTTACCGGAAAAAGACCAACTGGAGATTGGCTCATTGGTTAAACAAATTAACGAATTGAAAATACCTCCAGATGAAGCTGCTGTTAAGGATCTAGATACTATATACATGTCAAAAAATTTGGTAAATGAATCGATAGATACATTACAGGCAAGAGTGGCAGAAGGAAGTAAAAACCCTGAAATCTATCGAGTATTGGCAGATCGCTATTTAGAGGCAGGATTGTCTGATAAGGCTTTTAGTGAATACACAACAGCGATTATGTTAGCTAAAAATAGTAAGAACTTAAAGGAATTATCAAAGGTGCAAGAAGGTTTAAAGGGGAGCAACGCGAAAAAGTGAGATCGGGGTTTAGTTCTCAATTATACCTCTATATTCTCAACAAAACTTGGTTTTTTAGTTGCGATCGCATCCCGAAACAAGCTATATACGTCCCAGGTTGCAGCACCTCACAAAATCGCGTTGCTCCCGTTTAAAGCTGTGGAAATTTATAACCAACTACCAACGAGCAAGAACGGGGACCAGTAGTAATGATGAGCATATTTAAGATTTTTCATTAATGTTAGTTGTGCCAGACGCAGTGCCTCTGCTTTCGGAATACCATTTTTCAATCCCTTGTAGAATTCTTCCATTAACAAAGCAGTAGAATCTGCATCTACCAGCCACAAAGTAGCTATCGTAGTTCTCGCACCTGCTTGTGCAGCTACTCCAGCCATTCCTAATGCTGAACTTTTATTACCCTTTGCAGTCTGACACGCACTTAAAACTAATAACTCAATTGCATCTGCATCAGTTTGAACTTTACCTTTTAGTAATTTATCAAATTCTCTAATATTGATGACCTGATCATAAGCTAGAAGTACCGTCTTCAAAGGGTCAGAACTAAACTGTCCATGAGTGCTAATATGAACGATTGGGAAATTATTTTTATTTATTTCTTGCTCTAGACGGAGACTAGTAAACTTTTCGTCTAGTAGTGTAAGGGAAGATTGTGTTTGACTTTGGACATCTTTTACTTCTTCAAAGGCTTTGGGTAGTGATCTGATGCCTTTAGGAGCGTTGCGATCTAACAAGCTGGGGCTGGGCTTAGACAAAGCAGCGATGAGAGCTGTAAACCGCTTTTTTGATAAAGGTTTGGGAGATCGAATTCTAGAACCGAGAGTGGCTGCAATGCTGTAATGCTCGAGGAGATAATTTTTTCCATCATATAATATGCCCATTGGTATACTTTGGAAAGATTTATCTAAGATAAATATCAATGTTCCTGATGCAGGTAGATATGATGCTATTGGTGCAATTAATTTTTCATAAAGTGCTTGAGAAGGCAAAATAATTTGTTCTACATCAATAGTTGCGAGTTTCTGCTCCTGTAAACTCCAGAAAAGAGCATTAACATTTTCTTTAACTAGATTTGCTTCAACAGAGTAATGATAAAGAGAGCGGTCTTGAGCCTGTAAAATAACTTCTATAGTGTCATCCAAATCAATAATATTAATTATTCCATAAGCCAGATTTAAATTGGGAATTTCATTAAGAGAAATTAGGTCAAGCTTCCCACATTTCAGAAAATTTTCTAACTGTGCTGTTTGTAAACGTTCGTTTGTCTGAATAACTTCTTTGAGGTCAGGATTAGAATCTTTCAAAAGTAACTTCATATAATCACGGTATACAGGTTCTACTTCTTCTTGAAAGAAGAACTGTATATCTACATTGCTTGACAACATGCTGTCACGAATTTGCGCCAGGTTATCAATAGCAGATTTGTACATTGTGAGGGCTTCTTTAACCCTTCCTTGCTTGTTATATAAGTTTCCTAGCTGTTGTTGCCATTGGTAAGCAATATCTTCTGCTTGAATTGATTGAGCCAAACTTAAAGCTTTTACAAAATATGCTTCTGATTTTTCTGGTTGTAATTTACCCAAAGTCCCAAGACTGTAAGACTTGATTCGCTGATTACTTGTACTTTTAGCTGTTTGCAAAGCAGATTGACCATACTCAATAGCTAATGAACGTAATTGCTGAACTGGAATTTGACTTAAACTATTAGCAAAATTGAGCTTTGCATAAACCAATTGGATAGCTGATAATTGAGAAAATGTAGAAGACTTTTTCAAAACTCTGTTAACAGAAGGCTGAATTTGTTCTTGAATTTGATTGCGAATCTCAACTAATTTAGGATTACCTGAGTTAAACTCTGCTGTTAAGCACTTCTCAAAATCTATTAGCAGGCTCAAATGATGCAGTTGAGATTTTAATTGTGTGACTGGATAATTTGCTGACACCTGATTTACTTGGTGATAAAGTTCAAGTGACTTGAGTGCTTGTTGCTGAATCAAATCCACAATTTCATTTTTGAAATCTGCTTCTTCTACTTCATAATATTTATTTCGTGCGTGCTTATAAATAGCTTTCTATCGCTGCAATCAATAGTTTTGTTGTAGATTCAGTAGACTCTTGTGGCAAGATGGTACAAATCTTAGTATCTGTATTTAGCTTGAGAGCTTGTAATAATGTGTTACAAGCAAAACGATTTAATCCTAAAGCTTGTAGGGCAAGATTTTGGTTAATTAAGCTGCCAGTAATACCCTCTTCGTAGCCGAGTTGACGATAAATTTTTGTGGCTGATTTCCAGGACTCAAGGGCCTCCGATGCTCGCCCTTCATTTAAATACTTCTCTCCTATTTGGGTCAATAGTCGGGCTTGATTACGTTTTTGTGTTTCTTTATTTACAGCTTGAGCAGCGATAATGGATGGCTTGGCTACAACTGTTAATAGCCCTAGAATGCTTGAAAATAGATGCTTAAACCAGTCTCGGCGTTTAATCATTGCTGGGCATGGGTTATAATAGTACTTTTTGATACTTTTTCTTCAGAACATAAGCTAGCGAACGACGCAGCATAAGGCATTGCTGAATTTGCCTCTGCTGTCAAGGTCACATTCCCGTAAGAGTCTTGCACCCAACCTTGAGCTTCTACAATTTGTGTTGCTTCTTTTTGCAATTTTGGCTCCTCTGAATTATTGTTGATTTGACCAGAAACAAAATTATCTTGCCAAGTTGGTTTAATAGGTGGTACATCGTTAGGACCCAGAGGTAATCTGTCCACGCCACTCATGACAAATTCACTTCCTGCCACGTCTGACTGTCCCTGGCAAACTGATGCAACTTGTGGACTTTGTGCAAGTCCGAATGGTACGGACTCAATGCCGTTAGGGTCAACGTAAAAGCCGTTGATCTGAACGTCACCATTCAATCCGAATTGTGAACTAGCTGTAATTTTACTGTTGAGAGAGAGAAATAATCCACGAGCATTTATCAGGATATTTCCGCCTCGTCCTTTAAAGGCGTTAGCTGTGATGCCACTGTTTTCCGCAAGAACTAGGATATTTGCGTTGATATTGATGTTGCCACCATCACCATCTGTGTCTTGCTGACCAGCAGTTGTGGAGATAATTCCATTGCGTATAAAAATATTATTTGAGGTAATATTAATATCACCACCCTGTCCGACAGTAGTGGTTGCGGTAACGCCTCCGTTGTTTGTGATGTTAATCGTATTGGACTTAATTTCAAGTTTTCCTGCATCACCCAAACCATCATTTGCTACGCTAATTAAACCTCCTTGATTGGCATTTAAAAAAGGAGTGTCAATGGTTATATTTCCAGCAGAACCAGTTGGTATCAAAGGTAGTCCAAATATTTTTCTGACAGTTTCATTTGCAACATTGACTGATGAGCTTATAAAACTAGGTTGAGAGTTAGAAGCTTTTCCACTTACTTCAATAAAGTTTTCGGCATTAATATTTATACTGCCAGCATTTCCAGTTGCAAAAGCAACAGAATTAACTACTCCTCCATTTTTCAATCGCAATTGCGATGTCTTTATGGTTAAACTTCCAGCATTTCCAGCATTAAAAGCTGTAGCTGCTATGGTGCTTGGAGCAGAACGCTCTGATTTTATCCCTGTAATTTCGATAGAATCTGCATTGACAATAACGTTGTTTCCATCTCCAGTTCCAAAGCTTGATGATGCCACTGTTCCTCCATCAGTAATTCGTAGCTGATCTGTTGACATTTGAACAGAACCTGCTTGTCCAGAAGCGAAAGTAGCAGCACTGATTAAGCTAATAGTATCTCCACGACGAAAAGGATTAGCAAGCCTATTTTCTAACAATTGCACAGAATCAGAGGCATTAATAGTTACGTTACCTCCAGAAGCGTTACTGTATGTACCTGCTCCCACTCTTGCTCCATCCTGAAGCGTTAATCGTTGGGTAAAAACTTTTAGATCGCCACCTTTTCCAGTATTTACTGTTTCCGTGAGTATATTACTAGAAACATTGCCATCTGGAGAAGTTCCTTCCAAAACCAAAGACCTAGAAGCATTAATATTGATATTTCCAGATGAAGTCTCGCCTAAATTCTGAATCAACATTGTTGAACCGTCTGTCAGATAGACATTATTTCCATGTACCTGAATCGTTCCAGCGCCTGTACCACTAGCATTGATTAAAGCTTGTTTCGATAACTGAATATCTTCAAACTTGCGAACTCCTTCATAATCAAAAGTCCATCCTTGGTTATTGGATTTGAGGTCAACAAAACCAGACCCTACACTACCCAACTCAGATTGTCCCCCTGGAGTAGTTATAATGCCACCTTCCACATTTACGCTACTCCCGATTAAAGCTAGAGTCTTTCCTGGTTGTACTAAAAGTCCTGTTGAATTCTTGTTTACTATGGTAGGGAATAAACCTGCATTTGGTGTAATTTGATGTCCGCCACCTAAAACTTGAATAGTTCCAGTTGAATTATCTCTAAATGCTAGCCCTGTAGGGGCGCTAATTGTTAGCAACGCTTCTTTCTGGTTGGGTTGAGCAAAAAACTGTTTACCATCAGCAAATTTAATACTGTTGGCTGTGGTTGCGACAAATGACCCACCAATGTTTAGTTGAGCGTTAGAACCAAAAATAATTCCATTGGGGTTGATCAGAAATAGGTTAGCTGTTCCATTAGCACGAATTAAACCATTAATGTTAGAAACAGATTTTCCTGTGACGCGGCTAATAATGTTCTGAATATCACCGACATTATTAAAGAAAGCAGTATTCCCATTAGAAACAGAAAAATCTTTAAAGCTGTGAAACAGATTAGTTCCTGCTCTAGTCCCGCCATTGATAATATTAGTACTGCCTTGATTTGTGACGCGAGAATTGTTAGTGAGAGTAGTATCTGGAACGATTTGTGCAGGAGTTGAAATTGAAAAAGATATGTAATATAATGTGCCAGAGGTTAAAAGCCAGGAGATTGTTTTCCACCGTTCTATTTTAAGTTTCGTCTGATGCATCTGTAGCAAAATCCTTTTTTTAAATACCAAAATATTATAAACAGGACTTACGCAACTGGCACAGCGCGATCGCTAATCACTAGTACATAAGTATTGAACTGGCGAGAATGTGTTTTATTAGCGTTACTCGAATTAATAACAATAATCAATAGTGTATCTTGTTGTTGAAAATTTTATGACAAAATTGATAGAAGGTGCAAAAAGTTGGTTATTGATGAAATTTACTAAACTTAACTATTGTCAATATTTACTGAGCAGTCAAATTAACTATACAATGACTAATCTAGCAGAGCAATTGTCAAATATTAGTCATGATAAAATTAATTATTATTTTAAAAACGAAAAGTTAACTCCTCGTTTACTTTGGGATAATGTCAAAGATTTAATTATCGCTGACGAGGATGCTTATATTATATTTGATGATACAGTTTTAGATAAAAGGTTTTCAGAAGAAATAGAAATAGTACGAAAGCAGTATAGTGGTAATGAACATAGCGTTGTTAGAGGTATAGGAATAGTAAATTGCATATATGTTAATCCTAAAACTCTCAATTTATGGGTAATAGATTATCGTATTTTCAATCCAGATAATGATGGTTTAACCAAGATTGACCATGTGAAAAATATGCTGCAAGGGCTTGTATATCAAAAGCTTCTACCTTTCGATACAGTTTTAATGGATACTTGGTATGCGGTCAATAATTTAATGCTTTATATAGATAGTCTAGATAAAGTTTATTATTGTCCTTTAAAGACTAATCGTTTGGTAGATGATAGTTTTGGTAAAGAGAAATATAAAAATATTGAATCTTTAGAATGGAGTAATGAAGATTTAAAATGCGGTAAAATCATAAAAATTAAAGGGTTCCCTGCTGATAAAAAAGTGAAACTTTTCCGGGTTACTATCTCTACCGATAGAACGGATTATGTCGCTACCAACGATTTATCTCAAAGTTCTACTGATGTTACACAACAGGTGTGTAAAATCCGTTGGAAAATAGAGGAGTTTCATAGAGAAATAAAGCAACTAACTGGCATTGAGTCATGTCAATGTCGTAAAGCCCGTCTGCAAAGAAATCATATTGCTTGCGCTATGTTAGTTTGGCTAAGACTGAAAAGTTTAGCTTATCAAACAGGTAAAACTATTTACAAAATCAAGCATAATTTGCTTTCTAATTATTTAATTGAGCAACTAAAACGTCCAGATATTGCTATGTCTTCTGTGTAGTTTTTGGGCGCTCGGTGCGCGAAGCGCACCATTACTTGTGCCAGTTGCGTAAGTCCTGATAAAGTTAAAAAGAACCAGCTACAAATGATTTAAATGATTTTGTAACCATGACGTTAATATATGCGGCTAATCAGTCGAGCGTTGAGGTAGGGGAGCAGGCAGCTTTCCAGCATGGGACGGATACAGGTGGGGCTTTGATATTCCTGTTCTGCTGCTACCCTCCCCGACAGGGAGAAAGGGGAAATTTTTCCTGCAAAGTGACCCCTTCCCTCCTGCCTCTTTTGGTCATTTCTCTATCTACTGCAATCAACGAACTCTCCTTTCTGCAAGCCATACCCACTGACGAAACTTGGGAATCAACTTTTCGATAATAATGTACATATGCTGAGTGTTCATCCCAACACTCTTGAAAAAACTAAAATTTTGGATTAGTATCCAATATCCTTGCCATCTTGAGCTTTTTCACTTTGAATTAAGTTTTAAGCAAGCGCTATTGACTCACTTGAACATTTTTTATCTGTTAGCACTTGGAGTTCATTGCCTGCTTGCCATTAAAATCTATTGATGGCGGTTGCATATACTAAACATAGAATCACTTTTTGTTTACTCAATGAATAAAGAAATACAATCTGAGTTTGATTTTTTTCGACAGTGGTATCCGCTTTCTCCTATTGAAGATATCAATCCAAACTGCCCCACAGCAGTTGTCCTTTTGGGATTACGCTTAGTCATTTGGAAGCCTAAATCATCTAAGACCTACCAAGTATTCCTAGATCAATGCCCCCATCGCCTTGCTCCATTAAGCGAAGGGCGTGTTGATGAAAAGACGGGTAATTTGATGTGTAGCTATCATGGTTGGCAGTTTGATGCTCAAGGAATTTGTACGTATATTCCCCAAGCAGAAAATCCAGAAATTGTTGCTAGGAATCAAAAAAACTTCTGTACAGTTACATTCCCTGTTCGTCAGCAAAATGATTTACTTTGGGTTTGGCCAGATGCTGAATCAGCAGAACAGGCTGGAACTACGCCATTACCTCTGTCACCTCAAGTAGATGCTAGCAAAGGTTTTGTTTGGGATTCTTTTGTACGTGACTTGGAATATGATTGGCAAACTCTTGTTGAAAATGTTGCAGATCCAAGTCATGTCCCTTTTGCACATCATAAAGTGCAAGGCATTCGAGAGCAAGCAGTACCTATACTTATGAATATTGAGAAAGCAGCAGTAAATTTGATTGAAGCGGTTATTGAAAGAAGCTCAGGACGAACAACAATTACTTTTGAACCGCCTTGCCGTTTAGAATATGCAATTAGTCTTGGTTCTGGAAAGCAGTTAGGAATAGTCACTTACTGCATTCCAGTGTCTCCAGGCAGGTCAAGAATAGTGGCTCAATTTCCGATTAATTTTGCTAAAACAATCTATGGTCTACTACCGCGTTGGTTAGAACACATCATAATTCGTAATCCGCTTCTTGATGGAGATATGATTCTTCTACACCAGCAAGAGCGTTTTTTTGAACATAAAAAGTTAGTTGAAAGCTGGAAAACTGCTTACAAGCTACCTACAAGTGCAGATCGTTTAGTGATTGAGTTCAGAAATTGGTTTGAAAAGTATTGTGATGGGCATTTGCCGTGGAATGAAGTCGAAATTACTTCCTTGCAAAACTCAAATATTAACGACAGTCGGACTGTACTGCTTGATCGCTACAAACAACATACTCAGCACTGTAGTAGCTGCCGAGGGGCGCTGATGGTGATCCAGCGCTTGCAAGCGGTACTGTTGGCATACTCTACTATTACTATTTCAGGAGTTGCTATCCTTCCAGATCCGCTTCGAGTCAAGCTTGGTTTAACGCTAATTATTACAGCACTATTAAGTTTGGCAGCTTGCACTTGGCTCAAACTTTGGCTTGTCCCTAAATTTTACTTTGTAGACTATGTTCATGCCAAAAAATAAAGAACTAGACAACAAATTAAAAAATTAACAAGAAAGAATTTAGGAACCAGTCGCCAAAATTCAGAATTGAATTTTGTGTGACTGGTGGATGAATAAATGGGTTTAAGCCCAATAGCCGTGAATGAAATTGATTCAAATCGAGAAACCTGGGTTTTAGGTTCAGAAGGGCAATTATTAACTTACACAACCATATTAAATATAAGGATGAACAGTGATTGAGTAGTTGTCGAAGCTAACAATTGTATGGTTAAGATTGTATTATTTTGTATAACTGATAACACGAAGCCTAGATATTATTCTTCATCTTCATAATCAAAATCATCATCACGGGAGCAACGCGATTTTGTGAGGGCATAAATATTAGCTTAAAACGAATAGAACGGCTAACATATTACTTTGGTAAAATTGGAATAAATTTACGTCAGTCTAAACTGTTAAGTTTAAAGCTTGGCAGTTTACCTACAAGTAGTATTCTTAAAGGTCAGCGTGTTGTAATTGCTGTAGATGGTGAGTCCAGTCGGCGGTGTCGGTTTCCGTCCCGTCGAACTGGCGAACCCGAAGGGCGGTAGGAGTAGAATTCAGGGCAAACGCATCTAAAGTATAAGAATCCTTTAATAGCAAGGGTTTCGGCGTTTTTTCATGTAGCCGATTTTTTCATCAAGATCCATGCCCAGCAAGGGTTTCAGAAATCCCGTGCGTTCGCCCTGGAGTAGAATTAGGATTAATAAAAAGGGAAGAAAAAATTCCCAAACAAAGCGACATGGATTTATTGGTCAATGGATTGAGCCAAAATTGTTAACAATTTATGTTGTTGACGGGCAAGGTAAAAAAGTGAATAACTCGGAAATCCCTATTACTAATGATGGTACTTATGATGAATACAAAGCGCTTTTACAGATTTGAGAAGCACATTTAGTTGATTGAGGAATTAGTCAGGCAAAGCAAGTCTTATTAATCGGGGATGGAGCGGAGTGGATCTGGATACATATTTCCCCACTTTTGACACGATTAGGATGTCCACTCGAAACTTATCAACTCTTCGATTTTTATCATGTTACGGAAAATTTAAAAGTATTTGCTCCCGCAGCAAATCAAGAAGAAGCAGAGCCTAAAAAATGGTTTATCAAAGCCAGAAAGACTTTGAAAAAGGGTAATGCTAAATTCTTAATCAAACACATGGATGAGTTAATTGCTGTAGCTACTGGAGAGCGGTGTAAGATTATGGTAGTTAAGCGAAATTATATTTTAGATGCTTATCGTAAAGGGCGTTTAAATTACGATAAAGCAATAAATAAAAAACTACCTATTGGCAGTGGTGCTCTTTGAGTTTAATCCGTCAAGTTGTCAATTTAAGAATCAAAGGAAACAGTAAATTTTGGTTGAAAGATAATCCAGAAATTATATTACATCTGCGTTGTCAATGGATAGCTGGAAGTTGGGATAATTTTTGTGGTTCTATCTTTAATTCCTTTATCAAACCCCAAACTGCTTGATAAATTTTATACTTGAATTCTATCTTTAAGTGAGATTTTGACATAATTGATACTAAGTAGGAAAGACTGATTGCAGATATTTTTATAAATAATCGTCAAATGACTTGCTAACAATCTTTTTGAGATATTTCATCAAGATATTTTTTTGTGTAAAATAATTTATTTTATGTGAATAAAATTACTTACCACTGAGATTTGATTTTTAGCGTAGGCGCAGCCCGCCGAAGGCATCGCACTTTTTTTGAGTCGTCTAACAAAATCGCATTGCTCCCGGGAGCAACGCGATTTTGTGAGGTTGGACAAAAAAGGTGCGATCGCTAATAA
>NZ_CALMFY010000093.1 GCF_937863485.1 uncultured Nostoc sp. | reverse complement strand
TCATCAACTTCAGAGTATCTTTCATCCACCTAAGAACTCCTTTCATCCACCTCAGAACTCCTTTCATCCACCTCAAATACTCTTTAATCCACCTCAAAGACTCGTTCATCCACCTCAAAGACTCGTTCATCCACCTCAGAGACTCATTCATCCACCTCAGATACTCATTAAACCACCTCAGATACTCATAAATCCACCTCAGATACTCAAAATCTGCATTCCCAATGACTAATGCCCAATGCTGCCCTAACACTCGTATGATCAAAATATCAGGAAAACATAACAGCCAGATTTTTACCGCAAAACATGGGCAGTATTTGGGAAATCGATTTTTACTCCCGTCCGATATTGGACGCTAATCAGAAAAAAATTTGGGAAGTCTTAGTCTGCGAAAGCCCCTTGGATATCAGCACAAAAGCAGATTCTTTGTTTCGCTATGCTCAATATTGTCCCAGTACCCAGGTAAATTCGGGCTGGTTGCGGACAGCATTACAGGAGGCTATTAACCAAGCTGGAAAAGCACCAATTAAAATCCGCTTTTTCCGCCGCCAAATGAACAACATGATTACTAAAGCTTGCCAAGACTTGGGCATTCCCGCCCAGCCTAGCCGCCGCACTTTGGTTCTCAACCAATGGTTAGAACAGCGGATGGAGGAAGTGTATCCTCAAGAATCAGGGTATCAAGGGGGGACTAATCCCTCAGTCCGTTTAGAAAAACCTTTGCCGCAACGTTTACCAGATGCTTTGGAAGGACAGCAGTGGGTATTTGTTACCTTAGATGCTGCGGATTTTGCAGATATGCCAGAGTGGGAAATTGGCTTTGGTGAAGCTTTCCCCCTAGAGTTGGCGCAAGTTTCACCCGAAGCCCGTATTCCTGGTATTTTGATTTTCTCATCTAGAGCGTTGCCTTTGGCAGGCTGGATGTCTGGTTTGGAGTTGGCTTTCTTAAGATTTGACAGCAGCGAAGAGGCGAGATTGCTTTTAGAAACTGGTGTAACTGAAAGCTGGATTGTGGCAAATATCAAAAAACCTCAAATCTTAGCAGAAGCCAAAGGTTTTGAACAAGCCAAGCAAAAAGCTAACGGGGTGCATTTTCTCGGTGTCCAGTCTGATCCCAAAGCAGAATCTTTTGCTGGTTTTTGGCTGTTGCAAGAGATTAACCTCTGAAAATGGACATTGGGGAGGAATAACTAATGACTGAAAATAGCGATCGCTAAGATCCGTCAAGACATGGCGATGATTTGGGATAATTAACTGCGTCCATCAGCGTTGATCTGCGGTTCCAAATCGCAACTGCAAAGACACGCTGATGATTTTTTGATAGTTATCTGCGTCCATCAGCAAAAAGTGCGTAGGCGTAGCCCGTCGTAGACATCGCACTTTTCTTGAGACAGCGTTGATATGCGGTTCAAAATCCACAATGCACTAAAGGTCATGGGTTCTGAAAATTTGTCACAAGATACACTAGCCGAACAGTTGCTGGAACTAGCGATAAAATCTGGAGCCGAAGCTGCTGAGGTGTATCAGTCGCGATCGCTTTCTCGTCCAGTGTTTTTTGAGGCAAACCGACTCAAACAGCTAGAAACCAATCAATCTGAAGGCACAGCATTGCGGCTTTGGCGAAACGGGCGTCCGGGGCTTACGGTGGCTTACGGTTCTGTCCTCGCCGAGGTAATGGTGGAAAAAGCTCTGGCACTGAGTCAACTAAATCAACCAGAAACAGTAGAATTAGGCTCTAACTTTCAACCCTCCTACCCAGATATAGGGGAAAGTGTGCCGATAGAGATTTTGGTAGACTGGGGCAAAGAAGCGATCGCACTCATCCGTGATGCCAATGCCGATGTTGTATGCAATGGTGACTGGGAATGTGATGTTGAAAGCACTAGACTAATCAATACCAAAGGTTTAGATTGTCACTACACTGACACTACTCTCAGCTGCTATATATCAGCAGAATGGGTGCGTGGCGATGATTTTTTAAGTGTTTCCGATGGTGAAACCAAGCGGGGCGAACTCCACTCTGAGAGATTAGCTAATCAAATTTTACAAAGGTTAATTTGGGCCAGAGAAAATGTCTCACCTCCTACTGGTCGCGTCCCGGTTTTATTCACTTCTAAAGCCGCCGATATGCTTTGGAGTACTGTGCAAGAAGCTTTGAATGGTAAGCGAGTTTTAGAAGTAGCTTCGCCTTGGGCAGAACGTTTGGGGAAGCAAGTAGTTGCACCCAGCCTCACCCTCTACCAAGACCCGGAAGCGGGCCCTTACAGTTGTCCTTTCGATGATGAAGGCACTCCGACTCAATCTTTAGTTTTTATTCAAAACGGGACTTTGCAGCGTTTCTATGGCGATCGCACCAGCGGAGTCCAACTGGGTACTGACACCACTGGAAATGGTTTTCGCCCTGGTTTAGGTAGCTATCCCACTCCTGGTTTATTTAATTTTCTCATCCAGCCAGGTTCGGCATCACTACCAGATTTAATTCAACAACTAGATGATGGCTTGATTGTGGATCAAATGCTGGGTGGTGGCGGCAGTATTTCTGGAGATTTTTCAATCAACGTTGATTTAGGCTACCGCGTGCAAAATGGTCAAATAATTGGGCGCGTTAAAGATACGATGGTTGCAGGTAATGTCTACACAGCCCTGAAGCAATTGGTTGCACTGGGCAACGATGCTGATTGGAATGGTTCTTGTTATACTCCATCTCTGATAGTAGAAGGGCTATCCACTACGGGGAGAAGCAATTAAATAATTCGTAATGACGCTACGTTAACGTAATACTCGCCAGAGGCGAGAAGCAAGCTACGTAATTCGTAATTGAAGACAGTACTTGTGTAGTCCAATACACTTGGGTTAAGGCTTTATCCTCCCTTTTCTTGCTTAAAAATCAGGGGATTAAGAGACTTGTAATCCAAAATCCAAAATCTAAAATCCAAAATTGGTATGAATCACCGCTTTCGCACCTGGTGGCAGCCTAGAAGAGGTTTAGCGATCGCCGAAGCTTGTGTGATCGGTCTGGTTGCTGCCCTATCTGCGGTGTTCCTGAAAGTGGGATCAGGATTGCTGGGGACATGGCGAGTCCATAGTACCCACCTGTTGCCGGCATGGCTAGCACTACCGGCAATTGGTCTTGTCCTGGGGTTTGTAGCTGGATGGTTGGTGGAAAGGTTGGCACCAGAGGCTTCTGGTAGCGGTATTCCGCAAGTCAAAGCAACTCTAGCCAATGTGCCTGTGACATTATCCTGGCGGGTAGCAGGTGTGAAGTTACTTAGTGCCATGATCGCCATAGGTTCGGGCATGACTCTGGGACGGCAAGGCCCCACCGTCCACGTCGGGGCAGGTTTGGCAGCAGGGATGAGTCGCTGGGTTCCCACTTCCCCTGATCATCGGCGGCAAATGATTGCAGCAGGTGCGGGTGCAGGTTTGGCAGCTGCTTTCAATGCCCCGATCGCAGGTGTATTGTTTATCGTTGAAGAGTTACTCCAGGATTTATCAGGATTGACTCTGGGAACTGCGATTATCGCCTCCTTTATTGGTGGGGTGATATCCCGACTTTTAGGTGGTGGCTCTCTTGACCTTAATCTGGAATTGACGCAATCTTCCAGCCAATTCTCGATCCCAGAAATTCCCTTTTTCCTGCTATTGGGTATTTTGGCAGGGTTGTTGGGTGCATTGTTTAATCGCGGCTTAATATTTAGTATTAAATTCTATAGAAAATTGCATATTAGCTTACCACTGCGGGTAGCTTTAGCTGGATTTACCTCTGGTGTGATCGTGGCAATGCTCCCGGCATCTTTTCGTGATAATACGGGATTACGGGAGTCCTTAATTACTGAAGGTTCCCATCCTACCGTAGCCGCGATCGCCTTTGGGGCCCAGTTCATTCTCACACTGGTAGCATTTGGTTCAGGAGCGCCGGGGGGATTATTCGCTCCCAGTCTGATTTTGGGTTCTTGTTTAGGACACATCATCGGTGTATCTGAGTTATATATCACCGGAGTCGGTTCTCCTACTACTTACGCGTTAGCGGGTATGGGTGGATTTTTTAGCGCCGTTTCCAAAGTGCCAATCACAGCAATTGTGATTGTGTTCGAGATGACTACAGATTTCAATCTAGTGCTACCTTTGATGATTGTTTGTGTAGCAGCTTATCTGGTTGCGGATAAGGTAGTGCCTGGTTCGCTTTATGAGAAACTTTTGGAGTTAAAGGGGATCACTCTCGCTAAAGAAGTTGCTATGGAAGGGGCATTAACCAAGTTAACTGCAAAAGATGTAATGCAAAAACGGGTGGAAACTCTAGATGCACAGATGAGCTTGGAAGAAGCAATGCAGTCCTTTGCCCGTTCCCATCATCGCGGTTTCCCCGTGGTAGAAGATAGCAAGTTAGTAGGGATGGTGACGCAAACAGATTTGCTGAAAATCCGCGAACGCAACTTAGCCAATGATATTTTCCTAAAAGAAATAATGACCCCTGTGCCGATGACAGTAACACCAATCCACACCTTGGGGAATGTGCTGTATTTACTCGATCGCTATCAAATCAGTCGCTTACCAGTGGTGGACGGACGAAAACTAATTGGGATTATTACGCGTGCAGATATTATTCGGGCACAAGCAGATCATCTCAATTGTAAAAACGGGACTTTTAAACTGCGACCAGAACCTTCTTATATAGTTTACCAAACGCGATCGCCCAGTACCGGCACTGGTAAATTATTAGTGCCAGTAGCTAATCCCGAAACAGCGGCTATTTTATTACAAATGGCAGCAGCTATTGCCCGCGATCGCCATTATGAAATAGAGTGTGTGCAAGTAATGCTGGTGTCGCGCCACAGTTCCCCATCGGAAACACAGGTAAGAACGGCAAAAAGTCGCCGCTTGCTACGACAGGCGGAAGTCTTAGCAAAAAAATGGCAAATTCCCCTGCACACGCAGATTCGAGTTACTCACGATGTCGCGCAGGCAATTTTGGAGACAATCAACGAACAACACATCGACCTAATTTTAATGGGATGGAAAGGTAGCACATCTACCCCTGGTCGGATTTTTGGCAGCGTTGTAGATAGCGTAATTCGCCAAGCCACCTGCGAAGTAGTTTTAGTAAAATTAGGCACTACAGTGCAATCAACACTTCATTCTCAGCCCTCCTTCAATCGCTGGCTAGTCCCGATGGCTGGTGGCCCCAATTCCCCGCTAGCGATTAAATTGCTACCGGCTTTAATTACATTGGGAAGTAAACCGCAAATTCGCCTGACACAAGTGTTTAAGCCATCTGAACACAAGCCAGATATGTCAGTTTTTGAAAAATCCATCCGCCATTTGATGCGTCGTTGCCAATTATCCAGTACTGTAGTTGCTTTCCCAGTCCAAGCTAATTCAGTAGCCGAAGGTGTGATTAACCTAGTGAAAACCGAAGGTTACGATGTTGTAGTTTTGGGAGCTTCGCAGGAGGGATTGTTGCAGCAGGCGATTCAAGGTAATATTCCAGAAGCGATCGCCTCTGGTGTAGAAAGTACAGTGATTTTGGTTAGGGGTGCAATTAACAGTTAAGGAACTGACAAAAAATAAATTATCCAAAATTATTTGCACATTTGTAGGGGATCTTGGCCTTGTGCCCCTACTGGAAGTCCCTAATGATAAAATATACCAATAATCAAAGCAACAATTATTGGTATTAGGATTGGAATAGCAACTATAAGTCCCCACTTCCCAAACTTAATTTCTTCACCCTCAGATTTTAAAAAAGCAATCCAACCTACAACTCCCATCAAAATCCAAATACACCCAAAGGCAAGAAATATAATAAATACGGAATCTTCCATTTTTTACTAATTATATGTATACAAAAAAATGTAAACACACAAACAAAGCCTGCCAATGCAGGCTTTACCCATAATTATCTTTAGAACTTACGCAAAATTACAATGCAACTTCTTATTAAAAGTTAGAACGGGAGCCAGAGGAGCCTACCACATTAGAGTCACCATTACCTACAATATCATCGCCTCTGCGGCTCTTGCGACCAAATAAACCAAATAAACCGAGCAAGCCCAGTAAACCCCAATCACCATCCCGATGATTTCCGTCAGTAACAGTGCGATCTGTGGTAGTATTTGTAACACTAGCATCAGGAGTGGTTGTTGTCTGAGCAGAAGCAGGTAGAACTGTGGGCAACGTAGCCAAACTTAAAGCTAGAACACTACTTCCCAGAATTTTAGAGACATTAAAGTGTTTCACGATCACATTCCTCAGTTAAATTGCTCTTAATAATAATTAAAGTTTATTATATTCTGACAGCGCTAGCATCAATCTTTAGCTGCAAATATAAATCTGCTTAAAGTTGCATTTGTGATCAGCCAAATAAGCATTTTGGTATACATATAGATTCCGATACATGACAAATTAGGCAATAGTGTAGTTAGCGATCGCACTAAAGCTAGCTCGATTCCAGAAGGGAAAATATTTCTTTTTAAAACTAAAAATTACGTCTTCAGGGATGACAGATGCCGATAAGTGAAAGCAATATTTCCGCAGCGATCGCCTCTGGTTTAAAATTCCAGTGATTTTGGTCAGGGGTGGGCTTAATAATTAAAATATTGGAATCCAGATGAACTCGGTAAATACAGATTGACTATCTTCTGATAATTTAGGTTATTTAAAACTATCGCTTTATGTCGAATAAAAGACCTCTCAGAGGTTTTACTAGGCAAAACCTCTGCCTCTGGGAGTTCCAGAGGCACAGATTTGAACTTTAGTTCAAGGCAGGGAGAGGTTTGTCGAACTCACGTGGATTTAAGAAAATCTAAAAGGTTTAATTTATCAAAATTACTCATGAACAGGACTTACGCAAGAACTCTCTGAAACTCTTATTCCTACCCTGCGGGAAGCCGCTGCTGCGTCTATGTGTCCTTTGCGTCCTTTGCGGTTCGTTTTATCATGATTTTGCGTAAGTCCTGATGAATTCAAAACTTTTGTATAGAAAGTTTTCTGCTTTGCAATAAGACTATGCTCCCTTCGAGTGCACCCAAATTAGAGATTACCTACTAACCACGCTTTCTGCCTTGGCTGCTCAGATCCCAAACCTTTTTTTGACTACATTCAGGATGATTCCTCCTCACTGAGACAACCGCCAAATTTTAATAGTATTGTCCTCACTACCACTGACAAGGGTCTTGCCATCAGGACTGAAGGCGACGGATGTCACAGTGTTGGTGTGCCCTGCCAATGTGAGAATTTCCTCTCCTGTGGCTGGATTCCAGAGTTTGATGGTGCGATCGCGGCTACCACTAGCAAGAATTTTACCATCGGCACTGAAGGCTACGGATGTGACAGTGTTGCCATGTCCCGCCAGTGTGCGAATTTCTTTTCCCGTAGGTAGATTCCAAAGTTTGATGGTGCGGTCGCGGCTAGCGCTGGCTAAAGTTCTCCCATCTGGGCTAATTGCTACGGTTGTTACTGTTTGAGAATTTCCTTCTAGTGTGCGGATTGGGTATCCCTTTGTTAGATTCCAGATTTTGATAGTTTTGTCAAAACTACCACTGGCAAGAATCACACCATCGGGGCCGATGGCTACTGACCGCACCCAAAATGTATGCCCTGCCAGTGTCCGAATTTGCTCTCCTGTTGCCAAATCCCAGATTTTGATGGTGTTGTCATCACTGCCAGTAACTAGAGTCTCGCTATCAGCACTGATGGCTAGGGCATGAACTGAGTCAGAATGCCCCTGCAAAGTGCGAATTTGCTTTCGTGTTGTCAAATTCCAAATTTTGATGGTGCTATCATCACTACCACTAACCAGAGTTTTGCCATCTGGGCTGATGACTACGACATTTACCTGCTGAGAATGCCCGTTGAGTAAAGAGATTGCTTTTCCGGTTGCTAGATTCCAAAGTTTGATGGTGCGATCGCCGCCACTGCTGGCAATGGTTTTGCCATCGGGGCTGATGGCGACAGATAAAACCGAGTTTCCATGTCCTTGGAGGGTGTTAACTAAGGAAACCTTTGCCAAGGTAATCTTTGGCGGTTGACCTAAAAGCGCTTCATCTTTGCCAGGGCTATTGTGCTGAAGCCTAGAAACCAAACTAGTCTGAATCTGGCGAAAATGTTTATACCAAGATTTTTGGAATCCGAATAACAGAATCAAAGCACTTACCAAAATTAAAATTCTCAGTAAGGGATAACTTTTTGGTAAATATGGGGCCTTAGTTGGTGGTATTTTTCCAGAGGATTTCCCGGCTGGTGGTAGTGCAAGTAGTTGTTTTGGAGTCAAGTCTCTGAGGACTTCATCGGCTGACTGGTAACGTTGCTGGATGTCTTTTTTCAAAAGCTTGTCGATCACAAAATCCAACTCTGGATTTAATGGACTCCGCAAATATTGCCGCCAATTACTCACCCAGGCGTACCCAGATTCCATCCACAACTGAAAGGGGGAATTTCCCGTTAGCAGATGAAAGCAGGTAGCCCCTAAACCGAATAAGTCACTGGCGGGAAAAGCTTTACCATCTCTAATCTGTTCTAGGGGAGAATAACCATGCGAACCAATGGATGTGCCAGATTTCTGCTGAACTCTCGCCGTGAATTGCTTTGACGAACCAAAATCAATCAGACTTAATCGCCCATCACTTTTATGGCGGATAATATTTTCTGGCTTGATATCCCGATGAATGACTTTGCGATCGTGGATAAATTTGAGGATGGGCAGTAAATCTAGCAAAATAGATTGAATTTCACTAGCTTTATACGCCTTGCGCTGTTGCAACTCCTTTAACAAATTCTCCCCATTGATAAACTGCTGGACTAAATATAGGCAGCCATCTTGCTCAAAGTAAGCTAGCAAAGTCGGAATTTGAGGATGTTCCCCAAGGTCTTGTAGTCGCTGCGCTTCTTCTGCAAACAACTCCATCGCCTTTTTTTGCGACCAAGTTCCTTGGAATTTTGGAGCTAATTGCTTGATAACACAGCGTTCATTGAGTTTATCTACGTCTTCTGATAGATAGGTTCTGCCAAATCCCCCCTCATCTGAAAGGACTCGGATGACACGGAAGCGATTTCTTAAAAGTGACACCAATGGGGTGCTACAACTTTGGCAAAACTTCTTTCCATTGGGATTCAGGGGATTTGGGCAATCGGGATTTAAGCAGCAGATCATGATCTGACAGGCGCGACTGCATGACAACTTAGGCTAAGTTTGCCCCTAACTTTCCCTTAAGAAAATTGACTCTCGCTTACTTGTGGTAGAAAACCCTGTCTGGGGATTGGGGAATTACTTATATCGTTAGCGTTTGTAAATAGTAGTCAGTCTTCCTTATCTGTGGAAAACTACGAGAGTCATAGGATTAATTATTCTTTCGATTATATAATAATCTGAATAGAAATTTTTTCTGAAATATTAGCCCTAGTAATTTTGCTTGTATATTGGCAAGCGGCAAGTGACTAAGTATTAAGTTAAACCCTGATTAATTAACCATTACTGACTATGAAATCTAGTCAAAATGCTTACTATATTTGTTTTTAATATTTTAAATCGCCTATAACTAATTATTCATTTGATACCTTAGCCAAATAAAGCTTCAACTTAATTCTCTCACCTTGTTTACTTGAGCTTTGCTCTCCATTTCCGAATAGCACTAGCAGTTCTGGCAGCAGGTGGTATGTATACATCAGGATCAGGAGTTTCGGATGAATTTTCGTATTGTGTAATACTTTTATTATTTGATTTTTGGGTAGTTAGACAGTTAGCCAAAGTAGGCAAATAGCTTTTATTACTTAAAGCTTTCATCACTTCATTGGCAGTCTTAAACCGATCATTTAACGTAACTTTCACCATTTTTCCTAAAATATGAGCGAAACTGTCGCTAATATTTACCTCTTTTTGCCAGCATATCTCACCAGAATTCGCGTCGTACTCAAATTCTAAAGGATTTTTAGCAGTCAACATATAAATACAAGTTATACCCAGTGCATAAATATCACTGGCATAAACTGGATGTAGAGAAAACTGTTCTGGTGGTGCAAATCCCCTCGTCCCAATAAAATTGGTGTTTACAGCTTGATTGATTGAGTTTTCACAAACGTCAACTAATTGCTCTTTCACCGCACCAAAATCAATCAGCACTACGCGCCCATCATCCTCACATCGCAATAAATTTTGGGGCTTAATATCCCGATGAATTACACAATGTTGATGAAGATACTGTAATACTGGTAATAATTCTTGTAAAAAATGTTTAACTGAGGTTTCACCTTTGGGCCCAGTTTGCCGCACTTCTCGTGCCAAAGTCAAACCCGGTACGTATTCTTGAATTAAAAAAAACTCTCCATTCGCCTGAAAGTAGTCTAATAACATGGGAATTTGCGAATGACTACCGAGTTGACCCAAAGTTCTTGCTTCTTTTTCAAAGCGCATACATGCTCTTTGCCAACTTTGCGGATTAGTCACTTTCGGACAAAGCTGTTTAATAACACACAGGGGCTTCCCAGGTAATATGGTATTTTTGGCTAAAAAGGTAATACCAAAACCACCTCTACCCAAAATTTGCAATATTTCATAGCGATCGCGAAATAGCTTCTTGGAACCACACATCTGACCAAGTTGAGTTTGCTGTGAAATGCTCTCTAGAGAATTCGTTATTTTCTGATAAAAGCGATTCATTAGTATAGAATATTTACTTTGAGATGTCTCTAATTTTACGACAAATATTCTTTGGCAACAGTAAAATTACTGCATCTTTGCTAAATCATCATTACTTTTCTGTTAAAAATTCAAAAAGCAAAAATAAATTTTTGTAGAACTTACGGATTGACAAGAAAGAATTAAATACGTTTTTCAAAAATCTTAGCAACACATGAATCGACTGTAGGGGCGCAATGCCGACCTTTAACAAGGGGCAAAATCCCCTTGTTAAGCTCCAAGTCTTGTTAATGGAGATAGTAGCTAAATTTACCTACCCATTAGACTAATACTGATTACCTGTGAGGTTACATAGAACAAGGGGATTTTGCCCCAAGTCTTACCAAGCCTGATTTTGTGCAGTTTCACAAAGAATTGGTATAAGTATTTTGTGACACCAAGGGTAGTGAGTTCTAAGGCACCTCAATGGGAATCAAAGCATTTTCTGGTAAGTAGTTGGAAAAATGCCCTTCATCCGCAAGCACCAAAATCAGGCGCAACGGATAATCTGGCGGAACTTGCAAGTCTGCCCACGGCACTGCCAACTCTAAACAACTATTTATTGCTACTTGAGCGCGGCTGAAACGGGGATGCCATTGACAATTGTCTCCAGCTTCCCGAAACTGAATCGATTGTGTCAGCAAGTTAATTTCCAAAAGATGGTGGAAAAGGTAATTAAGTGGGGCTGCATCTGGTAAATCTGCCAAGGGAACTGGGCTGTTGACCATTGTTTTTTCTGGATAAAACCACAGTAGATTCAACTCTGTTGGCAAATCCTGCCCTGGTGCAGCGCCACTTTTAAAGTCCAGCCGCAAATAAAAATTGAGGTGATCCACCCCATACCAAAGTCGCTGGATGACACTGCTATTGTGCATCGTCCCCCGTGCCCCACCGATTTCTATGCGTCCAGCTTTGTCCCAATCTTGTTCATCACCCTTACCATCGATGACGGGATGAATAAACCCTTGTGGGGTATGATTTGTCTGTGCTTCGTGGATTTCCACTGGTTGCTTGAGATAGGGCGGTACAGGTTCATTTAATGCCTTGTAAATGCCAAACAGATGTTCTCGAAATAACTGGTCAAAGATGGCATCTTGATTTGAAGAGTGTCCTGCACCAAACCACCAAAACCAGTCAGAACCCTCTGCGGCATATAATGCTTCCCACGCTTCTGGGTTGTTTTCTTCCGTTGCTTCAGGATGACTTGCTAACAGCTTCCTGGCTTCTGTCAAGTAATCCCAAGCACGATTTTTGGCAGGATCGCCGATCCAAGTGGTGAAGCTACCATCCACCCAAGAACCGCTATGTAGTTGCCCTCCGGGAATAGTGGCTGTGGCTGGAAATTCTTCCAAAAATTCAGAGACAGTGACGAGTTTGAGGTGGGGTTCATCGCTCAAACTTTGATACAAAGCTTCAAGGAAGGGTTTGCCGTCTTGGGGATAAAATTCCCAGCAATTTTCCCCATCCAAAGCGATGGTAACTAGCCAAGGTTGTTCACTTTGACTATCCCTTTGCATTTTAGCGATCGCTTGCAAATGTCCCACTAAGTCTGCTGCTGCCTGTTTTGCTGGCATCGCACTGTAGGTAAAACCAATCAAATCTGATAATCTGTGGTCACGAAACACAATTGACAAATCGCCCTCTGCGGTTTGCAGGCGATACGGTTGGTACAACAGTTCTGGTTGCTGCACATTCCCCGCCCCATCCCGATGAAAAAGGTTTTTTAGCGTCCATCCTAAGACGGCTTCATCTGAGCATATCCACTTAAATCCTTGGTTAATAATGTCTGGAAGTATCTGTGGACTTACTGACTGTTCCGAAGGCCACAAACCACGAGGTATCTGTCCAAAGCGTTCTTTATAGAAGTTCCAAGCTTTCCGCAAATGGCGGGGAATATCTTCTGCCCACTGAAATCGCTGCTCAGGCAATATCATATTGGGCACAGCTACCCGACCAGAGTTGGTATCAGCTAGCAAGGGCAAAATCGGGTGAGTGTAAGGCGTGGTGGTAACTTCTAGCTGCCCCATCGACTGCATTTTCCGATGTTGAGGGATAATGCGGCTGAGGATTTCTCGCTGTTTGGAATAAATGCGCTGGCGATCGCTTAAAGTAAAATTCCGTCCCTGTTTTAACCAAGCAGCAATTTCCGGGTCATCCCAAAACAGCGGATCGATCCAAGCCAAATTGTGCCAAGCTAGCAAATCACCATAATCTGGCAATTCCCAATTTGCCAAACACCAAGCTTGCCCCTTCTCCTGCCTTTGCTGGTACAACTCGGCATAACGGGGATGGGGGTCAATCAGGGTGTGGTGATTGGCATCGAAAAAGTGTTGGATAATGAATTCCCGCTGTTGCTGCTTGAGTTGTTCATCTGGTGTCAAGCTGGCTGTAAGGTAAGGGTCAAAAGCAGTACCAGCAATATAATCTTCAAGTTGCAATATCAGCGATGGAACTAAATTCACCGTTTGGTGTAACTTAGGATACCGCTCTAAAAGCAATACCAAATCCAAATAATCTTTAGTCCCATGCAAACGTACCCAAGGTAGACGGTACTGCTGACTCGAAGATAGCGAAACGCCGCTGCCAGGAGATTTGTACAGCGGCTGATGTTGATGCCAGATAAAAGCGATGTAAAGAGGATGGGACATAAAAATAGTTAGGAGTTAAGAATGAGGAGTTAGGAGTTGATTCAAAACTCATAACTCCTAACTCCTAACTCCTAACTTTTACACCACTTGCTCAATTTCTGCAATTTCGGGAATCATTTCCTTGAGGCGGCGCTCAATACCCATTCTCAGAGTCATTGCAGAACTGGGGCAAGAACCACAAGCACCTTGCAACCGCAGTTTTACAACAGGCCCATCGAGTTCTACGAGTTCCACGTTGCCGCCATCAGACATCAGATAAGGGCGCATTTCATCTAAGACTGTTTCAACGTTGTCAATTGTGAGTTCCATAGTTTTAGACCTGCTAAGTTAATGATGGGCATTGGGAAGAGCCACTGCGTTGCCAGGGTTCCCCCGGTTGAGGCAAGTGGCGTCATTGGGCATTAACAATTCGTAATTCGTAATTACTAATGACACTCTCTAGGCGGACTCGTTGGCGCAGCCTCTCTAAGAGTTGAGGCTGCGTAGAGAGGGCGTCTGATAAAGAAGACAGTAATTACATTGCTGTGAGCCTACTTACTTTACTCTAGCCTTTAGATTCTGCTTTGCAGTCCGACGAACGCAGGATTTAATGCTCTTAACTATACGTCACCGTAAAAAGGGGTCAAAAATACTATTTTTCGTAAATTGAGTAGAGCAAAGCCAAAGCCAACATTTAGGCGTTTGTTGTGTTTTTTTCCTCAACCCAGCCTATAATTATACAATTTTTTTGTGGACTATGGACGGAATTCTTTCCAATCTCTAATCCCCAATTTTGTTATTAAATAATAATGTTTAAAACTTAAAACCCAGTATTGCCAAGTATTCCTAACTCCTAACTCTTAACTCAGCACTCAGCACTGTATGTTGAGTCGCTATCACTAGATGAAACCATGACTGGCTGTTGATATAGTGGCACTGTAAATGTCACTGTTGAACCAAGTCCTTCGCCCAGACTATAAAAATGGACCTCACCGCCCATTGCCTCCACTAGCTTCTGGGATATTGCCAGTCCTAAACCTGTACCGCCGTACTGGCGAGTGCGGGAGCCATCCACCTGAGAGAATAATTGAAACAGTTTATCTTGTTTGTCCAAAGAAACACCGATGCCAGTATCTGCGACACGGACTCTCACCATGCCAGGAAATTCCTGACCTTGAAAGTTCGGCTTCGCTTTTTTGAGTACTAAATCGGCACTGACAGTGACACCACCTTCATGGGTAAATTTGATGGCGTTACCTAGCAAATTGAGCATAACTTGTAGCAATCGTTGGTAGTTGCTTAGGACAATGATTTCATCGGAAGTAGCAGGCATTTGCATCCGGAAGCTGAGGTTTCTCATTTCTGCTTGGGGACGCATGAAACTTTCTACATCACTGAATAGCTCATCTAGCTTGACTGGAGCGTAAACTAGGTCCATTTTGCCCGCTTCAATTTTGGCAATGTCCAAAATGTCGTTGATGATATTCAGCAGATGTATCGATAAGTGATGAGCTTCTGCCAAAAATTGGTTTTGTTCTTCTGGGTCATCTGCCATCCCTTCTAAAATCAGCTTCAAAAAGCCGATCATCCCGTTGAGGGGGGTACGAATTTCATGGGATACATTAGCCAGAAACTCGCTTTTGAGGCGGGAAGCTTCTTCGGCTTTTTGACGCGCTGCTTCTAATTCTTTATATAAAGTAGCGTGTGCGATCGCAGTTCCCAATTGATCTGCTGCTTCTTTTGCCAGTTCTAATTCCGATTCTGTTAGTGTGTAACATTCATCCTGCCAAGTCAAGGCAACCAATCCATTGGCTTGGTCTTGATAGCAAGTCGCAATCACCAAAGTGTTCTGCCGCCCAGACTTTGTGTATCCAGGCACTTCCATCACAACCGGTTCTAGGGTTGTCAAAGCCTGAGCAAAGGCAGGCTCAGAAGCTATATCTATTTCTTCTGAGCCTAGTATGATTGAGGTGAGTTCTGGCTGATGATACTCAGCCATCACTTTCACTTTTAAGCTACAAGGCTGGTAAGGACGACAAATAATGCAGCGCTCTAGCCGCAGTGCTTTCCCCAAACTGTCAACTGTTTGCTGCCAAATAATATCGAAATCCAATGTCCGGCGAATATTTCTGGTAATCCGATTTACCAATTTTTGGTGTTGCTGTGAACGTAAAGCCAACTCTATTTGTGTGGGTGTTTTTGATGCCACACGCACTTGTTTTTTGTTTAGTGTCGCTTGCACTAACCGTCCCATCACTAAAACTGTAGTGGCGGCCGTTCCCAAACTCGGCATAATCGGACTAATCACTAAGTCTAATTCAAATAATTTCTGGTGGTAGCTAAACCAACACTGAAACCTTTCTGGCATCAAACTTGTCAAAATTCGGTGCAATCGTTCCAAATAAGTAACCTTATCCATTGGGGCAAAGGTTTGGGACTGGTTCAGATCGTCAACTACTTTTTCAGTATTTAACCCCAGAAGTTCGCTCTGCTGCCAACAAAAGGTCAGATAGCGCCCTGCCCCATCTTGCGTATACACCAACTCGGCTCCTAGAGTTGGTAATGAGCCATCAGTCTTACTGGTGATAGATTCCAGATTTTGGGAAAATACATTCGGCAATTGGGAATTGGCAGTAATAGTCATTAATTGAGTTGGATAGACAAAGGGTATCCGACCGTAATTTTACTAAAGCTGCTCAAATTTATGCAAAAATTTTTACAGCTTTTTCGTTTTATTGGGTATTTCTTGGTGTTTTGAAATCTAGATTGGCAAACTTCATTTTTTTAACTTGGATTGACAGCTGATTGATCATGTCAATCGTTCCATTCACCCCGAGGAGGAACAGGGGTACGCACAGGCGTGCGCGTCAGTTCGTCATCCCTAAGGATTTCACCCCGTAACCACTGGCGAATCGCCACCTCAATGACTTTACTTGGGTCATTGGTGAGATGCTGAATTTGCTCTAGTAACTCGGAGTCTAGGCGGACAGCAATTTCTACCTTATCGGCTCGTGTGTTTTCCGCTTTGGTAGTTTTCTCTTGCATATTCATAGATTTGATATACTCTGAATTGGTTTTGTCTAAAGCTTTGTAAAGTAGTTATATTCATCATTTGGGCTAATTCGCTGAAAAATCTTCAAGGGGACAGTTACATAGTTCCCTGGAATAGCACCAAAGTAACAGCTTTAACTTTCAAATCGCATTTTTCATATAACTGACTAGACAATGGCTCTAGAAATTTTGCCGAGAAATCAGTGATTCCGGGCAATTACGGGTGGTAATTACCCACGATCCCTACATGATCCCTACATGTACTTATTTACATTTATTGTACGCTCCTAGCTGATGATTACTAGCAGTGACAAATAGACTTTCATAATATTCTTAAAAGTCCACCTATTTAGATCGAAACTTAAAGATGGGGTGAAGAGGGGAGGCAGAGGGGCATACAACTCTTCTCTACGAGAGGCTGCGCCAAGGAGAGGCTGGCGCTTAGGGCGTAGCTATGCCGCAGGCTTTACGGCTACGCTCAGGACAAG
>NZ_CALMFY010000092.1 GCF_937863485.1 uncultured Nostoc sp. | reverse complement strand
CGTCTAGAACGTCAAACCACCCTCTACTAGGGGCGCGTCCAACTGCGATGGTCATGAGAGCAAATCTCCAAATGTTTATAAGTACAGGTTGTATCTATATTATAGACGGCTATATAAAAGCCATCCATAAGCAGAAAGTTAACTGGTTGTTAACCAAGTTTACAATTTTTTACGAACCTTTAATCATTTTAGGTGTAAATCGCTAATTTTTCTAGGGGATTTGTCATAAAAATTAATTTTTGATCCAGATGAGGTCAAATTAAAGAGATGGAGCGCACAGGGGCAGAGGAGAATAACCAATGCCCAATGCCCATTTCCCTAGAATCACTCAGCTGACGCTAAAATGAGTCCTACAGTTAAATTTGATTATTGCTAAATGTTTACCATCGATTTAAGCATCAGAAACACTGCTTTCCCGATCTCAGTACAACGTAAGTCAGCAGAGGATGCTGAGGCTGTCTATCAGCTAATTTTGGCAGCAATCCGTTCTGGGAACCCTGACATTGTAGAACTCAAGTGCGAGGGCAAGACAGAGAAAAAAATTGCTGTCCGCGCTAGTGAAATTTCTGGGGTGCAGATTGTTCAGAAAGATGGTACAACCCCTGGTGGTGGCAGACCACCTGGCTTTTTCGCTGTAGCTGCTGAGTAACCAAGGTTGACAAATGGCTCAAGTGGGCATTGAGGTCAAGGATTTAAATTTCAGTTGGCCTAATGGAGAGAAAGTGATCAAATCTTGCTCTTTAGAAGTACCCAAGGGTGAGTTTTGGATGCTCTTGGGTACAAATGGTAGCGGGAAATCAACGTTACTTAGACTGCTGGCGGGGTTATTAGCTCCTGAGTCCGGGAAAATTCGGGTTTTGCACCCCGTTGGCTTTGTCTTCCAAAATCCAGATCATCAACTGGTGATGCCAACGGTTGGTGCTGATGTGGCTTTTGGATTGGTGGAAGAAAAGTTGCCACCTGCTGCCACCAGAGCAAGGGTTGAGGAGGCGCTAGGGGCGGTGAATTTGCTTGCCTTCCAACGACGCCCCATCTATGCGCTCTCTGGGGGACAAAAACAGCGAGTAGCGATCGCAGGTGCGATCGCCCGTCGCTGCGAAGTCTTATTATTAGATGAACCCACTGCTTTACTAGATCCAGATAGTCAGTTGGATTTAGTTGCTGGTGTCCGCCGTCTGGTCAAAAGTCGAGGTATTACAGCCCTGTGGGTGACACATCGATTAGACGAGTTAAATTACTGTGACGGCGCTTTCTTACTAGAAGAAGGCTCTCTGGTAGATAAGGGTGAAGCCCAACGCCTCAAACAACGTCTGATGCAGGTACACAGCGAAGCCTCTTAATTAAGTGCCCAGTGAAGTAAAAAGTACTCAGGACTTTCACACCCAGTACATGCTCCGCCTTTTATTGGTGGTCTTTTAACTTAGTACTCTTCATTTTCACCATTACTGAAAAAGAACTGTAACGCGCCTTTTAAACAAAGGCGCGTTTTAAGTTGGTGCGTCTGTCTTAGGTTTTAGTTTTATGAGGCTGCCGTATTTTTTATTTTGTGTAACATAGTGTTACAGACAATGCATCAATTATTATAAAACTTATGAATGAATTTTGTTAACTCTAGAAAATTGTGATTAAAAACCATGCCCCGTTCTATACTCCAAGCCGTTTTGTTAGTAGACGGCTACAATATAATTGGCGCTTGGCCTTGCCTTAAAAAAACGCGTGATAGTGTTGGGCTAGAGGCAGCACGGGGTGAACTTGTGGAAGCAATGGCTGGCTATAGTGCGTTTCAAGGTTATGCAACTCAAATAGTTTTTGATGCCCAATATCAAAACTCCTCTAGTAATAAAGAAATAATTACTGAGCATTTATCTGTTTATTACACTGATTTTGGGCAGACAGCAGATACTTATATTGAAAAATCTTGTGCGTCTATGCGCCAGCAAATAGCTCAGTCTTTGATTTCTCGTGTGATTGTTGCTACATCAGATCGGGCACAGCAGTTGATGATACAAGGGTATGGGGCTGAATGGTTGTCGGCACAACAACTCTGTGGGGAAGTGGAAGCTACCGTCTGTCGGATGCGACAGAAGTATCATACGCGCAAACAATCTAAGAGTAGGTTTTTAGCTAATGGCATTGATGCTAAGGCACGGCAGCGTCTGGTTGAATTACGAATGGGATTACAGTAGATATTAGTATTTAAAAGTCTCTGCTTGAGTTGCTGAATGGATTTTGGTTGCAAAATTCTATAATTAAGCATCTAAAAGAATATTGGCGAAAGTACTTGCCAAATCTTATTTTTAGTCGTAATATTATAAATCGTGAGTGATCCTCAGTAGCTCAGTGGTAGAGCGATCGACTGTTAATCGATTGGTCGCTGGTTCGAATCCAGCCTGGGGAGTTTAGCAATTTTGGATTTTAAATTTTGGGTTCTAGATTATCCGTCAGAAATTTATGGTCGCTTGACCCGGCTGTAACGTTTCTGAATCATGGGTCTTTTGGTGCTTGTCCTAAACAAGTGCTGGCAGTTCAACAAAGACTGCGATCGCAGCTAGAACAAGAACCCTTACGCTTTTTTGGTAGAGAATGGGAACCGTTGCTAGACGATGCCAGAAGTAAGCTGGCGGCGTTTGTGGGTGCTGATGTCCAAGATTTGGTATTTGTCCCCAATGCGACGACTGGTGTTAACTCGGTGTTAAGGTCGCTGACGTTTTCATCAGAAGACGAAATACTCACAACCAACCACGAATATAATGCTTGCCGCAATGCACTTGATTTTGTTGCCAGTCGCACTGGGGCGCGGGTGGTGGTGGCAAAAATTCCTTTCCCCATTGACTCGCCGCAGCAAGTAGTGGCAGCAGTAATTGAGCGAGTTACACCAAAAACACGATTAGCACTTTTGGATCATGTTACCAGTCAAACAGGGCTAATTTTCCCAATCCAAGAGTTGGTGAAGGAGTTGCGACAACGGGGTGTAAATACATTGGTAGATGGTGCCCATGCACCTGGGATGATTCCCCTCAATTTGGAAGAAATTGGCGCAACTTATTACACCGGGAATTGTCATAAATGGCTGTGTGCGCCAAAAGGGGCAGCATTTTTGTATGTGCGACGAGATAAACAGTTAGAAATTCGTCCTCTGACAATTAGCCACGGGACAAATTCGCCACGTACTGATAAAACCTGCTTTCAGTTGGAATTTGACTGGACAGGTACAGACGATCCTACAGCTTATATGTGTGTAGCAGAAGCGATCGCTTTTATGGGTTCGTTGCTACCTGGTGGGTGGACAGAATTGATGCAGCAAAATCACCAGCTAGTGTTGCAGGGAAGACGGCTACTTTGTGAAGCGCTGGAAGTGCAGCCGTCTTGTCCAGAGGAGATGATTGGTTCAATGGCGGTTGTGCCAATGCCTGCAACTTTGGAAAACCGTGATTTTATGGCTGTACACGATGAGTTGTTTGATAAGTTTGGTATTCAAGTGCAATTGATCCCGTGGCAGGAAAAACCTCGGCTGTTGGTAAGGATTTCGGCGCAGATTTACAATACACCAGAACAGTATGAGTATTTGGCAAAGGTGCTAAAGGGGTTGCTCTCAGCTTAATCTATAGCAGTCCTAAATCATTCGTGAGAAAACACCAGATTCATCGAGCTTAGGAAAGTCAAAAATTTGACAATTGATCGCCAATTCAAATAAACCTTTAACAACAGAGAAAGAATGACAGAAAAAATAAAATTCTCGAATCAATCTTTTTGCTTGCAGCCAGATATCTTCTACAGGATTCTGTTGTGGGGCGTTTGGGGCAAACCTCTCACAAGTTACCAACCATTGTTCTGGCTTGAACTCCCGATTTAAGCAGTCTAAATAATCTTTAATTTGCTGAGAACGGGGACGCGCTAGCACCATCCCAAATAATTAAACGTTTAGTTCCACGACGTTTTGACTTAAGGTATTCTAAAAAATTAATCGTATTTTCAGAGTCACCTTTTTTTGCCTCATAAGTTATAAAATATGATTATTTTGTAGTCGAATGCACCAAAATATGTTTGTTTATAACGAGCGTTGACAACTGGAATTGATATCCGCTCACTAGTCTGACCCTAAACATATCCACTTATGTCACCCCACAGCAAATGACATTCATCAATCATAAATACAACTAGCCTTCCAGACCGGAGGCGGAGCGTCTCCGGCTCCGCTCTATTTCGGCTCGTCGCGCCGACAATAAATCACAAATCTCTTTTTTTTTTAAAGCTACCTGCTTTGCGTCATATTTAGGATTATGAGCTTGAGTTTTTTTCCAACTAATACGTGCTTCTTTAAATAGATCGTAGTAGCTTTGCTTGGACTCGAATCTTCCCCATACTTGGATGAAATATAGTACTCTAATTCATTAAGAGTCGATGATTCTTTTGTTAAAAGCCATTCCATTATCTCTACACGTTGCTGTTGGTTTAAAATTCCAATACTTCCTTTATGTGCTAGCTTTAAACCCTCAACTCCATGAAGAAAAAATGCCTTTTTATACTTACTGAGAAAACCAGACGAAACGCCCAGTATTGGCATAATCGCCTCATGCTTGTGTCCTGAGAGTAACATCTTGACTGCAATCGCTCGTTTTACCTCACGTTTGTCTTGGCTCTGTTCGATAAACTCTGTTAGCGATACCTTCTCTACGAGACGCTCCGCGAACGGTGAGCTTTGCTAACGCATCCACATTACTACTACCCCTCCTTGGTCGCAAATATTACTTACATTTTTCTTCCGTATTTTCTCACGAATCATTCAGGATTGCTATATAACTCCCTTATGGGCGATTTTACACCCTGATTTTATTCCTGTAGCTGTAAGCGTATCGCCTATGGGTGTACGTTATTTACTGCAAACATCTAACGAGAAAGAGGATACTAAGTAACTTAAGTTTGACCGTAGGTATTCTTACACGCTACCTGCGGTCGTTAACTCCAACAATCGCATTTCAAGAATTATTTCTAATCAACTGCAACAAGATAGACTCAAGACTTTGTAATGCCGCGTTTGTGGTGCGCTGATGTTCTTCAAAATTACGTTGATGTTGTTCATGGCTATCACGTAATTCAAGTAACACATCATCCAAAATTGCACTACGACCCAAAACACGGTTAACGTTACTGGTTAGCTCTCTCATTTCTTGGCTTAGTTCATCCAGTTGTGCCTGTGTGTTAGCTTGTCTAATGGTTAAATTGTCTAATTGTTCTTGTGTACTAGTTTGTCTTTGTGCCAACCCCAAGATTATTTGTTCAATACGGTCTATTCGGTTAGGGAAATATTCGGGTGTATCAGTCATTTTCCTTGTATTGAACTCCTACAATTTTACTTTCTCCTTTGATTCAATATCCTCAAACACCGATAAATATTGTTTTTAGGGCGGCGTGACAGTTAAATTATTTAATCGCTAGCACTACAAACCTGATACAAATAACGCGATTTCCTACTGAGATAACCCCACTAAATCACAATTCCCCAAAGCGATCGCTACAGGGAATCAAAGGGTTATGCGTGTTAGGGGATGGTTAGGGCGGGTTAGTCCTCTACTTCAGAATTATTATATATTAAGTCAAAATCGCCCCACCCATCAAACGCTCATACCGATACTTCAACTCTTCTTTCATCAAATACCAACGCTCTAAAGTAACATCCATCTCTATAATTTTCTCTGCTGCTTGCCGCGCTAAAAGTAAAACTTCCTCATCCTCAACCAAGCTGGCTAAGGTAAAATCTGGCACTCCAGATTGGCGAGTTCCCAATACTTGCCCTGGCCCACGAAAACGCATATCCATTTCGGAGATGAAAAAGCCATCCTGAGATTGTTCCAACACCTTCAACCGTTGTTGAGCATCAGGACTTCTAGAACTACTCATCAACAGACAGTAGGACTGAGCCGCACCCCGACCGACACGCCCCCGCAGTTGGTGCAGTTGTGATAAGCCAAATCGCTCTGCATTTTCAATGAGCATTACTGTAGCATTAGGTACGTCTACACCAACCTCAACAACGGTAGTAGAAACTAGAACCTGCGTTTGGTTATCGCGGAATTTGGTAATCGCTTCATCCTTATCGGCTGAACTCATGCGACCATGCAGCAGCCCCACTTGAAAGTCGGGAAAAACGCTTTCCTGTAACTTTTGATGCTCCTCCACAGCCGATCGCAGATCCAGTTTTTCTGATTCTTCCACTAACGGCAAAACCACGTAAACTTGTCTACCTTGGGCAATTTCTCGGCGGATGAGGTCATAAGCATGGTTGCGTTGCTGACCTGATAATACTGTTGTCTGAATCTTTTGTCGTCCTGGTGGTAACTCATCAATTTGGCTCACATCCAAATCCCCGTGTATCGTCAGTGCTAAAGTTCGCGGAATCGGGGTAGCTGTCATAGTTAACACATGAGGTTGCTCGCCTTTTTGCTGTAAACGCGCCCGTTGTTCTACCCCAAAACGATGCTGTTCATCGATCACCACTAACCCCAATTGCTGGAAGTTTACAGGGTCTTGAATCAAGGCATGGGTTCCCACTAACAGGGGTAATTCACCAGTTACTAACTGAGAATGTATTTGTCTTCGTTTAGCAGTTTTAGTGGAGCCTGTCAGTAATTCCACTGGTAAATGCAGTAAATTAAACCAGCTAACTAACTTGCGATAATGTTGTTCTGCCAAAACTTCTGTGGGAGCCATCAGCGCCGCTTGGTAGCCAGATTGAATTGCTGCGAGGATAGCCAGCACGGCGACAACCGTTTTACCAGAACCGACATCGCCTTGCACCAGACGATTCATTGGTACGGGTTTTTGTAAATCGTTGAGAATGTCGTTGAGGACTCGTTGCTGTGCGCCAGTGAGTTGAAAAGGCAGTATTTCGTGAAACTTCTCGACAAGTTGACCTCGTGGGACAAGGATGGCGCTGGTTTGAATCGCCCTTGCTTGCTGTTGACGTTGCAGTAAACCAAGTTGTAGGTAGAAAAATTCATCAAAGACTAGGCGACGACGGGCAACTTGTAGGGCGGCGCTATCACTGGGAAAATGAATGTTAGCGATCGCATCTTTCAATTCCATCAAACCATACTTCTGTCGCAAACCATTTGGCAGAGGGTCTTTCAGGTGAGTTGCAGCGGGCAAAGCAGCAATTACCGCTTGTCGCACTGTATTTGCCACCACACCCTCAGTCAGTCCATAAATTGGCACCACCCGCCCAATATTCAGCGACTCAATCGAATCTCCTGGATTTGCCAAAACCTCTAGTTCTGGATTATCCAGTGTTAAGCCGTATTTACTTTCTTTCACCAACCCACACGCCGCCAGAATACTACCTACTGGATAACGACGTTTTAAACTTTCTTGCCAAGCGCGACTGCTAAAGCGTGTACCTGCGTAAAAACGACCAATTTTGATTTGACCGCTGTTATCTTTTACGACCAGTTCTAAAATTGATAATTTCTGATTTTTAGGGCTAGTAAAGCAGTTGCAACGCTTCACTGTAGCCACTATTGTCACCGTCTCACCCGCCTGTAACTCGCGGATATTCACCTGACGCGCATAATCAATATGGTCACGAGGATAGTAGAAAAGCAAGTCGCGGACAGTGTGTAAACCAAGCCGTGCCAAATTATTAGCTTTTTTGAAGCCTATTTCTGGTAAATCACTGAGTTTTTGCTCAATTTTTGGGGCAAGCCTCCGACTCACCTCAGGGATAATTTTAGATTTTGGATTTTGGATTTTGGATTGATAAATTCTCCCTTGTTCCTCTGCTGCTCTGCTCCCCTGCTCCCCCTGCTCCTCCTGCTGTAGTTGGGAGAGATACCTGCGAGTATCTGCTACTAAGTGTTGTCTTTCTTCCAGTGCTAGATGTGGATAACTAGCAAATTGCACCGCTAGTCCTTGCCAACGGCGGCGTTCAGTTTGGGGCAAGCCTGTTGGGAATTTGCCCAAAGTGAGGCTAAGAAATTCACTGAAGCGGTACTGTCTGCCCACCAAGTCTGTAAAGCCATGTTCGGCTTCTATTGCCAAGGCTTTGTGCAATCGTATCCAGTCTGGTTTTTCATTAGTCATTGGTCAGCAGAGTGAGGAGTTAGGAGTGAGGAGTTAGGAATAAATTACTCATAACTCATAATTCATAATTCATAACTCATAACTTTATTCAAACCAACTAGCACGCCATGCAGCTTCAGCTTCAGCGATCGCTCTTTCTCGATGTTTTTTTTGATACTCTCGTCCTAGCTTGTTGATCTGAACTAAAATACTGCGGATTTGCCTGCGCTCAGAGGAGAGTGTCACATCAGCAAATTCAATTTCCCCTAGCCGCAGGTTAATAGCCATGATTTGCGTCAGTTCAGAATCTTCTGACTGCTGCTCATTTTCAATTTCAATTACTAAGTTTAATAAGTTGGGTGGCCCTGGCATAACCTCGGCAGACGCTTCTGATGCAGCCGCAGCCGCAGCTGCTAAAATCGGTTCTGGTAATTTTTTGGGTAATACCCCAGCTTTTTGTAATAAAAGATTAGCATCATGCGAAAGTTTTTTCAGTATCTCTTGCGTGACCTCTTCTAAGTTATGTTGCCATTTTGCCAGTTCTATAGGATTAGAGGTGTCGAGGGTGAGAGGCTCAGGAGTAGATGTGCCCAGTATCACAGGAGATGAGGATGTTCCTCCCCCATCTTGCCCATCTTTCTCATCTATTCCATCTGTTCCATCTGTTTCATCTGTTCCATCTGTTCCATCTTCCCCTACTTCCTCACTTTTAATACAAGTGAGTAATTGCTCAGATGCCACTTGACCCAACTTGCGGATGGCTTGTTGCAATTGTTGACGCTGATTCAATGACAAATGCAGAAAGTTTTCGGGATAGCCTTGGGTACAAAGGTGGTAACTTGCCAGAATCAACTGTTTTCGTACAGCTAGCCCTAAAGTGTTTAGATAACTAGCATAAGCGCTTTGTAGTTCTGTTGCGATCGCCCGAATCGCTTCTTTCAATGCTGCAATATCCCGTTCAATTCGCTCGATTGCTCTTGCCATATCTTTTCGTTCTTGCCCATGTGAACTCTTACATAGTACAAATGTACGAATTTATTTAAGGATAACTTTCCAGAGGATTTTAGATTTTAAATTAAATGCGATATTTCGCGTCTCTACTAATAAAATACAGGTCAGGCAATTTGCTTGACCTGTCCTTAAATAAGTTAGGAGTTAAGAATTATGAATGATGAATTATGAAGCTAACTTCCTATTAACTCCTAACTCCTGTACAGACGCGATTAATCGCGTCTCTCCTAACTAATTATTACTTGCTGCCAATTTGTGCAGCGACTTCATCAGCAAAGTTACTTTCTTGCTTTTCAATGCCTTCGCCCAGTATATAGCGGACAAAGCGAGTCACTTGAATCTCTTCGCCTAATTGCACCTTCACTTGCTTCACCAAGTCTTCCACAGAAATACTCTGATCACGAATGTAAGGCTGATCGACCAAAGCCAATTCTTTCAAGCGTTTTTCAATCCGTCCCTGAACAATTTTTTCTTTGATATTATCTGGCTTGTTCGCCAAATCATCCTTGCCCATTTCAATGTCTTTTTCCTTTTGGGCAATTTCGCTAGGGATTTGGTCTACGCTCACATACTCGACATTTGGACAAGCCGCAACTTGCATAGCAGTGTTCCGTGCCAAGGTTTGGAACTCTTGATTAGCAGCCACTGACTCAGTTTGGGAACCTAGTTCTACTAATACACCAACTCGACCGCCAGTGTGAATGTAGCTGTCTACTATCCCTTGCGTGCCTTCTGCTAGTGCAAAATTCTTAAAGCGACGCACTTGGATATTTTCACCGAGTGTAGCAATGGTTTGCTTGATAAATTCTTCTACAGTCGCACTTTGATTATCAGCATAGGGTTGAGCCAACAAAGACTCAACACTATCAGCAGTCGCTGCTTGCTTTGCCAGATTCTTAACTAAAGCTTTAAAAGCCTCGTTACGAGCAACAAAGTCGGTTTGGCAGTTGACTTCGATGAGTACACCCACTCTACCTCCGGGCTGAATGTAAGTGTCTACTAGACCTTCTGCCGCAACGCGATCGCTTTTTTTCCCCGCCGTAGAGATGCCCTTTTTCCGTAGCCAGTCTACCGCTTCTTCTATGTTGCCATCAGTCTCTTTCAGCGCCTTTTTGCAGTCCATCATGCCGGCACCAGTTTTTTGGCGTAGCTCTTGGACGAGTTTTGCAGATATTTCCGCCATGTTGCCTCAATTCCTAACTTGACCTCGATTTGTAATCGCTCACGGGTGTTGAGTATCTCTATCTTACTCAGGGCTGGAGGAGAAAAAATAATCAAGTACAAAGGTATGAGGCATGAGTTTTTTGCCTCTACCTTTGCCTATGATTTGCCGCAAGCTAGGGCGGCTTGCTGCTACTTTGCAATCCACCGCCCTCCCTTGTCCACTTACTTCACCCCTGCTTTACTTATTCCTCTGCTTCCTCGTCGGGAATTACGGCGTCAGTATATTCGCTTTCTTCGTAGTCTTCGTCATACTCACCACCTTCGTAATCTTCGTAATCCTCTTCAGCATCCAGCTGACCATGACGACCTTCATAAATGGCATCCGCCAATTTTCCTACTATCAGCTTAATTGACCTGATAGCATCGTCGTTTGCTGGGATGGGGATATCTACTACATCTGGGTCACAGTTTGTATCCAGCATGGACACAATCGGAATATTCAGCTTTTGGCATTCTTGAACTGCGTTATATTCCCGCCGTTGGTCTACAATTACAACGATATCGGGGACTTTCCGCATTGTTTTAATGCCGCCCAAGTATTTCTGAAGCTTCGTCATTTCCCGACGTAGCATTGATGCTTCTTTTTTCGGTAATAAATCTAGTGCGCCAGTTTCCTCACGGCGTTCTAAATCTTTCAGACGGTCTACTCGTGTTTTGATGGTTGCCCAATTAGTCAACATTCCGCCCAACCAGCGTTGGTTAATGTAGTGGGAACCACAACGGCTGGCCTCTTGGGCAATAATTCCAGCCGCTTGGCGCTTAGTGCCAACAAAAAGAAATTTCTTCCCTTGTTCAGCGTGCGATCGCATGTAGTTATAAGCATTATCCATCAACTGGGCAGTCTGCACCAAGTCGATGATATGTACACCATTGCGGGAAGTGTAAATGTAAGGAGACATTTTTGGGTTCCAACGCCGGGTCTGATGCCCAAAGTGAACCCCTGACTCCATCATCTGAGCCAATGAAACTACTGGCATATATTTTCTAACTCCGATTCGGGTTAAACCTCCATCCAAGTGTATTTCCCAACTGGGAAACACCCGAATTCTTAGATGTGCGAGATTAGTTAACCATACTAGGTTAGCATATTCAGAAGAGTTGTAGTTGGTTGACAGAGTGAGAGCGAGAAAATAGCGCTGCCCATTCAACAATAGGGAAGCGCTATGCTTGTAGTGATAGTGATAAAAATCTTGCTGTTTTAAACGCCTTCAACAGCGAACTACCCTTTTTTATAGTAAGAAATACTCAGTAAGAAAGCTGAAGTTACGCGTTTTAAGCCAGGGGAGCTACACCCTAGTACATGGCGTCAGTTTGCCTACCTTTAAAGAAGGGATTTTGTCCCAAATCTTGTTAATTGAGATGGTAGCTGCATTTACGCCGTGATGTACTAGTGTTTAACTGACTAGTTTTAAACTACCCCTAAAAGACCTATTTACTCGCGGTCTTCTTGATCCTTGGGCTTGGATTTTTGTCGCCGTTGTTCGACCTGCTCGTCGATAGTTTCTCTAATTTTCCGATCAGCAGCGTCCATCGCAGAATACTTAAAGCGGTTGATTATGCCACTGAACAAATTGCCAAAGAATCTTTCAATTTCTTGCATAATTTTATACCTGGATTTTTAAAGGTAAATTTTTGACTTTTCCATTGGTCTTGGACTTTCTAGTAGAAGTGGAAAATAAAACGCTAACCTGTCCTCGAAGCATCTGTTAGTCTCTTAGCGTCTCTGGGTGCTTAAAAGGCTGGCGGTTTATTTATCCTTTAATTAAGTTTTGCTTGCGAATGACTGTATAAAACAGTCTTCTCAATCAAATCAGTATTGTTGAGACTTTCAAGATTGAAACGCGCTAGAGATTTATCTATTGTATTCTGTCTAAGATAATAAATGTGGCAAAGACACAAGTAACAAATTGTCTACTTGGCATTTAGCCGAGATATAACCAAAAACCTGCAAGATGATCTGGAAAAGCTTGATTTTCAGTTGTAAATCATGGCTGAAAAACTCAGATGTAGCAAATTGTTAAACCCAGATAGGATAAAGTTTTTCAGACCATCTTGCAGAAAATTAGACGTATTTCGGTTTTATGCCTTAGATAACCGACAAAGGCTATAATTTCTTAAACAATACTAAATCTTCAAGCATCATACATAGAAAACTTGGTTCTATGAATCCACTTCACCTGAGCGAGGATCACCATAACGTTTTCATGTATGGTCTAAAATACTACACATTTTTTGCTGGGAACGCTTGGGAGTTGTGTGTAGTATTGCTTGAAACACAGATGTCATGTGACTCTGGTTGCCAAATCCCGCTTCTGCGGCTACCTGTGTCAGCGATGCCTGCGGCGAGCTGCGCTAACGCCTTTGGTTTTGTAAGAGTTGTTGGGCAAGTTCCAGCCGACACTGGAGGACATATTGATAAGGCGACAGTCCAGTTGTGACTTTAAATGCTCGTGCGAAATCGTAGGGACTGAATCCTATCGTGGCAGCAATCTGGTTCAGATTAAGTTTCTGGGATAGATGCGCTCTAATGTATTCCAAGGCAAACTTTAACAAATTTGGGTCTAAAAACTCTGGTGGACGTTTGAGCCGTCCAGATAAGTTTGAACGTCGGTAAACGATCTGTGCCAACACCGCTGTTGCAACTGATTCTAAGTAAAATGCACCACCAGTTTGTCCATTATAAAAAAATTCTTGGATAGCGATCGCAGCACTCAAGCCCCAGTGAGTTTTGGGAATTTGCCCTGGCTGTAATTCAATTGTCTGTCCCTCTGCTTCCACTTTGACTATCCGCTCTAGAAAAGATTGGAAATATCCAAACACCACAAAACGAGAAGCATCTTCCCCCTTAGCCTCATGTTCCTAATTGCCCTAAAGTGGATGCAGGCTCTTAAGGGACTGTTGTGGATGCTAGGTACTCTATTGACACTAGCTCGGATTGCCCATGCCTGGGCATTAATACAGACTTATGGCCCATCACCGGGCAGGGCGATCGGTTTTTTCGGAACTTGGCTAGTTTATGTCGTCGGCAGTCTGGCTTGTCTTTACTACAGCGTGCAGCAATTTTTATAGTCCAGCAACGACCATAACTCAACAATTATAATGCTTAAAGCAATTGATACCGACCTTTGGGTTGCTGAACAACCCCTAACATATTTTGGCTTGGAAGTAGGGACGAGGAAGGCAATGTCTATGACGGGCGTAGCTTCAGCAACTTTTAGAATTACACCTTGCATGTTACTCAATAGTATCGGGATCTACATTGAGCGAACGTAACCTTGCCTTTAACTGTTCTATCTGCAATTCTGCCTGTTCTGCTCGTTGGCGTTCCTGCTCTGCTCGTTGGCGTTCCTGTTCTGCTCGTTGGCGTTCCTGCTCTGCTCGTTGGCGTTCCTGTTCTGCCAGTTCTTCTGCTTGCTGCCTTGCTAAAACTTCCTGCCGTAAAGCCTGTACCAGTTCATCAGAGATCAGTAATTTTTCCCCTGTATCCTCACGGTAAAACCCAATTAGCCTTTCCTCAACCAGCAAACGCAGTTGTAACGGTTCACTGCGTCCATCTTGTATAGGTTCGTAGATTTCTCCCCGCAGGCGATAGCCACGTAGCTGTTGTTCTACCCACTCACCTTTAGGGTCAAATAGCCAGTATTCCTTGACACCTAGCTGCTCATAGAGGGTCTTTTTGAAGATTTCGTCTTGTCCCTTAGTACCAAAAGATGTCATTTCAAAAATTACTGTGGGTACTTGACCCTCTTCCCAAATTTTATAGTTGTCCCGACCGCCGGGTGCAACATCAAAAATCACCATCACATCTGGGGCTACGCGCAACTTAGGAAAACCCTGTGCATAGTAAAGAAATTGATTTCCCAATACTGTTGCCTGATGATCTGCCAGATACTGTTTCAGGACTTCCAAGGTAGTTAGCAAGGCATAAAGGTGGTCGTAGGTTTCTGCCACTGGTTGACCATCAGCACTGGGATAGAAGATTTCTGATTCGATACCAACTCTTAGAGTAGCCGTCATGGTTGTAAAATCAGTGCTACGAGATTATTGTAGAGCAAGTCTAGCTCTGCCTAACTTAGGATGTGCAAGCTTTTCAAAATATAACTAGATAACTCACAAAATCCTTCGCCTTCGGCAGCGTTAGTAATATAAGCAGGGTGATATTTCAACTGATTCAGATATTCCAGCACGTTTGCCACGCCTACAGAAACAGGAAAATAACGCCGATCAAATAAACTTTCATCATTGGGGCTATCGCCAACAGTGACAATTTGTTCTGGTGAGTATTGGGGCAAATATTCGCGCAATACCTGCAACAATCCCACAGCTTTATCTTGCCCTTGAGGTTTAATATGACACTGCACGTTGCTATAGGTAAATCCCCAACCCATTTGTTCACAGAGATTGTCTAGGGTTTGTAGTTCGTCTTGACGCAAAGCAGCTACATCAAAAGTCCAGTCAGTGATGCGAAAGCAATTATCAGCAGATTCTTGGATTTGGGGAAATTTAGTTTGTAAATTCTCAAAAGTCGTAGCCAAGTGCTGGCGATGTTGAACTAAATCGGGAATGGGTGTTAAGACTACTGGTTTCTGGTTTCCAGGTGGAAAGTACAAACCGCCATTTTCTGCCATAGCACCTGCCACTGGCATCAAACTACTCAATCCACTCACCCACCCAGCAGAACGTCCTGTGACAATCAGCACCTTAATGTCAACTGCCGCTAAATCCTCTAAAGCTTGCAGCAGTGCGGGAGTAAATTTTCCTCGTCTAGTCAGGGTGCCATCCATATCTGTGGCTATCAGACGAATATTGCTAAAGCTTGTAGATGAAACCTCAGACAGGGTAGGGAGGCTTAAATGTCTGGACATATGCGGTTTGTAAAAGGCTGTAAAAAATATTAATGATACAGCAAGATGGCATTGAAGATTTGGGCATCCTAAACATCAGGAGTCAAGTTTTTCAGTTTCCAACCATGCCCACTTCGATGTTTCTTGCCCAATCCCCAGGGTCAAAGCCTAAAAAAGCATCCCAGGAAGTGCCAGCAAGTAATCCTCAAATACCACCATTATTGTTGGTAACTTCTGGAGGACTGGCTTTAGCAGTGATTGCTTTAATTGTATATAGTAAGCTCCAGGTGAATAAGCTGGAGAAAAAACTTAAGTTTGAACAATTCCGCACGCGAGAATTAGAGAAAAAATTTAAGCTGGCACTAGAAACAATTCGCAAAATGGAAACCAATCCCGATTTAGTCAACTCACGGGACTTTAACCTGGATTATTTGCGAATGCGGATGTCAGAGGAGGTGTTTCATTTTGCAATCCTTAATCAAGTGAAGATTCAGATTAAAGATAAAGTTTCTCAAGCCCTGCGTCCAAATCAAGCACAACTTGGATCAGTCGGAATTGCTAATAGCGCTGGACGGCAGGTGGATGAAATTTTTGATGTAGAGTATGAGACTGGTAGTCCAGGAGACTCTGCCAAGCGAGTTCTGTTTCGCATTCAAATCCGGTTAATGAAGTTACCGACGCAAGCAAGTTCTGCGACTATTAGTCAAATTATTGACTGTATAGAAACTTACCTAAGCCCCATAGAAGACGAAGATAGCTGGCAACCAACAATTCAAGGTCGGATTGCTACCATGCATTGGGATCAAAAGGCTAAACCTACGCCTCTACTGGTGCTAGAGCAATCGAATGAAGGCGTGAATGTAACTTTTCGCACCAGTCGCCAACCAAATGCCCCAACTCCGCCAAAGCCACTTGGAATGAAAAAATCAGGCTCGGTTAGACAATAAATTATGGCTGTCATTAGTCATTTGTCCTTTTTCCTTTGTAGATACAAAGGAAAAAGGACAAAAAATCACCCTTACGAGTAAATAGACAATATTTATTTACGTCACAACTTAGTTATCAGTTGTGATTTATCACTTCCAAATCATGACCCAATAGCTGCATTGGGGGAATTACGGGTTAAAAGACCATCTTCCATTTCTACGATGCGATCGGCTATGTCTAAAATGCGGTTGTCGTGTGTCACTAATAAGATAGTAGTTCCCTGATTTTTGGCAAGACTCTGCATTATTTCCACGACATCGCGTCCTGATTGTTTGTCTAATGCAGCTGTTGGTTCGTCTGCTAGTACCAGTGGAGGACGATTCACCAAGGCGCGGGCGATCGCAATTCTTTGTTTTTGTCCACCAGAAAGGTTGTCTGGATAGTAATCAACTCGTTCTTCTAAACCAACAGACCCCAGCATAGCTTTTGATTTAGCCACTGCTTCTGTTTTAGAAATATTATTATTCAATTCTACCGCCATTTGCACATTTTGCTTCGCAGTCAAGAACCCTAGCAAATTGTGAGCTTGGAAAATATAACCAATGCTGCGTCGCATCTGCACCAGTTTGCTTTGACTGACGCCAACGAGTTCTTCACCTAAAAATTTCAAACTTCCCTCTTGTACAGAGCGCAAACCACCAATTAAGCTCAGTAATGTTGTTTTACCTGAACCGGATGGCCCGGTCATAATTACAATTTCACCAGAGTAAATTTCTAGGTTAATGTCAAATAATATCTGTTTTTTCAGTGCGCCTTTGCCATAGTAGTGATTGAGGTTTGTAATGGCAATAACAGGTTCTTTTTGGCTCATGAATTTGTTAGCTAGAAGTTAGCAATTTTGAAACTAAACTGTAGTGTTTACCAAGAATTAAGATTTCTTAACTATTAATTATAACCTCTAATTAATACTAGGCTATTTTAATTAATATTTAATTAACTAAAAAATATCTGCTGGATCGGCAGAACGTAATTTTCGGACTGCGATCGCACCGGATATAATACACATAATCATTGTCAGAATCAACACCATTACCGCCCGGTCAAAACTCATAAAGACTGGTAAAAGTGTCGCCTCTCTGGCGGTTTTATACATAAATAAAGCAAAAATAATTCCAGGGAAATATCCTAAAACTGCTAATAACAAAGCCTCTTGAAGAATGACTGTCAATAAATAGTTTTGTGTATAACCTATTGCCTTGAGAGTAGCATACTCAGCTAAGTGGTCTGCAACTTCTGTATAAAGGATTTGATAAACAATTACAGTCCCTACAATGAAACCCATGACAGTCCCTAATGTGAAAATAAAGCCAATAGCTGTACTATTTGCCCAATAATTCCGCTCAAAATCAATAAATTCTTGCTTAGTTAAAACATTTACTTCGTTAGGTAGATAATTTTGTAATTCTTTGACGACAACTTTAACATCTGCTCCCGGTTTTAATCTAATTAACCCAATATCAATTAATCCTTGTTGACGATTGTTGAATATTCGCAGAAAGTTAATATCACTTGTAATTAAATTTCCATCTGCACCAAATGATGCACCTAATGTAAATAGTCCTCCTACTTTGATTCGTCGCCTTCGTACTTCTGCTATTACAGTCTTTCCTTGCTGATAATTAGCAGCGATTGGGCCATACTCCACTCTAGAAGAACGGTCAAATAAAACGACATCAGGCAGTTTAAGTTTATCTAAATTATCCTGAACTCCAGGTAAGTTAACTAGGTTATTCTCTGGGTTCATTCCAAAGATAAGGATACTACGAGGACGGCCTGTTACAGGATTTTTCCAGACTGTATAGTCCAAATATATAGGATGTACTGATTGTACTGCTGGTAAATCTAAAGCTTTATATAACCGCCGTTGAGAAAAGCTCCTCATTGCCAGAACAGCACTAGATTGACTATTGATTAAAACAATATCGCCCTGCAAGCTGCTATGAAATCGAACGTTACTATAATACAAAGCATCCCGGAAACCGAGTTGCATAAACATCAAAATATCAGCAAAGGCAATTCCTGCCAAAGCCACAGCTAGGCGAGTTTTTTCCCTTGTCAGTTGTAGCCACGACAGAGGTATTTTTTGATTCATGTTATAGGTATCCAAGCACAGTTATCAGTTACAGTAGAATTTAGAAATAATTCAATTTTTGATTGAGGGAGAAATCTAAAATCTAAAATTGGCAGAGTCAGGAGTAAAACAGTCTTTATATCTCAATACGCTTGGGTTAAGGCTAAAATTCTTTATTTTTTGAACGTAGATGCAAAGTGGTGAAGCAGCGCCGTTTTCTCACATTGGGAGACGCCAAGGGCGATAGCGCAGCGTTAGCGAGGAACGAGCCTCACAACGAGCGTCACCCGGAGGGCTTGCCGCAGGCTACCGCAGAGGCACAGAGAGAAGGAAAAAATGCTTAACTGAACTGTATTGGCTTTTAAATCTAGTACAGCACGGCGTAAATAAACATACCATTTCAAATGGTGCAAAAGCCCGGAATATAATTCTTTTGACTTTTGACTTTTGAATGAGTGACTTCCGCCTTGCGGTACTAGGTTTTGTACCTCACTTAATTGCAACCTGTTGTAATTTATCAGACATTATTTATTGATGAAACAGCCTAATGAAAAATATTCCTAATCCAAAATATCAAATCATAAATTTGTATTACTGTTCACCTATAACTTGATTCGCTATTAATTTCGACAAGAACTTTAGCGTAAGTTAAACCAGAAACTTTCTGGCTATCTTCTGGAGGTAGAGCAATTTTCACTTCTACTACTCTGGCATCCACATCTGCTGCTGGATCTGTATTCAGCACATCTTTTTTACCAATTTTTCTACCAATTTCAGTAACAGTTCCCTTTAATTCGTCGCTAAATGCTCCATTATCGCTGCTGATAGTGGCGTTTTGACCAATACGCACTTTTCCAATACTGTCTTCGGCGACTTCAGCAATCACAAACATTTGGCTGGTTTGTCCAATTTCAGCAATACCATTTGCACCGATGGCTTCGCCTGACTTGGTGTAAACTTTTAAAATCTCTCCAGCTATTGGTGCTTGAACGTAGCTCAACCTCAATTCTGATTCGGCTTTTCTAACATTTGCGATCGCATTACTAACTTGGGCTTGCGCTACTTGCACATCGGTAGGACTAACATCTAAAATTTTGCTCAGTTTGGCCTTTTCTTCATCGATTTGTCTTTGCAAAGTTGCTAAAGTTTTGTCACGGTTAACTTTGGCTTCGATCAGCTGCTGTTGCAAAGTTGCTAAGTTTTGTATTTGGTTAGCTCTAGCCTCAGCAACTTGCTGTCGTAGGGTTGCCAATGTCTGCTTTAGCGTAGCTTGGCTTTCAGCAACTTGCTGATTAGAAGTTACTGCACTCAAGCGTCTCCTGTCCCGCTCTTGCTGAGAAATTGCACCTTCTTTGTATAAAAAATCATAGCGTCCGGCATCGACTTGGGCATTGCGCTGTTCGGCTCGGACACGTCCAACTGTGGCTCTTAGGACATCTCTTTGCCCACTAAGTTCAGCTTCTAGGCGATTCACGGTTGCTTGTTGGACGAGTTTACCTCCACTTAACTGAGCTGCAATCCGCGCGATCGTCGCTTGTTGAGCATCCCTTTCCCCAACAAACTGCGCTTGTAGGCGAGCAATAACTGCTCTTTGGGCTTGAATATCTCTTGGAGATCCGGCTCTGATTTGCGCTAAATTCGCACGGGATTCTTGCACCTTGGCTTTTGCCTCTTCTAGTCCGGCTATTTGAGTATCGCGGTTATCCAAAATTGCCACAATTTGGCCTCGCTTTACCTGTTCACCCTCTCTCACCAGAAGTTGCTGAATTCGTGACGATGGCGCTAATCCTGAGGATGGGGCGGACAATTTAACAACTTCGCCTCGCGGTTCCAAACGCCCTAAAGCACTAATGCTATTGGTAGATGGCATTACGGGTGCAGATGTAGTTAGTTTTTTCAGCTGCTCGATTTTAGCTGTACCTAGTATCCCAGCAGCTATTACTACTGGCACAGCTACAGCGATACCCCACCAAATCTTAGGTTGTTCATGATTAAGTGGCTGCTCACTTGGCTTTGGCTTTTCAGTCACCCTTGACATAGTATGTTGCCCGTTTACCTGAATTGTGCTGATGGAAGTAAAAATAAAAGGGTTTTTAATTAACAGCCAGCCGTTTAGGACAAACAACAGTGGTTTAAAGCTGGGTATGGCTTAAAATCCATTGTGTGATGAACGCTCAACACTATGGTTTTGCAAAATGGTGTTTTCTATAGCGTAGGCGTAGCCCGCCGTAGGCATCGCTCGTTTGTATGCAATACAGTGACCTCACTACCATTCCTCTCTCTTTTTAGGAGAGAGGCTTTGAAACTTACTCCCAACGCTACAAGGGTTGGGGCTGAGGTTAGGTCTGTATTGAAACCTAAAAGCGCTATAGTAGCTGGCTATTTAATAACTCTGAGTATTATTGAGACATGAGTGCAATGGGAGTTAGCAGAATTCACAAGCAGTATGAATCTAGATGTAGAGACGTGATATATCGCGTTTCTACACAAAATCCCAAATTGGTATGATGCGGTACTGTACTGCTACATTCACTACGGCTACAGTTAGTCACAAAATTGAAAAGAAACATCAAAAATAGACTGTTGCCTTTGCGGGATACAATCTTGCTACAAAAGTTAGTCTTCCTTAAGTGAATCAACGATTAACTGACTAAAAAATATCTGTTGACCCTTCGACTTCGCTCAGGGTCAACTTGAGCATTCTTAACATCAGAGTTTCCTTAACTTTCTGGTCAATGAGTTAGCTGTCTATAGTTGCTTGTATCTACCAAGACAACAAACCATTTTGTAATATTTGCTTCAAAGACCTGACTATTTTCCCTGCTGCTGTTTTGGGACTCCATTAAACTCTCGTTGAATGAATTCTACATTTATCCGTTACGCGAAAACGTAACAGAGCTTACAGATGGGTAACTGTGAGTTTGGAAGGAGATCAGGGAGATGATTAATTTGGCAGGTCGAATAAAACTGTGGTCATGTAATGTTCTGCCCAAGCTGGGCCAAAGGCTTTTTCTAGTACGCGGCGGGTTTTATCGTTTTGCTGCTGTTTGGTGCAGTAGTTGTGTTGTCCGGCGATATTTTGTGTGACTTGTTCAACTGAAACAGGATGTGAGGCGATCGCTTGGGTGCAATGAATGTCTAAAAATTCTCGCACACGTGCGAGAAACATTGTTTCTTCTTCTGGGGAACTGGGGCGGACAAAGATGCAATAATCCGAAAAAATATTTCCCCATTCAGGTAATTCACGAGGTTGAGAAAAGTTAAGCACTGTTAGCTGTGTCAGTGCAGAAGTATAAGATTCTGGTAAGGTGCGCTCTAATTGAATCGGAGAAAGGTCTGCGATCGCTGCACTAATTTGACCTCTACCCCCAACTAAATCGCAACCAAACATCGGCAGGTTGTATTCTGGACGGGGAAACATGACGCAGTGCAAAATATCCAGCATATTTCCGATTTTCGCCAGTTCCAAGTGCATTTTCCGAAACTGGGGCGTTTGATAGCAGCGATTTTCAATTGTCAGTTTTTCGCCTTCTAGTCTACCTTCCACATACCCCAACTCATCAGGCAAATGATAGGGCGATAGATCCAAGTGCTGATGCCAAACTGCCTCAATACAATCAGCTAGCTGACGAATTAGGGGATGTTGTTGCTCACGCAGCGAGGGCATAGAAGTAAATGACATATTCTAGTTGGGAATGCGATCTAGTAGCCAGTCTACAACCTGTTGTGCCACACCTGTCGTGGACTGCAATATAAGCAAACACTTGATGGGCATTGGGGAGCCACTGCGTTACCGGGGTTCCCCCGGTTCTACCCCTACGGGGATCTTGCTAGCAAGAGCGTCTTTGACAGGAGAAGCAAGTGGCGTCATTGGGCAAATGACAAAAGCCAAAGGACTATTGCCACAAATCAGTAACATCGTATCCCAATTCCCCTAGCATATGCCGCAGCAAGGGTAAACTGAGTCCAATTACATTGCTGTGACAGCCTGCGATTTTTTCTACAAAGAAACTACCAAAACCCTCAATGGCAAAGGCTCCAGCACACTTGAGGGGTTCACCTGTGGCAACATAGGCTTTAATTGCGCGATCGCTCATTTGAGCAAAGTAAACTTTTGTAACTTGAGACTTGACTAAAGAGCGGTTTTGGTCGAGGTCAATTAAAGCGTGACCTGTGTACAAGTCGCCAAAGTTACCTTGCATTATCTGCCAACGGGCGATCGCTTCAGAAAAGTCTGCTGGTTTACCGTGAATTTCACCATTGATAGACAAAACTGAATCACAACCCATAATCAAAGCCGATTCAAACTGCGGGGCTACAGTTTCCGCCTTATATTGGGCAAGAGTTTTGACCAATTCTGCTGGTTCACTTAATTGGATTTGCGACTCATCAAAGTCACTTGGTCGAACTATCGGTTCAATACCAACAGTTTGCAGCAAGCGGCGTCGGGCTGGGGAAGCTGAGGCAAGTACAAAAGGTGGAATTTTCATGATCTGACAAACTTGGTAATTTGGGATGGGGCATTGGCATTGGGGATTGGTGATTAAGTTTCTTCTCTATCCCCTATTCCCTATTCCCCACTCCACAATTAATAGACAGAAAAAGAATTGACAACCTCATCAATCATTCCTTTAACTCTCTGCCAGCGTTTTTCAGGAATTGAGGCATTAAAGGTAAAAAGCTTATCACGGCTAACAGCGACGCTGGCGATGTTGTGTCGTTCCTGTTGATTGGGGAGTTTAACCTCATACTCTAAAAGGTAGTATGTTTTACCGTCTACTTCTCGCTGTGCGGCATTAACTAATTCAGCTGAACGACCAGAGTCAGGAGGCGCTAGAGCTGCTTTTCCTAACTTATATCCTACTTCTGTTGGGGTTCCCAATTCTGACAAAGTTTTACCTTCTGGAACTGGACTAATCACAACCGAAACATTTTCAGACACCTCAATCAAATCGTGGAAAACCACATCTGGCCCGTTGGCAACTTTAACTTGCAGCCAGCCGTTAGGATATAAAAACTGATAGCCATTACTAGTGTCTACAAAGCTTTTGAGTCCAGCCGCAGCTGCTACACCAGAATTACTCAGGCTGAAGCTCAACATCAATAGCAAAATTAATACAATTCGTTTCCACATTTCTACAGATTCCTTTGGGCTGGAGACAACACCAAGCAAGCATCATTTCTCGTTTTTATTCTCCCACCAACCGGGACGCTTCGGATGACCCATTAGATGTGAAGGGATCGATCAATGCCCAAATGTCGGCAAATACTCCCTGGTGTCTCGCCTTACTAATGAAGCGGTGGGAAATGCGTCAGCGTAGCTCGTCGTAGACATTGCTTACCCGCCTCGGAATGAATTCCAAGGCTAATAGCTCAAGCTAACTGGAAGATTTTTAACCATTGCGGGAATACTAGACGCAATGAATTTCATCAAAAACAGCACGTACATGGCTCTGTGGCGACTTTATTATCATCTTATTTGGGCGACAAAAGAGCGACAGCCACTAATTACCCCTGAACGCGAAACCCAACTTTATAGTTACATCATTGGCAAAGCGAATACACTTGGTAGCATTATCCATGCTGTGGGCGGAATAGAAAACCATATCCATTTAGTGGCTTCTATTCCACCGAGACTTTCTATCTCTGATTTTGTCCAAAATATCAAAGGCAGTAGCGCTCATCATCTTAATCATCTCTCGCCCTCACAGGATTTGTTTGGCTGGCAACGCGGATATGGCATTTTTTCAATGGGAAGCAAACAACTTGAGCAAGCTGTTATGTATGTGCAGAATCAGAAAGCGCATCATTTCAATGGGACTATAATTTTGTCTTTGGAACGGCATAATCATGAAGATGATGGGCCAAAACTCACGCAGCTAAAGCAATGAATTCCATTAATCTCTAAGTTAATTGAACCTTAGTACAACATTTCACTAATTCGTAGCGAATTAAATTTGGCAATACCTTGCATTGTTAATGCGTCGGCTTGTTTTGTTAATGCGTCGGCTTGCATTGTTAATGCGTGGCTTGCATTGTTAATGCGTCGGCTTGCCTTGTTAATGCGTGGCTTGCATTGTTAATGCGTCGGCTTGCTTTGTTAATGCATCTCAATGCAATGCCAATGCATTCCCTTGGAATGTTAATGCGTTCCCCTGCATTAAAAATGCTACGCTTTTACACAAAACTGTATTTAGTCAGCTTAAGCTGACTTGAGCTATGAGCCTCAGAATTCATTCTGAGGCGGACTTGTAGTCAAGCCAATATTCCGTAATTATCATAATGTTCAATCTTGCGCCTGAACCATCACCCGCCATAGGTTAGAAACCTATGGCTAATAGCGAAAGTCATCTTAAAGATGACTAAATCAGTAGTAACTACTAAAGAAAAGTCAATCGAGAATATAAAAACCCCGACTTGATAGCCGAGGTAGATGGGAGAAGTCTAAATGTCGATGAGATATAGCGATACAGAAATCTTATTTTCTTAGCTAACACCAGTTAGGTAATTATGTTTGGGCTTTGCTAAGTTATGTAAATAAATTTAACAATAAGCTCACAAATAGTCAATTGGACTTGACAAAAAAAGACTAATAACTTCTATAAGAGCTACTTATTAGGGACAGTATAGGATTATTTTTGGAGGTGTGGTAAGTAAAGTAGGGAAAATAAAACGGCTTACTGGCTAAGATGGTGGGATGAAAATGAGAACCCATCCGCTTTCGGGAGTCAAAAAACTGAGCGATTAGCTGCATAAATCAAAGTAGTCGGAATTAAGCCAGAGATTTGAAAAGCTAGCTACTAGATCACTAAAGTCTTTACAATTCCTTTGTTGGCTCAAAAAGTATTTCTCGACCTATGACGAATCAAGCTCCTATCCCGGTTATTGTCAACGGTGCTGCTGGTAAAATGGGACGTGAGGTAATTAAGGCGGTGGCGCAAGCGCCTGACTTAAACCTAGTGGGTGCAATTGACCACAGTTTGGAACATCAAGATAAAGACGCTGGAGAGTTGGCGGGTTTAAGCGAACCCCTGGAAGTGCCAATTAGCAATCAATTAGAACCGATGTTGGGGTATGTGGCTGGTGACAGACACTCTCCTCCAGGGGTGATTGTAGACTTTACCCATCCCGATTCAGTTTATGACAATATTCGTAGTGCGATCGCTTACGGTATTCGTCCTGTAGTCGGCACCACTGGGTTAAGTTCAGAACAAATCCAAGACTTGGCAGACTTTGCTGACAAAGCTAGCACTGGTTGTCTAATTATTCCTAATTTCTCCATTGGCATGGTGCTGTTGCAACAAGCCGCAGTTGCAGCCTCAAAATATTTTGACCATGTGGAAATTATCGAACTGCATCACAACCAAAAAGCTGATGCTCCAAGTGGTACTGCCATTCAAACAGCGCAGTTATTAGGAGAATTGGGTAAAACTTTTAACTCTGCTCTTGTAGAAGAAACGGAGAAATTACCAGGAGCTAGGGGCAGTATAGCAGATGAAGGGATTAGAATTCATAGCGTCCGCTTGCCAGGATTGATTGCCCATCAGGAAGTTATTTTTGGCGCAGCAGGACAGATTTATACTTTACGACATGATACGAGCGATCGCGCTTGCTATATGCCAGGAGTGCTACTAGCGATTCGCAAAGTCTTAGCGCTAAAGTCGTTAGTATATGGATTAGAAAAGATACTTTAAACTTTAAACTCACTATTGGGCATTCATCACTCAGCACTCATGTTAGTACCACTGACTCGCCAGAAATTTGAACAAGTTGTCCCTCTAATTGCCACTGGTTTGCAGTACAAGTACTACTGGGGGAAGTTCTCAAATTTTTTGCAACGGCTGTTAATTTCTGTAGTTGCAGTAGTTGTTATTTTGCTTGTAACAGTCGTTTTCAGGCTTGCGTTTGCTTCAATAGTATTTGTGCTGGGGATACTTAGCGCTTTTTTTTGGTTGTGGTATCCAGTGTTTCAAGCAAGTATGCGGAATTTGCAATGCCGCCGTTATAAGTATGGCGGCTTTTTCCGTGGTCGAGTGTTAGATTGGTGGATTACAGACCAGTTGATGGGTAAAACCGAAACAGTCAACAGCAAAGGCGAATTAGTGATTGTAGAAAACCGAGAAAAACAGATTAACTTAGAGGTGGGTGATGACACAGGATTTAGTATTGAGTTTGTAGCACCATTACGTCCTGCCCACAAAGTTATTACTCGTGGTCAAATTGCAGAAATGGTAGTGATGTCAAATCGCTCAGATTTGAGCAGTATTGAAGAATTCAGCGATATATACTTTCCCAGTCGTGACCTCTGGGTTAGCGATTATCCTTATTTGCGGCGGGATTTCTTTAACGAAATCGGTCGCCGCTTGAGTGAAGACCAACAACAAAAGCCGCGTCGGCGGCGTCGGAGAGTAGAGGATTAAAGAAGTGAAGCAGGTAGGAGGATGTAATCACTATAGGCTTCTCTTTCAGACACATGCAAAGGACAGACCGACACTAATTATGAGCCACCTATTGCAGAGATTTTGGTAGTTTGCTCTCAACCGCAAGACTCCCCGATAGTCGTCCATGAGGTTCGGGCATTTGGATTCAGCATAAATCATCTCCTACCCTGTGCCTTTTGCCTTCTTGCTAACGGGAGCATCCTATTTTGATGAGTTTCCCTTTCAAACGATAGGTCATTGACCCACAAACAAAACCTCCCGACTTAGGCTCTACATAAGTCCGCCGAGGCGGATTTTGTTTAGCTAGCCGCGATTTCCAATTGCTAGATATTTTTTTTAGAGTGGGATGCTTCCTTAAAAACTCGGAGTCTGCAACAATATCGTGAGGTCCCTTAACATTTACTTTAGAACTATTAATGTAGATATTATAATCATAAATCACTTTTTTATTTTTATTGTTACCGTTAATATTCTTGCCAGGATAAGCATAGAGAATGTTCCTTAAAATTTTGACATCAGATGACACATTGCCAAATATTTGCCCATCTTTAATTTCTGGACTCTGATTATTTAAAACAGCTGTGTTATTGACGATATCAACATGCTCACTTAAAAATGTATGAATCCCTGAACCACCATTATTAAATGTCAAATTGTTTTGAATTAAAGTCCGTCCTACATATGCATCCAAATTTGGGTTCTGCTCATTTCTGGAAGTATCGATAATAATGCCATTACCATCTGTGATCTTTCCCACCGCAATCCAAGGGATGTACATGCGATTGTTATATACCTTGTTATTGGTCACGAACATCTTGTATCCCCGGTTGGTGTCAGAATTCCAATTGCTTCCCATCGAAATGCCACTGCAACCATAAACACTATACCAGCCATTATTGAACACAGTGTTATTATCCACCTTCACATAATCAGACTGCAATGCTCCGATACCTCCTCCTCCACAGTCATGCACTTTGTTGTTTAGAATACGGATATGATGAACATGACCATTGGCTCGTCCGTCCATGCTTATGCAGTTTCCGTTTGTAAGCGGATTTGATCTGTTAGTCTTTTGACTTAATGCATAAGCAAGGGTTATATTGGCATTGTTTCCTATGACCTCCAACCTGTTGATCTCGATATATGAAGCTGTACTTGAAATCAGGATACCGTTCCATGTATTGTGTTTAATTTTTGGGAAATGACCAGGATATGCTTTATACTTAATCCATGCTTTTGCGGTTCCAGAACGTTTAATACTTACTACACTCGGAGCTTTAGCTAAATTTGTATATACTCCGTTCATAATCAATACTGTATCGCCAGGGTTAGTTATGTCTGCTGCCTTTTGAATTGTCCTAAAGGCAGATGTAGTAGAGAGTCCACTATTTGTGTCGTTTCCTTTACCACTAACATAATATGTTTTCGGAGTCGCCTTAATGCTGATTAATTTGTGGTTGGGTAGGATGATTTCCTTGTTAGTGGATACCTGACGGGCGTTTTCAACTAAAGATACTTTTATCGTTTCTTTCCCACCCAAAAGACTTAATACCACGGGAATTGCAAGAAATGCGATTAAACCAAAACGTTGAAATACCACAGGAAAAGGCTCCTTTATCGGCACTACTTAACATAAATATCAGGTTATTTAGTAGTTTTAAATACTATTTGGCATAAAGGGAACGATAGAACCGACTTTCCTAACTCCCCCGATTTCCATCTTGTCCATAGGCTTGCCAAGCCAAGTCTACCAATCCATCAACGATCGCAGCTGCTACAACTGCATTACCTTTGCGACTATCAATTGTAATGTGAGGCACTAGAGAGTCTTGTAAGCGCTCCTTTGCTTCATTAACATTTACAAATCCCACTGGAGTCGCAATTATCAAAGCAGGTCTAATTTCCTCAGCTTCAATTAAATCCACTAGTGCTGTTAGTGCTGTTTGTGCTTGACCCACCACAAAAATGCCTTCTGGATAACGCTTTGCTAAGGTTTCTATTCCCCATGCTGCCCGAGTTTTTTCTTTTTGAGGACGTGTCAGAGCTTCCATACTGCAATACACCGGATTGGCAAAGGTGTTTTGAATCTCGTAGGCAATACCTACTTGTACCATTGGCACATCTACCACAATCGTGGTGCGCGCCGCTAGTGCTGCTGCTCCAGCTTGCAAGGCACGCTCAGAGAAACGAATCAAAGACTTATACTCAAAGTCAGCTGTAGAGTATATTACCCGACGCACAATCTCATACTCTGCTGGTGAAAAAACATGATTTTCAATTTCACTATCAATGATTGCTAAACTTTGAGCATCAGTTACGTGCCATTCCATTTTTGTTGAGCTTCTCAAATATTAGCTTTCAGCTTATCAGCTTCAGAGAGTTAGGAGTTAGGAGTTATAAGTTAATTAAAAACTTATAACTCTAACTCAGCACTCATAACTCATTACTAGAAGAAGACCGACTGAAAATAGGAGATAAGTAGGCAACCAAGACGCCAATAAGAAACCCAGAGATATTGCGAACTAGAGGTAACCAGTCGCTTGTGCGTGTCACCACTGGCCCAATACCAAAGGCAATAAATAAGATTCCCCACAAAGGTGAGAAAATTAAAGCCCATTGCCAAGCGAAAACTTGTCCTTTCTCGCGGGGTTGAGCTGCAAATCCACAAATCACCCCACCAATAACTGAGGTAATCAAGGTGAGAATCCATTGCTCTCGTGGCAGTCCGGGGACAACATTGCAACCACCCTTGAGTAAACAGCCTTTAACCGATTCTAAGGCTTGCAGAATAGCTTGGTCTTCGCCTTGTTCGCGGACAAAGTACAAATTACCAAAGCGGGTTTGTAGTTCTATCCAGAAAGTCCGGGGTAAAAGTTCATAAACAGCATCGCCGACGCTAAAACTGAGGATGTTACCGCCACGAGAATCGGCAACTAGTAGAATGCTTTTATCATCCAAACCCCAATATTTTATGACTGCCCGACCTGGGGTGCGGTCATACTGGGTCAATACTCGCAATTTCCAACCCGTATCGGTTTCAAACTGCTCTAAATCTTTGACAAGCTTTTCTTCTTGCAGCACAGGAAGAGATTTTGCTAAGTCTACAACTGGGGTAAAGGTATTAGGGAGTAAGTCAGGATTGTCATAAGCCAGTGCTGGGGGAGAGTGCATGACCCAAATTGTCCCAGCCAAGAAAAATACTGCGATAGATACCAGAATTCGTCGCCAAAAACAAGATTGCATGGACGTTTTTATACAAATAAATATCAACGGTAGAAGTAAACAAGTTGTTTTAAAAGAGTACTGGAAAAGTGATACTTCTTTACACTTGTTTACTTTACTCTAATCTAAGGGATCAAAGCAAAGCGTTTTTAGGTATTAGGGATTGAGGAGTGGCATTCGGGAGAATTTAAAGTAAAGTGCATTTTGTCAATCAGTTAAAATACTCAAAATATTCTTAATAAAAATCATAATTGTGGCTGGGGAGAAAGGTAGGAGGCAAGCGACGCTCCCTCTTTTTGATTATCATTATCGTCAAAGTTTTTAACAACTCAAAATTGACTAATACCAATTCTGTATAAAGATGCACAGCCTTTTTTTGGTCAATCTTCATCATCAAAATTAGTTTCCCAGCTAGCAGCGTCGTTGTAACCGTCATTAGCGCGGTATACTTCTGTTTTTAGTCGGCGATTTTCTTGCCTGAGCACTTCTCGTTCTCGCAACGTGAGTGGTGGTTGTTCATTGCTTGGGATGCGATCGCCTGTTCGCCTCGCGGGTTTTTGGCGTGTGAAGTTTCTCCAAGCAGCTTTCGCGCCAACAAAGATGCTGCGTGTACTTACTTGCAGATTTTGAGCCTGAATTCTTGCACTATCAAGGCTTTGATCAACTTGTTTCATGACTTGACTGGCACTTTTTACACCTTCACCGACATCATCAGTTAAGTCAGTGATCTCCAAACCAGTCACGCGGATAGCTTCTAGAGTGGGTGGTAAATCCCGTGAAAGTGTATCAAATAGCTTTTCTGCACTGCGAGCAGCGCGTGCTAACTCCTGGAAAGCCGGTATTGCCACCACTAAAACCGCAGTCAAACTTGTGGCGACTAAGAGTAAGGAAAGTCCCAACCAAAACAGGGGGTCAATCACGGTTATGTTATTTATGAGCCTTCTAATTGCTGGGCAAGAGAATCTGAGTCTTCAACAGATGTTTGCCGCTTTAAGACTTGGCTTTCTTGCTGACTGGCATCTACACCTGCTGCGATCGCTTCCCGTAATCTATCTAAAGTCTCATCCCAGTTTCGCAGTGCGCTTGCAGAGAGACGATCTGCCTGGATTTGCACACTCGTTGATAAATCTTCTGCCAATTCTGGGATAGCATTGGCAGATTTCTTCAAAATTTTACGTGTTTCGCGCCCTGTGCGTGGAGCTACGAGCAAACCGGTCAAAGCACCGATGGTAGCTCCCAGCATCAAACCGCCAATAAATACTCCAGAACGGTTATTAGACATCTTGTTATTGCTCTCCTTACACCCATTTTAGGTGGGTTTTCTACCCTTGCAAGACTTAAACGATTTTATCCAGTTAATCTATCGTGACAAAATATCAGCCAAAAATGTTGCTTTAATATCGAAACTGTTAATTACTTATAATTCAAAACTCCTAGTATCACCGTCTCACCGTATCCTCACCTCATTGTGTCACCGCATCCCCGTGTCAGCCCTAATTATAAATGTTCATCCGAACTTGACATAACTCATTTTGCGACTGTTTTTTTCCCAGGCGGTAACTCTAGCCTACGAAAATAACGCTGCCAGATTTGCTGTCCTAGCAAAAGTAGACTGATAATTTGCCGCACTTGTTGAATTTGCATTTGTAGTGCTTGATTTTTCTGCCGTAAGTTGTAAATATTCTCCTGGCTAAGATAAATATTTTCGGGTGCTTTATTCAGTGCTGCATGGGTACAACTTTCATAGACGGTTAACCTATCTGCTATGTATGCTAACTGCTGCTTGAGTTGCCACACCCGCCAAGCCACATAGAATAGTATCAGTGAAATCAGGGTGTTAACGAGGATAACTAAAATTACCATTGTTTATCTTCACCAATATTTGTAACAAGCATATGCCCACACCTGACAAAACCGCAGTTACAATTGCCTTAGATTCACGACTCGGTTTGCGAAATCAACCCGTATGATCAATAGGCCTCATCATCACTATGTTCCTCTCCTCAAGCGGATAATTCTAGTCAATTTGCGACTTTGGCGGCACATAAGCACAATGGTATAGCTGCTTCAGCAGATGGTGAGAGAACTGCACTACACTTCTTACCAAAGACACCCTAGCATCGCTTTGCTGATTGTGCTTTTATCCCTAGCAGTTTTGCAGCCTGTCGCGTGAAGCGAAGTTTTTGCCTGCAAAAACCTCATTTGTAGTTCACTTACCAAAAATTGCCGATTCTTTTTTCCCCATTCTCTTCAAAGGTTCAGTTCGCCTTTGGTGTTAGCACAGCGATCGCTAAAAGCCATAGCTCTGACTGTTCGCTAATTACCTAAGCTGAATTCAGAATTCAAAATTCTGACTTTTTTAATAATAATGATTATCTTTTTTTTATACATCCAGTAGGAGTTTAGGATGTCAAAAAAACCACCATCAAATAATTCCTTACGAGCTATTCTTGTTGCTTTGACGATTGGATTTGTTGGGTGCGGAAATCAAACTGTAAGAACTACATTTACTCAAACTACCACGCAGGTAAATGAGAATCTTCCCCAAGTCGTAGCAACTACAAGTGTACTATGCGACTTAACCAGACAGGTTGCCGGAAATACTGTTAACCTTACCTGCTTGATTTCTCCTACTGCCAACCCCCAATTTTATAAACCAAAACCGGAGGATCGTAAAGCCATTGAGCAAGCTAATCTTATTCTCTATAGTGGCTATAATTTAGAACCAAATCTGATCAAATTAATTAAAGCAACTAAAAACTCTGCACCGAAAATAGCCGTCGGTCAACTTGCGGTGCCTAAGCCACAAAAATTTCAGCGAGGCGATAAGAAAGTAAACGATCCTTATCTTTGGCACAATACTAAGAATGCGATCAGGATGGTGCAGGTAATTAATAGCAACCTGGGAAAATTAGAATCTAGTGATGCCGCGACTTATACCAGCAATACCAGAAAAATCACAAATGAACTCACTCAACTAGATAGCTGGATTAAGTCAAGAATTGCGAGTATTCCTACTAAAGAACGTACGTTAGTTACAACCTCTGATGCGCTGAGTTATTACACCAAAGCATACGGTATTTCATTAGTAGGGGGATTACAAGGTATTAGTACTGACAAAAACCTAACAGCTGCAAGAGTGAAAAATTTGGTTACAAATATTAAACAGGCGAAAGTGTCAACAATTTTTGCTGAGACGGCAATTAACCCTAATTTACTTCAATCTGTAGCAAGAGTTGCTCAAGTAAAAATTTCTGACAGGAAGTTGTATGCTCAGGGACTTGGTGAACCAGGAAGTGAGGCAGACACTTATCAGAAAATGATGATTGCCAATACACGCACAATTGTAGAAGGGTTAGAAGGGACGTATTTAATGTTTCAAGCCAAAGCTGCTCAGTAGTTATAACCTCAATTGAGTAATCTGATAAACCGAGTTTTTTAGATTAGAGAATATTCGGTTTATCAGCTTATTTTATGAAGACCAAAATGGGAATGCTATTTGTCTTTCAATCTGAGATCAATAACAGTTGCATTGAAGTTGTAGTTAAAGCCTTCCAACTCAAATGGCATACCAATTTTCACTTTACTGTTACCCAGAACTGGCCCATTTTCAGTGAGTTGGGCTTTGCCATCTAAAGTCAAAATTAAATCTGTACTAAAATTATTGGTCTTCGGATCTGGCAATTCTTTAACAGTACCATCAGGTTGGGGAATATTGATTGTTCTAGGTAGCTGTTGAACGGATTTAATCTCAATCTCTCCGTGGGGTTGATTGCGGATAATCACATTAGTTTTTCCACCTTTTTTTAATCCGTTATTGAATAATTGCTCAGGGTCACGGACATTCAACCCACGGACTACTAAATCTACTTCTATGGGTACTGTTTTCGCACCAACTTGGGCAACATAACCAGAAGTACCAGGGAAGATAAAGATGCCAAATATAACTAGCAAAATTACCAGCGCAGCACCTAAATCTAGAAGATTGATTTTGCCAAACAAGCGACCTTTTGAATCTAAAATAGCCATAAAAACTTTTCCGAAGTAATAGCGAAGTAATTGATTGGAGCAAGAAGGCTTTCGATGGTAACGGCAATTTTCCCTATTTGGTAATAACTCAAAGCGGCTGGGGATTATGGTTATGCGACAGTTTATCACAAGTTCGTAAGTTCACAAGGGTGGCAGCTAACTCTCAAACTGCCCGTTAAGACTGACACACCCAGAAATTAATATCTCGTGTTTAAGCCTATCTCTAGAGGGAATCGTTAACCCCCGCAATTCGGTAGCTTTGCCTAAACATTACCTGTATAACAACTCCTTTGGTCTTGAGTTAAGAATGCAACTTAGAATACTCTAAATCCGTCTGATAATTTGTCCCATCATTTTATGTTCTCCCAAAATAATCTTCAGAGTGTATTATGTTCAACTGGAAAAGTTTTGTTGCAAATTCCCGTGTGTGGCGGCGTCGCTGGTTTTATCCTTTAATTTCAGTGGTAGTTGCTCTGAGTCTGTGCCTAAGTACACCCTTGCCTGGAAGAACTTTAGACTTCCTGCCTCTTCTACTTCAAGGAGTTCAGGCATTTCAGCTTTCTAATATATCCCCTAACCAAGAAGTTGATCTTGGTAAGCAGATTAATCAGGAATTAGTCGGTAGTCAAGTCCGGCTTTACCGCAATCCCGAAGTTAATCGTTATGTGGAACAAGTTGGTCGGCGTTTAGCAGCTAATAGCGATCGCCCCGATCTCCCCTATACCTTCCAAGTAGTTCAAGATGACAGTATTAATGCTTTTGCTACCTTAGGCGGCTATGTCTATGTCCACACGGGTTTGCTGAAAACCGCAGACAATGAAGCGCAACTAGCAAGTGTACTCGCCCATGAAATTGGTCACATTGGTGGCAAACACGTAGTCAAACAGATGCAGCAAAAAGCGCTTGAAGGTGGCCTATTAACAGCTGCTGGCTTAGACCGGAATACGGCAGTGCAAATTGGTGTCCAGTTAGCACGAGACTTGCCACGCAGTCGTAAAAATGAATTTGAGGCCGATCAAAGAGGACTACGAACTTTGACACGAACTGGTTACGCCCAGTCTGCAATGGTTTCCTTTATGCAAAAGCTGCTGAAAAAAGGTGGTTCTGCTCCAACATTTTTGAGTACGCACCCCGGAACCAGCGATCGCATTGATGCCCTCAGAAGTGCAATTAACTCTCAACCCAGTAATGGAAATTATGGCTTGAATAATGCTAGTTATAAAGCTAATATTCGACCATTAGTGCGGTCTTAAAGTCAAGAGTCAAGGGTCATTTCTGCCCCATCTCCCTCATCTTCCGATCTCGAATGATACTCAATTCTTGTAGCGGCGATCAACTTTGATTTTGGCTGGATCAACTCTGATCACTACATCTTTTAAGGGCAGGGCGCGAAGATAGTCTTTAAAAATGTTAACTTGATAAACTAAGTTATTTGTGACATCCAGTCCAGTCAACCAGCCACTCCGGGGATGATAAGCGCCAGTATCTATGTCTAGCCATCCTTGTCCTTGTGCCAGTTTACCAGGAGAAACACCCGGCAGAGTAAAGGTAATGGTGTGACCGATGATAATTAGCTTATCGGGAAAGTAGGGTTTTTCAATACTATGAAATTCCTCTCGTATCCAGCACAGTTGATCGGCAGTTTGTTCTGTCACCAACTTGCAAGGGTCAACACCAGCATGAGTTAACCAAATATCCCCCAAGTCGAGATATGTAGGCAAAGTCTTCAACCAATCCAGATGGTCATCAGGAATTGTAGCCTCGTGGTAACTGGCTACGGTAGCTCGCCCCCCACTATACAACCATGCTTGCATCGTCGGGGAGGAAGTTCTTTCGTTAGTCAGAATGTTTAATAACATCTGCTCATGATTTCCCAGCAAACATGGGTAGTTATGTCGTTTGACAAAATTAACTACTTGTGCACTATGAGGACCGCGATCAATTAAGTCTCCCAAAAAATAGACTTGATCATCTGAGGTGGGGGCGATCGCCTCCAACAATGTCATCAAACCTTCATAGTGACCATGCACATCCCCAATTACAATTCGTCTGGGGCTAATTTCGCTCATTATCTCTTAGCTTCAATAGTTTGGCTAATACTTCTGCTACAGTTTAAGCTGTCTGGTTTCCGTAATGGAAGGTAAAAATACTGAATAATTTTTATTTTAATTTAATTATTATCCTAAAAATAAAATATATTAATGATGAAGATAGGGTAAAATACATATTTTTTACTGTTAAGAAAGAAAATCAGCAAATTTCACCCGCGTTAGCTTAAAATCTTAAAATGTAAGCTGTTGCTGTATTGCTAAATTTTTATCTCAACAATGTCTAAGGATTTCTCTGCTGATATTAGTTCGCGCATCTGCAAGCATATGAATGATGATCATGCTGATGCCATAGTTGTTTATGCTAAGTCTTTTGGCGGTATAACAGATGCGCTCGCAGCACAAATGCTGTCAATTGATGCACAAGGTATGGATTTAACAGCGCAAGTGAATGGGGAAGCTGTGCCAGTCCGCATTCAGTTTGATCATGTTTTAGCAGATGCGGAAGATGCCCATCAAACTTTAATTGCGATGGTGAAGCAGGCGCGGGTGAAGGCAAAGTAGAAATTGGGATAGGTAAGTAAGTCGGCGGGAATAAATTAAACTATGTGTTTTGCAATGTAAAGTTATTGTAATTAAGTTTGTAGTAAGCGACTCAAGCCCTTTTTTGTTCGCGTAGCAAGATATCCAAAGGGGTATACTACAAACTTTTAATTATTTACGCCGTTCTACTTAAGTAAAATATAGCGATCGCTTCCATTAGTTCAGGTTGTGATCCGGTCTTGGAATCTTGATTTTCTAAAGCAATCATACTTATAGCTATTTTCAGGTAAATAGACCACGGTGTAGGGGCACAGCAATGCTCATTGGTGTCAACTTAAGTTAAAACTCTTTTAAAACCTCGTTAAGAGCCTCTGGCTGGAAATGCTCTTTCATTGCGGTGCCGCTAGTCTTGAGGCGGAGCCTCACATTAGGCATTCCCAGTCAGAAACTGCGAACGAGACAATCTCTAAAAGCTTTTTCGCTTACTGGCTTTCAGCTTAAGTTGACACCAATGAGCTATGCTGTGCCTACAATCTATGTGGTTCAAAGAAATGAAAACTGCTGTAAGTCCCACATTTTGCAGGTGCGTAGGCAATACGGTTCGGATAAGGTTTTTTGATGACACGCCCTAGATCGCAAAGACGCGATAAATCGCCGTCTTTACAATAATCAGTCCTTTGTAGAGAGGGCGATTTATCGCGTCTCTTGCCTTAACTGCCGCAGGCATCGTAAGTGCTGTATTTTTGAAATGATTTAAATGCTGCATTTTAGAAGCATGACAGCATCACCACTATAGCAATCCGACTTGATTGCGTGAAAAAATCTAAGTATATGTAGGGGAGCCAGCCGTCTGGGCGGGTTTCCCGACTTGAGCGGACTGGCGTTGTGTTATCGCCCTTGAGTACGGCACCTAGAATCAGAGGTGGTGCGTTAGCCAAAGGCTAACGCACCCTACGTATATTTCAAAAATCAAATATCAGTCCTATATATATTAGGTAGATATTAGGCTACAGGATATTCACAATTTGTAATTATTTGTTGACCACTGCGGCATAAGACTTGGTTTGAATAATTTCAAGCTTCCAGTCTGAAGAATAATCAGGCAACTCATAGCCAACACTCTTAACATGAGCCAACATCAACTCATCCCGTTGATGCCAAACTGCAAATATTTTCTCTCTGCCATCATAAAGCGTTTGCAGGTCGATTTGATAAACCTCATTTACCCGCTTTAGTTTCAAACCCAACAAATTTAACAGTCGGCTGAGTATTTTTATTGCCGAAACCTGCTCTTTCTCCCCAACTAAGTTAATACCAAGCGCTCTTTTAATATGCTTACTATGCTGAAAAACAACATTTTTCAGCAATATCAAATCTGGATTACTCTCAGTAAATTCTCGTTCTGCTTCGAGAAACTGAAGCATTCCTAAGGCTCTCATTGCCTCAACTTTGAGCGTATAAGTTTTTAAATCTGGTAGAAAAACTTTCCCTTCACCCCAAGATAATTGCTGATGCCATTCTTGCTCATCTCTAACATGAAAATACTCGCTTTCGTGAGTTAAATAATAGTGAATTAACAGTTGAGGATAATATCCGTGGTCATCCTGCAACTTCAGCCAAGGAGTAACTTCTATCTCATATTTTTGTCTGAGAACATATTTGTTAATTTGGTTGCGTTCTCCATCAGTCAGGGAATGCTTCACTAATAGCTGCTCATATTCTACATAATCGATATCTTGAGCATTAGCTACAGCAGCTGCTAGCGATAGTTGATTTTGCTGCTTAATATCTTGAATTTTGCGTTTAATTTCTTTAGCTTTTTGACGGCTTTGCGTCCAATCTTTTTGAACTTTGACAATTTCTAAAATTAATCTTCTGCGGGTAGCTAAATCATCAGCATCAGTTGCCAAAAAGGCCAGGCGTAAATCTCGAATAATATTATTGTGAACAGCATTACTCCGCATCTGAATTTGATGTCCATCAGCAATCAAACCATCTTGCATCGATTGACGGTAGAGGCGGATAGAGGCATTTACCCTTGCAGATAACTTAGCCCAAGTTCGCAAATGAATCGGGTCATGAACTAAAGGTAAATCTACATCTATTTTATGTAATGGACTAAGCAAAGCTAAGTTTTCTTTTTGATTTTCCTGATACCAATCAGATAGCAAGCGATAATTTGTACTACCACTACCAATTAAGCCAATACCTCGTTTAGCGCACCAGACAATACGTGGAACATCATCCCGCACTCTCGCTAATGCTTGTCTTGCTTCCGAGTCAGGAATTACCCCTTGAAAAATGCCATAAACTCGGTCGAAATGTTGGACATCAATACTAATTCCTGTACCAAGACTAGGGGTAACAAAAACGCCGTCATATTCAGAGATTTTTTGATTGATAGCTGCAATAAAATCAACCGCTGCGTGACCAGGTGTGTTTGTAGTGTGGCTACTAACTACTAAAGTTTTAGGAAATTGCCGTCGTAATTTTTGTAACCGCTCTTTCAGATAACGTTCAATTGTTTCACAACTGTAACGCCCAGCCCGACTATCGGTAGTAACGTAACATTTACGTCCAGCAAGTAAATCCAATTCCAGTTGGTGAATTAGCGGTGTTGGGTTCGGCGAATCATAAAAAGTTACGTCCCACCCATGCTGAGGTTTCCACTGGTTGAGAACTACCCAAGGTGTTAATTTAATTCCTGCCAATCCCTGTAAATATTCAAGTGACACATCTGATAAATCAGCATCTTGGGCAATTACTAACCCCCCAGTTGTTAAAACTGTGGAAATTAATTGCTGGAATAATTTTAAGATTTTTACACGCTTGTTTTTACAAGTATTACTGTTTAATAGATGCCACAAAGATTGCTCTACTTCATCTAAAATTACTATTGCCCCACGCCAATTTTCAGGGTTAAGTTTCCAAATAGAGTCAACGCACAATCCAAGAGATTGCTGAGGAGAGAGTGAGCGGAGGATGGGAGGAGCGGGAGTAAGTGTTTTATCAATTCTTTTATCCGTATCTTCTTTATGTGTTCCCCATTGAATACCAATTTTTTCACACAAAAATCTTCCTAGTAGGATTCTGTGAGTAATTAACAAAACAGGTCGATTTATGCTTTTTGCTTGCTGAACAACGGCTTGCAGTGCTGTAGTTTTACCCGTTCCTTTTGCTGATTTGACTCCTACTAATCCAGAAGTGGGGAAAGGTATTTCACTTATATAAGGGCGGTTGAAGGTGAGTGCAGCAGGAATGCTTAACTCGGTGTGGGGTTTGGTTTGAGCAAGATAAATTTCTAAATCAATACTTTGACGATAAATTTTATCGAAACTACTTGCACCTTTATCAACGATAAACTCATCAACTCCTTTTTCCATTCCTGGAAGTTCAATGACTTTAACAGGGCAATTTTTTTGCTGGAATAAACAACCAAGCTGGGAAATAGCATTATTTACAGCAGCAATTTTTTTAGGTTGAGTTTCAAAATCAAAGCAAATATAAAAGCTACGCTTTGTAATTGCAAACGCTGCTAAGTCGGGAATCAGCTGACGACGGGTAACTTTACCAAATTCGTCTTTGACAACCCGATAACCACTGGTAATTCCGGGAATCGCAATAGCTGCATATCCTTGCGTCAACAGTGTGGCTGCTTTCTTCACACCCTCGCAGAGAAGGAGGGGAATGTTCTGTTGCATCACCCATTGCCAAAAGCCTTCAACTTCACCATCAGCAGTAATGGTGATATTGTCAGGCATGACCAGATTGTAACGTCTAGCGACTTGCTGCCACACTTGCAGGGTTACCCGCAAACAAAACACCCGTGTTGGCGTGCTGGGGGGATGTTCATATTTGATGGACTTACCATTGTGATTCTGTCGGGGTTGGTTTGGCTTAAAGCATCCCCATTCCATCATTTGCCAATTATTCAAAGGGTCTAACCCCGAACACCACCAACCACCTTCAGTGATATGAGCATAACGCTGCAACCATCCACTTTTCACCATTCCGGTATTGGTGCGAGGGAGTAGCTCAGAAATTAATAGGTACTCATAAGCAGTTACGCCTTGGAGTGACCTAAAATTGAGTTGCACTAGGTGTAAGTCTATACCACTACTCTTGACTAATTCTTCAAGGTGTTGGGGGTGTAAATAGTGCAGATGCATAGGAAAAGGTGTGAAGGGAAAGTCAATGAGATTAAAACATTAACATGCATCTACTTTTTTACTCTAAGAGAGATTGCGAGGCTTTTGGGATGCTTTTTTTACTTCGTAATGGGAGACACATCGGTTCTGATTTTAGTGGGTTATTCTGCCTATTAGATCCCCGAAGTAATAATTTTGTATTGTGATATTTGTTCGCGATTAATTTTTATTTATCAGTAAATTTCTGCGTTAAGGAATGCGATCGCTGGAAGGGTTGCAGCAGCGATCGCTATAGGTTAACATTTTGCAAGACAAGCTCTCTCAGAAATCGTAGACGCACAGTAGCTTGTAGCTATGTGCTATTTCAGTAGTGATATCGAGCTTGAAAAAAATCAATCAGGTCATCACTTACTAGATAAACAATCCGGTGTTCTTGAGTAAGTCGCCGCGACTAAGCATCTGAATCTAAGTATTTCAATGGTTCAGGTTTCCTAATACCTGTAAAAATATCTCGCATAATCGCTTCAACCAAGTTAAAAGCGCGAAGCGCAGTTTTACGGTTTGTCTCTACTTAATAGGCGAGGTCTTCCCGAAATTTTGGATGAAATATAGCATCTCGAACTTTATTTTCTTGGGGTTGGTTTCATCCTTATTTTTCTTCGTCAACACCCAACTCCTGACGTAGTTCGTTGATACTTTGAGGTTTTAAAGTTCTAGCTTTTGCTCTTTCCAAAGCAGTTAACAGACGGACTGCATTTTTAGGTGAACGAAGTAAATGAAATGTTTCTAGTAAACTATCTAGTTCATCAACAGCAATTAGGGCGACGCTTTCGCCTTCTTGTCGGTTAATTACTACTTCTCTATCTGCAACTACTTGAGCGCAGAGTTCGGCTAGGTTGTTACGAGCATCAGTCAAGTTTGTCTGGTTGGACATGGTGGGAGATTTCCTAATGCTGTAGGCTTTACAGTACATAATAGCTTGACTAGTTGGAGGCGCGATCGTTCTTTCGGCAATGTAATAAAAGTAACTAAAATTATAATCACTGGGTTAAGTTCGCCATATATTGCTTTATTTAGATCGGTTTATATGCTTCAGTTTGAATCAAGATTAGTTTATAATATCACATCTCAAAAATTGAATAAATTATTCTAATCCTTTAAAAATATCAGGATAATTGCTTTCCACTTGTATTTCTTTTTTTAGCTCTGGAAAAGCATCTAATATGTCTTCATTTGCAATATTCAAATAAAATATAATAGGAAGAATGACTTTTTTAAAATCATCTATTGAAATAGAGTTTGAAGGTTGAGAAATGGAATAGGGACTTATATGGACAAAATTGGATAAATACTTATACAAAAATTCGTATCTTTTATTAATCTTTTCTTTGTCCTGTTCACATCCAGGGTTTATTTCTATAAATCTTTTTAAAAGTATATCTTTGTGTTTTATAAAACATCCATTTATTTTAGCTATAGAACGCTTGAATTTACAAGAAAACAAACTTGTATCCTTAATATCTTCATATCTTTTATTTTGTTCATTAATAATTTTTATCTATTTGTAAAAATTATTGTTCTTAATACCGATTTTTAATTCATCTAATTGCTCATCTAGCTCTTTAAAATCTATCATTGGCTCTATTTGTCCTGCTTTTAAGCCCCTAATCATATCTTGCCTTTCCAAAATATCATATGATTCAAATATGAGATATCTAAATTCCAATTCAGCTTCATCAATACCAGCTTCAGATGTTAAATAATAAAACGTTTTGTAAGACTCAATTATGCTTCTTGTTAAAATTGCTGCCGATGAAAAATCAACAAAATTTTGGTTGGCAATATTTTGAGTTAAGATATGAAAAATAGTTGTGCTAGTAGACTTCATTCTATATAAAATATGATGCCTTAATTTATTTTTATCATCTAATTTTTCATAAGTTTTATGCAAGAAATTAAAAACTTGATTAGTTAAGATGAGAGATGACTTAAAAATCTCTAATAGTTCTGAGTAATTCATACTTATTACTTTGGTAAATTTTTGTTAGTTCAATTTAACCTTTCTCATATTTCCTAATTAAAATAAAAAATATGAGGGTAAAGAGCATACATGACTCCTCACCCCTAAATCTTCTCGATTACCCCGAAACTACACCCCGACGGCTTCCTTGGCGGCCTATAGCACCTCAGGATTGATTTCCTGTAACCGCGCAATTAAATTTCTTGGTGCTGTACTAAATTTATATTATGTTAGGTGAAATCATTGCTGAATAGCAGGTAAAACTTCTAATTCACTAGGATGAATTAAAACCTTGCCTAATAGCTCACTGAAATAAACAACTTGATAATTAGGTGCAAGCTCTGTTTGCAGTTGCTTCCACAGGCTGATTCCTTCTTCTTCAAAAGCCGCTTCAGCCTCTGCACTCAAATCTGGTGAGTTAGCAGGATCTTGCCAATTTAATGTTGCATTGTAAGCAGATGCCCATTTTCTCAGATGGCTAATGGTTTCTTGACTGAGGGGCAGTCTTGCTGGATCAATATTACCAACTTTATCAGTATCTGCCCACCATAAAGGGTCGCACCCATAATCAGCCATTAGTTTTATCTTTACTGCCATAGCTATTCAGATGAAATTATGGTAACGAGGCGGGATTAGCTCCGACTATATAACCATTATCGCCCACACTCATTGCAATATATTGTGTTTGTCCATTAAAAATTACTTCATAGATTTCCCGGCGAGGTTCTATTGTTCCTTGATAACCCAGAAACTTTCCTCTTGTCACAGCAGCCATAACAGCATCCGGGATTTCATTTTCGGAGATTCCACGTCTGGCAAAGTCCTCTTGATGTCTCTCTAAGATGTGTGCTAGTCCCCTTCCTCTTCTACCAGCTTTGCCCTCTTCTAAAAATACGATTTTGCCATCAGCTTGCTTGGCAATCCGCACAATATTTTCTGGACTGTGCTTAATACCAGCCTGACACAGTGCCGCAAACAATGCCGCTTTATCATCGTTCATATTTAATTTAGTTACAGCAGATTGCAGGTAACTGAGGTACAGTGATATCAGTACATTAACGGGTGA
>NZ_CALMFY010000091.1 GCF_937863485.1 uncultured Nostoc sp. | reverse complement strand
CCCTAACCCTCCCCTTGTCAAGGGGAGGGAACTAAATTTCCTGTTTCCCCCCTTGACAAGGGGGAATTAAGGGGGGTAAAACGCCTGTGCATCATGCATTTGAACTTAAGTTGACACCAAAGCCTTCCCGTAGGGTATGCAACGCAGTGGAGCAAAGCAATCACAAAGACTCAGAGATTGCTACATTCCGCTTCTCTACAAGACGCTACTGCTAAGGCTCCCGCAATGACAATTGGGCATTTTTATTACTTGGATTACTCTAACGCTAACGCCAGTCGCTACAACGGGGGGAACCGCCAAGGGCGCGCTGGCTTACCAACTCACATCAACCACTAACATTAGTTTTGCTCAAGTTTGGAATTGCGCTTCATCAATCCAAGCAGAGGTTCTCCTCGTTGTGCCCGTTGTCGATTAAAAGTCAGGGGCAGATCCATAAAAATTGTATAGTTTTCGCTGATTGCAAAATCATGCATCAACACTCCTATTGGCAAGTCAATTGGCTCAGTCCCTAACAACTTGCCTCCGCTGGTAGTTCACCTATTACTTGCAAGGTGTCAGTGGTAATTTCTTCATGGATTGGTGCAAAGTTACCATCAAGATAAGGATTGATTGCTGTTATTACCATTTGTTTTCCTGATGAAAGCGCCTAATTCTCTAGCTTGGTGTTTGCTTTTTATTGTAGACATCACAAATTTCTATTTTTATAAGAATAATTCAAATTGATTCAACGATATATCTAATGGAGACTCCTATATAACAAATGGAGTCCCCTAATTATCAAATGGAGTCGCCGATATAGCAAATGGAATCGCCGATATAGCAAATGGAGTCGCCGAAGTAGCAAATGAGGTCGCCGAAATAACAAATGCGTACGCCGATATAGCAAATGCGATCGCCGATATAGCAAATGGAGTCGCCGATATAGCAAATGCGATCGCCGAAGTAGCAAATGCGATCACCGAAATAACAAATGCGTACGCCGAAATAACAAATGCGTACGCCGAAATAACAAATGCGTAGGCGTAGCCAGCCGTAGGCATCGCTTCTCGAAATTCTCTAAATTGTGCTTACTCAAGCAATCCTCTTAGCTTTTAGAGGAATCTCAATCACAAACTTTGTGCCTTGCCCCAGTGTGGAATCACACCAAAGATTACCGTCATGCTTCTGGGTTACAATTTGATAGCTCATAAACAAACCCAAACCAGTGCCTTTGCCAACGGGCTTAGTGGTGAAGAAAGGATCAAATAGTTTAGAGCAAATCTCTTTTGGAATGCCTATTCCATTGTCAGAAATCATAATCATCACTTGATTTGTATCGATTTGACGAGTCTGAATCCAGATATTATTGGGGTTAGCTGAAATGTCTTGGAACGAACGTCCCTGATTAGATTCTTCTAATGCATCTATAGCATTGCCTAAAAGATTCATAAACACTTGATTAAGGGAGCCAGCATCACATTCAATCAGTGGTAACTGACTATACTCTTTAATAACCTGGATCTGGGGGCGATCGGCTGTCGATTGCAATCGATGTTGTAAAATCACCAAGGTACTATCAATCCCTTGATGAATGTCTACCGCTTTCCATTCTGCTTCATCCAAACGCGAGAAGTTCCGCAGCGATAACACAATAGTAGAGATCCGCTCTGTACCAATTTTCATGGACTCAAGAATCTTGGTAACATCTTCCCGTAAAAAGTCCAGTTCAAGTTCATCCAATTCTGCGTGCAGCGCAAGAGGTGGATTTGGATAGTGCTGTTGGTAAGCTTGCAATGCTCTCAGCAGACCTTGGATATGCTCAGAAAGATAAATTAAGTTGCCATTAATGAAATTAACCGGGTTATTGATTTCATGGGCAACCCCTGCCACCATCTGTCCCAATGCAGACATTTTTTCACTGTGAAGCATCTGTAATTGAGTCTGTTTAAGCGTTTGTAGAGTTTGCTTCAGAGTCGTATTCTTTTCATTCAATTCTTCAGTTCTCTGCTGAACTCGAACTTCCAGAGTTTCATTGGTTTTGGCTAATTCGGCAAAAGCTAAACGCAACTTGGTTTCTGCTTGTGTTCGTTCTGCGATCGTCGCTGTTAGCACAAGAATGGTGAGTGTAATCACGCCGATAAACGATTGCAGTTGGATCAAAGATTGGTCGAGATCCTTAGTCACAAAACTACCTTTGCCATTGACAGTTGCGATCACAGCGATCGCAGCCACAATAAAAGTTAACAGCATTGTACTCGGTTGCCCCAGTCGAAAAACAGACCAGATCAACATCGGAATCAACATATACTCCAGGTGATATCCCTCACCAAAAGCAACTTTGCTGATGAGAATGACCAACCCCATCAAAATAAGTGGCTCTACTAGGATTAACCAGAATTTTAAAGGGCGTGAGTTTGCTCTTGAGTGGCGAATATGAGAGAGATTTTCAGAATCCTTTGAGGTTGAACTGAGGGATAACCATTGCCAGATTGGATGTCGCTTTTTTTGAATTAATTCCCCCCAACTAAGCAGAATCGGGGTGACGATAAAAATTCCCGAAACATTAGAAATCCACCAGGTTAACCAAACTGTCCCATACGCTGTCCAGGGAACTTTACCACTCAACGCCAAGCAAGCCACTCCAACAGTTGCATTGATGCTCGGCCCCACCATGCCGGTTAAGAGCAAAAATCTGAACACGTCGGTGACACGTTCTAAGGGATAGCGAAGGTTGGTAGTTTTCCGCAGCAGGAAGGCACCCAACATAGTCCCCAGGGTTGTTCCGATCGCAATTAAAAGAACTGGCAGCGTTGAAATCACCAGGGACAATAAACTTGTTGGATCTCGGAACGCCCAAAAGTTGGCGAGAAATGAACCCAGCAAAACACCGTACCCGATCCAGTTACCAAACAACAGAACAGCCCCAGCAGCAACTCCATCCGGGGGCCAAACTGGAGTCACATTGTTCGGTGTGGAGGCAAGATGACGTGAAATTTCAGCCATTTCATAGTAGGCGATCGCTAAAACAACGATGCCTCCGATTTGCCTTAGCCCGTGAGGGAATATAGGGGATTTTTGTTGAATCATATCATCTGTTTAATGGCTGTTTGATATCAACGTTGCTAGTCTTTACATAGAATGCCCTTTTCCCTTAAGGTCGGAACATAAGGGACTTCCAAATAAAATAATCAATCGTTTTGGTAAGCAGGGGAAGAAGAAATCGGATAGTCGTATTGGATTACAGGAATTGAGTAATTTAATTTTTGGAAGTCCCTAAAGTAGCCATGAAAGTAGAAGACAAAAAGTATTAAAACAAGCGCTTCATCAAGCTGGTATTCAAAAAAAGGTGGGTTGTCAGCCCCTTTGGGGAAGTCAAAAGTCAAAAGTCAAAAGTCAAAAGTAATACATTTCGCCACAGTTTCGCTACCAATTTACTGCAAAATAGCTATGACATCCACACAATACAGGAATTACTCAGACATAAATATGTGAAAACTAGGATGATTTATACCCTGGCTCTTAACCGTAGTGGAAAAGCTGTCCCCAGTCTCCTAGATTAGAGATAATATTTCTATCATCAGTAATTCTCAAAAGTCATGACTCAAGCCATACCCAAGCTAGTAACCTTTGAGGAATTTGTCGATTGGCTACCCGAAAATTCAAGTGTACGCTACGAACTGCATAACAGAAATATTGTTGAAAAGGTGCAACCAGTAGGAGAACACGAAGAAGTTAAAGGATTTCTAGGTATCAAAATTTCTGTTGAAATCCAACGTCTAGGATTGTCCTACTTCATGCCTAATCAAGTTATAGTTAGACCTCCTGAAAAAGATTCTGGTTACATCCCAGATGTGTTAGTGCTAAACCGTGCAAATCTGGTAAACGAAAAATTATGGAAAAAAGAATCTATCGTTAGTTTAGGTGCATCAATACCTTTGGCAATTGAGGTTGTATCAACCAACTGGCGAGACGATTACTATTTAAAATATGCTGAGTATGTTCGCGTAGCGTCTCGAAGAGAAGAGATGGGTATCCTGGAATACTGGATTGTCGATTATGCTGCCTTGGGTGGACGTAATTTTATCGGTAACCCCAAACAACCGACAATCACCGTTTCTAACTTAGTTGATGGGGAATATCAGATAAGTAAGTATCGAGATAGCGATGCCTGCGGCGGTAAACTACGCATTATCTCCCAAACTTTTCCCGAATTGAATCTCACCCCAAACCAGATTTTTCAAGCTGCTGTGGTGTAGCGTTTATCTTTTGCCAATTCTGGAGTCCGCCCCTTCAAGCCAATCATTAACTTCAGCATAAACACCTTTAATATAGGTACTCGCTGCAAAAACCATAAACCCAGGCGACGAACTACCACCACAGGTAAGAAATTATTAGAAAACATCCGATCTAACAAATCGGTCAAACCTAAAATCGTCAAATTTTCCAGCTGGCGCCAGCGTTCATAACCTTTAAGAATCTGAATATCGCCAATATCTTTACCCGCTTGGTGCGCTGCTTGGATTACTTGCGCCAAAGCCGCTGCATCCCTAATCCCCAGATTTAAACCTTGTCCGCCGACAGGATGGCAATTGTGCGCCGCATCACCAATTAATGCTAGTCGGGGGAGAACATAGCGATCGCTTTGCATGAGTTGTACCTGAAATACAAAGCGATCGCCTAGTAATTCCAATTTCCCCATCTGATTGCCATAGCGACGGGTGAGTTCTACCAAAAATTGCTGATCATCTAAAGCACATAAAGCTTTTGCTTCTTCGTGGGGGGCTGTCCAGACAATGCGGCAACGGTTCCCCGGTAAAGGTAAAATCGCAAAGGGCCCGCTAGACCAAAATCTTTCGTAAGCGGTGTTGTTGTGCGGTTTTTCTGGTTTAACAAATGCAACTATGCAAGACTGCCAATATTTCCAGCCCAGAGTTTTGATCCCAGCAGCTTGACGAATCGGCGATCGCGCCCCATCTGCTGCTATGAGTAATTTGCTCTTGACTGTCTGTAGCTGATCAGCAACTTTAATATCTATCACTACTATGTCCTTCTGGTATTGCGTATTTACCACTTCAGCCGGACACAGATAAGTTACATTTGGACAATTTTGGACAAACTCCTGCAAAGGCTGCAACAGCGCTTGGTGTTCCGCCACGTAACCCAACTCTGGTGTGCCTATATCATCTGTAACAAATTCCACCACATTGGCACAATCGGCATCAGAAAGACGAACTCGGCAATATTTGGCTATTTGAGGCAACATTTTGTCCCAAATTCCAATTCCTTGATAAATTAGCGCCGAAAGCATATGAACTGCATAGGCTTGTCCCTTAGCTACCGCCGCTGATGCCACTTTCGCCTCAATCAGCAAGACACTCAAGCCAGAATCTTTTAAAGCAGAGGCTAGAGTTAACCCAATAATTCCACCGCCGACAATTACCAAATCATATTCATATCCCCGCTCATTTGGCGGTGTTAGTTGAGGGGAAATTTGCTTAAGCTGCGTTAAGGTCATTGTTAAGTTAGGTTACAGCGTCTTAACTCTTATTTTGACGCGATCGCGCCTTGATCAGCAAGTTAATAAAAAAAACCCGCTGATTGGTAGGGATTCCAGCGGGGTTAAATAATACAATTATTTTTTCAGAGAAACCAACACTAAACTTTATTACAGAGTTACTAGAAACTTTTACAATTAATAGTAACTATTTATAAGTTTTATGAGCTAGGTTTTTACGATGATGCCTGTGATGTCTAACCTTGTGATAACCTTTAGCAGATTTTACGCTAGTATGATGGATAACTTTAGCTTGAGCTTGAGATGCAAAAGCGGTTACGGGTGCTGCAAAGATTAGAGCCAAAAGTAAAACTTTAGCGAACTTATTCACTTGAAAATCCTCATCAGGTAATCAACAATCCAACTATCCAATAGGCATATGTCATAAGTTTGTGATTGATATGAATCTTTCATGTCTATTTTTACATCCGTAAAATTTGGGACTTACGGGGAATTCTTGGCAAGAAAATACTCACAGCTATAATACTTGCTGGCATTTAAAACTTAGATGTAATATTTTTTACCTCCTCTAAAAAATTGCTATTTGGTGAAGACACCTGTGTTAATTTTGATTAATAAATACTGAGAGCTATCAATTCTTCTGATATGTCAAAGTTAGCTGTGACATTTTGCACGTCATCCAAGCCTTCTAGAGTATCAATTAACTTAAAAAGCGATCGCGCCTGATCCGGATCAGTAACTTCTACACTATTACTGGGAATCCAGCGCAATTCGGCATCAGTCACCTGAAAGCGTTGATCTTTGAGTATCTGGCTAAGGGTTTCTAAATTTGCAATGTCAGTAAATACTTCCGCCATCTCATCTTCAGTCATCTCATAAGACTCAGCACCGCCTTCAAGAGACGCTTCTAAAAGCTGTTCTTCGTCAACCACACCCTGTACCACACAAACGCCCTTTTGGTCAAACATCCAGCTAACGCAACCTGTTTCACCAAGATTGCCACCATTTTTACTAAAAGCTACACGCAAGTCAGCAGCAGTGCGATTGCGATTATCTGTGAGGGCTTCGATTAAAATCGCTACACCACCAGGGCCATAACCTTCGTAGCGAATCGCTTCAAAGGTAGCATTATCCCCGCCAAAAGTGCCTGCACCTTTAGCGATCGCTCGTTCAATATTATCATTGGGGATACTTGCAGCCTTTGCCTTGTCAATCGCTGTGCGAAGTTGAAAATTCAGCGCCGGATCTGGTACGCCACTTCTAGCAGCAACGATAATCGCCCTGGATAACTGAGTAAAGGTTTTTCCCTTTTTTGCATCTACTAGCGCTTTTTGGCGCTTAATATTTGCCCATTTACTGTGTCCTGCCATAATCTGAAATTATCAAAACTCTATTCAAGATTAGGATATAAACGCTTGCAAAAAGCATAAGTTTAGATAATTGTGCAACTATAGCAATCCTAAATGAGTTGTGAAAATGAACGAACCGCTAACGCGCAGCGTCTCCAAGAGTTGCCGCCAAGAGCGCCAAAAAAAGAAAAAGAAGTTTTCACATATGATTTAGGACTGCTATAGATAAGGAAACGAACTGCAAGAAATGGTATTAGATCAAGTTAAATATGGGCGATCGCCTCCGATATTTCCTGGTTACAATCGGATTTATGACAGTTGAGGTCAGGCGATTGAATCTGTATTATTGGGTAAAAGTTTGCCAGCAGATTCACTCAAAGCAACCCAGCAACGCTTAGATTTGATTTTCAAGTGATTAAGGCGCGTAATTTACCACCGTAGGCATCGCATTCTGTTTAAATCACAAAAGGTTCAAGTCCGCGGTTATACCACTGATCTCTAATACGTTCAGTAATCAACGGTCTGATGATAAACTTGGGTGGACTACCATCCAGAACATCAATCCGCACACATGAGTAAGGCAGGCGGTTCTGGTAATTGTAGTCGTGACGACCCACAAAAAGCATTGAATCAGCAACTTTCCGAGTAGGTTTACCTGCAATTTCGGTAAAAGTCTCCATCAATTCAGTCCCCTTTCGCCGTTGATAGCGAGGACGATGACCACTACCACCAGAGATAATACAGTTAATGTGGGAGTCAGCAAATCCGGTATCAGTTGTGCAAAGATGCTCCAAACAGTGAGCGTGACCATTTAAAATTAAATCCACTATAGGACGTTCTTTAATTAAAGAACCAAGAGTTTGTGCCACTTGTTCAAATACCCAGCGCAAGCGGTGGCGAACCGCCAAGGTTTGTGCCTGATCCCACTTGGTAGCTTCTGTGACATAGGGCGGATGGTGGAAAAAGATTACACGTCCGCGCACCTCGGAGGTGTTCCAAGATTCAACTAGTCTGCTTCGCAACCATTCAAGTTGTTCAAAGTCGATCACAGGCATTTCATCAGATGCCAATTGTTTTTCAATATCGATTTTTATCTCGTTTATTTGGTCTAGTTTGGCGCTAAGTTCATCGAGTTGTTCTGCTTCGGTGGGTTTATCTGGGTTGAGGCGATCGCATATATCCAAAATCTGCAATTCTTCTTGATCTATTTCCTGGCGACGCTTTTGTAATTGGCGGCGGTAAATTTCTCCCTCTTGAGTTGCAGGTAAGGGTGATGGTGTATTAAAGGTGTTGGAATCCAGTGCGAAAAAGTCTATACCGCCGTAACGAAAGGTGTAATAGCGATTGGGTAAACGGGTAAAATTTCCAGGTTCGTAACGCAAACAGCGCCCTGTGTCGGTCTTAGCAGTATAGTGTTGATCTAAATGACGTTCTAACTCTTGTGGGGAAGCGATCGCCTGGGTATAGTCCATAAATGCTCGCGCATAGGCATTACCTTGATATGATCCATGCCAGCCAATCTCGATATCTTTGTACCGAAACAGGCGACGTAATGAAGATGTTGTTCCAGTAAATAAACGATACATCAACGGCACATCGTAATAATCATGATTACCGAGTACTGGCAAAAACGGCAGATTAAACACCATGCGGTCATAGGGAATGCTTTTCGGGTTGTCGCCACCGACAAGAAATTCCCGGTAAGGCTCAATAAAGTTTGTTGAATAATACTCTTGGGAACCCACCACATAGATTACATCGCCTGTGTGCAAAACAAAACTGCAATCATCCCGGTGAGTCAGCATCAGTTCGGCAACTTTTCGTTGGGGGTGGTGTTGAGAATGGGATTTTGTGCCGGAATCACCGATAACCATAAAGGAAAATTCTGGACTATCCTGCCTGCGATCGTCAATAACCATGCTGGTTTGGTCAATTCCCCGTTGCACAAAACTTGGATGCATCCACCGCACCCGTTCCTTCATTTTTTGAATTTTTATAGGAATCGGTGGATCGGAAATCAATTTCATGGCTGATAACTCTTGAATGCCTAATGCACATACCGATTGTAACGAAATAATAAGGGTTTTAATTGGGAACTGGGGAATCCCTGGCTGTTTAATCAGTATTTAAGAGCATGAGACTCAAGTACAGTGGGAAGTTCCTGATGTTGATTGACCAAAGCATCCATCATTTATCCTCATTTTTTAGTTTGTCATTTGTCAAATGTGAAGGTATGCAAAGATGACTATTTCCGCATGGACATTTAAATAATATATTTACTGTGTAGTTATTGCGAGATTATTCAGATGTTATCTATTTTCAAGCTAGACACCTACACAGAATAGCCTACAAAAAGGGTACAAAAATCTCTTTACCGTCAACAGTCAACTGTTAACCATTTTCTCTTCTAGTAGGACTTAGGCGCTGGCAAAAACCAAACATGAAGGATGGGTTTTAGGCATTCAAGCTGAATTTTTTGAGCCTTGTTTAATGATTTCTAGTGAATAAGGATGATTAATTTAGCCTGAAATGACCGATTATCCTGAATACACACGCTGATGAATTTGTACAATGCTTAAGACTTAGATGTTTGAGATAGTTAGATTCAGTGCTACGTACAAACCTTGGAATAAGGTGAATCTTCGAGAAATTTGCTGTTCCTCAAAGGTGACGGATAAAGTATGCCGAAAACATCAAATTTCGGTGAGTTTTTGTGCCTGAAAACAGCACTTACAGCAGGTTGAGAACTGAAGTTATTGAAAAAATCGATTTAGGTAGGTAAAAATTATGGCAAATATCATTGGAACCAACGGTAATGATACCTTAGTGGGTGGTGGTGACTCGGACACGATTAACGGTACTCCTGCTGGTAAACCATATCACCAAGTTGCTTACTATATTAGTAGTCTAGTTCGTTCA
>NZ_CALMFY010000090.1 GCF_937863485.1 uncultured Nostoc sp. | reverse complement strand
ATTCATCCACCTTTGATACTCGTTCATCCACCTTTGATACTCGTTCATCCACCTTTGATACTCGTTCATCCACCTCGGAACTCCGTTCATCTGCCTTTGATACTCGTTCATCCACCTTAGAACTCCGTTCATCTCTCTCAAAGACTCGTTCATCCACCTTTGAACTCCGTTCATCTCTCTCAAAGACTCAAAATCCCCACTCCCCACTTTATGCAAACAAAAGGTCGTTCTCGCCATTTTATCTACACAGACTGGATATTAATCGAAACCCAGTTTGACCCTGAGGAATTGCAATCCAAAGAAACCGTCTTTACAATCGGCAATGGATACTTGGGAACAAGGGGCAGTTTTGAGGAAGGGCATCCTCATGCATTGCCAGCTACTTTCATCAACGGAGTCTATGACGATGTGCCAGTGGTGTACACTGAACTGGTAAATTGCCCGGACTGGCTACCGTTGGTAGTGATTGTGAATGGCGATCGCTTCCGTCTGGATCAAGGTGAGATATTAAGCTATGATCGCCAACTTGACCTGCGTCAAGGACTAGTGATCCGTGCCTTGCGTTGGCGTTCTCCGAGTGGGAACACCATAGATATCCATTTTGAACGCTTTGCTAGTCTTGCAGATCCGCACGTGTTGGCGCTACGCTGCAAAATAACGCCAGTAGATTTTGATGGGTTAATTGAAGTTCAAGCTAGCATTAACGGCTATCCAGAAAATCAGGGTTTCAATCACTGGGAAGGACTGGATCAGGGCAAGACAAACCAAGGAATCTGGTTGCAACGCCGCACCCGCAACTCCCGCATTGAACTCGGTATGGCAGCTAAGGTAACAATATTAGGCACTGAAGCATCTTTGCAAGTCAGTACCGCACCTGGTTATCCTACCTTGAGTACAACCTACGAGGCGAAAGCCCAACAGAGCGTAACAGTAGAAAAAATCGTCACAGTTTTTACCTCGCGGGAAATTGAAACACCAGTCCCAGCAGCTCAAGAAAAACTTGCACACCTGCCAGACTTTGCAACATTACAAAAAGCCAATCTACAGGCATGGGATGAGGTTTGGCAGCAAAGTGACATTCTCATTGAAGGGGATAGTACAGCTACTTTTGCAGTTCGCTACAATCTGTTTCAGCTGCTGATTGCTGGGCCACATAATGATGATCGGGTGAGTATTCCTGCTAAAACCCTTTCGGGGTTTGGTTATCGCGGTCATATCTTTTGGGATACAGAAATTTTTATGCTGCCCCTGTTTCTGTTTACCCAACCAGCGATCGCCCACAACTTACTCAGTTACCGCTGGCACACCTTACCAGGAGCGCAACGCAAGGCAGCCCATTACGGGTACAAAGGGGCAATGTATGCCTGGGAAAGTGCAGATACCGGAGATGAAGTGACACCACGTTGGGCACTCGAAAGTGATTTTTATGGTGAAGACGTGCGGATTTGGTGCCGCGATCGCGAAATTCATATCAATGCAGATATCCCCTACGGCATCTGGAACTACTGGCAAGCCACTGGTGACGATGAGTGGATGCAAAAGTGCGGCGCAGAGGTGATCTTGGATGCCGCCATTTTTTGGGGTAGCCGGGTAGAATTCAATCCTGAGCAGGAAAAGTATGAAATTCGGGGAGTGATCGGAGCGGATGAATACCATGAATTCGTCCACAACAACGCCTTTACAAACCGGATGGCGCAATGGCATTTAGAGAAAGCGATCGCAGTCTATGATTGGTTGGTTGACAAATTCCCCGAACGAGCCAGCGAACTAGAAGAGAAACTAAAACTCACCCCAGAAGAACGAGCGCACTGGCAAGATATCATCGCCAAAATATTGTTTTTCTATGACCCATCAACAGAACTAATTGAGCAGATCGAGGGATTTTTCCAATTGGAAGATATTAACTTAGCAGAACATGAACCACGCGATCGCTCCATGCAAGCCATCTTGGGTATTGAGAAAACCAATAAATTTCAAGTACTCAAGCAGCCGGATGTATTGATGCTGCTTTATTTAATGCGGGAATCAGCAGATTTTCCCTACAACAAAAAAGCATTGCAGACAAACTGGGACTACTACGCACCCCGCACTGACATTACCTATGGTTCGTCCCTTGGGCCAGCAGTTCACGCCATCTTAGCTTCCGATTTGGGCAAATCAACGGAAGCTTACGAACGGTTTATGCACGCGTCAATGGTGGATCTTGAAGATAACCGAGGTAACACCAAAGATGGAATTCATGGCGCTACTGCTGGTGGCGTTTGGCAAGCTGTAATTTTTGGATTCGGTGGCATCCAACTAACCGAAAATGGCCCCGTAGCCAATCCCCACCTGCCCCCTGGCTGGACACGCCTGAAGTTTAAACTGCACTGGCGCGGGAAATGGCACGAGTTCGATCTCCGTGCGGGACAAGTTGCCCAGGATATAACTAATCAACTAAAATCTCTCCAACTTTCCCTTTCTGCAAATCCCCCAAATTTCCGCTCAGAAGCTTCTGAACACCAGGCTGATTCCCCTGCCTCCCCAGTTCCCAATCCCCAATCCCAGAGCGAAGCAACCGATAACTTCAACATCCAAGGATTCATCTTCGACCTAGATGGTGTGCTAACAGATACAGCAGAACTTCATTATTTAGGTTGGCAAAAACTAGCAGATGAAGAGGGTATACCGTTTAATCGGGAGGCTAACGAAGCGTTGCGGGGTGTATCCCGTCGTGCTTCCCTGATGCTGATTCTTAAGGATAGACCGTATTCGGAAGCACAAATCGAGGAGATGATGGAGCGCAAGAATCGCTATTATGTGGAATTGATGCAAAAGATGACGCCCCAGGATTTGTTACCAGGTGCGATCGCCTTCTTGGATGAACTGCGGCAAGCTGGGATTAAAATCGGTATTGGTTCAGGTAGTAAAAATGCCCGCACAGTGATCGAGCGACTGGGCATTGCTGATAAAATAGATGCGATCGCTGACGGTTATAGTGTACAGGAACCCAAGCCAGCACCCGACCTGTTTCTGTATGCAGCCAAGCAACTAGGACTCGAACCAGAGCAATCTGTAGTTGTAGAAGATGCCGCAGCAGGTGTTGAAGCGGCTCTAGCCGCTGGTATGTGGGCAGTAGGACTCGGCCCCGCTGAACGAGTTGGAGCCGCTCATGTTGTTTTGCCCAGCCTAGCAGGGGTCAAATGGGCAGATTTAAGAGCCAAATTAAGCAACATTGCCAGACAAAAGGATTTAGGAACTTCCAAATAAAATTTGTTGAAAGTCCATAAACAAGTCAACAAAGAGGCAGAGGAGTGGAGTTAAGTAGTAGTGCAAAATTAAATATACATTTGTCATTGCCAAAGCAAAGCGAAATGTTCGCCTTATACCAATTCACGAAAACCCTGATACAGATAGATTTCTTGTAGGGGCATGGCAATGCCATGCCCTTACCAACGTATTTGTATCATTATTAAAGTGAAATGGTATTACAGCCTTTTTCCTAAAGGAGACGCTCTTGCGTTCCGGCATCCTACGGCAGGCGTTCCCGCAAGGTAGCAATTCACTTGCGGTTTGGGATTGCTTTGCTACATTTCATTTCGCTCGCAATGACATAAATAATTTTGCATAACCACTTATGATCTGCGTCCTTTGAGTATCAAAGAACTCGTTAACGGAGTTCTAAGGCTTATTAATGAGTATCAAAGACTCGTTAAACTATTTTTACACCAAGTTGCATTCTAAAACATATCTTCTCTGCCACCCCATCCCACGTTAGGGGTTCCTGCCATACACCTCTGCCTATTTGCTCCCCTGCTTCTTGGTCAACAGTTATTAAACCTATGGCATGGAACTTAAACTCAAGCGATGAAACTGATAACTAATAACTGTTAAACTCTTAAACCCAAAAGACAGTACAATAATCAATCACTTTTATTTATCGAATTAAAAGCAAAAAATAGTTGCTTCTATTCTGGAAGGTCTTTAAAGTAGAGTTAGCCTGTGAACAATAAGTTAATTGTAAAGTTTTTCTTAACAGTAGGTTAGGGAAACGAACTCAAGGACTTTGTATCTTTAAAATATGACTTCAAAATATTACGCCTGTGGTAATCTCTAACAAATCAGAATACGCACTTCTAGCCCTGTTAGAGTTGGCAACCTGCTACCCTAAGGGTGAAGCCCTACAAATTCGAGAGATAGCGGCATTGCAAGACATACCGAACCGCTATTTGGAACAACTTCTGGCAACATTAAGGCGTGGAGGTTTAATTAAGAGTATACGCGGAGCCAAAGGTGGCTATGTTCTGGCACGAGAACCTGGTAAGATTACAGTGTTCGATGCTTTTAGCTGCATGGAAGGGTCAGATATTGTTGTCTCTAATTGTGAGCCGACTCCCAACACGGTAGAAGGTGAGCTAATTCAGGAAGTCTGGCAGGAAGCACGTCAGGCTGCTAACTCCGTTTTGGAAAAATATACACTCCAAGACCTTTGTGAGCGAAGATCAATCCGCAAGCAGAAGGAACTCATGTATTACATTTAGGAAGGATGAAGTGAGAGAATTTTCATCCTTAGAAACGTGGATTAAATAAAATACAAAACTTCATCCTTTATCTTGCTTCCCTCTCCTTATAAAGGAGAGGGATTGAGGGTGAGGTAAGTCAGGGACATAAATTCTATGTTATTTAATTCTTATTCCTTAATATCAAAGTAATAACGAGATAACCCATGAGGCTGTTATATGCCTGAAGTCAATTCTCAACAGCCGATAAATAGTGCCGCTACTCTTATGGAGAGTTATGCAGCCGGAAAACGAGATTTTAGTAAAGCAGAACTGGGTGATGCTGATTTGCAAAGCATTAACTTGAAAGGATCTGATCTCAGTTATGCTGACTTGAGTGAAGCTAACTTGAGTGGCGCTAATTTGAGGGGAACTGACCTGAGCTTTGCCGATTTAAGTCAAGCTAATCTCAAGGATACTGATCTTAGGGGAACATTGTTGATGTCAGCGAATCTGTGCCAAGCTGACCTCAAAGGAGCGAACCTGGAAAAAGCAGACTACGATCGCAGCACCCATTTTCCTCAAGATTTCGACCCAGTGAAAGCGGGTATGCAGATTAAATTTGAAAATTGATTAATTTAAGTTGAATGATCGTACTTGCCTCAAGATAGAAGATTTTTTTCCCAAAAGATGTTGTATTTTGGTAAGAAAGCCGATCTATGAGGTTGACAATGGAGGCAAAAAGTGAAACCTTCTACCAACGCGCACCGCTAATTAGTGCTGGAATTTGTCTTGGTGTGGGTCTTGGAGGATTTCTTGATGGAATTTTACTGCATCAGCTCCTCCAGTGGCATCATATGCTCAGTAGCATTCGACCTCTGACAAACACGGCGAATATAGATTTGAACATGGTATGGGATGGGTTATTTCATGCCTTGGATTGGATATTCACCGTGGTAGGACTTGTGTTGCTATGGCGTGCAGGAGGGCGTGATGATGTTCCTTGGTCATCACAAACCTTTATTGGGTCAATAGTGATTGGATCTGGGTTATTTGACTTCGTTGAAGGTCTAATTGACCACCAAATTCTCGGTATCCATCATGTGAAACCAGGCCCAAATCAGTTAGTTTGGGATCTAGCATTTCTTGCATTCGGTGCGCTACTTATTGTTATCGGCTCGATAGTGATAAAAAAAGAGTCAGTAGTCAATAGTCAATAGTCAATAGTCACGGGCATGAGGCATGGGGCATTGGGCATTGGTTATTTCCC
>NZ_CALMFY010000089.1 GCF_937863485.1 uncultured Nostoc sp. | reverse complement strand
CAACTCTTGGAGAGGCTGGCGCTTAGGGCGTAGCTATGCCGCAGGCTTTACGACGCCGCTCAGTACAAGTGCCCCATGCCCAATACCCTATTTTAAGTTAATTGTGCAGTAGTTAAGGCTGTAGCGATCGCCCAGCCATCGACCAATAGTAGCAGAAGCGTGAATCCCAGTAAAATCAAGTACATCCACGGCTGTGCTAAAGGGCGAACATCTGTGGTGTCAATGCCTGTCTTTACTTGGACAATTTGGACGAAACGGGCAAATCCGGCTACACGCATTGGTAGTAAATAAGCTTTCCCATCCTGGCTGAGGAAGTAATAAACTAGCCCTCCTTGACCAGTAGTGCGGGGTTTTAACTCTTTCACCTCTGACCAAGGTAACAACCAGCCTTTACGAAAAAAGCGAGGCACCCAAGCGGGGTAAGTAACCTGAATTCCCTGGTCATCTACCATTACTTGTTCAGTCATTACAGCATACAAGGCAACTAAGCCGATGCTAATCCCTATCCACAATAATCCTGGGGGTACGGGTGCAGCTGTTACCTGCGATAAGAAGGGTAATGGAACTGTGAGTGCTATATATAGACTCAGCAGCGTTATCCGAATCAAAGGAGACAGACGAAAAACAGAAGCTAAGGTATTGGCTGAGTTTGCTGTCACGGCTTAATCACGATTATTGGCTTTAAATTCATACTAACTGGGAACCTGGCAAGTATTCAGGTAGACAAACACGAATACTTGTTGATGCTTTTATTTTCTCCATGCCAGTAGAGCTTCCAGAGAAACACTTTCTTTAAATTGCCCTGATGGTTCAATAGATTGTCATGCAAGCCACTCCCTAATCTAAAATTGGTTTAGGGTAAATACTTTTGTACTACAATCCAACCAGTCAGGGATACCCAAGCAAATCCGACAAACAGGATAATATTTACGCCGATGTGTAAAGGTCTAGCCCAAGGCCGTCTGGCACTAATTTGCGTAGCACTGAAAGCAGACAGTAAAACTAATGCTACCACTATCAATCCAGCGACCAAGTGTGACGAGTGCCCTAAAGAACCAAAGTGTCCCCAAGTGCCAACAATACCAATCACCAGCAATAGCAGCACTAAACTTACCATGCTGATGCCCATTGTATAGTGGAGCGATCGCACCCCTCTATTTCCGCCCATAAATGGGGTAATAAAAGGGAATTGCTGCGAAGTTCTCACCCGAAACATCCAAACGCCGGTGACTGCTAACATCAGATATGCCAGCAGGGACAACCCCATCGACCAGGCGGCTATTTTCCACAACCAAAGAAATGAAGGCAGATTCATAAGATTGATTGTAGTTGAGAGTTAGGGAGCAGAGGGGAAGTTGTAGTAAGTATTTCTCCTCTGCCCCAATGCCCAATAAATAATAAACAATAAATAATAAGCAAAAAGGGCTGCTAAATTAGCAACCCTCAAATTAAGTAAAATTGTTTTTTTTAATCAACCGATGCTAAACCAAGGATTTGCAAGGGTTTTGTAGTATCTCCAATTTTTGTATTAATTTGCTGCACCATTAGTTTGGTATTAATAGGGTCTTTTCCGTCTGATGAGTCTGTATCAAACTCATAAGCACTAGGTTCTTCGAGCATCAGGCGATCGCACGGAATCTTATCGGATAAAATTGCACTTGCCATCATCCCTGTATGAATCTCCATTTGACCTTTTTGCGGAGCTTCAAACACTAAACGTTGTCCAGGGAAAACAACCCTTTCAAAGTACCAGTTGGGAATATTGGAGATGCGAGCTACCTGTATTTTGCTCGTGGCATTAATGTAGCAGCAGAGAATTATTCCCGATTGCTCAGGTGGTAGAGGATCTAATATTTGAGCCATAACTGCTGAGGAGCTTTACGCCACAATTTTACATTACACTTGCCAAGCCTAGCATTGCCTGATCCCCAGTTGTTGTAGCTCCGACTACCAACTTAACTCTTTGTAGATAATTTCTACCTAAAGATATACACAGGTTGTAAAAATTTTGTAAATATTTATGCTTTCATCTGCAATTTTACACTATGTGAACATCTTTGAGTTTTCAATCTCTGGCAAAAAAGTTTTAACTTCTTTAGGGCAGATAATTACAGGGTAGGTATGGCGAAGATCCCCTTAGTTTCAGCCTAGTTCAGGAGTGTTTTTTTGTGTTTCATATATCCCAGGCTTTTGATCCTGGGATCATCGCTTAATGAATGAACTCAATGTTATCGTAAAGCTATAGGACTGATATTTGATTTTTGAAATATACGTAGGGTGCGTTATGCCAAAG
>NZ_CALMFY010000088.1 GCF_937863485.1 uncultured Nostoc sp. | reverse complement strand
GGCGGCGATCGCAATTTCATTGCCTGTGCCGATTTTCTCTAAGCTTGATGCTGCCAGTTTACGGGTGGAGTCATCCACAGTTGTTGATTGCAGCAGTTGCACTAAGGCGGCGATCGCTTTTGTACGATCTGTGTGTTGTAGTGCTGACTTAGCTTCCTCTTTGATTGAACTCAAACTATCAATTGTCCACTTGGCAATTTGTGTTACTATCTCATCTGCTCTGAAATAATCTCTAAACTCTGCAATTCCTGCGGTGGCTAAAAAATAGGCGCGATATTCATAAAATTTTCGACATCCATCTTTAAAATTAACTAAAGCATCGATAAACTGCTGCTGTTGCTCTTTTAGGTTTTCTTCTTCTCGTCCTAACCAAAGTAATATTGTTTGCTTCCACTGCGGTTCAAAAATACGATATCTCTCACCTTTAACAGGTTTATTTTTGTGCTTATGGGGTAAGAAAAAGCCCCAATCATTAATTGCTATAGCAGCAAAGTACTCTTGAAATGAGGCATGAAAGAAAGCGTAAACAGGTTTTCTATTTGTATCTATGCCTACACAGTTCAGCCAGCCGCGATTTAGTGCCAATTTTAGCAGCGAATTTTCATCATCAGCATCTCCTAAGAAGTCTTTAACAAAATCCTGCCGCAAGCGAAAACGGGTTGCTTCTTTATCTATCGCTTTTCTAGCTAATTCCCCTAGTTTGACATTGAGTTCCTGACGCTGATGAGAATTTATAGCAAATTCCTCTTTTTTCCACTTGTAGAAGTCATCAACAAATTGCTGATAGAGTCCCGCTTGAGTATTGGGTAATTTGCCATCTCCTGATTGCCAATTTAAGCACAGCAGCGTCAATCTCAAAGGATTTTTCACTAAATCTTGAATCCGTTCTTTACCTGATTCTTTCAACGCAGTGCATAACTGCTTCCCAGTTTCGGGAATTTCAATTTTATTGAACCATTTATCAATAAATCTCTCGACCTGTTCTGGATAAGAAAAATCTAAACTGCGATAGGTGTCAAAATCATCAAGTGCATTAATGCTGCCATCCCACAGATTAACTCGACAAGTCAGCACAATTCGCGCTTGAGCAATTAACCCTCCTTCACGGAATTGCCGTGCAATTTCTGTTAGAGGATTACCTGAAGACGCGGACATCTCATCTAACCCATCTAGCAGCAGCCAGACATTATTTTGATTAAATAGAGCAACAAAATCTTTCTTCAGTTGCTCAGTGGCTTCAGCTTTTCCTGTTTTTTCAGCAGCTTGAGTCAACCAAGTCTTAAACAGATAAGATTTTAGATCCTCACCTCGCAAATCTGCTAAAGATACCCAAATGACAATGGACTGGTCAATCTCACGAGATACCCAATCAGCAATCTGCTGTAATCGTGTTGTCTTTCCTGCTCCTGGTTCGCCAATAATCGCAATTCGCTTACCTTTACTTTTAGGCGTGTTCTTCTGTTTGAGAACTTCATCTAGAAAAGCATCATGCTCAAATATTTTGGTGATTTCTATCTCCTTGTACAGTTCTGAACCCTGTTCTGGAGAAATATCACCCTGAGCCTTGTCTGACTTCTGTTCTGGAGAAACATTATCTTTATGCTTGGATTGTTTTTTGCGCTCAACTAATCCCAGTGGCACGTAAACATCATCAACTTGCAGGGCTACTCCCTCAGTTGATGTCAGAGGATTTGTAGTCAGTTTTCGCCGTTCTGCCAACAATTCACGGCAGACTTTGCTCCAGTGAGCAGGAGTTAACTTTGTCCCATCCTCCCCTTGAGACGACTGTAGTCAAAACGTGATGTTATTAGTTTGGTTATTTATCTGTCCTTGATTTACAACCCCAATTTTTTCTGCTAGCTGTGTCAAATTTTGAATAGTTGGCTGTTGAGACTTGAGGGTATTTTCTATTTCTTGAATTTTTTGAGTCAGTTTTGGTTCTGCTTTTGCTGCTGCTTCCACCTCTACAACTGCTTGAGCAATTTCTGAATCTGCGTCTGCTGCTGCTTTCAGTTCCAGCACTGCTTGACCATAATCTAAACGCTGCGGTTCATTTCCCTCTACAGCACTGGTGAGTAATGGCGATTTATTCTTTTGGCGGAGCTTTTCTATTAACTTACCAGGAGCCGTCGATAAAACATCACCAATATTTTCGCCGATTTTCTCCTGGGCTTTAGTCCAAAGCGTAGTTGCGATCGCAGTAGCAACAGCCGTCAGTGTTACAGTAACCATAAATTCACTACAAATTGAGTTAATATAGAAATTATTTCAATTGACACAAATAGTATTACGCAAAAGCTGGGCAATTATAACTGATATAACTCAGTTTTTTTAACCCACGAAGGTGGGTTTTGTTTGTATAGCCGCGACTTCTAGTCGCCAACGCATTAGAAGTTAAAACAAGCGGTGCGTTAGCCTTTGGCGTAACGCACCCTACGAAAATATTTGAAACCTAATTATGAATTATCAATTTTTAATTAGACGCTGCCTTTTCTGCAACATTACGAATTATTTCCTCCAGCGTTTGGAGTAATTCTTGCTCGTTATAAGGTTTAGAAAAGTAAGCCCGCGCCCCCAATTGCATAGCTAATTGCCGATGTTTATTGCTGCTACGAGAAGTCAGCATCGCAACTGGAATATTTTTTGTATCCACGTCTGAATTTACCTTACCTAAAAAGCCATAACCATCTAGGCGAGGCATTTCGATATCACAAATTACTGCCTCAACTCTCAATCCACTATGGAGTTTATCTAAAGCATCTTGACCATCTTTAGCTTGTTCTACTTGATACCCTCCTTTTTCAAGAGTCAGGGCTAAAAAGCGGCGAACATTAATCGAGTCATCTACGATTAAAATTGTGCCTTTCTGCTTAATAGACGCTGCTGATATTTTGTCTTCATCAAATATCAGGAACGGTGTCTTTAACCTTGCTGATGGTAATTGAGTGCCTCTAGGAGTCTGCCGATTCGTAGCAATCCAATACAGCAACTCATTGACATTAACTAGTGGCACTACTCGACCATCACCGAGAATCGTACAATTGCTGAAACCTTCAGGTAAAGGTATATTTCCCTCGACTTGGCGAATAGCAACTTCTTGTTCACCCCAGCAACGGTCTATTTGGATTGCTACTGGCTGATTATTCCCTTTGACTACTAACACACTGTTAGCATTAATCGCTGCCGGAGTCTCTAACTCTGAGATATCGTAGCGCAGGCAATTAAACTCTAAGTAAGGAGTCAGGCGAATCAGTGGTAGCATGGTTCCTTGCCAATTTAGGACTTCGCTACCAGCCATTTGGAAAACTCGCTCGTCTTGGAGTAAGGATATTTCTGAAATAACATCTGTGGGAAATGCCAATAGCATTTTGTTGATTTCTACCAGCAGAACTCGCGCCACAGAAAGTGTAAATGGTACTGATAGGGTAAAGGTAGTACCAACTCCTGGTTCCGTATCAACTTTGACATCTCCTCGAATTAGTTTGAGGTTGTTGCGAACTACATCCATACCGACACCGCGGCCAGATAATGCTGTGACTTGCTCACAGGTGGTAAAACCTGGTTCAAAAATTAGTGATAACAGTTCTTCATCACTAGCATTAGCGAGTAGAGAAGCATCCAATCCCATAGCTAGGGCGCGGATGCGAATTTTCTCTAGAGAAATGCCCCAACCATCATCACGGATAGTAATCAGGGTACGATTACTGCGGTGAGTAGCTGTAATTTCAATCAATCCTTGTTCTGGTTTACCCAGAAGGCGGCGGGTGGTAGAGTCTTCGATACCATGATCGAAGGCGTTCCTTAACAGATGCATCAAAGGTTCATTTAATGCTTCTAAAATGCTGCGTTCAATTAAAGTATTGCCACCTTCAATTTTTAACTGGACATTTTTACCATACTCTACATTTAAATCGCGCAAGGCTCTGGGAAAACGTTCGATTAAATCGGACAGCGGCCGCATTCGGATGTGATTTAGTTTGGTTTGTAACTGTTTGGATGTTTTGTTTAGTTTCCGAGCAATTTGGTCTGTATCATCTACACTGAGTTGCACATCAGTTGTGACTTCCTGTACCTGAACAATGGTTTCCATAACTTCCTGCGATCGCAGGTTGAAATCGCTATAGCGATCCATTTCTAAGGGATCAAATTCTCTGTCTGTGCCTTGTATTTGGTGGCCATTTTCAGCTTGCGGTTGCACCCCAAAAGACATGGCAGCTTGGGGAGAAATTTTGTCGTAGGCTGTACGTAACTCCTGGTTTTCTTGGTCGAGAACTTGTACTCGTTGCTTCAGGTTACGAAGGAGTTTGCCTAATCTTTCTAGTTGCGAGTTTAACCCATTCCGCTGAACAATCAGTTCACTAAATAAATCATTAATTTGCTCTAGCTGTTTGCTGGGAACTCGAACGCTATTTTCATGAATTTCCCGCTCTTTCCCAACGCCGTTTGGCTCTCCTTTGCCTTCGCCAAATCTGGCATCTGGAGGATTATTTTCTTTAGCAAATATTGTATTTTGCTCTGTGACATTGACAGCATTAACATCATCGGCAAATTCTGCATCTACAAATGTAAAATTGGCAGCAATACCTGCGGTGGGCTGCACCAACGCTTCATGATTAATCCAATTTTCTCCAGTGTTTTCTGGTTGCCAAACCGATGTTGACACTACTTCTGTATCTGTAGCAATAACCTGTGGTATTACTTCTGCTTGTAATAGTGGCTGTGATTGCGTATAACTACCCAATTCAATTTCTGTAGGTAAGTTATCTAATTGATTTGTCAGGATCAAAGCTTGCGATCGCCGCCATGCAAGCAATGCTAACTGGGCAATTTCTGGAATGCGTGAACTGCTAACAATTTCTAATTGCTGCGTTATTGACTCACAAAGCTTGGTAAAAGCAGCCAACTGGAGCATTTCCCCTAAACCGCCCAATTCAGTTGCCATGATCACAACTTCTTCATGCAAACCAGGCTGTTCACTATCTGCCAATATAGATTCTAGGCGCTGCAAACACTCTTCTACTTCTGTGCCAAATAGCAAGGGGATAATGTCTTGCCCATCTTCTGGGGATAGCATGGTTGAGGCATCCTCAGGGGTGGGGTCGCCCAAGCGATCGTGCAACTGATCAAAAATTGGGTAACAAAAGGTTACTAACCACTGATCTTCAACAACATTTCCTTCAGCAAGCAATTCTACAATCTGACGCAGCCAGTCAACTCCAGATAGCAATAAACTTTGTAACTGAGTATCAATTTCTAGAGAATTTTTTTTAGTTTTTAAAACTTTAAAGGAATCTTCTAAACGGTGAGATAAATCACTTAGCGATCTAAATCCCATCATCCCCGCACCACCTTTGATAGAATGAGCAGCCCGGAGTGCAGCATTGATTTTATCCAAATCGATCCGGTTAGTAGTATCGATTTCCAGTAATACTCCTTCCAGAATATTTAAGTAATCAGTTGCTTCTTCCAGAAACTGCATCTGGATTTCTAGTTCTTTGTCTTGCAGCATAGTTTTTGTTAATAGTCAAATTTTGGATTTTAGACTTTCCTGCGGAACGCTACGCGTAGCTTGCTTCCCCGTAGGGGTACGGCAACTCTTAGAGACGCTCTTGCGAACGCTTCAGTCGAACGATTTTAGATTGACCCATACCTAAATTCACAGGCTTGCCATTTAATTTTAGATTTTGGATAATAGAATTATTCTCATGTTGAAATTCGCTTGCTCCAGACATTTTTATATTTTGAATCTTCTCTACGAGAGGCTCCGCCAACAATTCCAAAATCCCAAATTTAAAATCTAAAATTCGGCCATTTGTCAGTAGTAAGTAGTGAAAACCAAACAACTGACAGATGACCACTAACTAACTTTGAAAGTCTCGACAGTCTCTTGCAATTGTTGAGAAATCTCCACAGTTTGTTGCAGAGATTCGGAAACTTGGCGAGAAGAATCGCTGGTGCGTTGTGATACAGCCGCAATATCTTTCATCAATTGGGTGACACTTTGCGATGTTTCTACCTGAGATGCAGTTGCAGTGGAAATTGACTGCACTAAGGAGTCAATTTGATGCGATACATCCAAAATTTGACTCAGATTTTGTTTAGCTGACTCCACAATTCGAGTCCCTTCTACCACTTGGGTGGTTCCTATTTCCATCGCCTGCACCACTTCACTGGTTTCTCGTTGGATATTTTCAACAATTTGTTCAATTTCTTGGGTTGCAGCGGCACTTCTGACTGCTAATTCGCCGACTTCTTCAGCAACTACGGCAAAACCTTGACCTTCTTCACCTGCACGCGCTGCTTCAATACCGGCGTTGATGGCAAGCAAGTTGGTTTGGATGGCGATTTGCTTAATCAAGGACACCACGTGAGAAATTTGTTGGGAAGATTCTCCAAGGCGTTTCACTTTTTTTGCAGTTTCACCCACAGTTTCCCGCAAAGAGAGGATGTTTTGTACTGTCAAATCCATTGCGTGTCCACTCTGAGTGGCGGTGTGGGCGGCGTGGTTGGCAATGAAAGCAGCTTTTTCGGCACTTTCGGCTACGACTTGCATGGATTGGGTCATTCCATCAACAGCATCGAGGGTGCGGTTGATTTCGACAGCTTGGGTGAGTGCTTCCTCTGCTAAGTGGCGGATGGCTCCTTCGTTAGAGCCAATAGCAGTATTCACGTAGGTAGCAGCCTGTTGAACTTGGGTAACAATATCCCGGAGACTTTCCACAATGGAGTTGAAAAAGTCGGCAACAGTGCCTATTTCCCCAGAGGTCACGTCTGCACGCACTGTCAAGTCGCCTCTGGCTGCACTTTCTACGTCGTTGAGCAGTTCTAAAAGTTGCTGTTGCAGTGTTTCTTTTTGATGCCGTTCGTCGTCAGAACCGATTACTGCAACATTCCTAGCTTGTTCTATCTCCTCTAACAACTTGGCTTGTTCCAAGGCATAGCCAATTTGAGTTGCTATCTGTTGAAACAAGTCAATTTCCGGCTGTTGCCAAACACGAGGAGTTTCGCAATGATGAGCAATTAATAAGCCGAGAAGTTGCTCTTGGGCAAGAATCGGTACAATCAAATGACCTTTGACAGCAAATTTTTCCAACAGTTGAATGTAACCATTGGCATTTTTCAAGCTTTGGTCTTGATGAATGTTAGCAACTGCTTGCACCCGGCTATCATCAGAAGTTTCTAGATAACGTTCCCGAAAATAGGGGTCGTCGATTTGCACTCCGATCATTTCTGGCCAATTACCAGTTACCGATTCCGCAACGACGATGCCATCCCAAGTATCTGGATTCAGACTATAAATGATTACCCGGTCTGTTTTTAGCGATCGCTGAACTTCTTTTACTGCTGCGTCATAAATATCTTCGGTTTTGAGAGTTCTCCGAATTTGTCGGGTAATATCTGCTAATAATTTTACGCCTTCAACGTCCAGTTCTTGTTCCTTAACTAAGACCTGCAATTGTTCGGCCATCTGGTTGATATTTGCACTCAATACCCCTAATTCGTCTTCTGTTTCAATTTCCAAACGGGTATTGAATTTACCTTGACCAAGCTTTGCTAATGCCGCAGTCGCATTGATAATTGGCTGTGTAGTAAGTTTAGCTAACCGAGATGCGATCGCAGCCACAATCAATGCTGTCAGTGCTGTACCAATGGCTATAATCCACAACAATTGTCTTTGCGGCTCAAATAAAATTGCTGTATCTGTGGATAAAAGTACTTGCCAGTTTAAATCTGGCAAGCCGTCTAACTTACTGGCTGGTACGTAGCTGACTAGTTCTTGTTTTTTGTGAGTTTTGGGAACTTCTATAAAACTATCTACCTTTTTGGCTGCAAGGAGTTTAGCTAAACTAGAATACTCTCCCTTTGCCTGTTTCCCCAATAATTTCTGTTGTGGACTCAAGAAAACTGTTCCCGAAGCATCGAGCAAATAGTATTGTTGTCCATTGGCTACGTAGTTTTTGATGACTTCCTCTAAAGATTTTACGGGCATACGTGCTTGTACCACGCCAATAGTTTGGCCCGTGCTTGTCTCTTTCACAGGTGCAGCTATATAAATACCCACTTTACCTGTATTTTTTGCTGCTTCAGGTTTGCTGATTACAGGAGTATCTTTTTGTAAAGCGTCTTGAAAATAGCTACTGTCTTTTTGGTTTTCCAGGGGTTCGCCTGTGGATTGCACAATCAAGTTACCTTGGCGATCAAAGACAGCAATACTGTCATAAGCTTTGTAGGCTTCGACAACGCGATCTAGGACTGCTTGTTTTTCTTGAGTGGTGATACCGGCACTAGCTTGGGAATTTGTCAAAAAAGGCAAACTTGATATTACCTGAATATCACCGTAGCGTCCCAACATAAAACGGTTAACTTTATCACTTAAGCCAGTGGCTTCGGCTTGTTGAGATTGAGTAATTTGCTTAGTAATCGACTTGTTGGCAAAGCTAAAAGCGATCGCGCCTATGCCCAATACTGGTATTGTACCGATTGCGATCGCCAAAATAGTCGCTTTCTTAATCAATCCCAGCTTTGTAAAAGAGGCAATAGCCTGATTTAGGGAAGAATTATTAGCCGTTTCAGTAGTAAGCTTACTTGGTAGTTTTACTACACTACCAGTGATTTTTTGGGATGAAATCAGCGATGCTCGATTTTGAGCGCCACTACTTTGATTCGTGTTGGTTTTATTAAACATAAAAGTAGTTCTCCTAAGTACGTGAATAAGAATACTAAAAATCTTTTTTTAGTAGTACACTCTAATCACTACGGAGAATAGAAGACTGCACAATCGCCTGTGCATCTAGTACCAGTAATATTTCTTCCTGTTGCACAACGCACCCACATAAATAAGGAACTAAACTGGATGCCACTTGTCCTATAGGAGAATGAATAGCATCAGCTGCGAACTTAGTTGTACCTTTTATTTCTTGGACAACTAAGCCCAACACCAATGATTCCACCCGAATAATGATCGCATTGTACTGTCGCAGTCGATAATCTAGAGATTCTAAATTGAGCATTCTTGGCAAATCAACTACCCAATTTATCCGACTCCGCCAATTCATTAATCCTAATATGCAGGGGGGCATATTAGGTATAGAGGTGATAGATTCAATAGGTACAATGATTGCTTCTTGCGTATGTTTCATTGATAAAACAGCAGTAGTCTGTTGATTTAACTGAAATTTTAGATAACCATCTGCTAAATTATTTTGGATTGGTTTGGAAGGAAGTGTAATGTTTGTACTAGTCATTGATTCAAATTACCACTGATTTAATAGTACGGAGGAGTTGTTCGCGGGTGTAAGGTTTAGTTATATAGGCATCTGCACCTTGTTTCATTGCCCACAAACGGTCAATTTCTTGATTTTTGGAACTACAAATTACAATCGGCACTTTTGCAGTAATCGGATTTCTTCTTAGAGAACGACACAATTCAAATCCACTCATTTCGGGCATTACTACATCAGTAACGATCGCGTCTGGTTTTTCTAACACAGCTTTTTCTAAAGCTTCTTTTGCACCAGAAGCTTTAATTACGTTGTAACCACTCTCTTTAAGATAATGGCTCATTAATTCCAATTCGCTGGGAGAATCTTCTACAATCAGAATTGTGCCAAGTAAAGTCAGACTCACTATTAAATCTCCTAAAAAGTAACTTAAGGCGATTAAATTTGGTATAAGAATTCAGGAGTCAAAATTTAGAATGAACATGCCAATTTTAGAAAATCGATATAATCATAAAATAAATGGATGTGTTTCCTGCCAAATATCAAGTCTTGAAATGTCTTTGCTGGTTGTCTCATTTCTTCTGACTCCGGAATTCTGACTACTAAATTAACCAAGATGCTTAAAAACCATTTTTAGCAATTCTGATTGTGTAAAAGGCTTAGTCAAATATCCTGATGATCTGACTAACTTAGCCTTTGCCCTGTCGATAAATCCTGTTCTACCAGTCACCATAATGATCGGTGTATTTTTAAAAGCCGAATGTTTCCGTAATAAGGAACATAGCTCGTAGCCATCTAAACTTGGCATCTCAACATCTAGCAAAATCAGATCGGGCTTACTCCGGAGAATTTGCATTAAAGCTTTTACTGGATCATTAATCATCACAACTGAAAAGGTGTTTTCATCCAAAAAGTGTTTGATGGAATTCAAAACTGTTTGGCTATCATCGATACAGGCAATTGTATATAGTTTTTTGCCAACAGTTGGCTGAGTAGTTTTATTATCCTCAGGAATATCAAAATTGATTTGTATTGGCAATTTTTGCCCAAGTTTTATTTGCAGTTGTGGCTGAACTTGAGACGGTTGTATTTTAGATAAAACTTGAGAACCTCTACCAGCCGGAATTGATGACTGGATATTTTGCCGATTTCGTAACTGCTTTTGACAGTGTTCAACAAGTAACCGCAAATCCAAGCAACAGAACTTTGGTAGTTCATCCAAAGAGCTTTCAGGACTGAATTCATAGCTACCTTCTTTTAAGCATAGAAATGATTCCAGTACTTCTTTTGCCAATTCGTCTATCAGCCTTGCTGCTTGCACAGAGGTGATATAGTCCTGATTTACTAACCAACAAATAGCTTGGTAATCCGCATTTGGTATTGATTGATGTTCATTCTTCGTCTCAAACATCAGCCGCATCTGCACGCGAGTAGCGCTGTTGAGAGCAGGAATTTGCTGGCTCAAGCGTCGCAAGTGACTGTCAAGGCGCTCAAATAGTTTATCTGAATAGGAGGCATAAGTAAGTTTCCCGTCCTCTAGATAGATTGACCAAGAAACTATTTCAGTAAATATATTTAAGCAGCCTGTAGCACGCCGACTGGTTAATTGTGCCAACAAAGATAGCGGATGTAGTTTCTGGAATAACCTGTAGCTACCTATAGGAGTTGTGCTCATTTTACTTTTACTTCAGCTAAATTCGATAGGTGTAAGCTAAATTTGTGCAGAGTTATTCCACAATTGCAATTAAGTAAAAAGAATCAAACCTTTGTATTTTAAAGTACATCAGTTTATATTTAGGGATTGTGGTAGAAACTCAACGACAACAGCGTTATTTTCAAATGATCAAATCTCAGTAAATTCGTAAATTCTTATTAATTTACTACCTGTTACCGAGATTTACAGACATCTTTGGAGAATAAGACATAAGAATGTCAAGAGTAGATGAAGCCACTTTCCATTGAGTAACCCCTATCTGACCACAGGAATAATACCGATTTTATTGGCGGTAATACATTTGAACTTCTGTATTTACACTTAAGTAAAATCTAGTCTTTAACTAGCCAAGGGCTAGATGAAGCCACTTTGCATTGAATAACTTCAATTTGACCACAGCAATAATACTGATTTTTTTAACAAAAATAAAACATAATTTAGAAGGGCTAATGACAATACCAGAAAAAGGCGTGAAATTAACCAAGTCTCCAGGTGAATTGTTCTAGTTGTCCAAAAAACTTGTGCGATCGCCAGTTTATTCCTACTGTGGATGTTGTGTGAGTGCGACGCCGATAGCATTCCCCTACGGGGATCTTGCTAGCAAGAGCGTCTTGTAGAGTTGCGTAAAGCGTTCTCTTCTCCCTACAGCCCTTTGGGCATCGTACGGCAGGCGTTAGCCTCTCCCTTTGGGAGAAGGGGAGATGCTACGCGCAGCGTCTCGTAAGAGAGCGTCATAGCCCGTCGTAGACATCGCCACACCTCTAGATTAGGTATTAGATGTATAATTGCTGAATATTTTGTGTATTTATTTACTGGCTTTATGCGTTATTCTGTATTGGCCACTGACTACGACGGTACACTAGCAACTGATAATCATGTAAATGAAAATACTTTGGCAGCACTTTCACGTCTGCGGAATTTTGGTTACAAACTTATCTTGGTGACAGGTAGACAACTAGATGAATTGCTGCAAGTTTTTAGAGATGTAGATTTATTTGATTATGTAGTAGCAGAAAACGGCGCTTTGCTGTACTCACCAACCACCCGTCAGGAGAAACTATTAGGTTCTCAACCACCTGCAGAATTTATTAACGCATTGTGCGATCGCCAAGTCAATTCCCTGTCAGTTGGTCGTGTAATTGTTGCCACTTTGCATCCCCAAGAAACCATAGTTTTAAAAACTATCCGCCAGATGGGATTAGAATTACAAGTCATATTGAATAAAGGTGCAATAATGGTGCTACCGTCAGTAATTAATAAAGCCACAGGGTTAGCCGCCGCCTTGGATGAGATGCAGTTATGACCTGAAAATGTAATCGGGATTGGCGATGCAGAAAATGACCATGATTTCCTCAATTTTTGTGGTTATTCAGTAGCAGTTGCGAATGCTTTACCAACGCTCAAAGAGCGTGTGGATTTTGTGACTAATGGTAGTCGTGGAGATAGTGTTATAGAACTAATTGAAAAACTCATCACCTCAGATTTAGCTGAATTTGGGCATTAATTTGAGCAGGTTTATATAAATAAAAAAAGGAGAGTGTTGCTACTCTCCTAACGTAATATGAGTGAGTTAAAATTTCTTTTCTTAGTGATGAAGTCTCGCTTGACGTTCACGCAATTCACGAGCGTGTTGTTCACGAGCTTGACGTTCACGCAATTCACGAGCGCGTTGTTCACGAGCTTGACGTTCACGTAATTCACGAGCGCGTTGTTCACGAACTTGACGTTCGTGTTGGAGTTTGAGTTTACTATTATTAAAAGCTACAGTATTACGATTCAAATGATCATGCTCAGATTTAAATTCAGCAGCATTAGCATTTTGAGAAAGAGCAGCAATTGAAGCAACTGCTAATAAGCCTCCAAGAAGAATAGATTTAAAGTGGTTCATATATCCTTTAATCTGCCTTGTATTACTTGATTTGTACATTCTCAATTTACTCAGAATAATCAGGTACACGCCTGTATACAAAGTCATGTTTAAATAGTTACTTTTGTCACTAGTACTAAGATTTCTATTTTATTTTTGAAAAGTTATAAAGGTCGAAACCTGTCCTGACATGGGTTATACCCTAGTATGCCTAGCAAGACTCAAGAAAAGTATTAGGCGAATAGAATTCGCTACTGCGTGTTGTGATCCTGCACTTTTGTCTCGATACTTTTCTCCTGATTGGGAATTGGTGAATTGGCTGCAATTGCGGGAGAATCATCAGTGAAGAGGAAAACTTGATTAAACTTGGCTTCTTGTTGAAACCAAGTTGCGATCGCAGAAGCATCTCGCTTGGCAAAGTTTAGCGATGCCTGCGGCGGGCTACGCCTACGCAGATTCTCATAGTGATTAATCCCAATAACAATCGCCCAATTCCTACCCATATTCAAGTCCCAATTATTTCCGCTTGAATTTAAAAGTCATCGCTCCTTTTCCCCCGGCTTTACCACCACCAATCCCGAACAAACTGATTTGTCCTTCGCCATTGACTTCTACTGAGAGTTCCACCTCGTTAAGCTGCATCTTAGAATCGGGTTGGTCAGCTTCATCAAGCATTTCCCGCATTGCTTCCAGAAACCCCTTCATTTCTTGCTTGAGTTTAGTTACCTCTACCTTGTGTCTAGTAATTACTATTTCGTCTTTTTTTCGGCTCACAACTATTTCTTCAGTGGTTTCAACTCCGAGTCGTCCTCCTCTATCTCCACTGCTTCTTGCTCCAATATTTCTGAATGTTTCATTGGTGGTACTTGATGTTTCAGCCGTTTCTTCGGTAATAATCCAGATGGCTTTTGGGGTGGAATTTTCTGCTGACATAAATTTTATTATTGAAATTATTCTTGATTTAACGGGAACATTCCAATTTTGCTTAACTCTTTTCCCTCACCCCCAGCCCCTCTCCCATGTTTGGGAGAGGGGGGAAATGACTCTAGTTCCCCTTCTCCCAAACATGGGAGAAGGGGTTAGAGGATGAGGGTTATCAAGGTTTTTGCACATTTGGGATGCTCCCGATTTAACTAGCTTTTACCAAAGCTTCTAGCACCGCCGTTCTCGCTTCCAGTTCGGCAACTCTTTGATTTAATGGTAAATTTTCAACACATCCTAAATAGTGCGCCAAAGCGCCAACTACTACCTCAGTTTTAGATGTGCCAGTCTGTTGAGCGTAGTTGTTAAGCTTTTCTAGAAGATACGGGGGAATTCTGACGACAATTTGAGGTTTGGTCATGGCAGGCAATTATTTTTTAGTTCTAGACTATAAACTGCATGACAGTGCATTACTATTATTCAGTAGTAACACGTAAACTTGCAATAGGGAAGAACATATTAGTCAATACCAACGCAGAAATGGCTAAAAATTGGGCGATCGCGATCGGCATTAACCAGTACAACAATCTTCAACACCTAAACTACGCCAAACTAGATGCCGAAGCTATGCGCGATTGGTTTGAAAAGGAAGTGCGGTTTGATAGAGTGTTTCTGTTTACAGAGGATTCAATTGCAATTCCCACTTCTCCACCCATTCCCACTCAGCCTACTTACGGTAACTTGCGGCGGTTTTTACGGGCAAACTTTGAAAACCCACTATTAGCACCAGGGGATAATCTCTGGTTTTTCTTTGCTGGTCACGGTTGTCGGTCAGCTGACCGTGACTATCTTATGCTGATAGATAGCGATCCAGGGGATGTAGAACATACGGCAATCCCTGTTGATTTTGTTACCCAAAGATTGCGCCGTAGTGGAGCAGATAATGTAGTGTTGTTTTTAGATGCCTGCCGCGATGAAGGAAGCAGGCGAGGAGAGGGTATTGGTGAAGAACATCAGGGAGTAGTCACCTTTTACTCTTGCAGTCCCAGTCAAAGGTCTTATGAAATTGAGCAGTTGCAACACGGCTCATTTACCCAGGCGTTGTTAGACGGGTTGAAAATAGCAGGTGAAGGAAACTGTGCCACAGTAGAAAGGCTGGAGCGATATTTACAATGGAGAGTTCCCACAATCAATCAAACGCACCGGAAAACTCCACAATATCCCTATGCGATCGCCGAACCAGCCACCAAATTACACTTAATTTTGTTGCCCGATTATGCCACTCTCCATGATATTGCCACGATGAAACTTGACGCTTATCAAGCGGAAGTCAAAGGAGAGTGGGAATTAGCCAGACAGTTATGGATTCGGGTGAATGTGGCTGCTAGGGGTTCCGATATGCAAGCAATTGAGGCATTTTCTAGAATTGCCCAGCGACTTGGAGAGTCTTCTGTGCCTCCAAAAATTACTGAAGTTATTACTTTACCAAGGCGAGATAGATCAGTAGTTTCTGAGTCAGCACCTACAGGACATAAAGCTGGACTACAGGTTTTTCAGTTTGAAATAGTGAAGGTAAATGCAAGTGGTCAAGAGGTGAAACGAGACAGAAGTGAAGCCCAATATTTCACCGAAGACTTAGGAAATGGTGTCAGCTTGGAAATGATTGCGATTCCCAGTGGCAAATTCCTGATGGGTTCACCATCAGGGGAAGGAAATAATGACGAAAAACCTCAGCATGAAATGACGGTTCAATCATTCTTGATGGGTAAACATCCAGTCACCCAAACGCAATGGAGAAGATTAGCAGCACTACCCAAAGTTAAGCGTTACCTGAAAGCAGACCCATCTTATTTCAAGGCAGATAAACGACCAGTAGAGCGAGTGTCCTGGTACGATGCAGTTGAGTTTTGCGATCGCCTCTCGAAATATACAAACAAGCAATATCGTCTACCTAGTGAAGCTGAATGGGAATATGCCTGTCGTGCAGGAACAAATACACCCTTTCATTTTGGCGAGACGATAACGACTGAGTTAGCTAACTACAATGGAAATTCTACTTACGCTTCTGCACCAAAAGGAAAAAATTGTGGAGAAACAATAGAGTTAGGAAGTTTTCCACCCAACGCCTTTGGATTGTACGATATGCACGGGAATGTCTGGGAGTGGTGTCAAGATAGTTGGCATGACAGCTATAAAGGAGCGCCTAGAGATGGAAGTGCGTGGATAGATAATAATAATCAATATCAAATACTGCGGGGCGGTTCCTGGTTCAGCAATCCTGAACTCTGCCGTTCTGCGTCCCGCTACAGCTACCTTAGGGCGGTGCGCGACTACTTCAACTACGATATTGGTTTTCGTGTTGTCTGCGCGGTTGGGAGAACTCTTTAGCGCTTTACACTTTAGTTCTTTTGTCCTTTGCTCTTATTTTTCTTTATCCTTTTTGAGTGTAGCGAAGCGGAACGATTTAATTTTTTTTTGAAAATCAAAGGCTGAATTTATAGAGAAAATTAATCAGGACTTACACACGGACTACGATTTTACGTCATTACGAGCGTTGGCGCAGCCTCTCGTAGATAAGCGAAGTAATCGCAAAGGCTGGTTTTTCTTCACAATTGCGTAAGTCCTATTAATCTTAAATTTATCTCAAATATTTAGAGGGTGTAACGCAGCAGATTCTCAAAGCAAACCAGCGTTTACCCAATAACTCAGCGATCGCAAACTTAATAAATGCGGATAAAAGGACTTGAACCTTCACTCCTTTCGGAACTAGAACCTAAATCTAGCGCGTCTGCCAATTTCGCCATATCCGCATCAGTTTACTAGAATACCATAATAAATTATTTATGGAAAGGGAAAATGTGGGACAAGGGAAAAATTAATTTCCTATGCCCCATACCCAATTACATGACTGCAACACGAGGCAGACGATGCTTGAACCCGCAGAGAATTTCCCAGGAAATAGTGTTTAATTCTTCTGCCCAATCGTCCGCTGAAATTTGTTCTTTTCCCTGTTCCCCTAGTAAGGTGACTACTTCTCCTTCTTGGATATTGGGTATGGCACTCACATCCAGCATCAACTGATCCATTGTAATTGTCCCAATTTGCGACACTCGCTGACCGCGAATTAACGCCTGCATTTTGTTGGAAAGACCGCGAGGAACACCGTCAGCATAGCCAATTCCCACGACAGCGAGGCGAAGTTCACGCGGAGCAATAAATTGATGTCCGTAGCTGACAGCAGTTCCTGCGGCAATTGTTTTAACTTGGGTGACTCTTGCTTTAAGTTCCAAAACGGGTTTGAGGTCGATCGCATTTTGTAAATGGGTTGCTGGGTAGAGTCCGTAAACGGCTAAACCTACTCGCACAATGTCGTAGTGCAATGCTGGATTTGTGAGTGCTGCTGCTGAGTTTGCCAAGTGCAAGCAAGGCGGTTGGATTCCCATTGCTTTGATTTGAGCGATCGCTTGCTCAAATCGTTTATGCTGTTCTTCCATTGCCGTAGTATCAGGATCATCTGCTGTTGCCAAATGGGAATAAATACTGGCAATAGATAGATGTGGTAAGCGCTGCACTAATTGCACAAACTCGCCAGCTTGCTGCCAATTAGTTCCCAACCTGGACATTCCCGTGTCTAATTTGATGTGTACTGGGATAGGGGAACCATAATTCATGGATTCTAGGGCATCAGAAAATACCAAAGCTTGTTTAGGGCTACAGAGTGTGGGCTGAAGTTTCCAGTGAGCGATCGCATGAATCTGCTCTGGTGTATGAGTTGCCCCTAAAATCAAAATGGGCGCTTGAATTCCGCCTTCTCGCAATTGAATAGCTTCTGGAACTGTAGCGACTCCCAGCCAACTAGCTCCCGATTGAATTGCAGTTTGGGCGACTGTTACCGCTCCATGTCCATAAGCATCAGCTTTTACTACCGCCATCAACTGGGTACGCGGTGATAAAAACTGCACCAATTGCTGTATATTGTACGACAACGCCCCTAAATCAATTTCTACCCAGGCTCGTTGCGAAAACCACGCGTAGGTGTCGCACTGCTGATTAGAAACTACACCAGGGATTTGTTTGCGACTTAACATTTGTACTGACTCCTATTCCACCACGGCTAAACTTCCAAGTTATCTATCTATACACGCTCCTAAAAGCGATATCAGATTAAATAGGAAGTTTACCCTTCATATTGGAATAGATACAAGATGTTGCATTACTAACTCTCAACTCATAACTTAATTTCCGAATTCTCCCGAAAGTATAATTTATTCTCATCTCCCTAGCAGGGTGTATTTGTGTTAATATTTATGTAAAGCTAATACCCTGAGCGCAGATAAATGGGGAAGGTTTTAGTCTTAAACGCATCTTACGAACCTCTCAATATAACGAGTTGGCGTCGTGCTGCGGTTCTGTTAATCAAGGGGAAAGCAGAACGCGTGGAACATAACGGTAAATTCCTTTATTCGGATTTCCCGTTGCCGACTGTGATCCGGTTGCGTCATTATGTACGCGTTCCTTATAAAGAAATTCCTCTGACTCGCCGAAATATATTGCACCGTGACGGTCATGGCTGTCAATACTGTGGTTACACAGGGGATGAGTTGACCCTAGACCATGTAATACCGCGATCGCGCGGCGGGGGCGATACCTGGGAAAACATTGTGACCGCTTGTGTCCGTTGCAATGTCAAAAAAGGCAGTCGTACTCCCCACGAAGCTCATATGCCTTTGCGTCATCCCCCCCGCCAACCTTATAGCAGCCTCTATTTCGAGGTCAGCAAACATCTTAAGAGTGGATTACACACAGAGTGGCAAAAGTATGTTATAGGTCTTTAACATGACGTAACCTAATCCTAAAAGCATAAAGAAATAGTCACAGGTTCGCGTTTGTGCTTATTTTTAGAGTCTGGCTAAAATTGTGTTGCACACATTTGCTTTAACAAATTGTCTGTTGACTCAGGTTTGTCCAGGCATTGGAATGCACATTTTTTGGCAGAAACCAACGTAGTAGTCTGCATAAATCTAGGTAATAAAACAGCAGCCGACGCTAGTAGGTTGCTAGCGCTGTTCATTAAAAATAATTGTTAATTGCTCAATAGTCACAATAATGAGAGTATTGAGCATAAGAATATTTCAAATATCAAAGACTAGCCTGAAAGTATAAAATAGGAAGTATACCCTAAGGCAGATAAAAATTTCGCTTATTAAATTTACGGAAGAGAAAAAAAAGCTCCTAAAACAGATTATATGCTGCCAGATACAGCCCGATATCCTAAACTTCCTTGTTTCCTAGCGCTTATACACCCTCTAGTGGAATTTAGTTGATTCTTGAGCGTTGTTACGGATAAAAAATATACTTAGATGTATAGTGCAATGTCTTGATATTTTTGCGAAGATCATAAGAAAGTGGCTAAATTCAGTGAATTGCTGCTCGTAGTATTTCTGAATTAAAGGAGCCTCACACTTTAAAAAAGTTCCCTATGTACTTGAATTCTCCCGTTACTCAGTTAGAGAGTTTGTCATTGACCACAGAGCCAAACCCAGAGGAACCTGAAATCGAGAAAGCGCCAGTGGAAGTTGCATTTAAGAGTCCGTCATTACCGCCATCGGTAGGTGAAGGAGCTATATATCTCAGTCACCGTGGTAATTCTCTGGTACAACAAAAGTCAGAAGAACTGCAAAAAACCTTTCTGGCACACCGACACGATCGCCAACTGATAATTCTGCAAGATTTTCCTGACCCTGATGCCCTTTCCTGTGCCTGGGCTTACCAGTTAATTGCCCAACAATATGATATCAAATGTGAAATCATTTATGCTGGCGCATTGAGCCATCAAGAAAATATTGCCTTGGTGAGGCTGACTAATTTACCTATCCACCGCTGGACGCCGCAAACCTTGAAAACCAAAGATTTGTCATCTTATCAAGGTTTTGTATTAATTGATAACCAGGGAACCACTTCACAGCTACTCTCAGCGGTGCAGCAGGCTGGAATTCCGCTAGTAGCCCTGATCGACCATCACAGTATCCAAGGTGATCTCCAAGCAGAGTTTGAGGATATCCGTCCCTATGTAAGAGCAACGGCAACAATTTTTACTCAATACCTCCAAACGGGATTACTGGCATTAGATACCAGCATAAATCAACACGTCAAATGCGCTACTGCCTTGATGCACGGCTTGCGATCAGATACAAATCGGCTAATGCAAGCGCAAGAAGAAGACTTTATGGCAGCTGCGTATTTAAGCCGATTTTATGACGCCCAATTGCTAAACGCCATTTTACAGGCGAACTGTTCCAAGCGGGTAATGGATGTGATCGAGCGATCGCTCAAAAACCGCATTGTTCAAAATAACTTTTCCATTGCTGGTGTTGGTTATTTACGCTACGATGACCGCGATGCCATCCCCCAAGCGGCTGATTTTCTCGTCACTGAAGAAAACGTTCACACCGCCGTAGTTTACGGCATTGTTCACGATGAAGACGAAGAACTAGAAATAGTCATCGGCTCCCTGAGAACCACCAAACTTACCCTTGACCCTGATGAATTCATCAAAGAAGCCTTTGGACAAGATAGCGCTGGGCGGTTTTTTGGCGGTGGAAGGACAAGCGCAGGCGGCTTTGAAATTCCAATGGGTTTCTTATCTGGCAGTAATGAAAATTCCGCCTATGCGAAAATGAAATGGGAAGTATTCGACGCTCAAATTAAGCAAAAACTGCTGAGGTTGGTTAATCCTAGAGACAACCCGATTCAGTCAGAATAGAAGGAGATCAAGGAGATGGGGAGAACTCCTAACTTATGTAGCAGTCAAAGTGCTTGGTCAGATAGCATCCCTACGTCATTCGTGATCAACATATTTCCCGACTTTTTTAAAAGGTCGGGAATTTTGGTCTTTTCACAGAGGCTGAACTGATTGAGGATGTAGTTCGTGCCTGGTTTACGGAATTCGATGCAGCAGCTTGGGATAAACAGATTGAAAAAGATGTGGCTCAACAAGAAACCCTATCATCTATTACTGACAGTCCAACCTTAGAACCTTTAACCGATCTTGACTCCTGGACTCAGAGTTTAATAGGTGTAATCCAGCTAGGAGAAGAAAATCCGACAGAAAATTATGTGGATTATTTAGAGGAGAAATACGGTTGAAACGGGTGTTGCTCGATATTTTGGCACAGCGTGAACCATTTGATGTAGCTTCCGCAAGAGCGTTAAATACAGTAATGCAGAATCAAGTATAAGGTTATGTTTCAGGTCATGCAGTAACCAATATTTTCTATATTCTGCGTCGTAAAGTTGGTAATGAAGTAGCGCGTGAACTATTAGCAAAGTTATTGCAGCACCTTCAAGTTGCCAGCGTGACAGATGAAGTTATTCGGCAAGCTTTGAATAGCTCAATTAAGGATTTTGAGGATGCAGTAACGAGTGCTGCGGCGCTTACGGCAGGTTTAGAAATAATTGTGACGCGAAACACACCCGATTTTGTAGCTTCTTCAGTTGCGGCAATGCTGCCAGATGAGTTTTTGACAACGCTAATTTGAGTGAGTTTATTTTTCTGAGAGGTATAAAAATGACACAGCAAAAATTGTTTAATGAGTTTTTATCCCTTCCTGCGGAAGCACAGCGTCAAGTCATCAACTATATTGCTTTTTTGCGACAAAGATATGCACTAGTTGAATCTGCCTCTCAGTCGGCTGATATTGACTTGATAAAGATAGCTTTATTGGGATGTGGAGCGTAGGCGTAGCCCGTCGTAGACATCGCCAAGATTTAGCTGATAGCACTGCTTGGGTGCGTGGTGTTCGAGAAAATGAGTGGTCAAAGTCAGATGACTAATTCAACCATCGTTGATACTGATATTCTAATTGATGCAGGTCGCAGTGTTCTTGAAGCAGTAAAGTGTTTGCAAAATCTCAAAGCGAATTCTGCCTTGGCAATTAGCACAATCACACAGATGGAACTAGTGGTAGGTTGTGCTAACAAAGCAGAACTACAAACACTAGAAAATTTCTTTAAGCAGTTTTAAAGCTCATCTATCTTGAGAACCGTAGTTTTTGCCCTCACCCTAAATCCCTCTCCCAAGTAGGGAGAGGGACTTATTTCCGGCTCCCCTTCTCCCAAAGAAAGGGAGAAGGGGCTGGGAGATAAGGGTTTTTTCTTTTCATACCGAAAGAACTACAGTTTTCAAGGTGGACGCAGTTTATATCATTAAGATTGACCAGGCTGTATCTGACACAGCAGTTGATTTATTGCGGTCTTATCGGCTAAGTCATGGCTTGCTCATTTCTGATAGTCTCATTGCAACTACAGCAATAGTGTCGAATTACCCGTTTATCACAAAAAACCAACGGGATTACAGATTTATTCAAGGTTTAAACCTATTGCCATATCCATAACACGTTAGAACACCTAACGCCGCGTTGCACTGAATAGATGGCAGCTCAACGAATACGTAATAATGATTAAGATTTAAGATAGGTTAATTAATATCAGACTTAACTCCTAACTAAGTACGGGCTACGCCCCGCTACGCTAACAAAACTCAAAGTATGGAACTATACTTAATTCGTCATGGCATCGCCGAAGACAAGGGATTAGGCATCAAGGATGAGGAGCGCAGCCTTACCAAAGAAGGAAGGCAAAAAACTGAGAAAGTTGCCCTGAAACTTGTTAAATTGGGTTTAAGCTTTGATTTGATTCTTACCAGTCCCTTAGTGCGGGCCCGCCAAACGGCTGAAATCCTTATAGCAGAAAAACTAAGCTCCCAGTTAGAGGAATCTAGCCACCTCGCCCACGATGGTCAAATTTCTAGTTGGCTAAAAGACTGGTTAGAGCCAAGGAATTATTCCCAAAATACCCAACTGGCGCTGGTTGGACACGAACCTGATTTGACCAATTGGGCAGAAATTCTCTTATGGGGAGAAGTCAAAGCAAGCTTGGTCTTGAAAAAAGCAGGTATGATTGGGATAAAACTACCAGAAACAGGTTCTCCTCTGGGTCGTAGTCAGATGTTTTGGTTGACACCACCCAAGTACCTGCTATAACAGTTTTTCAACATTTTTGATTGTTGTTAGAACGGCTACTGTTATGGCGACAATAAATTTCTGGTAAGTTAGCTTGATCAGATATTTCAAAAAGCAAATGGTGTTGCCATGATGGTGTGCGAATACAAGCCTGGTTTAGAAGGCATTCCCGCCGCCCAATCAAGTATCAGCTATGTTGATGGGCAAAAAGGAATACTAGAATATCGTGGCATCCGGATTGAAGAATTAGCAGAAAAAAGTACATTCATAGAAACTGCTTATCTCTTAATCTGGGGTGAACTGCCAAGCAAGGAACAACTGGAAACATTTGAGCATGAAGTTCGTTTCCACAGGCGGATAAAATACCGCATTCGAGACATGATGAAATGCTTTCCAGAAAGCGGTCATCCAATGGATGCCTTGCAAGCCTCTGCTGCTGCTTTAGGCTTGTTTTATTCGCTCCGCGATTTACATAATCCTGCCTACATTCGAGATTCCGTGGTGCGCTTGATAGCAACCATTCCCACGATGGTGGCGGCGTTCCAACTGATGCGAAAAGGCAATGACCCGGTGCGTCCCCGTGATGACTTAGACTATTCCGCCAACTTTCTATACATGCTCAATGAGCAAGAACCCGATCCTCTGATGGCGCGGATTTTTGATATCTGCTTGATACTTCAGGTCGAGCATACAATGAATGCTTCCACCTTCAGTGCCAGAGTGACAGCTTCAACCTTGACTGATCCTTACGCTGTGGTTGCTAGTGCTGTGGGAACCTTGGGAGGGCCCCTGCATGGTGGAGCCAATGAAGAAGTGATTCAGATGTTGGAAGAAATTGGCTCTGTGGAAAATGTCCGTCCTTATGTGGAGGATCTTCTGCAACGCAAAGCGAAGATTATGGGCTTTGGACATCGTGTTTACAAGGTGAAAGACCCACGAGCCACAATCTTACAAGGTCTAGCAGAACAGCTGTTTGAAAAGTTTGGGCATGACAAGTTCTATGACATTGCCCAAGAGATGGAACGCGTGGTAGAGGAAAAACTCGGTAGCAAAGGGATTTATCCCAATGTTGACTTTTATTCGGGTTTGGTGTATAGGAAGATGGGGATTCCCACAGACTTGTTTACGCCAATATTTGCGATCGCCCGCGTTGCCGGTTGGTTAGCCCACTGGAAAGAACAACTAGCAGAAAACCGGATTTTCCGTCCTACCCAGGTTTACAACGGTCACCACGAAGTTTCTTATACCCCCATTGACAAACGTTAATTGGGCATTGGGCATTGGGCATAGTATATCGAACCAATGCCCGATATACTATGCGCTGTTTCGGCGGTCTTCACAGATCGCATCACTGCCTAAGTCCTGAAATATATACTCTCCCCTGTCCCCTTGTCCGCTTAATAGCCAATCTCAATGCCAACCATAAGTAGAAGTTCTCATCTCGCTTCAGGGTGCTCAAACCATCCAACGATATACTAGGCATGGGAATTGGCAACAAATCTTCAATCGGGCGTGATCACAGCAAAAATTATAAATGGGTGAATTTACAGGTATTAATTCAACTAATAGTTGTAACTCACTATGACTCGATGTCTTAAAGAGCGGAAACATGAACTCAGGAATTGACCTCCAAGGAACTTTTATTGAATCCCTCCGGGATTTAGGTATACCAGCAGGAACAGCCAAAGCGATTTGGATGCCCCTGCCAATGATACTGATGCTGATTGGGGCAACAGTGGGGGTATTAGTTGCTACTTGGCTAGAACGGAAAATTTCCGCCGCAGCACAGCAGCGAATTGGGCCAGAATACCAGGGGCCTTTTGGGTTGCTGGTACCTGTAGCGGATGGTCTGAAGTTGGTATTTAAAGAAGATATAGTGCCAGCCAAGTCTGACCCCTGGCTGTTTACCCTCGGCCCAATTATTGTTGTAATTCCGGTGTTTCTGTCGTTCCTGATCGTCCCCTTTGGGGAGAATATCGTAATTAGCAATGTGGGCATGGGCGTATTCTTGTGGATTGCCTTGTCTAGCATTCAACCCATTGGCTTGCTGATGGCTGGCTACGCATCTAATAACAAATACTCTCTTTTAGGAGGGTTGCGGGCAGCAGCGCAATCTATTAGTTATGAAATTCCTTTGGCACTAGCGGTGTTAGCGATCGCTATGATGTCTAACAGCCTCAATACTGTTGATATTGTCAATCAACAGTCTGGCTATGGCATTCTGGGCTGGAACATTTGGCGACAACCCGTCGGTTTCCTGATCTTTTGGATAGCCGCCCTAGCTGAATGCGAACGATTACCCTTTGACTTACCCGAAGCGGAAGAAGAAATCGTAGCAGGCTATCAGACTGAATATTCAGGCATGAAATTCGGTCTGTTCTACCTGGGTTCCTACGTTAACTTGATCCTTTCTTCGCTACTAGTAGCAATTCTCTACCTGGGTGGTTGGGACTTTCCCCTTCCCCTCAACCTCATCGCTGGTTGGCTGGGAGTCAGTGAACTAAATCCTGTGTTCCAGATAATAACTGCGGCTTTGGGGATCACGATGACCGTGTTCAAAGCTTATTTACTAGTGTTTGTCGCTATCTTGTTGCGCTGGACAGTGCCACGGGTACGGATTGACCAACTGTTAGATTTAGGATGGAAGTTTTTGTTGCCAGTTGGCTTGGCTAATCTCCTATTAACCGCCGCCCTGAAACTAGCCTTTCCCTTCGCCTTTGGCGGGTAAACCAATTTTAGATTTTAGATTTTAGATTTTGGTGAGGCAGCGCGGTCTTCTCCCAAAGGGAGAGGCTAGCGCCAAGGGGGTTTCCACGCCACTTGACGCCAGTCGCCTCAAGTCGGGAAACCCGCCCACAGCGCTGGCTCCTTTATGCCGGGGAACCCGTCCACCGCAGTGGCTCCCCATGAGTGACTGCCGAACCCGGAGGGATTAAGTCTGAAATCTAAAATTCAAAATCCAAAATCCAAAATCCAAAAGAGAGAGACACAAAATGCTAAAGTTCCTGAAACAAGTTGGTGATTACGCCAAAGAAACGGTACAAGCTGCGCGTTACATTGGTCAGGGACTTTCTGTTACCTTCGACCACATGCGGCGGCGTCCGATTACCGTACAGTACCCTTACGAGAAACTGATTCTTGGCGAACGGTTTCGCGGTAGAATTCACTTTGAATTTGATAAGTGCATCGCCTGCGAAGTTTGTGTTCGCGTTTGTCCGATTAACCTGCCTGTAGTAGATTGGGAATTCGACAAAGCCAGCAAAAAGAAAAAACTTAACCACTACAGCATTGACTTTGGAGTTTGTATCTTTTGCGGTAATTGTGTGGAATTTTGCCCCACTAACTGTCTATCCATGACAGAAGAGTATGAGCTTTCCACTTACGATCGCCATGAATTGAACTATGATAGCGTGGCGCTGGGCCGTTTGCCCTATAAGGTAACAGATGACCCAATGGTTACACCACTACGCGAACTAGTTTACCTACCCAAGGGCGTCCTTGAACCCCACGGACTGCCTGCGGATGCGCCACGTGCGGGTGCGCGTCCAGAAGACCTTGTTGAACAAACAGAAAAATAAATGTGGTTTGTCATTTGTCCTTTTTCTAGTGACCAATGACCAATGACCATGCAAATTTGTGATTAGTGATTTTGGATTAAAACAAAAATCTAAAATCTAAAATCTAAAATCCAAAATTGATTGACTAAGGACAAAAAACAGTGAATCTAGCGGAAGGAGTACAGTTTGTATCGCTTGGCATACTGGGCGTGATGATGATTGGGGCGGCCATTGGCGTGGTGCTGTTCTCCAATATCGTTTATTCTGCCTTTATGCTGGGGGGCGTGTTCATCAGCATTGCGGGAATCTACCTGTTGCTAAATGCTGATTTTGTTGCAGCTGCACAAATACTGATTTACGTTGGGGCGGTTAACGTGTTGATTTTGTTTGCCATTATGTTGGTGAACAAGCGGCAGAATTTTGTAGCATTTCCCAACTCTTGGGTGCGGAAAGTGCTAACAGGTATAGTCAGTGTAGGATTGTTTGCTCTTTTAAGTACAATGGTGCTGGCTACTCCTTGGGCCTACTCAACTGCACCTGTGGTGGGTGGTGAAAGTTCTATAGTTTTGATTGGAGAGCATTTCTTCACTGACTTTTTATTACCTTTTGAATTGGCTTCCATTTTGCTGCTAATAGCGATGGTAGGAGCAATTATTTTGGCACGCCGTGAGTATTTGCCAGATCAAGTGACGCTATCCGAAGTACCGCAAACCATTTTAACTTTGCAAGAACGCCCCAGAGAACTGGTATCAACAACCAGCGAAACAAAAGAGTAAGATTTGCGACCTCAGTCGCAGAGAAAAAGCCAGTTTTTACAGGAGGGATACCCAGATTCATGCAACTCCAGTACTTTTTATTACTAGCAGCAGCTTTATTCTGCATCGGTATCTACGGTTTAATTACCAGCCGCAACGCTGTGCGGGTGCTGATGTCAATTGAGCTACTGCTCAATGCTGTTAATCTGAATTTAATGGCATTTTCCAACTTCCTCGACTCAACATTAATTAAAGGTCAGGTTTTCACAGTATTTGTGATTACCGTGGCGGCGGCCGAGGCTGCGGTGGGTTTAGCGATCGTGCTTGCCATTTATCGTAACCGTGATACCGTCGATATGGAGCAGTTTAATCTCCTGAAGTGGTAATTGTGCGTGCAACTCAAGCAGGTAATCATTGCTTATAAAGCGCGGGATGCCCAGAGTAAAGAATGGGCAGAAGTCTGTGCTAAACAACTAGAAAGTCGCCAGTGCCATGTGTTGATGGGGCCTAGCGGGCCGAAAGACAACCCCTATCCGGTCTTTTTGGCTTCGGCGGCTCAACCAATCGATCTCGCTTTGGTACTCGGTGGCGATGGTACTGTTTTAACCAGTGCCAGACATTTAGCTCCAGCTGGCATCCCAATTCTGGGAGTGAATGTAGGAGGTCATCTGGGGTTTTTAACTGAGTCAGTGGAGGAGTTTCAGGATACGGAGAAAGTTTGGGATCGACTGTTTGAGGATCGCTATGCTATCCAACGACGGATGATGTTACAAGCTGCTGTCTACGAGGGTCATGGGTCTAATTTGGAGCCAGTGAGTGAGCATTACCTGGCTTTGAATGAATTTTGTGTCAAACCAGCCTCCGCTGACCGGATGATTACTTCAATTCTGGAAATGGAAATCGACGGTGAGGTAGTCGATCAATACGTCGGGGATGGGATAATCATTGCTACTCCCACAGGTTCTACTGGTTACACCGTTTCTGCCAATGGGCCAATTATGCATGATGGTATGGAGGCGATTACCATCACTCCTATTTGTGCAATGAGCCTTTCTAGTCGCCCCCTGGTTTTACCCCCTGGTTCTGTGGTGAGTATTTGGCCTTTGGGGGATTACGATTTGAGTACCAAGCTGTGGACAGATGGGGTTTTGGGGACTTCAATTTGGCCAGGACACCGCGTTGATGTGCGCATGGCAGATTGTCGGGCTAAATTTATTATTTTGCGCGAGAACAATTCCTATTATCAGACGCTGCGAGATAAGTTGCTTTGGGCAGGTACAAGGGTTCACTACAGCAATAATCACCGTAATTGATTAAGTATTTTAGAGTGCATTTCCCGCAGATTGCGATCGCGTACCGGCCCAGCATAGGCGATGTCTACGCAATGCCTAAAGCAAAAGCACATCGCAACCAAAATTATCCAAGCCCCTGGATTTATCCGGGGGCTTTCTGCCCTAATTTTGACTTTCTTTGCTGATTTGCATTTATAGCGGATATCAAAAGAAAATTTTGTATCTTATTGCCAGATTTTTGGGAAATTAATGTCGATAATAAAAGCACTCTACCCCTAATCCAAGAGAGTAAAAAAGCTCTCTAAAGGTTCTTTTATCAAAAACCGTCTCAATCACGCTTCGACACATTAATGCATAATGTGAGCTATTTGTATAGTGCCTAAATCCTAGTAGAATATTTTCGTAAATCTAAGTAGGAAGATAGATGGAAGTTTCTGGACGCAACATCAATTACTCACTGAATCCTCCTCCCCCTCTTGAAGATTTTCCCGTCCTTCAAACTGAAAAATATACCCTACGGCTAGCGTCAACTGAAGAAGAATTAGAATCAATTTTTCGGTTGCGCTTTGAAGTTTTTAATCTTGAACTAGGGTTGGGATTCTCTACTTCTAACTTTACCCAGATGGATATAGATAAGTTTGATGCAGTTTGCCATCATTTAATCCTGATCTCCAAACAAACGGGTAAAACCATTGGAACTTATCGGATGCAAACCTATACAATGGCTTCTCAAAGACTAGGCTTTGATGCTGCCGATATATTTAATCTTAATGCGATTCCCCATTCTGTGCTTCAGGCATCAGTTGAAGTTGGGCGTGCATGTATAGCTAAAGAATACCGCAATAGTCAGGCACTTTTACTACTATGGAAAGGGCTAGCAAATTATCTGATCTGGAGTAGAAACCAATATTTCTTTGGCTGTGCATCATTACTAACACAATGTCCTTGGCAAGCTACTTACGCTTATGATTATTTTCAGCAGAATGGCTTGATGCATCCAAATATTTTAGTTTATCCAAATTCACAATCTTGTCTAGAAATGCCTCAAGATTTTCCAGATTCATATAATGTTGAAATTCCCAAAATTTTGCAGGCATACTTGAATATTGGAGCTAAAATATGCAGTATTCCAGCTATTGACCGACACTTTAAGACTATTGATTTTTTAGCTATATCTAATACCAAAGACTTTGCTAAATGGCGTTACCAAATATTGTAAAAATTATCTTTTTACCTAATGGCGCTCAGTCGCGGCTACAGGAATAAAGTCTACATACATGGACTGTAAGAATAGCAATATTTATGATATTTTACTCTACATCTACATCTTGACTGTAAAAAAAAGGTCAGTTTTGCCGTATTTGATACAATCTTGTGCAATTGTTTTCATAGTTAATAGAAGAGAGGTATTTATTGTCAATATTTAAAATCAGATGACTCTCAATCCGCTTCGTTTAAGCTGCACAATTCTTAAAGATTCCCCTTTGTAAGGGAGAAATAGAGCCATTATTAGCCCCACATTTTAAGGGGAGCCACTGCGGTCTTCTCCCAAAGGCAGAGGCTAGCGCCTGCCGTAGGATGCCCGTTCGCCGCAAGGCGTCCCGTTAGGGAAGGGCTGTAGGGGTCTCCCCAAATGGAGCAAGTGGCGTGGATTGGGGGGATTGAGTCTTATCCGAACCGTATTGAGACGACTTGGGGACTGTTGAAAAAACCTTGTTCTATATCGGTACAAGCCCCTGTCTAAAGATTATGGAATACAAAAAAAGATTTGGGGAAAGACACGTAGTGCTAGATACAAGGTGTCCATATTACAAGTCCCAATATTAGATATGGGGTTGTCCCAAGAGTCCCAATAGTCCTCTTTGCTGACTGGATTATTTTAGACAAGTTCTTAGGAAAACTACTTATGCGCCATCTCAAATTTGCTCCGAGTTGGTTGCGATTTTTAATTATTTTCTTATTAGCGATGGGTATATTGTTTCGCTTTTTTAACCTTGATGGCAAAGTTTACTGGCATGATGAAACTTATACTTCATTACGAATTTCTGGTTACACAATAACTGAAGTAAAACAGCAAATTTTTAATAATCGTGTCATTGCTGGAGAAAGTTTTGCCCAGTTTCAAGGTGCAAATCAACAAAAAAACTTAAATGACACAATCATGACTTTGGCAAAAGAAGATTCTCTCCATCCACCACTTTATTACATAATAGCCAGATTGTGGATGGAAATCTTTGGTAATTCGGTGACGGCGATTAGAAGTTTATCTGTCTTCATCAGTTTGCTGGTTTTCCCTTGTGTTTATTGGCTATGCCGAGAATTATTTAATGTGCCATTATCAGTTCCTGGTGTAGCGATCGCACTCATGGCAATTTCTCCAATTCACCTAGTATACGCCCAAGAAGCACAAGAATATATTCTCTGGTTAGTCACTATATTGCTATCCAGTGCGTCTCTACTGCGAGCAATGCGGCTGGAATCACAAGACAAAGATGAGCTAGTAAAAAAACGACAACGACCAGATTTATTCGCTATCTGGAGCATTTATGCAGTAACTTTAGCCATCAGTCTTTATACATTTCTTTGGAGTGGATTTGTAGCAGTGGCTCACGGAATTTATGTAATGAGCATCGCCAAATTTCAGTTGACGGGAACTGTCAGAACTTATCTGTTAGCATCACTGGTAGGTTTTTTAGCTTTCATGCCTTGGATAACAATTGTGATGGGCGACTTTTTTCAACTTTTAATTTCAGCAGATAAGATAACAACGCAATCATCTTTAATGCCTATATTTCCATTTTTGCTGATGCAGTTGAGCCGGATTTTTTTTGATATAGACCTTAGTTTAGACAATCCTCTGGGCTATTTAATTACACCATTATTTTTAATTTTGGTAGGATATTCAATTTATTTTCTTTGTCAAACAACTAATTATAAAGTCTGGTTGTTTATCATCATATTAATTATGGTGCCAGCACTACCCGTAATACTGCCAGATTTAATTGCTGGAGGTATACGATCATCTAGCGAACCATATTTAATACCATCTTATTTAGGAATCCAACTGGCTGTTGCTTACCTACTAACTACGCAACTATATAATGGGAACGTGTCACGCCGGAGCATTTGGCACATAATCATGGCATTAGTAATTATTTGTGGTCTAATTTCTTATAAGGTGAGTTCCCAGGCAGAAACTTGGTGGAATAAGGGTATGAGCTATGGCAATCCACAAGTTGCCCAAATCATCAACCAGACGACTCGTCCACTTTTGATTAGTGATGCTTTAGGCGACAATTATGGGAATGTCTTTTCTCTGAGCTATCTTTTGGAACCAAAAGTGCGATTTCTGTTGGTGAACAACCAAAAAGTTCCCAAAATTCCTGATGGGTTTGCTGATGTATTTTTATTCAATCCTTCAGATACTTGGCGCGAAACAATCGAAAAAAAGTATAAAGCAAAGACAGATATTGTCTACAGCGACAACTATTATTCGGTTTGGAAATTGACTAAATTTTCTAAGCTGCACCGACGTAATATCCCACCTAATAATAAGTTATCTGCCAGTTGATATATAGCGTGGGAAGCTACACATTAGATGCTTCATGCAGATGGGCAGAAAAACTGTTTATAAAAGTTATAATTTTTTACTTGCTTTCTTAAAATAATCTAAGAATAACAAAAATAAACATTAAACAGATTCTCATCTGAAATTAATTTAAGTGAGAGAACGATATTTTATATTGTCATTTGATATTAATTTAATGATTCCTTGAAAGGTGTTGTATGCAATTAACAGATTTTCTTGGTCTTTTACATCCAGCGATCGCAATTATATTCGTATTTCCACTCATCGGTACAGTGGTTAATTTTGCTTGGCAAACACGCCAACGCAGATTGCAAATTTTAGCCGGGAGTAAGAGCAAAATTCCCCCAGTGGTGGGTGGAGAACATAAGCAGTTAGGTGAAAGACTAACAAGTGCAGTTGTCGGACTAACTCTAATCGGATTAAGCTATCCTATTGGTAAAAATATTATCAAAAATCAATTGTGGAATAAAACACCTTTTCAAGTTGTTTTTATCGTGTTAATGTTTGCTGCTACTATCGCCTCTTTAGTATTTCTTTATCGGGCAAAGCAGCGGTTGTGGCGGGCAGTTTTTGCCACTTTAACTGGTGCAGGTTTAGTAATTATAGGCTGTCAGGATGGAGTATATCGCCTGACGAATGAGTGGTATTGGTCACATTATTATATTGGCATTACCGCAGCATTGCTGATGATTTTTTCATTAGCAATTGTTCAAGATATTTATCAAGATAAGTCCAATCGCTGGCGCATCGTCCATACGATTTTAAACTGTATTGCTTTGTTGCTATTTATAGGACAAGGCATGACAGGAACGCGAGACTTATTAGAAATTCCTTTGAGTTGGCAAGAACCATATATTTATCAGTGTGATTTTGCTAATAAAACTTGTCCAACGCCAAATTCTCAAGCACCAAAGTGAACTAACCTGGATTTCTTACAAATGAGAAAAAACCATGTACAAAACCCAATACAGTTAAGTTAAGCATTTTTTCCTTCTCTTTGTGCCTGGCCAGTTGCTACAACCGGGGGAACTCCCGCAACGCACTGGCTTCTCTGCGCCTCTGCGGACTAATAGAAAATCAAGATTTTGAAACCCGTATGGTGCGCGGAGTGCAGCGCAAGTACGATAGGCGGTTTTTGTTTGTCTAGACGCGGTTTCTAACCGCCCTTTTAACTGTGCATCCCTAGCACAAACAAGCAAAAATTCTGTGGTGGGACTAAAAGCCACTACAGAAGAAATTAAAATAATCAAATAATTAGAAAAAACTTGTCAGATTTACAAATTGGTTGTTTTTTTACGCAATATTATCTACAAGCCGATCGCGAATTGTTTTGAGTTGGTCTTGAGTCTTAATTGGCTCTCGCGGTGCTGGCAATTCGGTATTAGGCCAGTTAGGTAAATTATTGCAGGGGCATAACAATGTCGGCATCCCGACGTTTCGCGCTGCTACTGGCATACTACATCGGCTGCAAGGTAGCATCTCCCATGCTGGTGTCAACAGTTCAGCAATGGTTTCATGTGTACCCTCTAGGTAACAATCACCCGATTCGGGTGAGAGAATTTTTTGCCAGCACTCTTCAAATTCTTCACTATAGCGATCGCCATCTAGCACTGATTGGGGCAAAAAGCTTGCCTTACCGTTGGCCGTAATCAATTTCTTACCCAACTGAAACCAGTAGGCGAGGTATCCTCTAACTTCTTGTTTAGTTGCCATATTACAATTTTAGATTTTAGATTTTAGATTTTGGATTAATTTGAATCAAGAGTTAAGAATCTTGACTCCTCACTCCTCCTTCCCCTTTATTTGGCAATGGCGAACCAAGGACGCCCAGATTGAGAACATGACCACCAGTAACTAAATAAACAGTTTCGCTGAACGCACTTAGCTGGCGTACCAAAGAACCCAGGCGATCGCGGAACGTCCTTCCAATCGGATAAGCTGGCACCACACCCCAGCCCACCTCTTCTGCTACAAACACCATATCAGCAGCAACAAGATCCACCGTTTCTAACAACTCTGTAAGGATATTTTGCCAGGTAGCTTCGTCTTGTTCTAAGAGATTAGCAACCCAAGTTCCTAAAGAATCAACTAAAAGGCAGGTATAGGGTTTCGCATCAGCAAGGGTAGCAGACAGTTCCACAGGTACAGATAAAGTTACCCAGTCTTGGGGACGACGTTGTTGGTGTTCTAAAATGCGTTGATGCCACTCTTGGTCATCTGGATTATCGGTGGCTGTTGCTACGTAAACAACTGCTTTTCCTGACTGCATGGCCAGAGTTTCCGCCCATTCACTTTTACCAGATCGTGCTGGCCCTGTTACTAAGATGATTTTACCCAAAGTTATTTCCTGAGTATCTTAACAATAAGTAACTAGTACAGCGGGCGCGTAAATTCGGCTACTATTTCAATTAGCAAGACTTAGGGCTTAAACTTGGGGATTTTGCCCTAAGTTTAAGGTAGGCAAACTTTCACCCAGTGTACTAATTGCAATTTATCACCGCAGTTTTTACTTTGTGGGTGAGATTTTTGGTTTCAAATAACTTTTAAGGGATAAAATTAGCACCAGCATCATTGATGTTACAACTGGCAAAAGCCGAAAATCCCAACAACCCCATTCTTAATTATTTAACACCATTGGGGACAGCAAACTCTAGGATGTCTTTATGAACGCAGGCTTAAAACGTATTGAAGCAACTCTACACGATTTAGGGAATCGCGGCACTGCCTCTGCCGCCGAAGCAGGTGATTCGACAAAACGACCTTTCTCCTTTAGAATCAGCGTCGGAGCCAACGAACCCACAGAAAGTACACAGACTCCATCCTCCCAGGATGGGGAACTCAATCCACAAGGACAAACAGTTGACCTCGGCGTAGATACTGAGAGTGATTATCCTCCTGAACAAAATTTCTTTCCTCACCATGACTCTGTGCAGACCTTTCAAGCACAAGAGAATGGTAGCAAAACACCCAGCCTACCCAAGTTGAAAACTCCGAGCTTTAGTAGCCATCGCCACGGAGCTAATCCAGCATTGGCGATGAATCTATTGCAAGAAATTCAGGAAAGTGTCGCCGGTTGGCAAACAGAACTGCAAAATATCTTGGAGCAAATCCAGGATATTTACTTAGAAGGCCCAATTGTCAATGGCTGGTTAGAATCCATTCCCACCGAACCAGAACCGGCAGGAACTGCAACACTGCGCCATGCAGAAGTTGACCGCCTGATGAACTACGTAGAAGAAATTTGCGCCACTGGTGGGAAAGTATCTTATCAATCATCTATTACTGGCTATCGCCTCTGTGGTGTGGACGATGCTGGTAAAGTCTGGTCGCGCCCATGTCCAGCGGATCAGGTTGCCAATGTTAGCATGGCGATCGCGCGTTACCAAAAGTTACGTCAACTGTTGGGGCGCAAGCAATCTTTGGAAACTCGTCTAAGTCAACTAGCCCAAACACTTGTAGTTTTACACAGTCATATTCAACAAACGTAAAGTTTTAAAGATTATTTCCGAAGAAACTCGGTTGGTAGATTGGTAATTTTTGGTTTAGATTAACTTTCAGTAGGTGTGCGTTGGATTTAAGATTTTTATCTAAAATCCCAAATCTCAAATCCAAAATTAAATCTATGCCAGACACGCAAATCTCTGCCATTATCTGTACCCACAATCGAGATACCTATTTAGGGGCTGCAATAGATAGTCTTTTAGCGCAGGATTTTGCTGCTGACTTTGAAATTGTGGTAGTTGATAATGGGTCTAGCGATCGCACCCGTGAGTTTGTAGAACAAAGGACCCACAATCCGCGTCTGAAGTATGTATTTGAACCCACAATCGGTTTATCTGTCGCCCGCAACACGGGCGCAAAAGTAGCCAGTGGTGATATTCTTGCTTATCTGGATGACGATGCCGTTGCCAGTCCTGGCTGGCTACAAGTTTTATATTTTGCCTATTACAATAATTCTAAACTAGCGATCGCAGGTGGCAAAGTCACTCTCCTATGGCCCCCAGGAATCCAACAACCACGCTGGCTATCTCCAGGGCTAGCTGCAAATCTGGGTGCATATGATTTGGGTGAGAGTAGCATCTACATCGAGCAACCTGGCTTAACACCTAGAGGCTTAAATTACTCTATCCGCCGTAGTTTCCTGGATGAAATTGGCGGTTTTGATCCTCATCTCGGTCGAGTAGGGAAAAATCTATTATCAAATGAAGAACTGCAAATGACCGAATTTGCCCTACAACGTGCTTGGCAAGTCGCCTATCTTCCCGAAGCGCTAGTCGCTCACAATGTTGCCCCAGAGCGCCTCCAACGCTCCTGGTTTTTAAACCGAGGCTGGTGGCAGGGTATTAGTGAATGCTATCGAGAACAACTCGCTGGTAAAGCTGGAATCGCTCAATTGCAGCGAGGTAGCGAACGGTTTGTACGCGGCTTGTATAAGGCATTGCAATATTTTTCTGATCCAGCAGAACGGTTTGACAAACTTGTATATGCTTACGGTCAGATTGGTTACTTAAATGCTGCTATTCAGGGTCTTTTATCCACATCAAATAAGAAATAACTAATAACATAATTTATACTTGTATGCCATCTAAAATACCAGTTTCAGTACTAATTCCGGCAAAAAATGAACAAGTAAACTTGCCTGCCTGTCTCGCAAGTCTTACCAGAGCAGATGAAATATTTGTAGTAGACTCTCAAAGTGGCGACAACAGTGTTGAAATTGCTAAAAGTTATGGTGTAAATGTCGTGCAATTTAGCTTCAATGGACGCTGGCCCAAAAAGAAAAATTGGTCTTTAGATAATCTACCGTTCCGCAACGAATGGGTGCTAATTGTAGATTGTGATGAGCGGATCACTCCTGAACTTTGGGAAGAAATTGACCAAGCAATTCAAAATAAGGAATATGCAGGTTATTATCTCAACCGCCGCGTATTTTTCTTAGGAAAATGGATTCGTTACGGTGGTAAATATCCCGATTGGAATCTACGTTTATTTCAACATAAAAAAGGTCGCTACGAAAACCTACATACAGAAGATATTCCCAACACTGGTGACAATGAAGTTCACGAACATGTGATTTTGCAGGGCAAAGTTGAGTATCTCAAAAATGATATGCTCCACGAGGACTTCCGCGACCTTTACCACTGGTTAGAACGACACAACCGCTATTCAAACTGGGAAGCTAGTGTTTATCTTAATATTCTCACAGGTAAAGATAATAGCGGTACTATCGATGCCAATCTATTTGGTGATGCAGTCCAACGCAAGCGCTTTTTGAAAAAAGTGTGGGTACGCCTGCCATTTAAACCCATTTTACGGTTTGTTTTATTTTATATTATTCAACGTGGTTTTTTGGATGGCAAAGCAGGATATATCTATGCACGCTTGCTGAGTCAATATGAATATCAAATTGGCGTTAAGCTTTACGAATTACGCAACTGTGGTGGTCACTTAAATACTGCAACTAGCCCAAAAGGAGGAGATGAGGAGCAGGGGAGCAGGGGATCAGAAGGAAAGCTATTGACCATTGATTCCTGATAAATAACTAATGACTAATGACGCTTTCGTAGATTTACGCAAATATGATCAATCTTGGTTTGATCGGGGACGTCCAAGTTGGTATATTTTCTTATGGTGGTTTGTACAAGCGATCGCCTTTCCCCTGACTCCTCAACCGTTAAATATTCTGCGTTGTGCTTTGCTACGACTATTTGGCGCTCGGATCGGTAAAGGCGTATTAATTCGACCTACTGCCCGTTTTACCTACCCCTGGAAAGTTACCATTGGCAACTACAGTTGGATTGGAGATAACGTAGTTTTATACAGCCTTGATCAGATCCACATCGGTGAACACTGTGTAATTTCTCAAAAAAGCTACCTCTGTACTGGTAGTCATGATCTCCAAGACGCTGCCTTTGGGTTGAAAACAGCGAGTATCACTATTGACAATGGTGCATGGGTAGCAGCAGATTGTTTTGTTGCGCCGGGAGTGCAAATCGGGGCTAATGCTGTGATTGGCGCTCGTAGTAGTGTTTTTACTAATATGCCCTCTGGGCAGGTTTGTTGGGGAAGCCCCTGTTGTCCCAAGACGGTTCGGATAAAACTTGATGCCCCCACAAAACCCGTGATTTTATAAATAAACATAGTTAGGGCGCACAGCTAGCTGTGTACCCTTAAATTTTCTACATATTTATAGCGGTTCTCAATTACATGGAATACAGACTACTTGTAGGGGCAGATCATTGCTCATATGTGTCAACTTAAGCAAAAACTTTTTTAAAATCTCGTTTCCAGCCTCGGCTGGAAATACAATTCATTGCGGTGCCGCTAGTTTTGAGGCGGAGCCTCTGATTAGGCATTCCCAGTCTCAGACTGGGAACGAGACAAACCGCATTGGCTCCCCATGAGCAAGTGGCGTGGATTTAGGGGGAACTATAAGCGTTGGGTGTAGTATACAAAAAACTTTTCAGACCTCCTCTGAAGGAGATGAACGAGTCTTTGAAGTGGATGAACGAGCTTCCAAGCCTCCCCTATATCCCTCAGCCTTCTGAATCCCCAAGCAAGACAGGAAGTAGCAGTGGTAATATGTTTTCATGGCTGCTCTAATCCCTGCTATTGATGAACAAACTATTGGATGAAACGCTGTCAATCAAAATTGCTGAACTCATAAACAGCAGAGCTAGCACTCCGTTTGATAATGCTTACAAAGCAGTATTATCGACTGAGGGAGCAACATATATTCAGGGGTTTTTAGCTTTTATCGGGAAGCCATACAGACCAATTGAACACAGTTGGATTGAGCTAGGCGACGCCTCCGATGTCCGCATTGTCGATCCCACATTACCGCACCTGAACAAAAATCCCCAAGAACTTTGGTATTTTGCTGCACAAGGGTTTACCGTTAAAAAACTGAAAGCGATCATTGAAGAATCAAAAGAAGATTATCCAGAAGATGATCCATTGCCAATCTATGGTCATCCACCTTATGAATATTACGGTGATGTGATGTTGGGTGGTCAAGACTATTTAGCAGCATATCAAGCCGCAGAGGCTAAATGCAGAGAAATCAACGAACTCAACCCTGAAAGGAACTAAGGAGAGTGAATGAAATAATTCTTAATTACGAATTACGTTAGCGCAGCTCTCTTCTCTACGAGAGGCTGGCGCTTAGGGCGTAGCTATGCCCCAGGCTTTACGAGTCCGCGTCCCTTGCGCGTCTCGTAGAGAGCGTCATTAGGAATTATTTAATACGATTTACCATCGCTGCCAAAGTATTCTCGATAGGCGCAAATTTTGTCTCCACGCACATCCCAGGAAACCGCTAAACGATTTTTGTAAGGTTGTTCCAACAAACGTCCCTCATCCCGAAACTCAAAAACAACCGTTGTATCATTGCTAGTAAAACGTTCTAGGGTCAGGGTGATTCCCCCTTGGAATGATTCAGAAACGTACTCGAAAAACTCTCTAGCTCGTTCTTTTCCCACATTTAACCCGTGAAATTTACCCACCGGAAACCAAAGGGTAAAATCTTCTGTGAGCATATCTAGAAATGCTTGCCACTCCCCTGTGGCCAGACCATGTGTAAAATGCTCAAATGCTTGTTGAGCAACTTTTAAAGTATTTTCTGAATCTTGTGTCATTCTCACCCCCGACTGGATATAAACTAATACCGTGTTACTTAAAATCTCGTTACCACTTTCCCACAATTCTGACCACTGAAGAGATATTCTACAGCGTCGGGTATTGATTCTATACCTTGAAACTGTGTTGGGTCAACGGCAACCTTGAGTTTGTCTGTGTAGAACAGATTTAAGAGGCGATCGCGTGCCTCTGCTATATGTTCTTTATAATGAGGCATGAGAAAGCCTTTCACAGAAGCAGCTTTCCAAAATAGCTGGTGATAAATACGGGCTTGTGTAATTTGTTCTACATTATTTGCGTATTCGGAGATGAAACCAACCACTACTAAGCGTCCCCGCACTGCTAAGTTTTCAACGCAGGTATCAAATACGGTTTTGCCTACACAGTCAAAAATTAAATTAATCCCATTGGGGTATTCTTGCTTGAGGACTTGATTGAGGTTTTCTGTACGATAGTTGATAATGCGATCGCACCCTAATTCTCTCAGTAACTTTGCCTTTGCCTCAGAACTACAAGTACCAATTACATGATTACCAGCTAACTTTGCCAATTGCACCGCAATATGACCGGTTCCTCCTGCTGCTGCTGTCACTAAAACCACTTCATTACTTTTCATCTCCCCCACTTGTTCCAATGCCACCAAGGCTGATACACCTGTAGGAATCAGGGTTAGAACTTCTGGTGTAGCTTCACGCACTTTGACTACTAAGTTTGCATCTACAACCTGATATTCTCGATAACCGCCGCCACGCGCTGTAGTTATGACAGCATCACCTATTTGAAAATCTTTAACATTTTCACCTATAGCGACAACTTTTCCTATAGCTTCCACACCTAAATCAAAGGGAGGAATTAAGTTAACATAGGGAACATCACCACGACAAAGTAAAGTATCAAAGCCACCGTTAACGCCAGCAAATTTGTTTTTAATTAAAAGTTCATTAGCAGCAGGTTTGGAAATAGAAATTTCGACAATTTCAACGGCAGATTTAAAATCTTGATTCAGTTGCTTTGCAATTAACTTTCTGTAGTTTGTTACGTTCATATTTAAATATTAGGTTTACCTTACTCCTCAATTATTGTTTTTAACGTATAGCTTTTGAGCCTCTGTGATATTACTAGTTGCAGTAGGTTGGTTGTAAAAGAATCTTTTATCAAGTAAATTGGCGCAAATATTTTAAGCTATATTAATAAATTTAATTAGGCTTTATTTCAAATCCCGACTTCTTGATTAAGTCGGGATTCTGGGCAGTAACTTTTACTTAAGCAAGTACCATTCAATTGTAGGGTACATTATGCTTTCAGCTAACGTATCATCAAGAATCTAAGAATATTTTTGAAAAGTTGTTTGTGATATATCAAAGACTTGTAAGTCCTCCTAAATCCCCCTTAAAAAGAGGGACTTTGATTCCAGTTCCACGGGTAGCTAGCGTGGTCTTCTCTCAAAAGGAGAGGCTAGCGCCTACCTTAGGATGCCCGTTCACATAGTGTCTTCTTTAGGAAAAGGGCTGTAGGGGGTTTCCCCTATGAGCTAATGGCGTAGACTAGGGGAGATCAATAAGTGCCTAAAATCACAGCTAAACACTTTTGAAACAACCTTTAAGGTGCGTTACGTTAAGCTTATAAGGCTTTCTCCCACTTTAATTGATGAGCTAAACCATACTTGATAAAATCTTCTTCTTTAGCTTTATCACTTTTACCAAAAACACCTAAGCTGTAAGGATTATCTTGCATCCGTTGTGTGACTTGCTCTTTCTCAAATTGGATAACTTCCTCTCTGGGTTTATCCGGTTTAAAAAAGTCTACAACCAAGACAGTTCTGTCATAATTGGTGTAATTATGCGGACAGTGTGGATAGCTGTGATCTAAAACCAGAAATTTTCCTTCATGCCAATAAAGCTGCTCATGGCATATTTTCATAGCCACATCGCCCTCTGGCACAATCAATCCTAGATAGCCACGATTCATATGAGCATTATAGTTCACATGTAGCTTGATATCCAAGCCTGGATGGAATGTACCAAAATACACATTTCTGAGCACACCATTATCGCTAAAGTTCACTTTTTCTATCACCTTAGCCAAATTTGGGAAATATTTCTCTCTTAATGCAAGTGCTTTTTCTGATGCATCATCTAACCCATAATCAGGATATTGTATTTGATGTGCTTGAATATATTCTTCAATAAATATACCTTGAAATAAAATACCAAAAGCAGTGTATTTTGCATTACCTTTCGTTTTAATGGTTTTACTTTTAGGTCCCAGAATCTCGTAAGTGAGTTTTAACTCTTCATTAGATGCATTATTAATAAAGCTTGTAAACTCATCTCTAATAAATTGCCAGCTATCTTGAAAACTTTTGAGAAAAGTAAATTCCTTTGGGTCTATATGATACTCATTAAAACTTTCCATTGTCTTTTCTCCTGAAGATGATTTCATAAAAAACCGTTATATAATGATCAGATTTGGTCTTCGTCACGATTCGATGTTGGAATTCCTGACTAAACTCATTTTAGTGTGAGGTCTACTGTGTCTGAAACCCCCCTATTAGATCAAATTATCAAAAATGTGCGCGTAGTTCGTCCCCATCAGGATGCGATGTCTACGACGGGCTACGCCTACGCACTACTTGATTTAGGAATTAAGGATGGAAAATTTGCTCAGATTGCCCCTAATATTAGCCCAGACACAGGGAAAGAGGTATTTGATGGCAAAAACCTGCTAGGCTTTCCTGGGGTCGTGGATGCCCATATGCACATCGGTATCTATCAACCCCTCGACAAAGATGCTGTGACTGAAACCAAAGCAGCCGCTATGGGAGGTGTGACTACCAGCTTAAATTACATCCGTACAGGGCAGTATTATCTTAACAAAGGCGGCTCCTACCGCGATTTTTTTCCAGAGGTGTTGGCGTTATCCGCAGGTAATTTTTTTGTAGATTACAGCTATCACGTTGCACCTATAGCTAGCCAGCATATCGACGAAATACCTCTATTGTTTGAGGAACACGGTGTATCTTCGTTTAAAATCTTCATGTTTTATGGCGGTTATGGGTTGCATGGTTTGTCAGACCAGCAAAACCTCTTTTTGATGATTAACAAAGAGGAACGGTACGACTTCGCCCATTTTGAATTTATTATGCGCGGTCTAACTCGCTTGATAGAAAAACATCCAGAAGCGCGAGATACTATCAGCTTGAGTTTGCACTGCGAAGTTGCAGAAATTCTCAACGCTTATACCAAAATAGTTGAAAATGATTCTAGTCTTAGCGGACTACATGCCTATAGTGCAGCACGTCCTCCTCATTCCGAAGGTTTAGCAATTTGCATTGCTTCTTATTTGGCACATGAAACTAACTGTGCAAATATCAATTTGTTGCACCTGAGTTCACGTAAAGCAATGGAAGCAGCTTTAACTATGCAAACTGCTTTTCCCCACATCAATTTTCGGCGAGAAGTTACTGTTGGACATTTGCTATTAGATGTCGATACCCCTAATGGTACTTGGGCAAAAGTCAACCCTCCTATTCGTCCCCGTGCCGATGTGGAATACTTATGGCAAGCAGTACTCAACAATCAAGTAGATTGGATAGTTAGCGACCATGCTTGCTGTTCTGCTGAACAAAAAAGAAGTGCTAAAGACCCGAATAATATTTGGTTAGCAAAGTCTGGTTTTGGCGGTACAGAATATTTACTTTCTGGTGTATTTAGTGAAGGTAGCAAACGGGGGATGTCTTACAACCACATGGCTAAGTTGCTATCTTGGAACCCATCACGGCGCTTTGGTTTGTTAGAAAAAGGTGATATTGCTGTTGGCTATGATGCTGATTTGGTGTTAGTAGACCCTAATGAAAGTTTTGTGGTACGTGCGGCTGAGTCGGAGTCACAACAAGGTTACACACCTTTTGAAGGTGTAGAGTTAACTGGGCGGGTGAAAAGTACGTTTTTGCGGGGGAACATAATTTACCATCGAGGACAGGTAATAGGTGCGCCTAGAGGACGTTATTTAAATTCTAAAATATAGACAAATAAGAATGCATAAACTAAAAATAATTTTGAATCAATTACTTTCTCATTTCTCTGCTATGGTGACATCTAAAATTGATCTAAACTAGTGTTTATTGCTAAACTGTATACTCGTTGTCATTTAAAAAAACATTATAAGTATAAGGAAATTCGTGATGTCCACTCGCCAAGTGATCGTTCCCAAGGGCATGGAAATTTTATATGAAAAATTTCATTATTGCCCTGGTGTTAAAGTTGGTAATACTTTGTACATATCTGGGCAGGTAGGCAGAGATGAAAATTTGCAAATTGTTAAAGGCATAGAAGCCCAGTTTGTTCAGGCTTTTGAAAACGTCAAAAAGGTGCTGGATGCAGGAGGATATACCTTTGATGATGTGGTAGAAATGATTACTTACCATGTCACTGGTACTGGCTTAGGGGAATTCCAAGCTGAAGCAACTGCTTTTGATAAACCACTGCATATCATTCCATTTTTACAATTGTTTATGCAAGTAAAAGACCGCTACTTTACTAATAACTATCCTACCTGGACTGGTATCGGCGTTACTGGTTTATCTACACCAGAATTGATAGTTGAGATTAAGTGTACAGCTGTTTTGTCTAAATAGAAGATTCATAGTGGGTGACAATCCAGAAACTAAAATAAATCTTCCACCAAAAGATACTAATATATTACTGTCTTTAAAGATTCAGACTATCCAAAAATTCGAGTACTGCCTTTGCAATTATTTCTGGTATTTGGTTCATCATGCAAATAGTTCCGCTTGAAAACTCGATAACTTTACTATGAGGAAGAGCTTGAGAGAGAAAATATCTATCTTGTGCTAGTGCTAAACCCAATCGCTCAAATTCTTCCACATCATCAATTCCCCAAAGAATGAGAGATGGACATTTAATTAAACTAAATCTTTCGGCAGCCTCAATGCAGTAATTTCCCACAGCCCAAACTGCATACAATGGATAGCCAAAGCATTTTAAATCATCTAAAACCCATCGATGATTTAACTCAGCAGAACCTACATATCTTGCACGAGCTAACCATCTTTCCATCAGGTGTGAACCGTCTTCTTTTATGACGAAACCTTCCTGAAACCGCCTCATTAAATCTGCTTTTCCAGCTTCACCAAAACCAGCAACGTTACACAAAATTAAATTATTAACCCGTTCCGGATAAGCTGCGGCTACTTCTCCAGAAACGAAAGCGCCCGTGTGGTTCCCCAGAATATTTGTTTGTTCAATACCCAACTCATCCAACAGGGCAATAACAGTTTTAGCGTAGTCTGCCACTGTATACAATTTTGGCGGTTTATCAGACTCACCAAACCCCATGAAATCCATCGCTATCACGCGGTACTTTTTTAGCAAAATTGACATTAATTCCCGATATTCGTCACTACTGCGGGGGTTCATATGCAGCAGTAACAAAGGCTCTCCTTCACCACCGATCCGATAAAGAATCTGTCCATCTTCAGTGTCTAAAAAAGCTCGCTTAATTGGTTTATTCATAGTACCCTGAGAAATTTAGGATTTATGTCAGCCTTTATTTAACTTTTTCAGCAAATTACCTTTTTTGTGCTATGTTCTGTAGCCATTCAATTAGGGGTCTTAAGGTTCCTGGCAATGCTGCTTCACTGACAGTCACCGTATGCTGCTTACCGTTATCTTCTACTGTTAACTTATACTCAAAGCGATCACTCTGGGGATTTGGCGAAGTAATTTGTTCAGGTAGTCTAAATAAATCAGCAGCTTCCACTAGGCAAGAAAGTGTGGCGGCTTCATTTGGCGGGAGAGTGTCTGTATCAACGGTTGTTTTCTTGGTAATCCCAGCAAAGCCGCCCGTGCGTTCAAAGGATATCCGCATTTTTTTGCTCTCCGTTGTGCTACTTAGTTGGGAGAAATACAAAGACTGGGAAATGATAGTTTTCACCTCCCAGTTTAGCAACAACAAACAACACATCTAAAAGTAAAGTTAGGAGTTAAGAATTAGGAGTTAGAAGTTAAGAAAAAACTCCTAACTCTTAATAACTCCCACCTTTTGCCAAGCGCTCTGCACAGCTTTTTGCTCATTACTCCCATCACCGTAGAGTTCGCCAGCAACTTGAATGGTGACGTTGGCAGCTTTTTTAAAATCTGCTTTGGCATTTAGGCGATCGCGTAAAGCTATGTACCATATTTTACCAACTGTTTCCCAGGCATAGCCTCCAATTTCTACAGCCGCTAGATAAAAAGCATAGTTAGGAATTCCTGAGTTGATATGCACCCCGCCGTTATCATCAGAACCAGTATATTTATCTTTCACATGGGCTGGTTGCGGATCTTTACCCAGTACTGGATCATCGTATGCTGTTCCCGGTGCTTTCATTGAGCGCAGGGCAATACCTTTGACAGTGGGTGCCAAAAGACCTTCGCCAATCAGCCAATCAGCCTCTTGTGCAGTTTGATTTTTGGTCTTTTGTTTCACGAGGGAACCGAAGACATCAGAAAAGGATTCATTCAGTGCCCCTGGTTCGCCATAATACTGTAAACCCGCTTCATACTGGGTTACACCATGAGTTAGCTCATGCCCAATCACATCAATTGACTTCGTGAAGCCTTGAAACAGTTCTCCGTCCCCATCACCATAAACCATTTGGTCACCGTTCCAAAAGGCGTTGTCATATTTGACGCCATAATGCACAGTGGAGTCTAAACGCAGTCCCTTGTCATCAATCGAATTGCGATCGAATATCTCATGAAACAAGTCATAAGTAGCACCAGCAGCATCATAGGCTTCATTCACTGCTGTATCACTGCTAGGAGGATCGCCCTCAGCACGCACCAATGTGCCGGGGAGTTGCTGCCCATTTTTAACATCGTAAATAGTGCGGCGCTTCTCACCCGGAGAAGGTGCAAATGAGACATTACCTATGACATTTCTCCGCCCCAGAAATTGTGCCGAAACATTTAATGTATGAAAAGCCCAACTCCGTTGCTGGGGGTTGCCATTCACCGCTACATTTTCCAGCATGTGGGGCGGAACAATACAACAAATCGGGCACCTAGAGGCAAGTGGATGCTCATACTTAAACCCAGCTGATTTCTTTTTATTTCGAGCCATCCAAGATATTCTCCTTTTGAAACTAAGTGATGGCAAACAGTGGCTTTCACTGCACTGGAGAAAAAAGAAGAAAAACGAATGCAAATCGCGTCTCCCTGGTTTCTTTTCTGAAGAAAATTCTCTCCTTTGTATTTTCAGATAGGTCTGTGGAGGATTGATAGTACCCTTACGGGTACTTCTGATGTGTAAATATTGCATAAAAATACAAGGATAGCTTCGATACCGCAAGTTTCAGCCAAAATCCTTGCATGAGTTAGCAAGACCTCCTTCACAGACCCAACGCGTTTATATATTAGTTCTTATCAAGGGAAATAATCTTATTTATTGCTGTTTTGTTACCATAAGGCTGCTAATTTTATAAATACCGATTGGGGACAGCTAAATCCAAATCTAGGCATCCAAAACCTCAAATTTTCATAGCCAGCCACCAAACACTGCCAAACTATAATATTTCCAAGGCACTGTAACTATCTTAAATCCAGCTTTGGTCAACATTTCTAAATGAGCATCCAAGGTAGCTAGCTGGTTTTGACTGGAGTAACCTTGGGTGCTGCTAGTGCCAAGCTTCGCGCGAATATCTGTTAAATTAGTTCCCTGTTGAACTGACCATTCTTCTCGTGCTACTTTTTGACGCTCCCATTCCTTGAAGGGGTGGGATTCTTGTTTCATCCAGCCAACTTGTCTAGAGGAGTTTATGTGGACTAGAAGTTACTTTTGTGGCACTGCTGGAGAGGCATCAAGCGAGACGATCTAATTCTAAAATACGCCAGCTTGGGGAAAGTAGACAACGGGTAATTACCTCGAACATCTCATCGGATCTGGGTAACAGTTGGCGAATACCAGTGTCAAAATCAGCAGTGTTGGTAAATACCTCTCCAGGATATAGCTGTTGCATGGGGATTAGAACAAATAGACACACTAATCAATATTAATCATCCATCATTACTGAGATCCGCGCTACATCGTAGGGGCAACTTTTAGTATTAAAAAATATTCTCTCAATATACTTTTGGCAGAATACATATATCACATTTTATGTTATAAACCAGCAAGTTATCTCTCAATTTAAGCTGAAATCCCATGATTTTGAACGAAAAAGTCAATTTAACTCTTTTTTAAGATTTGTAAAGATAAAATGGCCCATGTATTGAGTTAAACTGATATGTGTAATTAGTAACTCTGATAAATTAAAAATTTTGGTTTTCAAAAGCTACTGACTTTGGTATATTAAATACTGAACAGAAAGTTAACTGAATCAAACTAGAAGTCCACTGCCATTCTGGGTAAAACAGAGTGTGGCAAGTTTAGCGAAAAAAGGTTCGAGACTAATGCTAAAAAACAGCGAACTGAAGGTTAATCAGGGCTGTAATCTCAAATGGAAGCTCGGAGATAAACTATTTATCCAGTTTTCTCTATTAGAAATTTTGCGAATTAAAACAGTTGTAAAACCTCTATATCTATAGATGGATATAACATAGTTCATCGTGAAGTTAATCTGCATTCAGGTGAATTTACTATAAGTCAATACTGGAGTTAATCTAAATTAAGGTTAACTTGCTGAATTTAGGTCAACAATCCCAAAAGAGCGCAAGTGTCATGCCTATATTTTTGAATGGGACTAGTTGATTAGTCTTGAGGCAACCTCGAATAAGAGGTTAACAGAAATTTAGCTAAATAACGGTGTTAGTTATTAACATCATTTGCTAATAGTAATAAGCTTTTCTTGAGAAAGCTTGCTTTAGGGTGGCGGAAGTTTTCGGTGTCCATAAGCCTCATTTATTATTGCCCCACATCAGGGTGAATCTAAAATTTTGCTGGAATTTTCACAAATTTTTCAATTAGATCAAGGTTAACAGCAATGAATAATGTTCAAGCATCGTTTCAAGCAACGGAAGCTGAATTTCGTGTGGAAGGTTACGAAAAAATTGAGTTTAGTCTTATCTATGTCAACGGTGCATTTGATATCAATAACAGAGAAATTGCAGACAGCTATAAAAAATTTGGTCGCTGTTTGACTGTGATTGATGCGAATGTCAATCGACTATATGGGAAGCAAATCAAGTCATATTTTAGACACTATGACATTGATGTAACTGTAGTTCCGATTGTGATTACTGAGCCAGCTAAAACCCTTGCAACCTTTGAAAAAATTGTTGATGCTTTTTCTGACTTTGGCTTAATCCGCAAGGAACCAGTGTTAGTAGTGGGTGGTGGTTTAATCACTGATGTAGCTGGGTTTGCGTGTGCTGCTTACCGTCGCAAGAGTAACTACATTCGCGTTCCTACAACACTGATTGGTTTGATTGATGCAGGTGTGGCGATTAAGGTTGCAGTCAACCATCACAAGTTTAAAAATCGCTTGGGTGCATATCATGCTCCTTTGAAAGTTATCCTTGATTTCTCCTTTTTGCAAACATTACCAACGGCTCAAGTTCGTAATGGGATGGCAGAGTTAGTCAAAATTGCTGTTGTTGCTAACTCTGAAGTCTTTGAATTGCTGGATAAGTATGGCGAAGAACTGCTTTCCACTCACTTTGGATATGTGAATGGCACAAGTGAACTGAAAGCGATCGCTCACAAACTCAATTATGAGGCAATTAAAACCATGCTGGAGTTAGAAACTCCTAACTTGCATGAATTAGACCTTGATCGCGTCATTGCCTACGGTCATACTTGGAGTCCGACCTTAGAATTAGCTCCGATGATACCCCTGTATCACGGTCATGCAGTCAATATAGACATGGCTTTATCTGCAACCATTGCAGCAAGACGTGGCTATATTACACCTGAAGAACGCGATCGCATTCTAAGCTTGATGAATCGTATAGGTTTATCAATCGATCATCCTCTACTAGATGCAGATTTGCTCTGGTATGCTACCCAGTGTATTAGCTTGACGCGAGATGGCAAACAACGCGCAGCTATGCCGAAACCCATTGGTGAGTGCTTTTTTGTCAACGATTTTACCCGTGAAGAATTAAATGCAGCCTTAGCTGAACACAAACATCTGTGTGCTACATACCCTCGTGGTGGAGATGGAATTGACGCTTACATAGATACTCAAGAAGAATCCAAACTATTGGGAGTGTGAAAACATGACCAGTATCTTAGGACAAGATACCGCTAGACCGATAACGCCACACAGCATTCTGGTGGCGCAGCTACAGAAAACCCTCAAAATAGCAGAGGAAAGTAATATTCCTTTAGAGATATTGACATCTCTGCGCCAAGGGTTCCAATTGGCGGCGGGTTTAGATCCTTACCTGGATGATTGCACTACCCCCGAATCAACAGCATTGACAGCACTAGCGCAGAAAACCAGCAAAGAAGACTGGAGTAAACGCTTTAGTGATGGTGAAACAGTGCGTCAACTAGAGCAGGAAATGCTCTCAGGACATCTTGAAGGACAGACACTGAAGATGTTTGTGCATATGACCAAGGCCAAAACCATCCTAGAAGTGGGAATGTTCACAGGATATTCAGCTTTGGCGATGGCGGAAGCATTACCAGATAATGGACGACTGATTGCTTGTGAGGTAGATTCTTATGTTGCCGAATTTGCTCAAACTTGCTTTCAGGAGTCTCCCCACGGCGACAAGATTGTTGTAGAAGTGGCACCCGCTCTACAAACACTCCACAAACTGGCGGCGGCACAAGAATCATTTGATCTGATCTTCATTGATGCCGATAAAAAGGAGTATGTAGAGTACTTCCAAGTTATTTTGGATACTCACTTACTGGCTACCGACGGGTTAATCTGCGTAGATAATACTTTGTTGCAGGGACAAGTTTACCTACCATCTGAACAGCGGACTGCCAATGGCGAGGCGATCGCTCAATTCAACCGTATTGTCACCGCAGATCCTCGTGTAGAGCAAGTTCTGTTACCTATACGAGATGGTCTGACTTTGATTAGACGCTTAGTGTAAGAGGTGCAGAGAATTGGGGTAGTTCTCAATTCAAAGCATCAGAAAAAGGCGATTTTATCGCGGTTCTCATTTGGATGCAATATCCAATAGGGGCGTACAGTGTCAGCCTAGAGCTAGGGCGAATAAAATTCGCGGCTATACAAACTCTCGTTTGCCTCCGTGGACTAATGAAAAATTGAGGGTTTGAAACCCACGCAAGTGGGTAAAATTTGTGTAGACGCGGTTTCTAACCGCCGATTTCATGTCAACCTAGAGCTAGGCGAATGGAATTCGTGGCTACACAAACTCTCCTTTGCGGAGCGGACTAATGAAAAATTGAGGGTTTGAAACCCACGCAAGTGGGTAAAATTTGTGTAGACGCGGTTTCTAACCGCCGTAACGTTGAGTTGACACCAATGTACAGCTGTACGCCCCTACAAAAGACCGCATTCCACGCAAAGGAATAAAATTATGGCCCAATCAGTTTCTTTATCTGTTCCTGAATCCACAACGCCATTAAAGGGTGTGAGGATAAAAATAGTAGTTCTATTCAAGACCCTTGCTACTTTAGCACTATTGCTGATAGCCTTGCCTATCAACGGTTTTGTAGTTTTACTATCCCTGCTGTGGGGCATTGTGCGTCGCCCGTTTACAAAAAAACCTGGCTTTGCTGCTCATCCTCAGAATATTTTAGTGAGTGGGGGCAAAATGACCAAAGCATTGCAACTTGCCCGTTCCTTCCATGCAGCAGGACACAGAGTTATTCTGATTGAAGGTCACAAATACTGGCTATCTGGGCATAGATTCTCAAATGCTGTGAGTCGTTTTTATACGGTTCCTACACCAGAAGACGACCCAGAAGGCTACACCCAGGCACTATTGGAAATTGTCAAACAAGAAAAGATTGACGTTTATGTACCCGTATGCAGCCCTGTAGCTAGTTATTACGACTCTTTAGCAAAGTCTGCACTATCAGAATACTGTGAGGTTTTCCACTTCGATGCTGATATAACCAAGATGCTGGATGATAAATTTGCCTTTAGCGATCAGGCGCGATCGCTTGGTTTATCTGTTCCCAAGTCTTTTAAAATCACCGATCCTGAGCAAGTTATCAATTTCGATTTTAGTAAAGAAACGCGCAAATATATTCTTAAAAGTATTTCTTACGACTCAGTTCGCCGCTTAAATTTAACCAAACTTCCCTGTGATACCCCTGAAGAAACAGCAGCATTTGTCAAGAGTTTACCCATCAGCCCAGAAAAACCTTGGATTATGCAAGAATTTATTCCTGGGAAAGAATTATGCACCCATAGCACGGTGCGGGATGGAGAATTAAGGTTGCATTGCTGCTCAAATTCTTCTGCATTTCAGATTAACTACGAAAATGTCGAAAATCCCCAAATTCGGGAATGGGTGCAACACTTCGTCAAAAGTTTGGGGCTGACTGGACAAGTGTCTCTTGACCTTATTCAAGCTGAAGATGGTACAGTATACGCCATTGAATGTAATCCTCGCACCCATTCGGCAATTACAATGTTCTACAATCACCCAGGTGTTGCAGAAGCCTATCTTGGTAAAACTCCTCTACCTGCACCCCTAGAACCATTAACTAATAGCAAGCCTACTTACTGGATGTATCACGAAATCTGGCGATTGACTGAGATTCGTTCTGGGAAACAATTGCAAACTTGGTTGAAGAACTTAGTCCGAGGCACAGATGCCGTCTATCGCATGGATGATCCGATACCATTTTTAACTTTGCACCATTGGCAGATTACCTTACTTCTGCTAAAAAATCTGCAACAACTCAAGGGCTGGGTAAAGATTGATTTTAATATCGGCAAACTGGTGGAATTAGGGGGCGACTGAAAGTAAGGAGTTAGGAGTTAGTAATTCTTCTCCCTCATCTTCCAATACGGTTCGGATAAGACTCGATTCCCCCCAACCCCTTTTTACAAGGCTACGGTGTATACACAGGTTTGAAATAACTTACAAATATTGGGTTTGAGCGTCAGCTTTACCCTACCCTAACCCTCCCCGATGTATTAGGGAGGGAACATGATTTATCATTTACACCCTTTACAGGGGGGTAATCTGTGCAATGCAAATCACATTAAAAAACTAACTTAAGTCACTAAAGAATTTCCTTTTCTCTGAGCCAAGAAATTAAGTTTTTGACTTTTCCTCTTAAAGTGTATTGAGAAGTTTCAATTATATTAGTTTCTGGAATATCAGAAATTAACTTTGCAACTACACCAAACGTAGAAGTTTTGTCGTATATTAGATAATTACATTTGCTTAATAGATAGATATCTACTAAAGCTTGAACACCATTTTCAAACCTATCTGGACATTCAGGATTCTGATGTAAAGAAGATCCTGACATTGGATACCACTTATCTGTTACTAAAATATTAGTATATTTAGTTCTAAAAAAATCCTCTACTTCTTTATTATCAGTTGCTAAAAATATCAAAGTTTTAGGATCTTTTTCATAAATCTTATCAATAAAATTTAAGTATGTATTAATTGAAGATTTTCTGTCAGTATATCTAACATGAACCCCCATTACGTTATCTTCAAAAGAATTATCTATAGTTTTTTTTATAGTTGCTTGAATATTAGGTTGTAAACTCAGATTTTCTCTAATTATCTTTTTTAAGATAGTTTCATTACTCAGACTTTGTAGATAAGCAAAATCACCTGAAAAATGTTGTCTTAGCTTATAAGTCTCTGTTACAAACGACCATCTAATCAAAACATCTTCACTATAATCGATGCGCGACATATTAGTAGTATATTTTGACCATATTCTAGGATTATTGTATCTTAAATCAGCTTCAGATTCATATAATAACAATAATTCATTCACAGATTTTTCTAAGTTATTCTTCCAGAAACTTGGATTGACAGATTGAGTAGAAGGTATTTCTGAAGCTTGAGTAAGATGATGAAGATTAAAATATTTAGGAAAAACATTGCTGCGATTATCGGAGTAAGTCTCATCGCTCCAATCAACAATTATTTTTCTATTAGTAAGCTGAGTATATAAAATACTGTCCAAGAGAGCGAGAAAACGATTTCCCATCCCTGCTTTCCCTTTCGCTACTAGAAATTTATCTCCAACCATTTCTAATTTCTCCTAACAACTTTAAAATCAAATGAGTGATCGTTCATCGGGTGTAATCAACATAAAACACATTTGATAGAATCAATAATGAACCAACAAAACTAAGCATAACTAAATAAATCGTCCTGATTTTACGCTTGAAAGAGTTTTTTTCAATCTTCTGATGAAACTAGGACTTAGACATTGACAGTAAAGACCAAATATGGGTAATTTGAAAAACTACATCTGCCGTCGGGAACATTGCTGTACCTGTAGGGTGCCAGTCTATTTACCCCTAAATAATGATTAATAAAAGCCTAAAACGTCCTATTTTGGGAAATGCATATCATAATTGATTTGTACAGTGCGTAAGTCGGATAAATTTCCTTTCAGTAAACACAGCTATTTTACTCAATGTTTTATAGTTTACCAAAATCATGTCATTAATGATAACCCAAATCAATGATTGACAAAATTGCCAACTAAGGTCTTATCTCTTTAGACCTAATTTCTAGCCACCATATTGAGTTTCCCAACAGGCTACTAGGATGTTGGCAAGAGAAGGTTTTTTGTTATGGGGATACTGATACCCTTACTACTCGTCAATTTGACCAACGCGGCGGATATTCAGAATGTCGCTCATTTTCTTAATTTGGACGAACACTTGCTCTAGTTGAGAGCGATCGCGTATATCTATTCCTAAGTCCATCAATGCAGGTTGACCAGTAGCGGTTTTCACCTGGGCATGGCGGACATTGATTCCTTGGTCACTCAACCGTGACAAAATATCCTTTAGCACCCCTACGCGGTCAAGGGCTTCAATTTGAACATCCACTGGGTAAGTGTGCGGACGACCACTATTTTCGGCGGCTGGGTTCCACCTAACTGGTACTAAACGCTCATACTCCACAGTCTCCAGATTATGACAGCCTTGGCGATGAATTGAAATCCCCCTACCTCGCGTCACCACACCAATAATTGGTTCACCAGGAATCGGGGTACAACACCCAGCTAAATAATACACCAAACCTTCTACCCCAACAATTGGCGAATCTGTGGAGCGGGAGGTAGTTGCAGGTGCATCTCGCAAAGCTTTTGATGTAGTTGGTTCTTTGGGGAGAAATGGCGGCACAGTGGAAACTGGTTGTTGTCCCTTCGCCACTTCTCGCCAACGATTTAGCACTAGATTTAATGTAACTTCACCGTAACCCAAACCGGCAAGTAAATCTTCCACGCTGTGGTAGTTACACTTTTCGGCGACAATCTCCATTGCATCCGACTTCAGCAGACTATCAAAACCAGTTTTACCAAGTTCCTTTTCTAACAATTCCCGTCCACGGGCGACATTTTCTTCCCGGCGCGATCGCTTGTACCATTGTTTTATCCGATATTTCGCCGCCGAAGTTCTGACAAAGTTCAACCAATCCAAACTCGGATGGCTGTTCTTTTGGGTGAGAACCTCTACAATATCGCCATTTTGCAGCCGTGTTGACAGAGATACCATTCGCCCATTCACCCGCGCCCCGGAACAATGGTTCCCCACTTCCGTATGAATGCGATAAGCAAAATCTACAGTAGTAGAACCGGGACTTAAAGGAACAACATCACCCTTAGGGGTGAAGACATAGACATCATCTTCAAATAAATTATCTTTGACGCTATCAAGATATTCTTGTGCATCCTTGAGATCAGTTTGCCATTCTAGCAGCTGCCGCAGCCAAGTAAACTTGTCATCTGTCGCTGTCAAATGGCTAATACTAGAACCTCCTGTTTCTTTATACTTCCAATGGGCAGCAATCCCATACTCAGCGATATGATGCATTTCGATTGTCCGAATTTGCACCTCCAAAGGACGGCCAGTTAGTCCAATCACTCCAGTATGCAACGACTGGTAACGGTTAGGCTTTGGCAATCCAATATAGTCCTTAAATCTTCCAGGAATTGGGCGAAAAGCATCATGAACCACCGCCAACGCTCGATAACATTCCTCATTGGTTTGGACAATAATCCGCAATGCAGCCAAATCATAAATTTCATGAAATTCCTTTTGCTGGCGGTACATTTTTTGGTAAATGCTATAAAGGTGCTTAGGGCGACCGCTGAGTTCTTGAAACTGGATTCCGGCTTGCTGCAAACGCTCTTGCAAAATGTTCGTAGTTTTGACCAATTTCTCTTCTCGCGCCGTCCGTTTTTCGGAAACATACTCCTGCATTTGGCGAAAAGCTTCCGGTTCCAAATACTTAAAAGCCAAGTCTTCCAGTTCCCATTTAATTCGCCAGATCCCCAGGCGATTGGCTAAAGGCGCGAAGATATCTCGCGTTTCCTGGGCACTGCGGCGGCGGCTGGCTTCTGACATGTATTGTAAAGTTCGCATATTATGCAAACGATCAGCCAACTTCACCACAATTACCCGAATATCTTGTGCCATTGCCAAAAACATCCGCCGGAAGTTTTCCGCTTGACTTTCGGTTTTGCTGGTGAAATTGATTTTAGAAAGCTTGGTGACACCTTCGACCAATTGCCGCACTTCTGGGCCAAAGCGTTCTTCTATTTCTTGACTTGTAACTTCTGTATCTTCAACGACATCATGGAGAAATCCAGCTGCTATCATAGCAGCACTACCTCCCAAGTCACGCAGCAAGTCAGCTACAGCGATGGGATGAGCAATGTATGGTTCTCCTGATTTGCGATATTGACCTTGATGCAGTTGGTAGGCAAATTCAAATGCGCGACCAATTAAAACTGCATCACTATGCCTTCGGTCATCTTTCGCTTCGCCGCTAATTGTCGATGACTCCTTCAAACATTTTTTTAACCATTCTGGAATGGTTAGATCAACTAATGAATTTATAGCTAGGCTGCTCATACAATTGGGTTTAGAGTGGATCGGTAGATAATGTGAATGATAAATAAAACTGGCAGCATCGCCCTAAGAAGATGCTGTCGCCCATAGAGGGGTAGAAAAAACAGTGTAAGGATGATTCTCCAATTGCCGTTGGTAGTCATCCGGTGTAAGTTTCAAGGATCATAAAGAAAATCCATTGATGGCAAACAAAGCCTCAAACCATAATTTGAGGCTTTTAGTGCTGATAAGTCTTTAAGAAAGTTTATTGTAGAAGAAAAATTACTTGACATTAATATATCTTAATTAGCACTGGATGTCTTTAAATCGTGAGAAATATTTGGCACTCGTAACCTTGTTAGAGGAATTACGCTCCGATGCCACAACTACCCAAATCGTTGCGCCCGAACTGCGAGTGCGTGTAGCCTCGTTGCAGCAATTTTTCGGGCAACAAATTGTGCCTTTGGCTGATGAAAACTGGCGAGTGCAGTCTTATCAAACGGAGATGAGCAAGCAACTGCGCCTGTTGCAAATAGATGTAATGTTTTTGCAAGGAGCGCGGCAGGCATCTACTGCACAAACGAGACTTCAGACGATTAGCGATCGCTTGACAACTCTCATTCAATACTGTGATGCCATTTTGCAACCAGAAGCAGAAGGAGAAAAATAACAATTCTTTACCTTTTTCTCTAATTAATCCATCATCTCATTTACGACGGTTAGTGAAAAGTTATTTTGGCAACAAGTTGGAAATGGGCATTGGGCATTGGGCATTGGGCATTGGGCATTAGTTATTCTCGTTGTCCCTCTAAAGTTCTGATTTAAGAAAGCCTTAGATCAAACTTGTCTTCCTTCCATGCGCCATGCCCAATGCCCTATTCACGATTCCCAATACCTTTGAGGAGAAGATTTATTGTGCGGCGCATGTACGCTTCTACTGGCTCAGTTGTAGGTTTGAAGATCAGTGCATAATATAGTGACCCGCTCACAAGATCGATAATTAAGTCTACGTCTGCATCCTTGTGAATTTCGCCTCTAGATTTGGCACGCTCAAGTACTTTAGAAAAGGCTTCACGTCGAAGTTTTGTATATTTTGTCCAGTAAACCTCTGCAAACTGAGGATTGCTAGACGCTGTACTGATGATCAAGGCGAGTGTCTGACGACCAAGGGGACTATCTATTTTTTTGGCGGCATTATTGATTAGAATATCCATGTCTCCCCAAAAGCTCCCAGTATCGGGGATCGCTAAATCATCCCTCAGACTTTCTATCGACTCTGCAACTAGTTCTTCTTTGGAAGTGTAACGCCGATAGATGGTCGTTTTACCAACTCCAGCCCGAGAAGCGATCGCTTCTATACTCATACTTTGATATCCTACCTCTGCAAGCAGATCCAAAGTCGCTTGCAGAATAGCTTGGTCAGCGTGGATGCTGCGTGGGCGTCCAGAAGCGCTGTTAATTTGATTACTCATAAAAATATCATTCCCAAGCAATATCTTCTTGGCCATTTGCTTCTACTTTTGGGCATAGAACATACCCGATGGGAAACAAATAAGCCCTATAACCCAATTCTTGTACATCAAAACAGCAGGAGTGACTATCCATCTTTAGCATAGGTATTTCTGCCACTTTTCATTGAAAACTCTCTTGACCGTTTTAATATGATACGCTACCGTAGCGTATACATACAATATTTAATTTTAGCTTTGGGTTGGGCTACGCCAAAGCCAGGTATCGCTTTGACATCCTCCAAATATTATTTGTGCTAATAATGGCTACCAACATTAAACATTCAACTTTTGATCAATTTGGTTATGTGCAGGGGCCATTAAAGTGGGCGATCGCTTTCACGGCTTCCCTTGGTGCAATCTTAGAAGTGATTGATACCAGTATTGTTAACGTTGCTCTGACTGACATCCAAGCTAGTTTGGGTGCAACTGTTAGTGAAGTTGGTTGGGTGGTGACTGGATATGCGATCGCTAACGTCGTTTTAATTCCCTTATCTGCATGGCTGGGAGATTACTTTGGGCGCAAAACCTACTTCATCTTCTCGTTGATTGGCTTTACCCTTGCCTCCGTTTTATGCGGGTTGGCATTTAATTTACCGATGCTGGTTTTTTCTCGAATTCTTCAAGGTTTATGTGGTGGGGGGTTGCTAGCTAAAGCACAAGCGATTTTGTTCGAGACTTTTCCACCTGCTGAACAAGGTATGGCCCAGGCAGTTTTTGGGGTAGGTGTAATTTCTGGCCCAGCCATTGGCCCAACTTTAGGAGGATTCTTGGTAGATGGTTTGGGCTGGCGGTGGATTTTCTTTGTTAATATTCCCTTCGGGATCGTTGCAGTGGCGATGTCCTTTGTATTTTTGCTCAAAGACAAAGACAAGAGCCAGACACAAAGCCAAGCTGTCGATTGGTTCGGGATTGGGTTTTTGGTTATTGCTATCGGCTCTATACAAACTTTGTTAGAGGAAGGAGAGCAAGACGACTGGTTTTCCTCCAGTTTCATCACCACGTTGGCGATCGCTAGTATTATCGGATTGGGACTGTTTATTTGGCGAGAACTGAAAACAGATCACCCGGCTGTAGATTTGAGAGTTTTGCGTCACCGTTCTTTAGCTGCGGGAAGCGTTCTCTCAGCATTGGTGGGTATGGGGCTTTATGGCACACTCTTTGCTGTGCCGATATTTGCTCAGAGTGTGCTGCACTTTACGGCAACGCAGACAGGACTATTGTTAGCACCTGGGGCTTTAGCGTCTGCGATCGTTATGGTTTTATTAGGCAAACTGTCTGGTAAAATTGATGCCCGATTTTTAATTGCAATGGGCACTGTTGGATCATCTGGAGTCATGTTTCAACTAGCAACAATAACCCCACAAACCGGCACAGATGATTTATTTTGGCCATTAGTATGGCGTGGGGCTTTTACTGTGTTGATGTTTCTCCCTTTGAGTTTGGCAGTTTTAGGCCCGCTACCCAAACAAGATGTTTCCGCCGGCTCTGGTTTCTACAATCTCACCCGACAACTAGGTGGTAGCATCGGCATTGCCCTACTCACCACTTTGCTTGATCGACGAGAAGCCTTTCATCGAGCTATCTTGTTAGCAAAACTTAGTCCTTATGATTCCGAAACCAATCAGCGCCTCGATGCACTCAACGGGGCACTCCAAAGCCAAGGTATCGATGCGACTACAGCTCAACAACAAGCACTAACTTTATTAAGTCAAATAGTAGATACCCAAGCTGCTGTTTTATCTTACGCAGATTGCTTTCGAGTCGTAGGTGTGGCGTTCCTTTGTTCATTACCCCTGTTATTATTCCTGGGTAAAGGGGGTGCAGGAGCGAAAGCGCCAGTGGGTCATTAGAGGTAAAGTAAATAGCGATCGCACTCCCATTTTAACATGAGTTCAACAAACCTCTCCCTGCCTTGAACTTTAGTTCAAGTCTGTCTCTCTGGGAGTCGGAGAAGGACAGGTTTTGCGTAGTCAAACCTCTTAGAGGTTTTTTGATTCGACTAACTAGTACGCCACGGCGGAAATAGAGCAATCATTTAAAAACCCTAAAGAGCTTATTCCGTAATACTTTTGACTTTTGAACGCCAGTTGCTTTAAGTCGGCAGAGCCGCCCAACGCACTGGCTCCTTTTGAATGAGTGACTTCCGCCTTGCGGTACTAGGCAGACATGATATGACCCGTCGGACTCACGTAATCTTAAATTCTCTAATTGCAAAACTACGTAAAAACACGGTTTAAAGATTATTCTCTACCGGAAGTCACTAAAAAGGCTTAATATATACCGATATATGTGGCTCAGAAAAGTAAAAGCCCTGCTCAGTTTTGAGCCGGACTATGTGAAGTTTTATTGCTAAAATTAGAAATCTTTATCTTAGAAAAAGTTCATTATTGTAATAATGCTTACGCTGGTTAACATCATTAAAGCGCCCATAATAATAGATTCGCCTAAGGGATTGCGGGATTTTGAATTGTTCATTTAAGTAAAATCCTTTTTGTTAATAGTTCCTTAACCATATCAACATCAGTATAAATATCTATAAAAGTATTGTAAAAATTAAGAAACCGTAAAGTTTCTTAGTAAATACTGGATTTATTACTCATATATTAATTTTTACTTTTAATCGGTTATTCTCTTGGTCTCTCCAGTTCCATAATGTAGTAATTCCCGAATAGAATAATTACCTGAACTCCGAGCGGAATACGCGCCTTTGTGAGCTAAAATAAATCTTAATCAAGGTAGAAATATTTGAACAGAAGATTATCATGACAGTCTCCACGGCATCTAGAAACCAAGCGATCGCTTTTGACTTAGACAAATTAAATGAGCAATTTGAAACTGCCACTCCCAAAGAAATACTGGCATGGTCTATAGACAATATCCCAACGGGACTGGTGCAAACGAGCGCCTTTAACGTGGATGACATGATAATTACCCATATTCTTTACAGTGAACTGAAGCATCCCGTTCCTGTGATATTTCTCGACACCTTGCACCACTTTGACGAAAGCTTAGAATTAGTTGCCAAAGCTAAACAAGTGTACAACCTGGATTTGCAAACTTACAAAACTCCAGATGTAGACACCCGCGAAGCCTTTGAAACCAAATACGGCGACAAACTCTGGGATAAGGATATTGCCCAATTCCACCACGTTACAAAAATTGAACCACTGCTACGGGGTTTAGACGAGCTCAACAGCGTCGCTTGGATCACCGGACGCCGCCGTGACCAAGCAGTAACGCGTGCTAATATGCCCATATTTGAATTAGACGGTAAAGGTCGGCTGAAAGTAAATCCCATAGCCACCTGGACACGCCAAGACAGCTGGGTTTACGTGGCTGAACACGGAGTCATCTACAATCCCCTGCACGACAAAGGTTATCCCAGCATTGGCGATCAACCCATCACCACCAAAGTAGGTGAAGGCGAAGACGAACGCGCCGGACGCTGGCGGGGAAGTGAAAAAACAGAATGTGGAATTCATATTTAGTCATTGGTCATCTCTGAAAATGAATGTAGAGACGTAGCACTGCTAGGTCTCTACAAGGGTTTCAAACGAATAATGGTTCTATTAATTTCTGGAGATGTCTATTAGTCATTAGTGATTTATCGCGCTGCTATTAAATCCAGCCAAACTAATACAACAACCAAAACCAGTTCAATCAGGTAAGCTTTACTAGATATGATTCCCAGAAATACAATATTAATCACACCAAAAAACCAAATAAAGTAGTTACACCCTGTCTAGTATCCTTATAGCTGAGTTTACGGGCGATAAAGATTATATAGGAGTATTCCTCACAAGCGCCTACAACCTCCACCAATGTAAGCACTTCACTTGGTGTAAGGTATTCTCACTTACCTGTAATGCTTGTTGGGTAGACGAGTTAGGGGTGGTGGCCTCATTGACTCTCGCTGGTAGTGTCCGGTGTACACGGTATATTATGGACAGTTTACTACGCTATGATCCCCATTCTGTCGTTGATAAACCAGCCACTGTACAGTTATTGCTAAAAGTTCTTAATAGATTCAGATGTCTATCTTGGCTAAATGCCAAATAGAGTTTAGAGATGAGCTTACCTAAATTACACGGGCAAGCATTAAACTAAACAGACAAGGTTTGCACTTGGTGTGATCGGGAGCTATATCTGCCCCTATTAGTGTAGATATGCAGTTCAATATAGATATATGCAGTAAAGCCGAATCAACCATGACTGAAGCCAAGTCTACTCATACAGTGCGCCGGAGAAGAATATTCCCCCAAATTCAATGGACAGAAGAACAGAAAGCTAAACGTCGAGCAGAACGCGAGGAGTTTCATCAACGTAGCCAGGGGATTTTTGACCGCGTTAAGCCAGAGTACATCCAAACTCACTACAACTGGTATATGGTTGTTGAACCAGAAAGTGGAAACTATTTTATTGATCGTGATCAAGAAGTAGCTATGCAAATGGCACGTATTAAACACCCCGGTAGTGTACCATTGTTTCTTTTCCGAATTAATGAAACAGGGGTTTCTGGAACTATATGATACTTGGGTTGTTCGGCAATGATGACGAGCTAGTTTTTGAGATTGAGCTTATTGGTGCAGATGGATTAGAACTAACAGTTGATGTCATATTAGATACAGGGTTCTCTGGCTGGTTGGCTATTGACGAACAAGACTTACAAGGACTGGATTGGATTTACGTGCAGACACGAGCGCTGCGAACCGCACGGGGGGAAGCAGATTTTAATATCTATGCTGGTCAAGTAAGAATCGACGGGGAAACTTTTTATATTCCTGTTTATGTGGGTGAAAGAGTATCAGAAGTTTTACTTGGTCGCCAGTGGTTAAAAACTCGACGGTTGGTGGTGGATATGCCATCTAGGGTATTAACGCTGGGATAATAAGAAATTTATTATTCCTATCTTTTCCTTGTAGCGTAGCTAGGCTGCAAGGTTATTAGTAAGAGAAGTGGTAGTTTAATACTGAGTAATCAAATTATATCAATTTTTATTAGTGCAAGATGTGAGTATAACAAATGATTCTCAACTGAAGCTCGATGTGGCAGCAGCTAGATCCGCTATAGAGACAATCCGAACACTAGACCTCAATGGGACTTCAATTGACGAGATTAAAGAGCTTCTAACGCCAATCTTCCGTGGCTATGTAGTAAAAGCTCCATGCTTTAACCTTGGATTACCTCTTTACAGTGGCCGCTTAGGAGATAAGTCAGCAAACATTTCGGAACTCAGCTATCCGCCAGCGCGCTTGACTCCGATCGGTCTTGCAAACCGGCCAAAAGAACCTGTTCTGTATTGTTGCACAGCACGAGAAGCCGTATTTTTTGAATTACAGCCAAAAGTCGGCGATACTGTTGCTCTTGCCCATTGGGTAACGACCGCCCCGTTGATGGTCAATTACGTAGGATACACACGCCGCGTGTTGGATGCGCTTGGAAGTACCCGTCCAGTCGCTAGTTGGGGATCGGAACCTTCTGCTCCAACGGGAGATCAACAGGAGATCATGGATTTCCTATCCGATGTGTTCACACAGATTGTCCCACCGGGCGAAGAGCAACTTTACAACAAATTGACTGTTGCAGTCGCAGAAAATTTGTTTGCTGGAGATCCCTTTGATGGGCTGCTGTATCCTTCTGTAAGGATGCGTGCCAATGCAGACAACATCGCACTGAAACGTCGTTTTGTGGATGACCATCTGCGTTTTTTGAAAGCTGAGTTCATCCGAATTGACGCAATACGTGAGTTTGATTACGATATTACGCTATTAGATACCGCTCCTGAAATCACTACTAACGGAACAATCGAATGGTATATAGTCTCTTCTGACACAAAAAAGCTGTTATCGAGGCGATATGGAACCGTCGGATGGCAAGAATTCTTGCGGCAAAAGAAAGACATTCTGAGTAATTACGACTCAGCGAAGGAAAACAGTGTCAACCGCCCCGTACACACTGAACATGGTTCTGTCGCCGAAGCGAGTTTCCGCAAGTGGTTAAGTGAGTATTTGCCCAAGAAGTACAGCGTCACGTCAGGGTATATCATTCCAGATGTGAAGAGGATGAATTACGTTATACGTCACTATGATGTAATTATCTACGATGTGATGAACGCGCCTGTTTTGTGGGGGTCTAACAATCCTGATGAATCAGAACAAGGCCGTGCAAGGGCGATTCCCGCTAAGTACGTACACGCTGTGTTCGAGGTTAAGGCCGCTCTGACGAAAGCCAGCATCAATGAAGCCGTGGAAAAGCTGAAAGAACTTAATGAGTATGAAGCTCACCTGCCCCTGCATTTTATTTCCGCTGCCGTGTTCTTTGAGTTAAGACAGAAAGAACAGTCTTCGTGCAAGCTTGCAGAGGGCTTATACAACGAAAACATCCCTGGGTATTTTGGGGGTCTTATTCTTCGGGCCGAAGGCTTTGATCCTAACTTAACGGGCTATTACCAGTTTTATACTGATGGTTTAGAAACAATAAACACTATGCCACTAATCAGGGACATCGACAGTTTACAGACAGATGACCAGGGTAATCCTCAACTTACCAAACAAGGCGACACTGTAGTTGCATATGCACAAGATGATGTCTATCACTTTGATAAGGGATACAGCGCCATTGTAAAGAACGTGAATTTGCTATGGGCATACAACAGTTTTCCGATGTTTTTCATTGACCTTCTGGAGAGGCTTCAAGGGACATACGACCCGACGACCGCATCTCAACAAGGTAGTTACGGACTGTCGTTTAATAGATGAATTCTCGGTTGGAAAAACGATCGCATCTGGAGGTCACGCCAGAGCAGAAGCGAAAAGCTTGACTGTAAATATTTTTGTCTATCTCTTTATTTTTTGCGATCGCGATTCATAGGTTGGGAAAATCCTGTAAAACAGTATATTTGCTGCAAAGAAATTCACCTTGTACTTAAATATAATTTTTAGCGATACCTGCGGCACACTGCGTGAACGCACGTTTTTTGCCCAATCTCACAAAATCGCGTTGCTCCATTAATTATTTGTCATTAGTATTTAGACAAATGACTAATGATAAAGGACAAATATGATTAAAATCCTGCATCTCTCCGACATCCACATGGGAAGCGGCTTCTCTCACGGACGAATTAATCCCGCAACTGGATTAAATACACGATTGGAGGATTTTGTCAATACCTTGTCTATATGTATCGACCGAGCGCTGACAGATGCCGTCGATATGGTGATATTTGGTGGCGATGCTTTCCCGGATGCTACACCACCGCCCTATGTACAACAAGCTTTTGCCAGCCAGTTTCGCCGTCTCATGGATGGTAATATTCCGACAGTGCTGTTGGTGGGCAACCACGACCAACATTCCCAAGGACAGGGAGGAGCGAGTTTAAATATTTACCGGACTTTGGGAGTGCCAGGATTTGTTGTTGGTGATACATTAACAACTCACTGCATCGAAACCCGCAATGGCAAAGTGCAAGTAATCACCCTCCCTTGGCTAACTCGTTCCACCTTGATGACTCGCCAAGAGACTGAAGGTTTATCTTTGGCAGAAGTCAACCAACTGTTAACGGAACGCCTGCGAGTTGTTCTAGAAGGGGAAATTCGTCGTCTTGACCCCAATGTGCCAACTGTCCTTCTGGCTCACTTGATGTCTGACAATGCTGCCTTAGGCGCAGAACGCTTTTTGGCAGTAGGTAAAGGCTTTACTCTACCTCTATCTTTGCTGACGCGACCTTGTTTTGATTATGTAGCGTTGGGACATGTCCACCGCCACCAAAATCTGAATAAATCCAACAACCCACCGGTGATTTATCCAGGGAGCATTGAGCGGGTGGATTTTAGCGAAGAAAAAGAAGACAAAGGCTATGTGATGTTAGAACTGGAGCGGGGGAGCGCTGAGTGGGAATTTTGTCCCTTAACAGTTCGGACTTTCCGCACAATTGAAGCGGATGTCTCGAAAGCAGATGATCCCCAGGCAGTATTAATGAAAGCGATCGCCAAATATGATATTCAAGATGCAGTAGTGCGGCTAATTTACAAACTCCGCTCTGAACAGATGGATTTAATTGATAGTTCTTCTCTACATACTGCTTTAAGTGCCGCTCATACCTACACCATTCAAGCAGAATTAGTCAGTCAACTAGCCAGACCCCGGATTCCTGAATTGAGTGCGAGTAGCAGCATCGACCCAATGGAAGCGTTGAAAACTTACTTGAACAACCGCGAAGACCTCAAAGACATAGCAGCATCAATGCTGGAGGCTGCACAAAAGTTATTAGCAGATGATGTGGAAGTCTGGCTGGAAGCAGCAACTAGTGAGTAAAATAGATGCTAATTATATTTTCATCTTTTAAGGGTAATGTTTCCTAACAAAGTTGTTTTTAGTTAGGGAGTTCTAAGTAAAAAAATATCCAACTATTTCTTGTGGGATGGAGAGAAGTCTAAGCGCCGATTTCCAGCACTCAGAACTTCGGAGTGTCTCGCGATTGGTGTCAAGTTAAAGCCATCAGCCCAGAATGTCAAGAAACCTTGCGGCGTTGTGTCAGTGTCGTTGACGAACAGCTTTAAGCAAGCCCATAGAGCGCTGATGCTCGACCAGCCAAGGAACGAGTTGTAACTCTGGGTTTTGCAACAATGGGCGGTTAAAAAAATACAATGTACCACTAAATGGGGTTCTCCAACAAGCTGCTACAACCCTTTGATAGATTGTTCGATACAGGTTAGGATAATCCATCAATTAGAGGAAAAACTTCAAGCACGCTTAATCGCGCTGTAACATGAAAACCATTCAAATATAAATTTGGGCAGATTTTTGAGGAGTTTGCTACTCTACATATCAATTGTTGTTTTTTTCTAGCCAGATAAAATTAGGGACTCAGTAAATAAAGTTATCCAGCCTTGAATAAGCTACTCTTTACAGGTAAATATTTTCGTTTTATGGCTTTTGTCCTACCCTTAATTATCTGGTGGGGATACAAAGAAGTACAAAACCAATTTGTACAGCCGCAAGCAGTTGTAGTGTTAGGTGGTTCAACCAGACATTTAGAGCGAGAGAAGTTTACAGCAAAATTTGTTCGAGAGCATCCAAATATACCAATTTGGATTACTGGGGGTAGTCCACCTAGATTCACCCAACAAGTGTTTACTAAAGCTGGTGTTGATCGCAAACGTTTACACTTGGACTATGAAGCCGTAGATACAGTTACTAATTTTACTACGTTGGTGGATGATTTGCAAGCTCGCGGCATCAAGAGCGTTTATTTGATTACTTCAGACTTCCATATGCGCCGAGCTTGTGTCATCGGCGAAATTATTTTGGGTAGTCGGGGTATTTATTTAAAACCAGTGCCAGTTCCTTCCGAAAAACCTCCTGAATCTATCGAAAAATCTATTCGCGATGGAGCTAGAGCGATACTTTGGTTAGCCACTGGTTACACTGGTGTGGATGCAGCTAAAAATAAACGATAAATCAAACCAATTTTGGATTTTTGACCTCGACTTACCTCGGTACAAGTCGCTCAGTCAAACGATTTTGGATAATGGAATTTAAAATCTTCATATTCAGAAGGTTTCTCGATTTGAAACAATACAAATTATTCCAATTTGGAATCATTTATAGGAATTTGCATGAGCTTGACCTTAGTCAATACAAGGAAATTAAGAGAACTAATGCCAATCATCTTGACATGAACTTAGTAATAACAAACACATCAAAGTCCAATTGTCGAAAAACTAGTGCAACACTAACCTTCAAACAACACTAACCTTCAAACCAATTAACAACTTTTGCTCATTTGCTTTCTTGGTGGATACTTTGCGTCCACCAAAGTTTTGAGCGGCGGCTTGGGTAACTGGAATTTATCTGTGTAGTTCGGAAAAAAAACGCCCCAATCTATCTCACAATTTGATACCCTAGCTTAAACAGATTTGAGAAAAATTAAAGCGTGGAAATTCAACTTGGGCGGGGAAAAACGGCTCACAGAGCTTACGGAATAGATGAAATTGCTTTAGCCCCCGGTAACAGAACACTAGACCCCAGTTTGGCAGATACTAAGTGGCGTATTGGCAATATTGAACGAGAAATCCCGATAATTGCCAGTGCAATGGATAGCGTAGTAGATGTTCGCATGGCTGTACGTTTGTCACAGTTAGGAGCATTAGGTGTCCTCAATTTAGAGGGGATTCAAACTCGCTATGCTGACCCAGAGCCAATATTAGATCGGATTGCCTCTGTGGGGAAAGATGAATTTGTTGCCTTGATGCAAGAACTTTATGCCGAACCAATAAAGCCGGAATTAATTGAACAACGTATTCAGGAAATTAAACAACAAGGTGGTATTGCGGCGGTGAGTGCAACTCCAGCCGGTGCAAGTAAATACGGTGAGGCGGTGGCAAAAGCTGGGGCAGATTTATTTTTTGTACAAGCTACGGTAGTTTCTACTGCACATTTGTCACCAGAGTCTTTAGTACCACTTGATTTAGCAGAATTTTGCCGTTCCATGCCTATCCCCGTAGTATTGGGGAATTGCGTGACTTACGAAGTCACGTTGAATTTGTTGAAAGCTGGGGCGGCTGGGGTACTGGTGGGAATTGGGCCTGGTGCTGCTTGTACGTCCCGTGGCGTGTTAGGTGTGGGTGTGCCACAGGCAACTGCGATCGCTGATTGTGCTGCCGCACGAGATGATTACTATAAGGAAACTGGCAACTATATCCCCGTCATCGCTGATGGCGGTTTAATCACTGGTGGCGACATTTGTAAATGCATCGCCTGTGGTGCTGATGGTGTGATGATTGGTTCCCCTTTTGCCAGAGCCGCCGAAGCCCCAGGACGAGGTTATCATTGGGGCATGGCGACTCCCAGCCCAGTCTTGCCTCGTGGCACCCGCATTCGCGTTGCCACCACTGGTAGCCTAGAGCAAATACTCGTTGGACCAGCAGGACTAGATGATGGCACTCACAATCTTTTAGGAGCCTTAAAGACGAGCATGGGCACCTTAGGAGCTAAAAATATTAAAGAAATGCAACAAGTGGAAGTTGTGATTGCGCCTTCTTTATTAACTGAGGGTAAAGTTTATCAAAAAGCTCAACAATTAGGTATGGGGAAATAAAGGAGTAGGAAGTAGGGAGATGAGGGAGATGGGGAAGAAATAATTAATGCCCAATGTACAAGTGCCCAATACCTAATTGGAGAATAAATTTTTCCAGGCCCCTAAACAATTGCTGGAAAAATCCTATATGTCGCCTACAATAGAAATAGCGGAGACGCATGTTTCCGTTCACTCCTCACACCACACTCCGCCCGGACTACTGTTCGGGCGGTTCCTTATGTTTATAAATAAATTCTAGAGCTTCTTTGCAAATGTACATCCTCGCACTTCCAAGCTGAGGTTTTTGCTATGGTAGAATTTTCACCAAGTTCAGATATTATTGGCGAAGGTTTTAGGCATGTCAACAGCCGCACAAGTTACCGATTCTAGTTTCAAGCAAGAAGTACTCGACAGCGAGGTACCCGTTTTAGTTGACTTTTGGGCACCCTGGTGCGGACCATGCCGTATGGTAGCTCCTGTTGTCGATGAAATCTCCGAACAGTACAAAGGTCAAATAAAGGTCGTAAAAGTCAATACAGATGAAAATCCTAATGTTGCTAGTCAATACGGCATCCGCAGCATTCCCACATTAATGATTTTTAAGGGTGGACAAAAAGTGGATATGGTGGTCGGCGCTGTGCCTAAAACTACATTAGCTTCCACCCTCGAAAAGTATCTTTGAACTCAATCGGCAATAAAATCCTCTTGAGTTATCCATGTTGTTCTAAGTTTAGGTTAATTTTTATAAACAAGTTTGAGAGGCGCGAATTTCTCGTCTTTCAAACTTATTTACATTTGTATACAGTTTGCGATTGCGAATATTTTTAGGAGTTTTCTAGCTCAAAAACAACTCCCTAATTCCCGTACTACCAATTTCCACTGCTAGCGCCGCCAACAAAAAACCCAAAAGTTGAGTCACAATTATTCCACCTTCTGCACCAATCCACTGGTCAATCAGATTTGCTAAACGCAAAATCAACCAAGTCATAAACATCGCTCCTAAGATACCCACCGCCACAGCAATATGCGGACTCTGTGATTTTGACATTAGCAACATCACCGTTGTCAAAGTCCCTGGCCCCGCTAGCAGTGGTAAAGCTAGTGGAGTAATTGCAACATCGCGTCCTTCCTCAATAATCGGCTGATCTAATTCTCCCCGCAGCATTTGCAAAGCAATTAACAGCAACAATAGTCCTCCTGCTACTCGCAAAGAGCCGATACTGATTTCCAAATAATTTAAAATTATTTGCCCTGCAAAGGCAAATAGCAAAAGAACTGCGATCGCAATGATAATTGCTTTATCTATAACTTTGTTTCTTTGGTCTGGCATCATGCCCTTAGTCAAAACTAAAACAATTGGTATATTGCCCACAGCATCTGCCAGGACAAACACAGCGATAAATGTTTGAATGAGAATAGGAATATCCACAGCAGGTAGTTTTGATCAGGGTTTAATCACAACCTAATCTTAATCTTGCTCAGTTTGCTAGAACCCAGAGGAATATTAAAATCAGCAATAAAACAAGTCCGTTAAAGAAAATCTTCGCTGACACATTTCTAATTAAATTCCACAAATGTTTAACTAGCGATATATTTTGATAATCTATCTTCCATAAATCAACTGTTCGTTGTTGAACCTATGAAATCTTATTTAGCCGCCGCTATTCAATTGACTAGTGTGCCAGATTTACAGAAAAATTTGGCCCAGGCAGAAGAATTAATCGAGCTTGCCGTGCGTCAAGGTGCTGAATTGGTAGGTTTGCCAGAAAACTTTTCCTATATGGGAGAAGAAAAAGACAAACTCGCCCAAGGTGATGCGATCGCTCTTGAAAGTGAAAAATTTCTCAAAAAAATGGCTCAACGCTTTCAAATTACAATCTTGGGCGGCAGCTTTCCACTTCCTGTAGACAATACAGGCAAAGTTTATAACACCACTCTACTCATCGACCCAAACGGTCAAGAACTTGCTCGCTACTACAAAGTACACCTATTTGATGTTAACGTCCCTGACGGTAACACCTATCGTGAATCCAGCACGGTTGTGGCTGGTACGCAACTACCCCCCGTCCATTTCTCAGAAAAACTTGGTAATTTAGGACTTTCTATTTGTTATGATGTCCGCTTCCCGGAACTATACCGTCATCTAGCAGAGAAGGGAGCCGACGTTATCTTTGTTCCCGCTGCCTTTACCGCCTTAACTGGCAAAGACCACTGGCAAGTACTACTACAAGCCAGAGCCATCGAAAATACCGCCTACGTCATTGCTCCTGCCCAAGCAGGCAATAACTACGCCCGCCGTCTAACCCACGGACACGCGGTCATTATCGACCCTTGGGGCGTAATTTTAGCCGATGCTGGGGAAAAGCCGGGAATTGCGATCGCACAAATCAAGCCCACTAGGCTCGAACAAGTCCGCCGTCAAATGCCCTCTTTACAACATCGAGTATTCTAGGTGCTGGAAGGGGGATGAGGGAGCATATAACTCTACCAGAGGCTGGCGCTTAGGGCGTAGCTATGCCGCAGGCTTTACGATTGCGCTCAGTAACCAGAGAAGCAGGGGGGAAATAATCAATGCCCATTACCTGGGAATAAAACAAAAAACCGGGTAACCACCCGGTTTATGCCGATATTAAGAATCCTCAGTCTTTTAGGAGCATAGCAGCACTGTGCCCCTATTTATTTGTTGTCAAAATTAAACTTTAGCAGCTGACTTGGTAACAACGTTGAGTTCACCTTTAGCATACTTAGCAGCAAAATCTTCCAAAGAAATTTGCTTGATCTTGCTTGCGTTGCCAGCCGTGCCAAATTGCTGATAGCGTTCAGCACAAACCTTCTGCATATATGTAATAGAAGGCTTGAGGAAGTGACGAGGGTCAAACTCCTCTGGTTTTTTAGCCAAAGCTTCACGTACAGCAGCAGTAATAGCCAAACGGTTGTCAGTGTCGATGTTTACTTTACGTACACCACTCTTAATACCTTTTTGGATTTCTTCTACAGGTACACCGTAGGTTTCAGGAATTGCACCACCATATTGGTTAATCAGTGCAAGCAAATCTTCTGGTACAGAGGATGAACCGTGCATTACCAAGTGGGTGTTAGGCAAACGGCGGTGAATTTCTTCAATGCGGCTGATTGCCAAAATTTCCCCAGTCGGCTTGCGGGTAAACTTGTAAGCACCGTGGCTTGTGCCAATGGCAACAGCCAAAGCATCTACTTGGGTTGCTTCTACGAAGTCAACAGCTTCATCGGGGTCAGTTAACAGTTGAGAGTGGTCGAGTGTACCTTCAAACCCGTGACCATCTTCAGCTTCACCAGCACCAGTTTCTAGAGAACCCAAACAACCGAGTTCACCTTCAACACTGACACCCAAAGCATGAGCTACATTTACGACTTCGCGGGTAACACTGACGTTGTACTCGAAGCTAGCAGGGGTCTTAGCATCAGCTTCCAAAGAACCATCCATCATCACGCTAGTGAAGTTGTTCTTGATTGCTGAGTAGCAGGTAGCAGGAGCATTCCCATGATCTTGGTGCATGACAATGGGAATATGAGGATAGGTTTCTACGGCTGCCAAAATCAGGTGGCGAAGGAAGTTTTCTCCTGCATAATTACGAGCGCCGCGTGAAGCTTGTAAAATTACGGGGCTATCTGTCTCGACAGCAGCCTTCAGGATCGCCTGAATCTGCTCCAAATTGTTAACGTTGAAAGCTGGGATGCCGTAACCGTTTTCAGCTGCGTGATCCAACAGCAGCCGCAGTGGTACAAGCGCCATAGATAGTCCTCCTAATGTGGTTGTCAGCTAGTCGGTGTGAAAGAAGCGTAATGATTACGCTAAATCTTAAGAGTTTTTTCAACTTATAGGAAATTATAACTAGTGTCGTGTATCTATGTTGAAAAAGTTTACGCCATTGCTCATAAACATGCCCTATACTTCACCTATTCTACTGTATGGTAAGCTACCCTACGTTTAAAGGCTTTGGTAGCTCTGTATCCTAGATTCCTGACTGAAGGTAAGCGCATATGACGGTTAGGAACGCTTTTCTGCCAGACGCTACGCGATTGCGATCGCACTTAAACCATCTGTAAAATCTCAATTCAAATTAAAAGCGATCGCATTTCCTAAATGAACGATCAAAGATCGCTTTTTCTAAGTCTTCAAATTCAGTAGACCGAAAAGTTCTGCACTCAAGTAAAATTAGATACCTAAATTTATAAAACATTGTTTATACAGTTATGTCGAATCGGGATCTCAATCACAAACTCGGTTTCCCGATCGGGTATGGAATGGCATCGCAATGAGCCATTATGCTTTTCAGTAACAATCTGGTAGCTAATCGACAACCCCAATCCAGTCCCCTTGCCAATTGGCTTAGTAGTAAAGAATGGGTCAAACAATCGTTCTTGAGCGAATTTTGGGATACCTTGACCGTTATCTACAATCCGAATCTGTACCAAATGTGAATCAAGCATCTTAGTACAAATCAGAATTTGACTGGGCTGTTGCTCAATCTCGCTAAATGTACGCTGTAAATCTCGTTCTTCAAGGGCATCGATTGCATTGCAAATGATATTCATAAACACCTGGTTCAGTTGAGAAGCTTTGCACTCAACCAACGGCAGGTTGCCATAATTCTTCACCACTTTAATTTCCTGGTCAAACTTGCCTTTCAGGCGATGCTGCAAAATCATCAGCGTACTATCAATGCCCTCATGGATGTTGACCTGTTTGATCTCAGCTTCGTCCATACGGGAGAAGTTCCGTAAAGAGCGGACAATCGTTTGAATCCGCACTGCTCCAACTTCCATTGAGGAAAGTAACTTGGGCAAATCTTCTAGCAGGAAATCTAGGTCGATCTCCTCGCTTTCGTACTGGATTTCCGCCACTGGTCTGGGATAATGCTTTTGATACAACCGCAGCAGTCTTAATAGGTCTTGAGTATAGTCATTGGCAGGCTTGAGGTTGGCATAGATGAAGTTCACTGGGTTATTAATTTCATGCGCTACCCCAGCGACTAACTGCCCTAAACTAGACATTTTCTCATTTTGCACTAGCTGAGTTTGCGTTCGCTTTAGTTCAAGTAAGGTAGTTTCCAACTCAGTTGCTTTTTGACGCAGCTGAATTTCTGACTCTTGCAAAGCTTTTTCAATTTGTTTACCAGCACTGATATCACGAGCAATTTTAGAGATACCAGTGATTGTACCTGTCAAATTTTTAATCGGAGAAATTGTCAACGAGATATCAATCAGTGTGCCATCTTTGTGTTGACGCACAGTTTCAAAATGTTCAACTCGTTCTCCTTGCCTCAATTTCTGAATAATTTGGGCTTCCTCTTTGATCCGATCGGGAGGAATAATTATTGTCCCATGTTGACCAAGTACTTCTTTTTGCTTATAGCCAAATATTCTTTCTGCACCAAGATTCCAGCTAACAATTACTCCATCTAAGGTTTTGCTGATAATAGCATCCTCAGAGGACTCTACAATTGCCGCTAGGCGAAACAAAGCTTCTTCAGCTTGCTCTCTTGTCAAATTTTCCATATTAATTTACTTCCTAAATTAATAGATAAAGAGCATACCCAAATTCTTGACTATTGTCTGTTCCAAATACTCTTCTTTTGTTCCGATAAAAGGAAAAGAGTCAGCTTTACACAACTTTAATTAGTATTCCCATAAGTATTAAATAATTAACATTTAAGTTTTTATAGGAATCATATTTGATTTCTGAAAAAGGTTACGAGATAATACGCAGGAACGTATCTGTCTAATAGCGGACAATGATAGACCAGAATCTACAAGCCGCGCTCGCAGAAGTAGCCATAAAATCACTGAAATAGGCAGACAACTCAGTTAATTTCGATTAATCTGTAATCTTTTTTTTATCTTCAGCGAAAAGCGATGTCTACGACGGGCTACGCCTACGCTCATCTGATTTCTTATTCCCCAGAGCGATCACATTCACAATTTTCTTGATAGCGATAGAGCTAGCCTCGACTTTTATCCTAAAGACTTAGCAAGTATTTTTTCTCGAATATGGGTCGCCCGGGATTCGAACCCGGAACTAATCGGTTAAAAGCCGAGTACTCTACCGTTGAGTTAGCGACCCGTTAATTTGCTTTTCGCAACTTTGCCATCATATCATATAAATTTATAGATTTGTAAAGCACTTTAGAAAAAATTCGCTGCTAACCGCACAGATGCCGTGTAGCTGCTTCCTGGTTCTAACACAGTCAGGTTTTCACCAGTGTTCAGGGAGTTACGGGGAGCGCTCCACGGTTCTAGACAGTAGAAATCTTTGCCTTTGAGCGTCCAAAACACCAAAATCGGATATTCATTGCTATAATCCAGAGTCAGTTTCAACTTGCGGCTGTTGTCTGTCACAGCGGCGGATTGACTGGTTAGCTGCTTAAAGGCAACGTCAATTTCATCGCGGCTAAAGTCAAAATTACCATTGAAGGGGTAAATTTCTTTGGTTATCTGGTCTTGATACTTTTGGGAAGGAATTTCAAACTCTAACCCAGTTTTATTAACCGTCAAAAAATAAGGATGGAAACCTGTAGAAAAGGGCAATGATGTGGATGAGAGATTTTTATACTGCTGGCGAATTTCTAAAGTATTACCTTGGAGTTCGTAAGTGAACAGCACTTGAAAGTCAAAAGGATAAACTGCCCATGTTTGCTCGTTGCTGTTGAGGACGAGGGTGAGGCTAACTTTATCTTGAGTAACTTGGTCAGTTACTTCCCAGGGTAGATTACGGGCAAAGCCATGTTGTTTTAGAGTATACTGCTGCCCATTGTGAGTATACGTATTATCCGGTATATTGCCGCAGATAGGAAACAAAATAGGATTCCCACCCCTGACGCTCAAATCAGGATTAGCAAAGCGTTCAGTATCTAAATAGAAAATTTCTTGCCCCTGTATACGCCAACGAGTGATGATCCCACCACGTTCTGGGACAACTTCCAGTTGAGAACCAGCGGTTTCATCTGAAAGGATGTAGGTTTTGTATTGTTGCTGTTGAACTGCAATGGTAAACACAAATTTAGTCCTGAGTTTAGGATAGAGACGCGATTAATCGCGTCTGTACTTAGGAGAGACGCGATTAATCGCATCTGTACAGGAGTTAAGAATTGTTAACTCCTAACTTCTAACTTTTTATTCGTCTTCTGCAAACACGAAACGATATAATTCGCTGGGGTCTGGTTCGGGGCTGCTTTCGGCGAACTTAACCGCTTCGTCGATTACATCCTGAATTTTACGGTCAATAGCTTTGATTTCTTGCTCATCCGCCAGGTTTTCCTCCAGTAAATAAGCTGCCAACTTCTTAATTGGATCACGGGCAAACCAAAATTCTTTTTCTGCTTTGCTTCGCATTTCATCAGGATCTGCCAAGGAGTGACCCCGGAAGCGGTAGGTAAGTGCCTCAATTAATGTTGGGCCTTCACCTGCACGGGCACGGGCTACAGCTTCTTGGGCCACGGCTCGGACTGCTAGTACATCCATGCCATCGACTTCCACGCCCACCATGTTAAATACACTGGCTTTTTTATAAATCTCTGGCTGGGAAGTGGCTCGCTCGTGAGACATCCCAATGGCCCACTTATTATTTTCGACTACAAACAGAATTGGCAGTTTCCATAGGGCTGCCATATTTAGCGTCTCGAAAAACTGACCGTTGTTAGCTGCACCGTCGCCAAAAAAGCAAGCTGTCACTTGGTCAGCACTTTCATCTTTTAGCACTTCGCGGCGGTATTTGCTTTGAAAAGCCGCTCCGGCTGCCACAGGAATTCCCTCAGCCACAAAAGCATAGCCACCCAGCAAGCGATGTTCAGCAGAAAACATATGCATGGAACCACCGCGCCCTTTGCTGCAACCTGTGGCTTTACCAAATAATTCTGCCATTACCTCTTTTGCTGGTACTCCCGCGCTCAGAGCATGAACATGGTCGCGGTAGGTACTGCAAACGAAATCTTCACCCGGTCGCATTGACTGCACAACCCCACTGCAAACGGCTTCTTGACCGTTGTACAAATGGACAAAACCAAACATTTTGCCCCTATAGTACATTTCAGCGCACTTGTCTTCAAATAAGCGCCCTAACACCATGTCCTCATACAACCGTAACCCTTCTTCCTTAGTAATGTGCGTAGTAGCAGGATTAAATGTGGGTAAAGTACGCTCTTGAACCATTATTTTTGAGTATCCCTGTTGTACAACTTAAAGTTACAGTCTTAAATAAGTTGGTCTGATAACACCTCAGCTTTTAACAGGCTAGCGTTTGCAAGACTCAACAATCAAACTTTATTTATGCACCAAAAAAGGGTCTTAGGGAATAGCTGAATTTTTAATTTTTGATTTTTAAGTTTTCAGCCCATGCCCCGTGAGGATTTGACTCTAACGACAATATCTGTCGCTTTGGGTTTTTCTCTCTCACGATTGCCCTTTATAGATTAGCAATCAAGATAGGCTGCTTTCTGCATATCCATTAACAATTTAAAAAAAAGATGCAAAAGTCTCTATACCCAAATAGGTAATTGTAATTAAAAGTTAATTATGATATGATTTTTTTCTCCTGTTATCAGGGTCAACTCCCAATAGTGGTATTTTTGTTACCGCCTACTGGGAAAGTCCCAAAAAAATCAATCATCAATAGATTCTTGCAACCACAACATTTATGCCGTGATTAAAAGCGGTAGTTGTGGTTTGTGGTATCGAAGGCTGATAATAGTCGTGTTAAACAAAAATACTAAGAATTAAGACAAACAATTGAGGCTTTCTAGGCGAAAGCAAAAAATTAGTACTAGAATGTGACTCAAAATTTCGGGAAGGTACAAAACAAGTTGTTGGAATATACACTTGTAGAGTAAATTCTATACGGCATTTTTATGGCACAGTTTTACAGGCCTGGAAAGCTCTAGGTGAATTATGTTGATCACGGTGCAGGGGAAGTAGGCTGTGCGAATTCCGCTAGATTACTACCGAATTTTAGGACTACCGTTGGCGGCAAGTGATGAACAATTGCGGCAGGCATATAGCGATCGCATTGTACAATTGCCACGACGTGAGTATTCTCAGGCAGCAATTTCTTCTCGTAAACAACTCATAGAAGAAGCTTACGTGGTTTTATCAGATCCAAAAGAACGCAGTACCTACGATCAGCTTTATCTTGCCCACGCCTATGACCCTGATAACCTTGCTGCTGCCGCAGTAGCACTGGAAAATCGTACAGAAAGCACTAAACGGGGCATTGACACCCAGAGTCTGGGGATCGAAATTACCCAAGACGAATTAGTTGGCGCTTTATTAATTTTGCAAGAGTTGGGGGAATACGAACTTGTATTGAAACTAGGTCGTCCGTACCTGGTAAATAAAAATGGTGCTACAAGTGCAAGAAAAGGCAATAATTTAGCAGAGGAAGAAATACACGAAAGTGCTGAACATCCAGATGTTGTTCTCACTGTTGCCCTTGCTTGTCTAGAATTAGGTCGTGAACAGTGGCAGCAAGGTCACTATGAAAATGCCGCCATATCCCTAGAAACTGGTCAAGAACTGCTAGCACGCGAAGGGTTGTTTTCTAGCGTACAGGCAGAAATTCAGGCGGATCTTTACAAATTGCGACCATATCGAATTTTGGAGTTGCTGGCACTACCTCAAGAAAAGACTGCCGAACGACGCCAAGGCTTGGAATTATTGCAAAATCTCTTAGAAGATCGTGGTGGCATAGATGGCACGAGTAATGATGAATCTGGTTTAAATATAGATGACTTTCTGCGATTTATCCAGCAGTTACGCAACCACTTAACAGTCGCAGAGCAGCACAAGTTATTTGAAGCCCAAAGCAAACGTCCTTCTGCTGTTGCCACTTACTTAGCTGTTTATGCCTTGATAGCACGCGGATTTGCTCAACGTCAACCTGCTTTAATTCGTCAAGCAAGGCAAATGCTCATGCGCCTGGGCAAACGCCAAGATGTACATTTAGAACAGTCGCTATGTGCATTACTCTTGGGACAAACCCAAGAAGCAACTCGTGTTTTAGAACTTAGTCAGGAGTACGAAGCTTTAGCTTTTATTCGGGAAAAATCTCAAGACTCTCCAGATTTGTTACCGGGGCTGTGTCTATATGCAGAACAGTGGTTGCAACACGAAGTATTTCCCCATTTTCGAGATTTAGTAAACCAGCAAGCTTTCCTAAAAGATTACTTTGCTAACCAACAGGTGCAAGCTTATTTAGAAGCACTGCCAACTGATGCAGAAACAACTAATGAATGGGCTGTAATTAACCCCCAGTATTTTCCCCAGCCCCAGAGAAATAATCCCCATTTCCCCAACAATTCAACTAGGACTTCAGGGCAATTTAATCACAGCAGAACACCTGACCCAGATTTGCCAGAAACACCAACAAAACAAACACCCGAATATTCAAATTTATTACCACCAATGTGGAATTCATTTGGAAGTGTAAAATCAGATGTTCCTACTGCCGAACGGATGAGCAGAAATACTAATCAGCATTTGAATGGTTCAGCTAAGACTGCTGCACCCGGTCATAACCAAAAGCGTAGAAGGAGAAAACCGACTCCATCTGCTAGCCGAGAGCGTGTACCAGATAATCGTCCTCAGTCTCGCCGTCCCCGGCGGCGGCGAACCTTTGCTAACACCATAGAAGGGAAAACACGGCTGGTATGGAGAGTGTTTATTTCTTTGGTGAGTATATTAGTTTTCTGGGTGTTAGCCACAACAACTTTTGGATGGTTAAAAAATCTATTTTTTCCGACACCATCTGTGCGTGACTCACAGTTGTTTATACAAATAAATCAACCACCAATAGCTATTCCTGATCCAAATAGTAAACCACAAGCACTAGATGGCCCTTTAACAGATGCAACGGCAGAGGAAGTTATTCGGACTTGGCTATCTACTAAAGCCGCAGCTTTAGGGCCCAATCATGAGATTAATAATTTAGAGCAGATTTTAACTGGTTCGGCTTTATCTCAATGGCGGCTGATTGCTCAACAGGATAGGTCAGACAACCGCTACCGCAAGTACAACCATAGCCTGAAGGTGGAATCTGTAGAGAAAATTGATTTATTTGCAGATCGTGCCGCAGTGGAAGCTACGGTTAAGGAAGCAACACAGCTATATGAAAATGGTCAGTTTCAAAACTCTTCTAATGATAAATTGCGAGTTCGGTATGATTTGATTCGAGAACGAGGTAAATGGCGTATCCAGAGTATATCTGTTGTCAATTAGATAAGTTGGAAGTTTTAGGCGATGTCTAGGATAAGCTCGCTTAGTACGAAGTGGGTGATTCCAATCCTCCAGTCAGAGTGATTCTCATTCCTGAATTCTTCAATCGCTCTGACTCTGAAACTAATACCCACCTAGCAACCGCAATAAATTTTAACTCAAAATTCCCCAGAACTTTCTAACACCTCTAACAAACTTTTCAACATCAAATAAGTAGAAGTTCCTCCCGGATCTTGATGTCCAATACTCCTCTCGCCGAGATAACTAGCCCGTCCCTTTTTCGCCTGCATCGGTATAGTTTCTTGCAACCCCCTTTGGGCTGCTGCTACAGCCTGTTGCAAAGCTTTTAGCGTTCCTTTACTTTCTCCTACAGCTTGTCTAAAAGCGTCTACAGCCGGAGATAGCACATCCACCATTGTTTTGTCTCCTAGTTGCGCTTTGCCACGTTGCAGTACGCCGTCTAAACCTGCTTGGAGTAGCCCTAACACATCTTGTTCTGTTAATTCTTGCTTATCTACTACTGCTGTACTGGCTCGCAAAAACCAAGTGCCATAAAGAGGGCCACTGGCACCGCCAATAGAAGAAATCAAGGTCATACTCACAGTTTTGAGAATGTTGCTGATGTCCTTATTTGTAAGAATTGGTAACTGAGTACTTACCTTTTTGAAGCCACGATCCATATTGATCCCGTGGTCAGCATCTCCGATCGCAGCATCTAATTCTGTCAAATATGCTTTATTCTGCTCTATCTCGGTTGCAAATGCCTGCAACCATTGTAATATCTGCGCCTGACTCACCATATTAAAATAATTCGTAATTCATAATTAGTTAAATTCCCCAGCGCCAACTCGGCGTTTTTACTGGTGCATCCCATAGCCGGATCATCTCATCATCTAGTTTCAGCAGGGTAATGGAGCAACCTTGCATTTCTAGAGATGTAATATAAGGGCCTATCAAGTTTCGCACAATTTGCAATCCTTGCTGTTCGCAGATTTGGGCGAGTTTGCGGTAAACAATATACAGTTCAGAAATGGGAGTTCCACCCATGCTATTGACGAAAGCTAACAGGCGATCGCTTTTTGCAAATGGGAGATTTATTAGTTCTATATCTACCCATTCTCCCTTGTTTTCATCCCACTCACGCAGTGTGCGGCTGTATGCTGTATCCTCAATGAGCGATCGCGTTAAGATTTCGGTGATTTCGTCTACTGATTTGATGGCTGTACGTTCTATTCCTGGCTCACCGTGGATACCGATGCCTAATTCAATTTCGCGATCGCCCAATTCAAATGTCGGCGTTCCATTAGCGGGGACTGTACAAGATGTTAGAGCAATTCCCATACTCCGCCCATTTAGATTTACTCGGCGACATAAATTTGCTATTTGTGGCAAATCATACCCCAAATCAGCCGCAGCACCACAAATTTTTTCTGCCAGTATTGTTGTTCCCACACCCCGGCGTCCTTGGGTATAAAGGCTATCCTTCACTGCCACATCGTCATCAATCAAAATATTTAGCACTCGAATGCCCTCACCACGGGCTAACTCCGTTGCCATCTCAAAGTTCATCACATCGCCGCTGTAATTCTTGACGATATAAAGGATACCAGAGCCTGCATCTACCCGTTTGGCTGCTTCTAGCATTTGGTCAGGAGTAGGTGAAGTAAAAACCTCACCAGGACAAGCTGCATCAAGCATTCCTTTGCCCACAAAGCCAGCGTGCATTGGTTCATGTCCACTACCGCCACCAGAAATAATTGCTACTTTCCCCTGTATAGATGCATCAGCTCGATAGACAAAAACGGGATCATAGTTCAGTTTAATTAAATCGGAGTGAGCCGCTGCCATACCTTCTAGACTTTCCCGCACAAAGTCTTCCGGCTTGTTGATCAGCTTTTTCATAATCCGTGTTTGGTTAAAAGGGTGCTAAAACCCAGGTTATAGCGCTTTTCGTTTGTATGCAACACAGTCTGACCTCTCTCTAAATCTCTCTCCTAAAAGGAGAGAGACTTTGAATTTTCCCCCTTCCCGCGTCGGGAAGGGGGTTAGGGGGTTAGGTTTTTCGTGGGTTTTCCACATGACCTGAATTGTTAGTTATTTAATGTCAATTCAAAGATTCCATCAACTCAATACACTTGTGCATCTGCTGACGCATGGTTTCTTTATCAGCATGAAACCTTCGCCCATGACCTGGTAGCACCCACTCAAAAGAGTAATTAGCCAAGTTACGCATTGATTTAGTCTGTTCTGACCAAGAATACCAGCAGAAATCGCGGAATGCGGCCAGTTGGTGCAAGCTTTCTGACCAAGCGAGATGGTCGCCAGTGAACAGAAATTTATTTTTATAGAGTAGGACAGTTTGTCCTTTAGTGTGACCGGGAACTGGGATAATTAATAAATCTGGAGTCAAAGTAAATGGTTCAAAACCAGTTAGCTGTATTTCCACATTGCGAGTACCCGCAGAAATATCATCAGCATGAAGGATGCGATCGCACTGGAAATGCTCCGCAAACTTTTGATGATCTGCCACATCATCCTTATGAGTTAGGTATATATAACGAATTCCACCCATCTCTTCTAAACGCTTAACTAAAGGTGGCGTAAAGCGGGGAGAATCCACCAATATGTTACCTTCTGGAAGTTGAATTAAATAGCTAGCAGCACCGTAAGATTTTTCAGAATGATAGCCGCAGTGGTAAACATTCTCTGCTACTAATATTGGAAACTGTTGTTGAGCATCTTTGATATCTTTTGGTTTTTCAACTGTGCCAATAGAACTAGTAGGACATGCCAAAAGTGCTTCAAGTGCTGCTAATCTTTCTGCATCATTCGTTGGTTGATGATAAACCGCTGACTGTTCATCAACACGAGAAAACACTTCAGGAGTCATCCAGCGACAGGTATCACAATCAATACAGGTAGTATCTACATAAAAATCGCCGTTGAGATTTTGGGAACGACGTTGATTTAAATGAGCCATATTAATCCTTTTGCTTCCAGCCGCTTACCGGGGAGCGATAAACTCTATATCACTACGCTAGCAAAAGTGACTTGAGATTGTAGACACCACTAGAAGTAAATTTGCTCAAAAATAGAGAGTCGTGAAACCCAGTCAACAGAAAATGGGAAAACTGAACATAGACACTATCTGCTGATATATTCCCAAATATGCTTTACTGTTCTAATTCCAATTGCTCCAATCCCTTTACTCCTAATGACAATAAGTTTTGCATTAAGTATGGACAAACACTCACACCATTATTCAGAAACTCTGTAAATATGCAATTAAAATGCATAACAACTTATTAAGCCGACTGTGGGAAGCAATCGGCATAACAAATTCATGATAATTTAGTTGCAATTTAGCCGTGAGTTGCACCTTGAGGAGGACGCGAAACAACTTTTTTGGCTAAACCTAAAGTCTGCAAAACAAGGATGCTCCACCAAGTAACATCAATTTCCCACCAAGAGAACCCAGATTTTGCCATGTGGGGATAAGTATGATGGTTGTTGTGCCATCCTTCTCCATAGGTAACAATGGATACCCACCAAAGATTACGAGCGCCATCATTGGCATCAAAGGTGCGATAACCCCACAGGTGTGATGCTGAGTTCACAAACCAGGTTGAGTGCCAAAGCAAGACACACCTGACAAACACTCCGTAAATTACAAAAGGCCATCCTCCTAAGGCATATAGCAGCAGCCCGAAGGGTATTTGCAACAGCAAGAAGTAGCGATCCAGCCAGCAATAAAAGGGTTGTCTTGCTAGATCAGGGGCATATTTTTTATAGGTGTCATAGTCAAAAAATTCTGGACGTGGGTAGAAAATCCACAGGATATGGCTCCACCAAAATCCTCTTTGAGCAGAGTAGGGGTCTAAATTGATATCTTCCGTGTGGGCGTGATGCTGGCGGTGTCCACCTACCCAAAAAATTGGTCCGCCTTGCAAAGCCAACGCTCCAATCAGGGCGATCGCATACTCTAACCACTTGGGAACTTGGAAACTCCGATGGCTCAGTAGTCGGTGATATCCCAGGCAAATACCAATGCTCCCGAATAACCAGTGCAGAAACACTAGCAAACCTAATGCTGACCAGGAGAAAAACCAAGGTGCCAGAAGTGCTAAAGCATGAAATGCAGCAAAAAATACTACATTTGTCCAACTGAGCTGAGGTGAGTTGCCTCTCTCAGGGGCGATCGCCCCAAAATTTGCGGTCATAAAAATTCCTGTTGATGGATGATAAAGCGATTTGCTTGTCACCTGTAGGGTAGAGTAAAGCAAGTATCACTTTCATTTGTTATGCTAGCAGAACTCTGATATCCGTGCAAGTGCCACTTGCATTTCTCTATGTCGTCTCAACTCATTTCCACTCGTCAACGCCTGATTCAAGCTGCACTTGAATTATTTTCTGCTCAGGGAGTTAGTGCTACCACAACCCGCCAAATTGCTGAAAAAGCCGAAGTCAACGAAGTGACTCTATTTCGGAATTTTGGCAATAAGCATGGACTGCTTTTGGCTGTGCTGGAAGAGTCCGCAGCTTTCAAGGATTTAGGTGAGTCGCTGGTGCGGCGGGCAACGCCTCCCGGCAATGTCTACCAAGCTCTAAAAGATTATGCAAGTGATAGCTTACATGCATTAGAACGAGTGCCAGAGTTCGTGCGGTCTGTGGTCGGTGAAGCCGACCAATTCCCAGCAGAAAATCGCCGCGCACTAGGCAGGGGAGTAACAGAGGCAAACCGCTATGTAGCACAGTATTTAGCTACTGTAATCCAGCAAGGACACTTAAATACCTATTTACCCGCAGAAAAATTAGCCAGTTTGCTCAATGGCATGATCTTAGGATATGCCGTAATCGAGTTCACCAGCGAATTTCACGAACTTTGGGAGGATCGGGATGATTTTCTGGAAAATTTGGTGGAGTTGTTTTTACATGGAGCCATGTCATCTTCAGCGGAATCAGCAACAAACTCCTTACAAGGAGGCTTCACTACCACAGAAGTAACTGATTTACCAGCTAGTTTAGTTCATGAAATTCTGCAACAAGCCAGAAAATGGGGAGTACGAGATTATGCTCTGGCTTATGTGTTATTTGGGGCTGGATTATCTGCCACAGAAATAATTAGCTTGGAGCGATCACACCAAATCTATGATACCCAAGGGCACTTCCTGCAAATCACAATCCCAGGACTTGTTCGTCAAGTACCTGTGAATCAGTGGATTCTGGGCAAACGCTATGGGTCTTTCACTAATAATCCTCTAATTAAATGGCACAAAAGCCGTAAAGATGCTCAAACAGCCATGTTTTTGAATGAAACAGGCAAACCACTCTCAGAATCAGAACTTCAGACACGTTGGCAAGTATGGAGTGATGGACTATTAACTCCTCAAGGACAAACGCCAGCTATAGCCCAGGCACAACAAACCTGGCGCGTAGAAATGTTAATGCGGGGGATCACCTTAGAAAACCTGATTATTTTAACAGGTTGCGATCGCGCCCAATTACAACCTTATGTTCGTCGAGCCAAAGAAAAAGCTGCTCTAGAGCAAGCGACTCGTTTGGATCATAAGCCAGGATAGGGAGTAGGGAGATTACTTATCAGTGAACAGTGAACAGTAAACTGATAACTGAATCGGTCAGGATGATGCAGTTAAACGATTAAGGTAAAACAACAGAGGTTTCTCTACTATTGTTGTTTGCACCATTCAAGATTGTAGCTGTACTCTCAGATGGGGATTGGGTGTTGCTCGAACGGCGTGATAATTTCTTGCGTGGCTTGCCTCCCGCCTGCATATATTGCAAACTGTCTTTGCCATAATGGGTTGCCACACTCATTAACATCTTTTCAGAGTAGCCGCGCAATTCTTCTTCAATTAGAGAGAGGCGACCTGCCATTTCATCTATGCTAGAGAGTAAAGTGTTGTAGGTTGATAGCTGGGTTTGCAAGGTTTGGATGCGGCTGTCGTAGTCTGTCAAATTTAATCCGTTGCCAAATTCTAGCGTCGGGCTAATCGATCGCATTCCTGCAATTCGACGGAGAGCGTTTTCGAGAGTCAGTGAACTGCGTTTTAGTCGTGCCATAAAATGCGCTCCTGAAGGAAGTTATAGGATTACTGCATGTACTCTAGCCAATGCAACCATAAACTTCTCTGAGAAATAATTCGGAAAAATTAAAGCAAATTAAGATCGACCTAATTATTTTTAGTGGATTGTACTGAGGTATTTATTAAATTTGTCAAAAAAGTAACATCAAATAAGCAACAGATACCTCAAAGTCGTTTTGAGGTACTTCAAAGTCGTTTTGAGGTACTTCAAAGTCGTGTTGGAGTATTAGATGATGGGTTTCCTTAGCTCAACCTAACTTCCAACAAAGGCGATCGCGCTGAAAAGTATTATAAATATAATTCAACTATAGGAGTCCTATTTGATTGCGTGAAAAAAACTCAGTAGACCTTAATCTTCTAGAATCCTTTAGTTCGTGCCAAACGGAGTGACAGTATGTCTGAAGTAGCAAGTTCAGAGCAAGAAAATTCGGTTCTCTCACCACCTTTAGGTTTCAAGCTGCGCTATACCCTAGAAGGACACAGTGACATAATCACTAAAATTGCATGGTCAGCGGATGGGAAAAATCTTGCTTCAGCCTCCAAAGACCATACAATTCAGCTTTGGAATACAGAAACTGGAGAGCTTATCTCCGTACTTGAAGGACATACAGACACTGTACTTGGAATAGCATGGTCGCCAGATAGAGAAGTTTTAGCATCAGTCTCTGCCGATGACACAATAAAGATTTGGAATACCAGCACAGGCAATCTACGATCTGCAATTGAAAATGAGAACAGCAATGCGATCGCATGGAATCCATCTGGAAAGACGTTAGCATCAAGAAATAGCCATTACCATAATAATAAAGAAATTCAGTTTTGGGATGCACAAACCGAAAAAAAAATAGAGGAACTAGGGGCAAAACTTGAAAATTTTTCTCTACGATTACAAAAGTATGTTCTACTAGCAAGGAAACATTATAGACAATACAATGTTAATCCAACTGTTTTGAAAAAGATTTTTAATATTCTTGAGGAAACTCTTTTTAATGTTAGTATTAGTCTGAAGATAAAGAGTGATAATATAATTATTAAAAATAATTTGAATCTTTACTCAGAAAATTTTTTGTATAAACGTCAATCTTTTGGTGAGCTATTAGATGAACTACTAGAACACAAAAGTTTAGGTAATATTGTTTGGGATTTAAGCGGGCAAATGCTAGCCTTATTAGATCAAAATCTAACTAGCATTAGTCTTTACAATATTAATGCTGCTCGGCAAAAGCACTTAGAAAAGATAGAAAAGTTACAACAATTAACACAAGAATTGAAAGAGATATTGAGTACTCTAATAGAGATTCAAAATAAGGAAAGCATAGAAGCTGAAATGGCAGAGCTAAGGAAGTTGCACGCCGAGTTAGCCGAGACAAATGAATTAGAGCTAGTAGCTTATTACATAACTCAAACATCCCCCGAGTCCATAAATTTAGAAAATAGCAAATTTCTTGGTATAGCTTGGTCGCCGGATAGTCAAGTGTTGGCATCAGCAATTCTTGATGGTACTATCATGCTCTGGGATACTGCAACTGGATCGCTAACTAGGGTTCTTGAAGGCCATGCAGATGCAGTCACTGATGTTTCTTTTTCCTTTGACGGTCAATTTCTTGTATCTAAATCTCTGGATAACTCTGTTCGACTCTGGAATTGCAAAACTTGGGAAACTGTAGCAGTTATTCATGAATCCACTTCGGGTAAATGGCTCTCTAGCGTTGCCTTCAATCCAAAGCTGCCTATTCTCGCCACACTTGGGGAAAAGGACACGATCATCCATATCTGGGAGTTAGACTTTCCTACCTTATCGACTGTTCCTTCTGTTTCATCTTCGGTTCATTATGCCAATGCCAAAGTTGTTTTAGTAGGAGATAGCGGAGTAGGAAAATCTGGACTTGGTTTAGTGCTAAGTGGCGAATACTTCCAGCCAACGGAATCAACTCACGGACGGCGAGTTTGGACGTTTGAGAAGGAAGGCATTGTAGAAAGTTCTCAAGCAGAGACTCGTGAAACTATGCTATGGGATCTGGCAGGGCAACCAGGCTATCGTTTGATTCATCAATTGCACCTAAACGAAGTAGCTGTCGCTCTCATTATCTTCGATACTCGTAGTGAAACCGATCCCTTCGCTGGAGTGCGCCACTGGGATCGGGCGCTCACTCAAGCACAACGGCTTCAGTCTTCTAGTACTTCTTCATTAAAGAAATTTCTGGTTGCTGCTCGTGCAGATCGGGGTGGTATCGGCGTTAGTCCAAAGCGTATCGATACATGGGTAAAGGAATTAGGCTTTGATGGATACTTTGAAACTAGCGCCAAAGAGGGGTGGAAAATTCCAGAACTCGTCGATGCAATTCGCAACGCTATTAATTGGAAAGCTTTGCCAAGCGTCAGCTCAACAAAACTCTTCCAGCAAATCAAAGATTTCTTAATTGCAGAGAAAAAAGCCGAGCGATTGTTATCTACAGTAGATGACCTATATCGTGCATTCCTAAAATCTGAAAACGCTCCTACCGAGACAGAAAAGTTGCGTTCCCAATTTGATATCTGTATTGGACGAGTCGAGTCGAGGGACTTAATCCGACGAATTTCTTTTGGAAATTATATTTTACTGCAACCCGAATTGCTTGATGCTTACGCTTCTGCTCTAATTAATGCTGCTAAGGATGAACCTGATGGTTTAGGCAGTATCGCTGAAGAAGATGCACGACACGGGCGTTTTCGTATGTCAGAAGATGAGCGAATTAAGGATAAAGCGCTCGAAGAACTACTGCTAATTGCAACGGTTGAAGAGTTACTATGCCACGAGTTAGTGTTACGCCAATCGGCGGACGATGTCGCGTATTTGGTATTTCCATCACAATTTACCCGTGAATGGCCCGATGCACCTAATCCAGAAGGTCAAACAGTAATCTTTGAATTTGAAGGTGCAATTCTCAATATTTATGCGACTTTAGCCGTGAGGCTCACAAGAAGTGGATTTTTTATCAAACAAGACTTATGGAAGAATGCCGCAACTTACAAAGCAAAAGTGGGTGGATTATGCGGTATGTTCTTACGGGAAGTTCAAGAGGGTAAGGGAGAATTAATACTCTTTTTTGACAGAGCGGCAAATGAACAAACCCGCTCTCAATTTGAAGACTACATCCTGATTCATTTGAAGCGACGGGCGTTAGCAGAAAGTATCAAACAGCGGCGCATTTTTGCTTGCCATAATTGTGGTGCAACAATTCCTGAACAGTATATCCAGATGCGGCGTGAACGTGGTTTTGACTGGATTGGTTGTAGCGTTTGTGGTGAAACTCCTATTTCTTTGATAGATCCAGAACAGGCAGAGCAAATAACAGAAACACAGGCATCCACTCTTGCAGAAATGGATAAAACTGCCAACTTGCAACGCAATCGTGAAACTGCGACTTCTTCAGTTCAAGGGAAAATTGCAACAAAAGACTTCGACGTATTTCTCTGCCACAACAGCGATGATAAGCCAAATGTCAAGCTCATTGGCCAAAAGCTTAAAGAATTAGGGATTTTGCCTTGGCTAGATGAATGGGAACTCCGACCCGGTTTGCCCTGGCGACGGGCATTGGAAGAACAGATCAGGAATATAAAAGCTGTGGCTGTCTTTATTGGAAAGAATAATACTGGCCCCTGGCAAGACGCAGAATTAGATGCTTTTTTGCAGGAATTTGTTAAACGACGATGTCCGGTTATTCCTGTACTGCTTCCAGATTGTGTTCAAACTCCAAAAGAATTACCACCTTTTCTAGCAAACATAACGTGGGTTGATTTTCGCCAGTTAGAACCCGATCCCATGACACAACTAAGGTGGGGAATTACAGATGAACGAAAATCTTAAATCCTTGCGCGATAAATATGCTTAAGGTCATAAACAGCACTCCTTTATGCAGCATGTCACGAAAGAGCCATTTGGTGGAACACACCCCAATAACGGGTTATTTTCGACGGTGAGCGTACCTCGCTTGTCAAAAATAACCCGCTATCATGAAGGCAACTAAAATAAACGCCCTTAAAAATATTTTGTAAATCCAACAAATAACCGAATGTTGGTAAAACGATAAAAATCTGGGATACTGATGGTAACGCTACCCCTTGTTCCGTCGAGTTTCGTCATTTGTCTGCCCTGGATATCTTAGCCGATCGCCAATCACCGAAAGTTGGTAAAACGGAAAAAACTGAGCCTGCTGTATCCAGACGCAAGTCGCCAAATCGGCGCAGATATAAGGGTGTGCGATCGCTCCCTTGATGAAACCGCGATTGCCTCTTTTACATTAGAAAAGCGATAGCTCTCTCAAGTCGATTGATTTCATTTTGAAGTGCATCGTTGTCTCAAGTCGATTGATTTCATTTTGAACCGCGATCGCCAATGACAATCAAAAAAAGGAATGAAAAGGAACGCGAATGCTATAACTTATGCCTAACTGCGATCGCCTTTTGACCAACTTCCCAAAATACGATCACCCCCTTGACTAAAAGAGCGATGCCTCCCCCCAGTCGGAAAGCGATCGCTCTCTCAAGTGGATCAATATTCATTTTGAGGTGCTTTTCTCGCCAATTCCATATCTTTTGTCCCATACCCCATTTTCAATGCCCAATTCCCTACTCAATTCAACGGTTCCATAATGGCCCTTAAACCGTTGCTAGAGAGAGTTTTTAGCATTTCTTTAGCGTTATATTCACTACTAAATACTCCTGCTTGCATAACTCTTTGACCTTGCCAAACTGTGGGAAATGCATCAGGAGCAAGGAATCTTACTAAATCTTGATCTTTATTAGTGAAGAGTGGAACTACTATGCGATAACGTACACCAAGTTGTCTTGCAGAGTTACCACTATAGGGAATACTTGCAGAACTTGTTCGCATATTGCGAGTATTAGCAATGGGGATATTGTGATTGGGAACTGGCAAAAGTGCTTCAGCATTTGGGGCAGCAGTTTCTAGTATTGGTAATGGCTGCTGTGTTTGATCCCTCACGCTCGGAACTGGTGGCTGTGCTACTGAATTGGATGGGTACTGAGGAGCCGTAAACTCAATTGTATTAGGATCAATCCGCACATAATTCAACTGTGGTCTATCAGGCGGCTCTGCTGGACTGGAAGTTGCAACTCTTGAAGTGTTAGTTGGTATTTGTCTTCTTGACAAGCTGCTAGGAGTAGGAAAACCGGCAACTTTAGAGGTGGCTTGCTGTTGATTGGATATGGGCACGGAAAGTGGCATGTTAGCTGGCACTAATGGCAGCAATTGACTGTTTAATTGTGTAGAAACAGGATTATTTGGTGAATTAGTAGTTTCAGAAACATCAGCAGCCGAAAAGGTGATTTCTCCAGTTGATGGTATTTCTCGTAACACATTATTGGGTACAGGGGCGGGTTGAGAATTTTGGGTTGCTAGTGCTGTTGTACCGTTAATATCTATCTTGCCAGTGATGCGACTACTCACAAGATTATTACCAGCAGCAGAAATCACTTGTTTAGCAGCGCTGGCGTTAATATCGTAACGAGCATTATTTTGAAATGCATTACCCCCAGGTTCGGATGCATTACCCAAATCTGGCATTGCTTGAGCGATCGCAACTAAACCATCTTCTTTATTATCTTGAATAGAATTATTCCGTAAAATCGGGCGGGCATTTGCTTGTACCACAATTCCCGATCTATTATTCTGAATTTGATTGCCTATGACTATAGGAGCGGCATTTTGGGCAATATTGATCCCAAAACCCGTTTGGTGAAAGACATTTTCCTTGACTTGGGGACTGGAGTTACCGGCAATTGTGATGCCATTGGCTCCATTGCGATCAAAATAATTCTTGCTAATGGTAGGTGCAGCATTACCACTGACGGAAATCCCATCCTGTGTACTACCAATAAATGTATTTTCTGCGACTACCGGATTGCTAGATTCAATCCATAAACCGTAACCACGGTGATTGGAGTTCGTCACCGTCACCCCAGTCAGGAAGGCTTGGTTTGCTCCGACAATTGCGACATTTTGACCGGCAAAGCTCCGGCTCAGGTAATCACCACCTCCCTGAATGATAATATCCTTTCCTTGATTGCTAGGGTTGCCTTGAATTGAAACACCCGGTTTCAATATTAAGGGGAAAATCTCTCCTGTCTCGGCGCTATAAGTGCCCGTGGAGAGCATAATTACAGTATTGGTATTAGCTAATCGCAACGCTTGGGTAATCGTTTTCACAGGAGCGGATTCGCTGCCATTACCTCTGCTGTCATCTCCGCCACTTGGGTTGACAAACAGCACGTTCACCTGAGAACTTCCCTTTTCACCCAGAGGTGCTGAATTTGGTGTCAATGGAATCTGAGCGATGCCTTCTCTACGAGAGGCTTCGCCAACGGCGAGCTTCGCTGACGCACTACCCAGGCTTGTACCCAAGAATGCTATACTTACCGCTACCATGCCTACGGTAAAAGATAATACTGAAAAACTAAAAAATAAAAGCTTTGCTGATTTCAGAAACTTCAGCTTTGCAATCAGAACATCTTCGCTACGGTACTTAGAAAACACACTAGGGGGAATCATCTTTAACACAACTCCTTATAAGTAACAATAAATTCTTATACTCTATAAAAAGTATTATGTCGATAATATTACCCATATATTGTGCAATTAGCGATTTTTAATGCATAGTAATAATTGATATTGAGTTATTCTTTATAGCACTATCATCCCAGATGGTAGTATTCAGGGTGGCGGCTAGTACCGCAAGGCGGAAGTCATGCATTCAAAAGTCATGCATTCAAAAGTATTATGCAACAAGCTCTTTCGGGATTTTAAATGGTTGCTCTATTTACGCCGTAACGTACTAGTGAATTAACATCAAAAACTTGCTTTCGGCTATCAGGTTGGCGTTTAAAACAGGAAACGCATTTAGAGGGTCGTTTGCTTCCCAGGTAAAACGTCGATTTTCGATAATATCTTGAATCTCTTGGGAAACGTTTAATAAGAAGTTGTAACGAATTTGTCGCGATTGATTTACAGTATCTCAATTAAGAAAATTCTCAAGTTGTCTAACGGAAATTAAACCTCATCTATGTTGAGAACCGTAGTTTTTGCCCTCACCCTAAATCCCT
>NZ_CALMFY010000087.1 GCF_937863485.1 uncultured Nostoc sp. | reverse complement strand
AAACTGGTTTACAAACTGTTGTTACTGTACCTCATAAACCTGCAATACGCTGTATCTCTGACTGTTGTACCTGCTGACTAGTGTTAGCTGGAAGTTCAGGGTTAATTTGCATAGCCCTATCAGTTATATCCTGATAATGCTTTTGGCTTACCATCTCACCATGCCCACACCAAGCAGAAACTATTTTCTCATCTCTGCCTAAATCAAATATTTGGTGAGTAATAAATGTATGCCTGGTGTTGTAGGGTTTAAGGTATTTACTAAGCTTACCTTGCTTTATCAGTAGAGGAATAATCCCTTTATTACCATACGCCCCACTCCAGACTGCATGGAAAGTTGTACCTAGTATTATCTTACCTGTCTTTGATTTAAATACTATTTCATTAGCTTTACCTTGAGGGATTGATTTTAGAAGGCTCCATAATTCCCCATCTTTAGGTAAAGGAAAGCGTCTAATTACACTTTGATTTCCCTTTGCTGTTTTTGTAGGGTAAAAACCTTTAGTCACTCTATCGTAGGTGCGTCTGATTAAAATCTCTTCACTATCCCACTTAACATCACCCCACATAAATGCAACTGCTTCACCTGTACGCACTCCAGTTAGGAATTTAAACTTGATGAAGTTATACCAGTGCGTTGTCTGCTTGATGCTTTCAAGGATAATTAATACCTCATCCCAGCTATAGGATTTTGATCTATCTAAAATATCATCATCACTTTCTGTTTCTACCTCATTTTGTTTTTTACCTTTTGCACCTAACTGTTTGATTTCATCTGACATACCATCAAAAGGATCGTGATTTATAAACTGACCTTTGATAGCAAATTTATAAGCTTTTGATAAATGACTAATTAACTTTTTAACAGCAGGTAAATTTCTATTTTCAACCAACCAATTTCTAATTTTTACTGCATCTTCAGCTTTTGTAGCTTCTATTGCTGACTTCAGGAAATTAGTAAAAGTTTCACTAAAAGCTTTAGCGTAAGTTGTTTCCTTTAACCCTGGTTTTATACTCTCACAATACCTATCCCAAATCTCCATTAGAGATAACTCACGTTTAGGTGGTAATTGGTCCTCTGAGGTTAAAGTACTCTTCCCTAACTTCAGATTTGATCTTAAGCCATACTTCTTTAAAATATCCTGATAGTGCCCCAAGTTGAAGTTCCCTTGACCATCATCAAGCTCCCCATCCTCAAGTTCTGTTTGTAATTTACGTTGTAGCTTACTAGCTATATACTCCCACCCATTTCCCAGAGGAATACCTGTTGCCAGCTTTATTTGGCTCTTGTTGCAGTAGTTTCTAGGGAAGCAAGCTTTGACTACACCTGAATCAATCCGAACTGTTACTTGCCCCTTTTTAGCCTTACTACTGGGTGTTTTAAGGTTATTTATCATAATACTCAAATTAGGTAAAATTAGTTCCAAAGTGAAGGTAATATATGGCAGTAGCCTGCGACAAGCCACTACGTATCTACGGTAAATTAAGCTTTTTGGCGGTTTTTGCGTAAGTCATAACATAGTTAGGTTTATTTGTGCCTATCTACTTAATTTCCAGACTGTTAGCCGTTTTGTCAAATTAGGCAATTGTTCAGAAGAGTTTGCATAAGCTGCGTAGGAAATTGATTGTATAAATAGTGAGTCAAATACCAGATTTTATCAGGAAGCCTTTGAACAAGGTGAGGTTAAAGGTAAACTAAAAGCAATACTACCAATGTTGGTTGGCAGCAGGGTTGAGTATAAAACAAGTAGCATCGGCTTTAGATTTGAGTGTCAAAGAAGTCAGACAAGTAACACGAAGTCAGCCTTGAAAAGGATGCGGTAAGTTTTATGCGTGAGTAAAGCGAAATTTTGTTTGCGCCCTTGAAACTTGACTCAGGACGAATTTATAGTTAATTTTTGTTAATATTGGAAGCGGTGTTAGTACTTCGTCCTCAACCACCCACTCCCTACCTGAGAGAAACTTAATGCTGCGATTAGAACATATAAGTAAAATTTATCCCACAGGCGAAGTTCTCAAAGATATCAACTGGGAAGTTAAACCAGGCGATCGCATTGGCTTAGTCGGTGTCAACGGTGCAGGAAAATCCACCCAACTCAAAATCATCTCTGGGGAAATTGAACCTACCGCCGGCGAAATCATTCGTCCTAATAGCTTACACATAGCTTACCTCAACCAAGAGTTTGAAGTAGACCCCAGCCGCACTGTTAGAGAAGAATTTTGGACTGTCTTCAAAGAAGCCAACGAAGTACAGTTGTCTCTGGCACATGTACCACAAGAGATGGAAACGGCTAACCCAGAGGAACTGGATCGACTGATCGACAAGTTGGATCGCTTGCAGCGCAAATTTGAAGCCTTGGATGGCTACAACTTAGATGCACGCATCGGGAAAATCTTACCAGAGATGGGGTTTGGGCTAGAAGATGGCGATCGCCTCGTCAGTGCCTTCAGTGGTGGTTGGCAGATGCGGATGAGTTTAGGTAAAATTCTTCTGCAAAAACCCGACTTGTTGCTGCTGGATGAACCGACTAACCACCTGGATTTAGAAACCATTGAGTGGTTGGAAAATTACCTCAGAGGGCTAGTTACGCCGATGGTCATAGTCTCCCATGACCGGGAGTTCCTTGACCGCCTCTGCACCCAAATTGTGGAAACTGAACGTGGCGTTTCCAGTACTTACCTTGGGAACTACTCAGCATATTTAGAACAAAAAGCTGAAAGTCAATCAGCACAACTTAGCGCCTACGAACGCCAACAGAAAGAATTAGAGAAACAGCAAACCTTTGTTGATAGATTTCGCGCCAGTGCTACTCGTAGTACCCAGGCAAAAAGCCGGGAAAAGCAACTCGACAAAATTGAGCGCATTGAAGCACCGATTGCGGGAGTCAGAACTCTCCACTTCCGTTTTCCGCCTGCACCCCGTAGTGGACGGGAGGTAGTAGAAATTAAAGACTTAACTCATATCTATGATGATAAGATTTTGTTTTTAGGAACGAATCTTCTAATTGAAAGAGGCGATCGGATTGCATTTCTAGGCCCCAACGGTGCTGGGAAATCTACCCTTCTGCGCGTGATTATGGGTATGGAACCACCCACAGAAGGTAGCGTGAATTTAGGCGATCACAACGTTCTTCCTGGTTACTTTGAACAAAATCAAGCTGAAGCCTTGGACTTGAAAAGAACTGTCATGCAAACTATCCATGATGAAGTTCCCGATTGGGATAATCAAGAAGTCCGCACGCTTTTGGGACGATTTTTATTCACTGGTGACACTGTATTTAAGGCAGTTGGGGCATTAAGTGGAGGAGAAAAAGCTCGTCTGGCGTTGGCAAAAATGCTCTTACGTCCCGCGAACTTACTAATTTTAGATGAGCCGACAAACCACCTAGATATTCCAGCTAAAGAAATGCTGGAAGAAGCGCTCAAAAATTATGATGGTACGGCAATTGTAGTTTCCCACGATCGCTATTTTATTTCTCAAGTAGCAAACAAAATCGTCGAAATTCGTGATGGTGAATTCCGGGTTTACTTAGGAGATTATCATTACTATCTCCAGAAAATTGCCGAAGAAAAAGAACAAGCGAAGTTAGCTGCAATAGAAGCCGAAAAAGCAGCGAAAAAAGCTGCTAAAGCTGCTAAAGCTTCCACGAAAAGGAAATAAGAGGTTGGATAATGCCTTAGTAGTAGTCTGAAACACTACTACTACTAAGTAATCACTCCTTATAAACGTTCCAAAACATCACAGGAAAATTACTAAAATTTCAAAAATCTTTCAAAAAGCTGCAAGTTCTTAATAAAAAAAGTTAATAAGCAAAAATTCACTTGCGGCGTGGATTAGCAGTGGTATCATTCGGGTATTACAAAAAGTAAAGGGCAATTTTACTATGACCAAAGCACCTGTTGCTCCTGTGGTGCTAGTCATTTTAGACGGATGGGGCTACTGCGAGCAGACGCGAGGAAACGCTATTACTGCTGCTAAAACTCCCATCGTGGACAGTTTATGGGCAGCTTACCCGCATACCCTCATCCACACATCAGGAAAAGCCGTAGGGTTGCCAGAAGGTCAAATGGGCAACTCGGAAGTTGGTCATTTGAACATTGGTGCTGGGCGAGTGGTACCGCAAGAACTTGTACGCATCTCTGATGCAGTCGAAGACGGTTCTATTGCTTTAAACCCAGCACTCGTTAAAATTTGCCAGGAAGTTCGCTCTCGGAATAGCAAGCTGCATCTAGTAGGCCTTTGTTCTGAGGGAGGGGTACATTCGCATATCACCCATCTATTCGGACTACTTGACTTAGCCAAAGACCAGCGAATTCCAGAAGTTTGTATTCATGCCATCACTGATGGTCGTGACACCGCCCCAACTGACGGTGTAAGAGCAATCACACTGCTGCAAGATTATATAGATCGCACAGGGATTGGGCGCATAGTCACCCTCAGTGGTCGCTACTACGCGATGGATCGCGATCACCGCTGGGATCGGGTCAAACGCACCTACGACGTGATGACTCAAGATGGTGTTGGTAATGGTCTCAAGGCTGTGGAAATCTTGCAAGCATCTTACGCCTTAGGGATAAAAGACGAATTTGTCAACCCAATCCGAATTGCTCCAGGCGCAATAGAACCAGGGGATGGGGTGATATTTTTTAACTTCCGCCCGGATCGCTCCCGACAACTGACTCAAGCTTTGGTCAGTCCCACGTTTAACAGTTTTGAAAGACAGCAAATCACACCACTGTCTTTTGTCACCTTTACGCAGTACGATTCAGACTTACCCGTGGCTGTAGCCTTTGAGCCTCAGAATCTCAGTAACATTCTGGGAGAAGTGATAGCCAATCATAGTCTGAAGCAGTTCCGCACTGCCGAAACAGAAAAATACGCCCACGTCACCTATTTCTTTAATGGGGGTCTGGAGGAACCTTTTGCTGGAGAAGATCGGGTACTGGTAAGCAGCCCGATGGTAGCAACTTACGATCATGCCCCAGCCATGTCAGCAGCAGCAGTTACAGATGTAGCGATCGCTGCGATTCAAAAGGGTACGTATTCCCTAGTTGTGATTAACTATGCTAATCCAGACATGGTAGGGCATACTGGTCAAATCGAAGCTACTATTACAGCAGTCGAAACAGTTGATCGCTGTTTGGGACGTTTACTAGAGAGCGTTATAAAAGCCGGCGGTACAACAATTATTACTGCCGACCACGGCAACGCTGAGTATATGCTAGATAATGGGGGTAATCCCTGGACAGCTCATACCACTAACCCAGTCCCCTTTATCTTGGTGGAAGGAGAGAAAGTCAAAATCCCTGGATATGGTACAAATGTCGAACTGCGAAGCGATGGCAAGCTATCCGACATCGCTCCCACAATTCTAGAGATTTTACAGCTGCCTCAGCCACCAGAAATGACAGGGCGATCGCTGCTGAAAACAGCAGAATATGAGTTGCAACGCACTCGCACCCCTGTGCAAGTAGGGCTGTAAAAAAGTTAGGAGTTAAGAGTGAGGAGTTAATAATTAAAAGTGAAGAGTGATGAATTAAGACTTTCCTAACTCCCAACTCGTAACTCCTAACTTCCAACCCTGACTTCTCTTTTTTAAAACTTTTTATAAATGAGATTCCTACCATGACAGCTACTAATATCGTGCAAGGCATTTGGGCATTTTCCGCCACTGGTTTGATTATCTTGGTTTTACTGCATAGCCCCAAAGGTGATGGCATTGGAGCCATTGGCGGACAAGCCCAGCTATTTAGCAGTACCAAGAGTGCAGAAAACACCTTAAATCGAATTACTTGGGCATTGACAGTAATTTTTCTTGGCTTAACAGTAGTTTTAAGTGCTGGTTGGCTGCCTAAATAAGGATAGGTCAGCCTCTTCGGGAAGTCAAAAGTCAAAAGTCAAAAGTCAATGGGGAGAAGAACCCAATACGCGATACTTAAGACCCTAATAAATTTAATTTCACGGCGGTTAATTATAGCTCTTGCCTTATTTATTGGCACAGGGCTATTAATCATTTTTACAAATCTCCAGTCGAGTCATGGGTTTACAATAATACCAAAACATGAGTATTCAGACTTAATAATCTCTCTCCCTCCCTCATCTTCCCCAAAACCCCATCCTTTACCGCCCACACTTGTACAGTGGCAAGATAGCACTAATAGTGGTGACTACTTTTCCCAAATCACAGCAACCCAAGTTGGTTATTTGGTCTGGTCACAATTTCCCGTTCGAGTTTACGTAGAACCACCAAAAGCCATCAGTGAAAAACAAACTCAAGCATGGGTTAACGGTGTCTTGCAGGGTGTGCAAGAATGGAGTACTTATTTGCCTTTGATAGTAGTTGAACAGCCAGAAATTGCTGATATTACAATTGTGCGAAAAGCGCCACCTCTACAAATTTCCCCTGGTAGTAATATACCCCGGGCGCGATCGGCACAAACTACTTACGAGTTATACACCAGCAACAAAGTTTTATTCCACCGCTTCACCATCTTTTTAAGTCCCAGTCAAACAGGTGAGTATCTCATTGCGGCCGCCCGCCACGAATTCGGTCATGCATTGGGAATTTGGGGCCATAGTCCGCTACAAACCGATGCACTATATTTTTCTCAAGTTCGTAACCCGTCGCCTATTTCTTCCAGAGATGTAAATACTCTAAAGCGGGTTTATGAACAGCCAACCAGTTTAGGATGGTCTTTAGTGGATAATTCAAAGATTAATTGATCAATATCATCACTTACAATCAAAAAGATTTACAAGGCGTACAAAAATTTGGACTGAAGATACACCAGCAGGAATATTTTATTCTACCGCTTTATCATCTTAGTGAGTCCTATAGCAATCCTCAATCATTCATGAGAAACAAGATCCCCGACTTCTTTGAGAAGTCGGGGATCTGCGGGTTGCAATTATCCTCACGCTTTGGGATTCAAAGTGATAGTCTGCTACCAACTGAAGTTTCATAAGAAAGTAATTTTATTCAAAAAAACATACTTAAAACCTGTTTGTGATTTGAATGCTTCTTTAAAATAGAAAACATTGGTATTGAGTCTTTGTAAATCTGACTCTCTTAAATTTTTAACGTACATACAATCTTTATCTGCCCAAAGTTCATAGCCGAATTTTATTTCTAACCAGATCGCAAAATAATTCACTTTTTTTAGATTTACCATTAAATAAACAAACCACAGTCAACCCGAAAAAATTCTCCCAAAGCCTTAGCTTGAGCTTTGCTGATTTCTCGCTTACCGTTAACCACTTCCGAAACAACCCCTTTAGAACCAATAACACGCACCAAATCAGACTGTTTAATATTCCTTTGCTCCATCAAAAAAAGTAATATAGAATGAGGCTGAGATGCCTTTCCAGGCAAATAGTATTCCTGTTCAAACTTTTCAATCAAAATAATTAGCAATTCATAAAGTTCATCTTCTTCAGGGCTACGGTTAGGGCGGTGCATCAATTCTTCTACAACAGCTAAAGCTTTTTCATTCTCTTTTTCATTCCTAATCAGTTTTGGCTGATAATGAGATAATAACTCTTTATATTTATCTGAATTAAAAGTAAGGGTCATTTTTCCATTCCTCCTTATCATATTCAGCATGGGTAAAGATATTTTTGATATAAATTAATTGCATTTCATAATCTATACTCACAATTAAGCGATATTTATTACCCTTAATGTTTAAGATAGTAAAATTACCAACCGCTTTTGCTTTCGGAAAAACTAATTGTACCTCAACCAAATTAGACCAATCTGCCTTGTTCGCAACTTTATACCAGTTATCAAGAGCCTCACGGCAATCAGCGTGGCTTTCGATATATTTTCTTAAACTTCGGTAGCTGATAACATGCATTTCTCATAATTCATCTTGATTGAGATTTAGTTCTCATAACGAGAACTAATCGAAAACAGAATGATATCACAAAATAGGCTGATGAGGGAGAAGCAACAAACGCTGTTTTTTTTTGAAAAGAAATGGAGGATGATGTCTTACGACAAGCTGTACTCTGCAAGAAGCCAAGCTTCATGCGTCTACGCAACAATGATGGGCGTAAAAATGCGATTGATTGATCGCACTTCTTCCCTTTCTCTACGCTCTACGACTTAGCGGTAGAGGTCGCTGTGCTAAAACTTCTTTATAAAGTTCTTCGAGTAGACTAATATTCTTACTAAGGGTATAGCGGTCTAATACACGCTGTCTGGCTTTTTGCCCCAGTAAGGTTGTTAACTCCGGATGGTCTTGCAACACTGGCAAGAGGGTTCTTAATTGCGATCGCGCTGTTTTGGTACTAATAACTACACCTGCGCCCTTTTCCAATACTTCTCCATCTGCACCCACGTCTGTTGCTAAACAAGCCAACCCACATGCCATTCCTTCTAACAGAGATAGGGACAAACCCTCTACCAATGAAGGCAAAACAAATACATCTGCGCCCCGCAAAATTTCGATGCGTCGGTCTTCATCAGCAACAAATCCCAACCAAATAATGCCGTACTCTGAGCCAAAAAACGGCTCTAAAGAAGACTTCAAAGGGCCGTCGCCAACAATTAGCAACTTACTACCAAGCCCCATTGCAGACTGCTTCCAAGCCCGGAGGAGGGCTTCGACATTTTTCTCTGGCGCTATTCGACCCTGATAGACAAACAAGCGTTCGGCTTTAAATTCTGCTTTGACTTTAGAAAGTCCTGGAGAATACTTGGCGGTATCAACACCGTTGGGAATTACCGCAATATTTTCTTCTCTCACGCCCATCCGTGCCAATAATTCTCGCTGAATTTGGGAAAATACAATCACGCGATCATAGTTAACTAAAAAAGGCGCGTAGAGCTGATAAGCCAAAAGTTGTGTTCCCGATATCAGCTTTGCCCCCTTGCCAGCAAACGGTGTGTGAAAAGTGGCAATTAGGGGCAACCTCAGTTCCTCACAGATTTCCGGTAGAAGAAAGTCTAAAGGAGATAGCGTCAAGGAAGCATGGACTATATCTGGCTTGATTTCCCGCAGCGACTCCGTTAAAACTTTAGTGGCTTTAAAAGTAGGAATTGTATAAACCTGGGACTTGTAAATGAAAGGGAGGGAAACCTCTCGAAGATTTGGCCAATTGTCAGGTTCTGACTCTTCCTGGGCGAAGTGAAGAAAACTAACTTGATGTCCCCTATCTAGCAAGGCATTTGTAATTTCTCGACTGTAGGTGACATTCCCGCAAAAGGGTGATTTTTTTCCAATCCAGGCTATACGCATTCTTTATTTAGCTGTAAGAAAAGCGGGTTTAATCTATTACTTGTGTGTCCTTTGTGATTTTTATTTTCTATACTTGCTGGTTTTTTTTAGTTATTACAGATTTCCACCACAATATAGTTTAAACAGCCTATTTTAAGCTGATTAAACCAGTGGATTTATGGCTTTATTTATTCTACTTATAAGTTGTTAATTTATGATATTTAAACAACTTATTCTGACTAATGTCAGATTTATATCCCGCAAGTATGTGATAAATTTTCACTGACCACAGTTTACCATGAACACAAAAGCTTTAAGGAAATTAGTAATTACTTCAAGGTAATGAATAATAACTCCTGTTAGCTGATAACTACTTATGTGAGTTATACCAGGTTAATATACCTCCTGAAAAGACGATCGCTGCTAATCCCAAAAAAACTACCTGTAATCCCAGAAAGGTTTCTGCTACACCTGTTAATGCCAAAGGTAAGGAGAGAGCAATATTAATTACATTGTTCTGCAAGCCAAAGACTTTACCACGCATTTCTGGAGGTGTTTCTGTTTGGATCGCTGTTTGCATGGGAATACCCACTAGCGCCCCAAAAACACCCAATAGCGCTACTAGTAACAGGACTAGCCACAATTGGGTTGTAAATACTGATAGACCTATCAGGGATGCTGCCATGCCCATACAACCGTACAGACTTAGTTGTCTATAGGAGAAGCGTTGACCAAATTGACCGAGAATTGTTGCTCCAGCAGCGATGCCAACACCGCCAGATGCTAGTAAAAAGCCGAACTGGGAGGCTTTCATGTTAGGAATTATTTCTGCCATGCGAACGGCTAGAACAGTTAATGCTGCAAAGACAGAAAACAAGATAATCAGCTGAATCAAAGCATTGCGGACGCGATGATTTGCTTTGAGGTAGGCAAAACCATCCCGCAAGTCGGAGAATACATGAGGGAATTCTGTATCGGGGTCGTGGTGTTTTTCGTTAGTTGCCAAGAGGAATAAAATTATTCCTGCGATCGCATAACTACCACCTACTAAAAGTTCTTTGCCCAAACTACTATTACCACCAATTTGCAGCCAAAGTCCATCAGCGATCGCTAACAATGGTTCCCCGACGGCAAACCCAACAATCACCGATGCCATCATCGTTGTCGTGTAAAGCGAATTTGCCGAGAGCAAATGTTGTTCTTCTACTATCAAAGGAATTGCCGCCTGTTCTGCCGGTGCAAAAAACTGCGTCAGTGTGGAAACTAAAAAAGTCACACCCAGGATGATCAAAAAACCCACTGGCAGCACTCCTATGGGTTTCCAATCATGAGTTAACCACAGCAGGAAGGGAATTGACAAAACCAGGATGCCGCGCCAAATATTCGTTGCCACTAGCACAGCCTTTTTCGACCAGCGATCAACAAACACACCAGCAACGGAACCAAACAATACGGCTGGAATAGTAAAAGCCATCATCAAGACTGATACCCAACCACTAATACTCTGATTACTTGCTTGAAACTGAGTATTAATCAAGGCAATCATCAGCACCAAATAAACTTTATCTGCTAGTTGGGAGAAAACTTGACCACCCCAAAGAGCTAGAAAATTAGGGTTTTTTAATACGGGCAAAAACCCCTTTTGTTTGACATTTCCTAAAACAGCTTCTGAACCTGAACCAGAGCCATCTAATTTCGGTGGTTCTTTTTCTGGGGGAGAAGCTACTGGCAAACTTTGCCCATTGCTATCTATCTCAGTAGTGGTTAATTTGTCCTCAGATTGTGTTTCTGATTGACTAGGAACATCAGTTTTTGGGATGTCCTCTGTCCAATTTTGCTCGTTTTTAGAAACGTCTTTTGGGGATATTTCTTGGCTATTGATTTGACTAGGTGTACAGTTGGAAACGGCACTCAAGTGACTCTTGACTAGAGGATCTAATGCCCCATTCTGTTTTTTGACAAGGCTTGGTGACAAAGGCGGGATTTTTTTATCCAAATCAGATGGTTGCATCATGGTTGGCAGCAAAATAAGAGTCGATCAAGGTAGCAGAGCGAATAGGGCGACCTAATTGATACTGAGCATACTGGCGCAAAATCTGCTCAACAGATAACCAGTTATGATCTCTAGCACCATCAATTTGCATTATCTCTGGTTGTGACAGATGTTGAAGCAAAGCCAATTCCATAGCACCCGGACGACTAGAAATCACAGGTATTTCTTGCCGATGCACAACAACTGTTTGGGAGCTAGGTTTTGGAGGTGATGGAATAATGGGGTGATTGGGTGATAGAGAAAAAGATGAATTTCTTTGTATCCCTTTCTCCCTCTCTCCTTCTGTTCGTAAACGTTCCCAAGCTTCTAAGCAAACTGCTCCACCCGCAGGAATGCTAAATCCTACCTGCCAGTTGGGGTCTGTAAAGTCTGGCTTGAGGGGGCGCCCAGATAGGCAACAGATTTGCACTTGCGGTGTTAGTCCTGCTAAGGCTAAAAGATGAAACACCCCATGAGCCAGATGAGCCAAAACACCAGACGCATTTGCACTAGACAACGCCTCCAACCGATGGAGATGTTCATTGAACAACTCATAAAGTTCTTCTTGGGGTTGTTCGCTCAAAGCTTGACACAAGACTATTTCTGCTAAATACTGACTAGCAGCCAATTTTCCCAAATCTTTAGCTAAACCAGGATAAGTTTTTAACGTCTGTGCTTGAGTAATTTTATCAAGCGATCGCCCTTTGGCGATCAATAGTTCATTGACAACAAACATACCACTCCTGCCGCCCAGGCTGGAATTGTGCTTACGTGCGCCTGGAGCCACTGCTCGAATCAGTCCCAACTCCGGTGTCAAAATCGTCACTATTTTATCTGATTCTCCCAGCACCTGGGTTTTAAGATTAATTCCGGTTGCTTTGTAGGTTCTACTCATTAGTAATTAGTCATTAGCCAATCAATTTTGGATTTAAGATTTGGGATTTTAGATTAACCCCATACTCAAGGTAGGGGCTTGGGAAAGGATTTTAGATTTTATATTTTTCCATAGTTGAAACTAGTTGCTCTCAAACCAGGTTTAAATTTTGAATCCTCAATCCCTTCGGGTGACGCTCGAAGACTCGCTAACGCTGCGCTAACAGCAGTCACTCATGGGGGAAACCCCCAAGACCGCGCTGCTTCACCAAAATCCAAAATTTAAAATCTAAAATTGGTTATTGGTCATTAGGTTAGGACAAAGTCCAAATCACTATTCACCCTTTCCCAGGTTATCGCGCTGGCGGATCAAATCGATACCGCGAGATGTGCCTAATCTAGTAGCACCAGCTACGATTAAGTCTAGGGCTTGATTGATAGTGTGGATACCACCCGAAGCCTTAATTCCCACCCTTTCTTTGGCCAATTCCTGCAAAAGTCGCACATCTGCCACTGTTGCACCACCATTCCAACCTGTACTAGTTTTTAAGAAAGCCGCCCCCGCCTCCATAGCTATTTCAGCAGCTATTTTTTTCTCCGCATCTGTCAACAGGTTGGTTTCCAAAATTACCTTGACAGTTTGCCCAGTTTCTTCACAAATTTCGGCAATTTCCCGGTGGACTTCTTCAGTTTTACCAGCTTTCAACCAGCCCAAGTTCATTGCCACATCCAACTCTGTGGCCCCATTTTCTGCTGCTTCTTGAGCCTCATACAGCTTGACTGCTGAAGTCGTTGCACCAGAGGGAAAACCAATCACCGTACAGACTTTTGGGTTCTTGCCGTGGAGGAGTTCGACTGCTTGTTTGACATAGGCGGGATACAAGCAAACCGCCGCAAAATTGAATCTGTATGCTTCTTCACACCACTGCTTAACCTGCTCTGGAGTAGCCGTTGGCGTTAACAGGGCGTGATCGATAAATGGCGCAATATCAATATCTGCATAGTCTGCTGCCATCGTGTCTTCTGCCAGTAATTGATTATTAAACTTTATAAAAAATTAAAACATTTCTTATATATATATTAAACCACATTTATTACGAGTTTATCCTGAAAACAAACGGCTGACTTATTTTGGATGTCGGCTTTGGAGATTTCCCGGAATTACTGTAAGTGCTTAAGTTGACATTAGGCATAGTAAGGTTAGAAATATTAACAGCATTTTTACCGCCAGTTCCTAAGAAGTCAATAATAGTTTTAGCTAAAGCCTTCGATGCCAAATATGGTACGCCATTACCAATAGTTTTAAACATATTCGTGAGCGACATATTCTCTGGAAGGACAAAATTTGCAGGCAAAGATTGTATAGCTAAAGCTTCCGCTACAGATATTCGCCGGATTTTATAGGGATGCAAATGTACTTCATTATTTCCATAGCAAGCTGTCGGAGAGTAACGCCATCTGTGCAGACGCTTAAAAGACTTTTTAGAATCATCTCCTTCATCAATAGCAGCAAATCTTGTGATCCCTGCCCTTGGTTGAAAACAGTTTTCAGCATTAGGATGCTTCAGCACGTTATTTTTTCTAAACCAGTATTCAACTGTTAATTCTTGAGGGATGCCGTCAGGACAAGGCATGATGGAATTTTCTTGGAATGGTTCGCACTTTCGCCAAGGATAAGCAAAAACATTTCTTTGAGGATATAAAATATGATTTTCCCAAGGAAAGTATGTCTCAGGTAGTAAATTTTCACTACCAATTTTTATTCCTATATCCTGGATAAAATTATTTCGGAAACCAATCAGAATAATTCTTTCTCTATCCTGGGGTACACCATATTCGATAGCATTAATTAACCGCTCTGTTAATATATAGCCTGCTTCCAGTAATTGTTGCTTGAGTGATTCAAAAAATAAACGATGCTTTGTCGTTCTCCACAACCCCTTAACGTTCTCAAATAAAAAGAAATCTGGAAGATTGCGGCAAATTAATTCAACGTAAGAAGCGGAAAGCTTGCCATTATCTCCTAAACGTCCTCTATTTTTCCCCCCAATAGAAAAATCAGGACAGGGAGGCCCGCCAATGAAGCCCACAATATTATTAGATTTGCGGCAGTCTTGTACTAACTCCCGGAGGTGTTGTGTTTGTAAACCTTCGAGAAGTTGGGTTACGTCTCCTGCTTCTTTGTCATCATACCCGTATTCTGGCAATGGGAGATTGAGAACCTGCCGTGAATAGCGGTATGCTGCCATGAATGAGGAAAAAATTTCATTGACGTAAACAATATTAAAACCACTGGTTTCAAAACCTAAATCTAGGAATCCTGAACCAGCAAAAAAGGAGAAAATACAAGGGCGAACGCTCATTGAATAATTAATATTGTAAAACGGTCTTAATTAATATCGAAAAATATAGAGTTTCTACTTACGTACCAATTAGAGACTAACACTTTAAATAGTGCTCAGGATAGTAAAAAAGATTCACAGATTCCCTAAGTATTTCATATCCAAGTTTACTCAATCTTTAAGAAAAATCCCTGACAAAGAAAGAGTCTGAAGTCACAATTAAATATAGGAGTTTCCAAACTCTAAATGATGTTTAAGACAAATATTTGTCATGAAATAAAAAACCGGGGTACTTCGGACTAATTTTTTATGCGGATTTTAATTTACTCCTACAACTACTATCCAGAGCCAATTGGTATTGCCCCACTGATGACCGAATTAGCAGAGGGACTAGTGAAGCGTGGGCATCAAGTGCGCGTAGTCACCGCTATGCCCAACTACCCTGAGCGTCAAATTTACCAGGAATATCGGGGCAAGTGGTATGTCAACGAATACAAAAATGGCGTTCAAATTCAACGCAGTTACGTTTGGATTCGTCCCCAACCCAACCTATTAGATCGGGTGTTACTAGATGCTAGTTTCGTTGTCACTAGTTTTGTGCCTGCCCTCATCGGTTGGCGCCCAGATGTTATTCTCTCAACATCGCCATCCTTGCCAAGCTGTGTACCAGTCGCTCTTTTAGGATGGTTACGTGCCTGTCCTGTAATCTTAAATCTACAAGATATATTACCAGAAGCAGCAGTCCACGTCGGCCTACTGAAAAATAAATTGCTTATACAGTTATTTACAGTGTTGGAAAAGTTTGCTTACCACACTGCCAGTAAAATTAGCGTCATCGCCGATGGGTTTGTGGACAATTTGCGATCCAAGGGCGTAGAAGCTGACAAAATTATGCAAATTCCCAACTGGGTTGATGTAAATTTTATCTGCCCTTTGCCTAAAGAAAATAACCCTTTCCGCGCAGCACATAATCTGAATGGCAAATTTGTAGTACTTTATTCTGGTAACATTGCCTTAACCCAAGGCTTAGAAGGCGTTGTCAAAGCTGCTTCTGAGTTGCGCCATATCCCAGATATTGTTTTTGTCATCGTTGGAGAGGCAAAAGGTTTACAGCGATTGCAACAGGAATGTCTAAACTGCGGCGCAGATAATGTTTTGCTACTGCCATTTCAACCCCGCCAACATTTGCCACAAATGTTAGCAGCTGCTGATGTTGGCTTGGTGGTGCAAAAGAAAAATGTTGTATCCTTCAATATGCCGTCAAAAATTCAAGTGCTACTTGCCAGTGGAAGGGCCTTAGTTGCCTCTGTCCCTGACAATGGTACAGCCGCAAAAGCCATCAGGCAAAGTGGCGGCGGAGTTATCGTTCCTCCAGAAGATCCTCAAGCTTTAGCAATGGCAATTTTAGATTTGTACCAAAACCCCGAAAAAGTCAAAACTCTGGGTTATAAAAGTCGTCAATATGCGGTTGAACACTATGCTTTTGAGCAAGCTTTAAATCAGTATGAGTCGTTGTGTTACTCATTGACGGTAGATCGTAGAGCAATTCAGTCCACAAGAGTTACAGTATCGAGAGCAGAAAGCCCATGAGGATGTAACCAACTCAGAAAGTCGCAATTTTACCCTCACTATCTAAAATAGCAACAGATTTTGAGGGTGGTTAATTCTGGGGGTTTAAGTCAAGAGCAGTTGTATTGTAGTTTTTAGTAGACAGCCGAAAGTATAGATGTGACGTTACCTGCAAATTATTAGTACAGCATGGTGGAAAGAATTATCCAGAAAACAGCAAGGCATTAGCTTCAGACCGGAGACGGAGTGTCAGAAGCTTTGCTCAATTTCTCTCACCTGCTACCTGGTTTTAATCCAGAGTTTTCCTTTTAGCTGATTACTGAAAGTATTCCACCTCTTTGAGAGTAATTAGGTGAGTTACTTCGTTCCTCGTAACTGGAGTTTTGTTCCATTAGAATGCCACCTTTTTACCGAGTTTTTGGATAACGTAGGTATGTCGATAAAAATCTTCATACCAACCTTTTTTTTCTTATACCCTTTTGGGACTTCCAGCGCATAAAGCCTAATTTCGCTGGTTTGCAGTAACGGTGATTCAAGTAGTGACTTAGATGAGAGTTATCCATAAGGACTTACTCATGGGACACCACTTTTAGGCTAGTAGCTCTTTTTGCTTTTATCCCCGCTTCACCAATTGAGGGCTAGTCTCTACAGTGGAAGATATGTGTTTTCACTCCTACGTATAGAAGATGGTGGTTGTCGTTTTCTAGGGTACTTACGCTCTACTTGTAAGATTATGAAGTTGTCATTTACAAGGGATTAAAGTGCGAACTCAATCCTAATGAATTACCCTGTAAAAGCCAGTCATCCCCCAATTGCTCGGTTTCGACTGAACGAATCGCACTTGAAAAGCTGCATAATAACCATCCGCAACTGCTGATTGCTGATGTCGAAATATAAACAGCCAATTATCAAACCAGCTTCCATAGACACCTATTTTTTTGTTAGTATTCAAAAAAACCTATTGACACATTTTCAGATCAATTGTTTGTTATTTGTAAGTAAATGTAAACAATTGTTTCAAAAGAAAGAAAGCACATGAGGTTTAATGACTGATTATTTCCAAGGAAATTTCCCCTTACAATCTGTCCCACTGACGAAAAGTGTGGTAAAGAGCCACGCCCAAACTGAAGAGACGAGCGAAAAATTAGCTGCAACGATAGCAGAAGCTGCATCAGACCGCAAAGCGGGTGAGATTTTATTGCTCAAAGTAGCAGAGGTATCTTACCTGGCTGATTACTTTGTGATGATGACTGGCTATTCTAGGGTACAAGTAAGGGCGATCGCTCAAGCAATTGAAGGAAAAGTCGAAACTGAATTGCAACGGCGTCCCATAAGGACAGAAGGAAAAGTCGAGGGAAGTTGGGTACTACAAGACTACGGTGATGTGATCGTTCACATTATGATGCCCAAGGAACGGGAGTTTTATAATTTAGAAGCGTTCTGGATTCATGCAGAGCGTATTTCCCTTCCAGAATCTGATGAGGGTGAGGGTAAGCCAACATGATTAGGTCTTCGGTTTCAAATTGCCCAGTTCCCACAGACCAACAACCACTCAATGAGTACGAAGAGTTAAAAACTTCCTGGCTGTTTCGTGATAGCACTTTAAATTGGCGCAAGTATATCACGAAAATTGTTTGGATTTGGAGTTTGTCTTGGCTGGTAGCAGGACCTGTAGCTGCGGCAAGTTTTCCTCCCCACAAGTATATTGCACATTTTATCCTTTGTGGTGTAGCAGGAGCGAGTGTCGGAGTAGTCCTGGCACTGGTAAGGTTGTACTTAGGCTGGTTTTACGTGTGCGATCGCCTTTGCAGTCCCACAGTATTTTATGAAGAGTCCGGCTGGTATGACGGCCAAACTTGGACGAAGCCACAGGAAGTCCTCAACCGCGATCGTTTAATTGTGGCATACGAAATCAAACCTATTCTGCGGCGGTTACAATTTACCGTTGCTGGCTTGGCGGGAATGTTCGTTATTGGTACGATAGTTTGGCATTTGTTTTAAAAGTTAGGAGTCAGGAGTTAGGAGTGATTAATGAAGAGTCCTGAGTACCGAGTACTGAGTTAAAAGACCGCCCACAAGGAGCGGGGCATATACTGAGAGGATCAAAATGAAGTACTTTTTACTTTACTCAGAACTCAAAACTCACCAGTGAGTTTGGTTAATAATTCATAATTCTTAACTCCTAACTCCTAACTAAAAAAAGGTGATAAATATAAACCCATGACAATGGGAAAACGAACTCAAGCCACAGCACTGGAAGTCCGGTTGCTGCGGGAAGGTATTATTGAATCCAAGCATATAGTCCAGGCTGTTGTATGCGACGAACGGGGACGGGTTCTAACCGTAGCCGGAAATTCTGAAACTGCTACATTTATTCGTTCAGCGCTCAAACCATTTCAGGCACTCGCAGTCACCACCACGGGTACACTGGAACGCTATAACCTCAGTGATCGCGACTTAGCAATTATTACAAGTTCCCACAAAGGAAGAATAGATCAAGTCCGACAGGTATTTAATATCCTTTGGCGAGCTGATCTTGACCCGACTATACTCCAGTGTCCAATTCCTGAAGGTAAGCGCAGTCCTCTGGAGTACAATTGCTCTGGTAAACATGCGGGAATGTTAGCCGTTTGTCAGCAGCGCCATTGGCCCTTGAATAACTACTTGGATCGCAAGCACCCAATACAGCAGTTGATTTTGGGCAAAGTAGCAGAGTTGCTGCGAATGCCAGCTGAAGAATTTATCAGCGCTCATGATGACTGTGGCGCACCAACTTATCTGATGCAACTCGGTCATATGGCCTCTTTGTATGCGCTGTTAGCCTCTAGTACCAATTTGGATATGGAGCGCATCGTCCGTGCTATGACTCATCACCCCGCTATGGTAGCAGGAGATGGAGAATTTGATACGGAACTGATGCGCTTAACTCCAGGGGAACTGGTTAGTAAAGCTGGTGCCGAAGGAGTGCAGTGCATTGGTAGACTCGGTGAGGGCATGGGATTGGCAATCAAAGTCATGGATGGGACAAAACGGGCAAAACATGCCGTTGCTATTCACTTACTCCAACAAATGGGTTGGATTAGTCCCAGCGCCGCCGAAAGCCTCTCAGAAAAGTTTGTGACTTTGGGAAAATACAAGCGTTTAGAAGTAATTGGAGAATTATCATTTTTGTAGTTGCCAAACTCTTGACTATAGGTTATGCTATAAAAGTTAAGAGCGACGCGGGATAGAGCAGCCTGGTAGCTCGTCGGGCTCATAACCCGAAGGTCAGTGGTTCAAATCCACTTCCCGCCACCAAATAAAAGATAAAACAAAACCCTACAATCAGTAAAGATTGAAGGGTTTTGTTTTATTTTGATCTATTCTGGAAGAAATAGCCATCCAAAAAGCGCGGAGAATCATGCTTGTGAAGTTGCAGCGACCAATTTTAGTGGGAGGATTGGGACTGTCCTTTTCCCTGTGGATGTTACAAAGTTGGCACGATTCTATAGTGCAGGTGGGTGAGTTTGGTTTATTGAGTGCTTTAGCTGTAGGCGGTGGTTTGTGGTTATTCCAGCAAAATCGCCCGAAAGACAGTTTGGAGCAACTAGATGGTATGCTCGTGGATCGGGCGACTGGGGAAAGTGCGATCGCTAAAACTGAAGCCGTAATAAACCAACTGGCACAAGAAGCAGAAAACCATCTGGCATTAGAGACACTCAGAGAACAAATTGCCCAATTATTGTTGGAATTAGACAGGCAAGAAATTAAAGTGGCTGTGACTGGCGGTAAATCCGTGGGTAAAAGCACTTTAATTCAAGTGCTACAAAATGTAGAGACACGAAATTTAGTGTCTTTAGAAGAGACAGCACCTTTATTTAGAGAAGTAAGTGACAATTCAGATGCAGCTATTTTGGCAGAAGTGGCAAAATCTGATTTTGTTCTGTTCCTGACAAACGGTGATTTGACAGACTCAGAATTTCAAACCTTACAGCAGCTAAAAGCAGCAAATCAGCCTACAATCCTGGTTTTCAACAAACAAGACCAGTATTTAACCGATGAAAGCGCCAGCATCTCTAGTCAATTGAAACTGTGGATGCAGGGAAATGTAGTTGCAACTGCGGCCTCTCCGATTCCCATCAAAGTCCGAAAGCATGAGGCTGATGGTTCTGTGCAAGAGTGGATGGAACAACCAGCACCAGCTATCCAGCAGTTGACGCAGCAGTTGGATCAAGTTTTGGCACAGCAAGGACAACGGTTGGTTTGGCTAACTACCATCAGAAAAGCCGGGTTGTTGAAAGCTGAGGCGAAAAACTGGCTGAATGGAACCAGACGCGATCGCGCCACCCCAATTATTGAACAATATCAGTGGATAGCTGCTGCTGCTGCCTTTGCTAACCCAGTACCAGCCCTTGACATCCTAGCGACTGCGGCAATTAATGCTCAGATGGTAATGGATTTGGGTAATATCTATCAGCAGAAGTTTTCCTTAGAACAGGCGCAAACCGTAGCTGGAACAATGGGAAGTTTGATGCTGAAACTAGGTTTAGTTGAACTTTCTACAAAGGCGATTAGTACTGTTCTTAAAAGTAATGCCGTTACCTTTGTTGCTGGTGGTGTGGTGCAGGGAGTAAGTGCAGCTTATCTGACTAGGGTAGCAGGGTTAAGTCTAGTTGAGTATTTCCAACAGCAGGAAATAGCGATAGATTCCGGGACTGGTTTAAATTTGGAGAATTTGCGGCAAACTTTGCAAAAGGTATTTGGGCAAAATCAGCAAATTGGTTTTTTACAGGGGTTTGTTAAGCAAGGTATGAAGCGTTTGTTGCCAGAGGTGCAGCCGATTGAAGTAGTTGGTGTTCAGAAGGCGGTAGGTTAAGTTCACGCAGAGGCGCAGAGTTTTTCTTAACATCTTTGCGCCTTTGCATTAGGCTGAAAAATAATTATTTAGGTTTTGAAACCAGCGATTTTAACATTGTTTATGTCAAAGACATCTTCTGACAATTCATGCCAGCATATTGTTAAGCAGAGGATGACACTTACATGGTACTGTAGGTGAACCTAAAATTTACCCAAGCCTATTTTAGGCTTGGGTGTATTTAAGAATTCTCGTGATTGGGAGTTACCAAAAAATTGTGAATAAAGGTAGTTAGCTAAACAGCACCACTGTTTCTCTTAAACAGAATAGCTATAGTTTTGAAAATTAGCTTTAAATCGTACACCAAACTCCAATTTTTTTGATACTGCAAATCCAGGCGAATTACATCTTCAAAACTACGGACTGTAGAACGCCCATTTACTTGCCATTCGCCAGTCATACCGGGTTTAACATCTAAACGTTGCCACTCCGGTACTTCATAGCGTTCCACTTCATCAGGTGTAGGTGGTCGCGTGCCTACTAAACTCATCTCTCCTTTGAGGACGTTCCAAAATTGGGGTAGTTCATCAAAACTCGTTCGCCGTAAAAAGCGCCCTACCTTGGTAATTCTGGGGTCATTCTCATTTTTGAAAAAGGCACCTTGCACTTGGTTTTTGACTTCAGATTTCTTCGCTTCCGCATCCACACACATGGAGCGGAATTTCCAAATTTCAAACCGCTTCCCCATCCAACCACAGCGGGTTTGACTAAAGAAAATGGGACCGGGATCATTAATTTGAATAGCGATCGCAATCGGAATAAATAAAACTCCTGTAATTAATAAACCGATCACTGACCCTACAATGTCTAATAACCGTTTCATCCAAGATGCCACAGAAGGGTGAGTAGTGGGTAACTGCTCTACTTTCCGGGAAGTTGTCTTCCGAATATCTACTAAGTCTTCTTGTTCTACTAGCGATGCCTCATCCACAAGTTCTAAAGGAAAAACCTGATCCAATCCTGTGAGTTTTAGGACTGCCATTACCTGAGGTGTTACATTCCGCAGTGTTAATGCAATCCCTTTGGACTGGGCGTATTTAAAATTACTGACCAGCGCACCTAAACCACTACTATCTATAAAAGTAGTTTGGTGAAAGTCAATAATGATTTGCTTAAGATGTGAATTGGGTTGGATTAAGCTTTGGCAGGTTTGTTTAAAACCTAAAGCCTCCAGCACGCTCAACCGCGTGGGCACCTGCATTATAGCCGTGTCATTTAGGGAATTAACTGGAAAATCGACCTCTGTCGGTTGGCTAGTCATGAAGCTTTGCACTTTCGTTGCCATGTATAATGTAATCTACCAAACATTATTTTGTCCTATAAAATTACTTAATCTAATATTGGAATCAGTAGTAATAAGGACTAATTGCTATTTACCGGGGCTGAGATTGGAGATCGTTAGTGACGATTCACAATAGAACAAGAAGCCAAAAAACATCCTTGCTGTTGTGCCAACGCAGCGCGATCGCGTTGCTCTAATCAAATGATTGCTAAAACTACGGTTACACCTACCGCACGCCTAGTTGAGGTCTTTTCTGCCATTCAAGGGGAAGGACTGAATGTAGGGACGCGTCAGATATTTATTCGTTTTGCTTTGTGTGATTTGCACTGTCACTTTTGTGATAGTGCCCACACTTGGAATGCACCTGCTACTTGTCGGATAGAGCGATCGCCTGGATTGCGCGACTTTGAAATCCACTCTAACCCTGTCCCATTACCCATATTAATCGAATGGGTGGAACAGCAAAATCTACCTTGTCTACACGATAGCATTAGCTTAACTGGAGGCGAACCACTTCTTCATGCCCCATTTTTAATGCAGTTTCTCCCCCAAGTGCGAGCCATAACTGGTCTACCTATATACTTAGAAACTGGCGGACATCGCCCAGAACAACTGGCGATGATTCTCCCCTACTTAGACTCTGTAGGTATGGATTTCAAATTGCCCAGTGTCAGCGGTGAAAGTCATTGGCAAGAACATGCTAAATTTCTCCAATTATGTCATGAATCATATTTAAATGTTTTTGTCAAGATAATTGTGTCTCAAAACACAGAACCAGCCGAGTTGGAACGTTCAGCTTTGCTGGTGGCAGAGGTCAGTCCAGATATCTCAGTATTTTTACAACCTGTTACGCCTTTGGCTGCATCTGAACAATTCTCCCCAATACCTGTACTTGCCCCTACGGCTGATCAAGTTTTGACGTGGCAAGCTTTAATGAAGCGGTTTGTGAAGCAAGTGCGTGTGATCCCTCAGACGCATAAAATGCTGAACCAGCTGTAAAATTTGAGTTTGATAAAGATGTAGTCAAGAAAAAAGTAAGATTTTATGAAATAGTCATTGAGCTGCTGCTAATCAGGGAGGCAGCAGGGGAGCATCCCAATTGTGCAAAAAGAGGGGGAGAAGCCAAAAATATTCGCGAGAT
>NZ_CALMFY010000086.1 GCF_937863485.1 uncultured Nostoc sp. | reverse complement strand
TCACCCGTTAATGTACTGATATCACTGTACCTCAGTTACCTGCAATCTGCTGTATTGGAAAGAGTTTACCTGAAAACCACGAGAACATTCGGCTATTGCTCTGGTGTGCAATGGAAACATGAGTGCTGGCTTTATACAGTTATTTGTGGTGATGAAATTGTCCACGCCACAGAATACCAACTTATCGGGATCGGGCAGTTAGAAACCCTCACCGTGGAAAAACCTGCTTTCGTTTTAGGGCAGAAAGTAATCCTGTCCTCTTATGGGGATCACACAAAACAACGGCTGATTCTAGGGGTTGTACTTGTGGATAAGTTTTGGTTTTACCTTGTCGAATTGGTATCGCCAACATTGGCTGAAACACCGACCATACTTAATCGCTTCTCATTGGTTGGTGAAAAAAGTTTGGTGCGCGTGAATGCCTGAATTAATTAACTATTTTGTTCAATAAGCAGGTAATAAACTATGTTGACACACTCATGGCGCGACTCAGAAATTCAGCAAATGCCCCAAGATGGGCAAATAGGTAAATACACAATACCCAAAGGTTATGTAAATGCAACTCAGATGTGCGCGGCAAATGGGAAACTTTGGGGACATTACAAAGAGATAAAATCTACAAAGGCTTACTGGCTAGAGCTTTCTAACGATATCGTCATTCCGATATCGTCATTAATTGTTGAAGTTTCAGGACGTGGAAGCACTCAAGGCACTTGGGTACACCCAGAGATAGCAATTGATTTAGCTCAGTGGGTATCTATTCCATTTCGCCTCTGGGCAAACAGAACTCTAATGAGGGTGATGATCTCAAGTGAAATAAAGTCGAAGCCAGTACAAGAGCAAGAACCACCAAAAGCATTAGCCCCATCTCATGAAGCTGCACAATTAGCCCTGCTGGTGGGTGAATTCGCCGGATTAGAGAAATCCCTGACCGCGCAGTTAGCCGTTAACGCCGCCACCAGAGTTAACCCAGCACTTAAGCCAGCAGCCGACGAGTTAAATAGTGCGATCGCAATTACCAATGTCAGCGACGATGTATATCTCAAGCCTACAGATATTGGCGAGAAAGTTGGGATGAGTGCGGTAGCTGTAAACAACTGGCTGATTAATGCTGGTTTACAGTACCGCACTGATGATAAGAAAATTCCATATCGTCCAACCGACTCAGGTAAGGAATGGGGGCGGATGGTTTCAGCAGTAGCCAAAGGATCAAACCAGACTGTCTTTCAACTGCGGTGGCTGACAAGCATTACACAATTGTTTAATGAACGCAACTGAGGTGAAACAGTGGAAGAACAGATTGATGAAATTGGTAAAGAAATCAGCCTTGCCTACAGATTTTATCAAGGTTATGGCTATTTTCTCTCTTCAACCGTCGCCCAATGGCTAGGTGTTGAGTCTCTAAAAGACTGGCAGTACAAAACGATACTAGATATGCTTGCAGTCGATTTAATTAGCGATGCCATCCACAACAAAAGAAACAAACAAGGTAGGCAATACCTTTCATACTTCATGCTACACGGCACTTACTCAGGTAGACAAACGGTTTTTGGGCATGGTGTAGATGTATCCCAGATAGAAACGGTGTTAGTCATAATTGACCTGCAAAAAACAATTGCTCCTCATTTTATTCCAGAGTTCGAGGTTACATAAACATGACACGATTTCAAGACCCAAGAGCAGCAGAACTTGCCCAACAGATAGACCAAATAAACGTAACCGGTTGGGAAGGAGCCTGTGACATGGCACTACAACACGTAGCGAAGGGGGAATTATCCCCAGTAGAAACAGTATTGCGTTTCGATATGTTCCAAAAAAGGGCGCAAGATACACAGGGTAAACGACAAGCAATTTGGGCTGAACAAGTAAGCCAAGGCATTAGCGGAATCGAGTGGTACACCGTTGAGTATGGCGGCGTGACTGTGGAGCTTCCCCGGCTGTGTGAGGAGTTGATGCTCGTTCCTGGTGACAAAAAGATATTAATACAGTCCAAGCCGGTGGCGCTCGACTTCCTTGCACATTAAAACCTTGCCTTCAAGCTGTGGCGTTACAACTGCGAAACAGAATCGCGCTGGCTAGAATCTCGCTGGAGTCAGTTTTACTCAGAATACTTGCACAGAGAATGGCTAGAACTTTGGGCTGAGGATGAAGTTTACCAGATTCTTTTACCAGATGGAACATTTCAGGACAAACCCACGTTTGCCATCAACGCTTGCTGCTGCTGGGGTAATCCAGAAGCAATCCACCGTACCGCTAGTTATTCGGAAGCTGGCTCAAGCTGGTTTCAATGGAATAATTTTACACCTTGGAGATAGAAGCGATCGCTATTAAACAAGTAGCAATCGCTACGTTAAACACTTTTTCATATTTGGCATAACCAACATGAGAGTCATTGTTAGAGTCACCGAAAAGATTATTAGTGAAGCTCACATTAATATCCCCGATGGGCTTTCAAAAGCAGGCATTAAGCAGCATATAACAGACCGCTATAACAGTGGCGAGATGCTAACTGAGATGAACATTTTTCAAGTGGATTTTGAATCAATCAGCGCTCTTGTTGTCAAACAAACCGGAGAGAGTTTATGACTGTTGCACAACTCCTGACACCACAACCGTACTCCCCTAAATCTACAAGAGAAGCTGTTGGTAGACATCCTCTGAACTTCTATGAGTCTCCCTCATGGTTCACAACTGAACTACTGCGCCATGTGAAATTGTCTGGTGTGATTGGTGAGCCTTGTGTGGGGCATGGAGCGATCGCTTCTTTGTTGAATGTGTGGCCTCATACAGGAGACATCTGGACTAACGACATCGATCCGAACAAGCAGGCACATTTTCACTACGATGCAACATTAGCCGAATCATGGGAAAAATTTCCAGAGTGCGACTGGATTTGTACCAACCCACCATACGCGGAATTTGCTGCACCAATCATCAAAAATGCTTACCAGAAAGCGCGTGTGGGTGTCGCTGCTTTTTTACTTACCAGCTTTCTTGAACCCTGTGATGATCGTGCGGATTTCTTGCAGCAGCACCCGCCGTCGTTTGTACTGATTTTGCCGCGCTTTTGCTTTCGGAAGGACAAACGAGGTACTCGTTGGGCTACCGATAACGTTACCATCTCGTGCTTTGTATGGGACAAACGCGCAACAGGGCAGCAAATTATTATTCGTCCCAAGTCGGCGATCGCTGGGTTTTACAAAAATCCAGAACAGGCTATTTCACAAGAAAGGGCAGAAGAAATTGTTCGGGCAATCGCCAAAGGAGAATTATGCAACAACTAACTTTATTTCCCGAATCTGTTCCTACTTTACCAGTCAACTATTATCCAGAGTTTCTCACTTTTACTGAAGCTGACGCACTCTACCAACATTGTCAACAATTGCAATGGCAACAGAATCAAATACGTATGCTGGGTAAAACGATGCTTGTGCCTCGTTTGGAATGTATTTACGGGGATGAGGGCTGTGATTACCTTTACTCCAAGAGCGTACCACTTAAACCACTGCCTTGGACTTCATCGCTAGCCCAACTGCGAGATAGAATTACTGCCGCTACTGGCTACAGCTTCCACATTGTCATCGGTAATCAGTACAGAAGCGGACAAAACAGCATCGGCTGGCACAACGATAGTGAAGCTTCGATGGGTGTAAATCCCGCGATCGCCTCTGTCAACCTGGGTTCGGTTCGCAAATTCCAAATCAAGCCCATTGGGGGCAAGCCTAGTGACTTTTGGCTGGAGCATGGGAGTCTGCTGGTGATGCTTCCAGGCTGTCAAAGTACTCATCTGCATCAAGTTCCGAAGACTAATAAGGTCGTTAGTACACGGATTAATCTAACTTTTCGACCGCACGTTGGGGGTAAGAGATGAGCCAATTCATAAATTGTATGAACAATACCAGTATCAACGCTTAATTGGCGAATGGTTTTCTTTTTCTGATGCGGATGTTGAATAACTAAGTTTAGGCATGAAACGGAGGTAAAACGTATGAATACAACTTGTGAACGCAAAGACTTTTTACCCGTTGTTCCATCTTACTTTGATGAGTACGGGCTGGAGCCAATGGAATATCGTTTATATTCTCACATCGTCAGACGTGCTGGTAAAAACAGCTGTTTTGAATCTATCCCTAACATGGCTCGAAGCTGCTTGATGAATGAAAAAACTGTCCGAAAATCATTGCGGGTTTTAGTTGCTGCCAGATTAATCAAAGTTGTACAAGAGCGCAAAGGTAGAACATCCATTTACGAACTTACTCAACCAGGTGAGTGGCTTGACTCGCAATCTTTACCAGCGATTAGGCAAGAATTCACTACAAATAGTGTTAATCAAAACTTATCACACAATGGTAATACCCCTGACAATAATGGCAGTGGTACCAAATCAGGAGGGGGTAGTGGTACCAAATCTGGTAGGGGTGTGGTTCCTGATTTGGTAGGGGTAATGGTACCAAATCTGGTAGGAGTAGTGGTTCCTGATTTGGTAGACGAAGTATATCCCAATAAGGTAATCCCATCTAAGGAATTCACACTTAATGCAGCACCCTCAACTCAAAACGCATTTCCCACCCAAGAATCGTGTGTGTGTGAAACTGAACAATTAAACCTTGAAAAACCAACTCCAGAAAAACCAACTCCAGAAAAACCAAGATTAGAAGAATCAACCCCAGAAGAACCAACCCCACAATTACCCACTTCGTTGTCAAAAAATTCCGTGGAATTGCAACAAACCGATAACCACTCTTGTAGGTCAATCATTCCGGCGGGGTCGTTCGAGAAAATCGAACAATCGAAGAAAAAACAGGTGATTGATGACCCGTACAAATCCGCCCAGAACGTAAAAGAACTGATTGATGCGTGGATCACAGACCCGACTGCTATGAGTGATGATTTTGTACCACTAGTCGTCAGAGAAAAAATCAAGTGGAATCGCTGGGTTCTACCTTGGCACAGTGGAGAGCGAAAGCTAAATAACTTGTACCAGAACTTCAACCCGATAGTCGTGGACTTCTTGGCTGCTGAATTAGCCACTAAGTCAAAACGTTCGGCACAACTTGAAATAACTCATGCGATCGCAGTAATCAACACCTGGGAGAAAACCAAGGGTGGGTGGACGAATTTGAATCAGCGCTATCAGCAAGCATTGCAAACAGAAAAACAGCCCCTACCTCAAAAGCATACTGCTTTGGCTCACAGAGTAAAAAACACCACTAACAGTTCGCTCGAAGATGCGTTGGCACAAGACCGAATGCGCCGTCAGCAAGAGCAATCCATTCGCGTTCCATCCAATGAGTATCAACACAGCCCACAAATGCTGGAGCTAAAGGCAAAGCTTCAAGCCACAGCCAATACTCCAAAAGTTCCGAGCAACACCAGACCATCTTCCATAAATTTGCGAGAAGTTGAAGCGCAGTTAAAATTAGCACGCTAGACCATAATTATGCACTCTAATCAAGACAACGTAGTTCCTTTTGGCAACTATCCAGTTTCAGGTTTACCCCCACAAAACATCGAGGCAGAAGAAGCGATTTTGGGCGGGATTATGCTTGACCCAGAAGCGATAACTAGAGTCAGCGATCGTCTGAGCGTTGAAGCCTTTTACATCAGCGCCCACAAAGATATCTATCAAGCCGTAGCCCAACTTTATGCTACATACCAACCCACAGATTTACTTTCTGTCACCGCATGGTTGTCTGACCACAATCTTTTAAACCGCATTGGTGGCAGGAATAAGTTAGCGACTTTGGTAGACCGCACTGTATCAGCCGTTAACATCGACGCTCTTGCTGATTTGGTGATGGAGAAATACCGACGGCGACAGCTAATCAAAGTGGGTAATGAAATTGTCCAACTCGGTTACGAGACGCAAACTGAACTACCACTTGTACTATCCCTTGCTGAGGCGAAAGTTTTTGGCGTTACCCAAAATCAAAGCGATGAACGCTCTTTGGTTTTCTCAGCGCAAGACATGGGCATTGAACTTTTTCAAAAGCTGGAGATGGGAAACATGGCAGGCGACAGAATTGGTTGGTACGACCTCGAAAATATCACCGGTGGCATTTATCCCAGCAGCTTAGTTGTAGTAGCAGCTGAATCTCACATGGGCAAAACTCATTTCATGATTTCTTATGCTTATGAAATCATGACCAAACTTGGAAAGCCAGTTCTGTACGTTACTCCAGAAATGGATAAGAATCAACTCAATGCCCGAATGCTAGCCCGGATCACAGGCGTAGACGCTTCTATGATTCAAACCAATACTCAATGTTACTGGGAACAAATAGCACAAGGCATAGTCCAGATGGTGGAACTGCCTTGGAAGGTTTACGAGCATTCCTCCCCTACAACCACAATGATTGCTTCTGCTGTGCGCCGTGCCATTGCCGAATTTGGTGGTTCTATTGGTGCTGTGTTTATTGATTACTTGCAACAGATTCCTCTGGAGTCAGGCGGGAATATGGCTTTTGAAGTCGGCAAGATTACCCGCCAGATTCGGGATATTGCCAAGTCTCACAAAATCCCTGTTTTCTTGGGCTGTCAAATCAATCGGGGGAATCAAACAACGGCTGATAAACGCCCCAATCGTCATCTGTTACGTAATTCTGGCGAAATCTTTGAGGTTTGTGACCAGTTAATTATGCTTTACCGGGATGCTGTCTACACAAAAGACCCAAGCTCGCGCACTATCGAGTTGATTGTTGAGAAAAACCGCCTTTACGGTAAGCTCGGTACTGCGACAATGTTGTGCGATTTATCGACCTCAAAATTTTTGAACTTGGCGAGATAATTTCATGCAATAAACTTTTTTAAAGTTTTAGAGGTCGATATATGAAAGCGCTATCTGTTCGTCAGCCTTGGGCATGGGCAATAATTTATGCTCTTAAAAATATTGAAAACCGTGGCTGGCCCATTCATTATCGCGGCGACATTCTGATTCACGCCGCCAAAACCTGTACCAAAAAAGAGTACCAGCTTTCGATTGAATTTTGCCAAGGGATGGGGATAGTAATCCCAGAATTAAAAAGTCTCCGTCGCGGTCAAGTTATTGGCATTGTCACAATAGTTGATTGCAAGTTTTCACAAGTTGCGTCTGGTTGGGGAATGCCTGAGCAATATCACTGGAAACTGGAGAATCCACGCGAGATTACACCGATTCCTTACATTGGGCGGTTGGGGATTTTTGAAGTACCGGATGATTTGGTCATGGAGGTGGCTGCATGACTAAAACAGTAATAGTTGAGTTATTTGCAATACCCGAAAAATTCTTAGAGAAAGGGGTCAAAGGCTCACAATGCGAATCGGTTGGATGTCTATATCAGTACCTCGAAACTAAAAAGCTACTTAATGGCTCAAACGTTTTTTATCCCCGTGTGATTGGTGAACGTGACCCAAATAACCCCTTTTGTTGGCGATGGGGATTTAATTGTCAGGAAAAACACAACGGCGTTTGGAAGGGCAAAAGTATCGGCTCAATTCCCCCTGGCGCTGTCCACATGATTCGTCTAATGCAACAGCAGGGGGCAACTAAGGAAGATATTATCGCTTTTATCAAAAAAGCGAAAACCAAAAAGACATCACCAAAATTAGATGTCTGCAAAAATTTTGATAACACAAAATTAAAACCAGTTCTTCCAGATGATGCACCGATCGCTGTAGTACTTTTCGCTGGTGGCGGCGGAATTGAAGCGGGGATGGTGCAAGCCGGGATTCGTCCAGTCATCGCAGTGGAATTCGACCCCACCAAACCAGACTTGAGCAGGGCGTTCGTCGAAGACGTTGCCGAAGGCATCGCTCTCAATCATCACCGTAACTTTCATGAATATGGCTGCAAAATCATTCAGCTAACAGTTCAAGAAGTAGCACGGTTAGGATTTCTAGGTTTTCCGCGCCACCCTGACTATCTCCATGCCTCCCCGGTGTGCGCCAACTTCAGTCAAGCCCACACAGCCAAAGCAGGTAAGGGTATTGAAACGGCTGATGATCTGAGTGCAGCGATCGCAGTAGCAGAAGCCATCCGACAGTTGCAGCCACGGGTGTTTACTCTCGAAAATGTCCCACGCTATCAGAATAGTCAGAGTATCAGTATCATCCTGGATGCTTTGGAGCAAGAGGGGTACTCGGTTACTTACAGCGTGGTGAATATGGCTGATTTTGGACTGCCCCAGGCGCGGCGGCGGTTAGTCCTGATTGCAAGTAGGGGGTTTCGCGTTACCTTACCTTCGGGAACTACACCTTGTGGTTGGTACAAAGCGTTCACGAAGTGTGCCGAAGGTATCGCGCATCTCATCCCCACAATGCCTGATTCACAGCTTCTACCTAAACAGCAACAAGCTTTAGAGAAATTTTTAGCCGGGAATGCGCCAACACCACTGTTAATAGAAAGAGTTGGAGGACGCAAGTTACCCAAGTACAAGCCAGGGTCGCAGCCCGCTAATACCATTCTGCGATGCCTGCGGCGGGCTACGCCTACACATTTCACAGATCACAAAGGTTGCAACCGTAGTAAGTTCGCTGATATCTGGTTGCCTAATGGTACGGTCAAGTCTTTGTCTGTTGAGGGGGCTGCAATTTTACAAGGTTTTCCGTCTTGGTATGAGTTCCCACAAGAGACTGCTACGGCTGGGTCAATTATTGGCTATTCTATGCCTCCTTCTTTTGCAACTCAATTATTTATATCAGCACAAAGTATCTTGCAAGGAGCAATTGTATGACTAACCGATGGACTAAACTTAGAACAGTGCTAGTACATCTCCCCACCGTGGGGTGAGCAAATTCCACCGTTGATGGTTAATTTGTTAGAGCGAGTGTACGTCAAATGAACAGCCTGAATATTATTGTAGTATCTCAAAGTTTTTGTTGAGCTTACTTTAGCTACATATTTAGTTTTACTTGTTCATACAGTTGAGCATCCTTAACGTGGCTGCTGCTGCATAATTTCGCTGTGTCCCAAGATTAGGAAAAAAAGCGTTTCCAGTTTCATTGACGGGAGTTGCAACACCGCAATAGGCAGACATCTCTGTAATCGCTTTCTGCCCCCAATGAGCAGATATATCACTAAAAGTTATAGCCTGTTGCCTCTTTATACCTCCTGAACGTCTGGTATTTTCTCCATATTCAACAGCTTTACGCAAAACTGCTATCAACTCCGCACGGGTTACTATTTGGGTCGGACGAAAAGTACCATCAGAGTAGCCGATTATAATCTCATTCTCTTTTGCCCACTCAATCTTTCCAGCACTCCAACGAGTTACCTCTACATCTCGGTAAGGTTTGTTAGTTGTTTTCAATAAATCTGGTGCTTGCTCACTTGGCACAGTCAAAGGGCTGGGGGGTAGTTGACTGAGAGCATTTATTACCATCGACACCATCTGTTCGCGGGTTAGCTCTAACGTGGGACGGAAAGTATTATTAGAAGTAAAGCCTGCAATCAGTCCTATCTCAACAGCCTCTTGAATCTCTTTAGCATAAATATCAGTGTCAACATCGCTAAAGCTTGGCACTTGGGCAACCACTGGTTTAGTCGTCAAAGCGCATAACAATATAATTGCAGCAGTACCTGCTCCCGTTTTGGCAGTTAGTGAACCCGAAAAGAAATTAAAAGTTGATTTGAGCAAAGGTTTTATAATGAATTGAATGCTTACCTTTGTACTGGAGTTTAGACTAAAAGTCGTTACTCACTCCTATAACAGTTCAACCGGACTAAGCAACCTGTTAACACCTTGTGGACACGCATATGTCAGGAAGTCAATGTTTGCGCAAAAAAAAACCTAATCATGTGAAGATTAAAGAAGTCATCAATTAACAAACGCAACATAAAACCTGTTCTATGGAGTTACCCATGTCCCACGAAGCCGATTTAGTTAAACCTGCCGTTCTCCTAACCATCATTGGTGAAACAGTGCTGAAAGACGCTATTCTCAAGCTATTGAAAAGCTACAATATAAACGACTACACCATTACTCAAGTGCAGGGTGAGGGTAGCCACGGGAAACGCATGGGAGACATGGTGGGCTACAACACCAACATCGAAATTAAAACAATTTTGTCACTAGAAGTATCTACTGATATTCTTAAATCTATCAAAGACTATCAGGGTAAGCAGGCAGTGATCGCCTTTCGCTCTTACATAGAAGTATTGTAGTAATTAATACTTTAAATTGAGTTTAGACTAAATGGGCAAGGTTAAAAATATTCAGTAGATCGAAAAGTTTTCCAGAAGCCTTACCAGCCGTTCATTTGAGTTTAGGAACATAATCTGCCGGAATCCTGTTGGAGTCTGGTTTTCAAGGAACGGGCATTGTTGGTGGGTTAAGAGTGCAGTGCAAGCGATGCCGAAGGCGGGCTGCGCCTACGCGATCATCAACCCCAAAACGTCGGTTGAAACCCTGATTATTTCGTCAACTCACAAAAGTTTTCGATCTACTGATATTATCTTGTCAGCCTCAAAGCATCCGCGACCTTGAACAATTTTTGTGTAGTATGCTTGCCGCTAAAATAATACAATAATGATAATCATGAAAATGGTGGGAGAGAAACGAGCGTCGCTCGTTTCTCTCCCACCCCCTTATTCGATTATCATTATCAGAGAATAAGTAAGAAAAAAGGGGTGTCTGATTGAATACAGTCCCCATGAAGGCAGAAAGTGAGAAAAGAACTACCATTACTCACCTGCCAACATGATTTGTGCCAGACTTGAAGAGTTTCGTCAAGTAGCCTACAAATATTTAGGTTTCGCCAAAGATGCGACCTTTGAATTAACAGATGCCATATTGCTGACCCGCAATGTCTATTCCTTAGCAGACTTATCCTTATCACCAGTATTCAGACGTAAGTGGTCAAGTATTTATGAAGCGCTACAAGATAGTAGACCGCAGCGACAGAAATTGATGCAGTTATATATCAAACAGATGCCAACAGAGGGACGACCCTTGTTAGCAGGAGATCACACAAACTGGTCACGCCCGGATGCAGTAACGCTACTTCAAGAGGACTTACGAGCATAGTGGCACATCCATAGCCGGAAATAAACCGATTACCCTTGGTCAAGGATACAGTACAATTGCATGGATACCAGAAGATTCAGGTAGTTGGGCATTACCTTTGAGGCATGAGCGGATCACCAGTTGGGAAAGCCCAATAGACAAAGCAATTTGGCAACTCAAACAGGTGTGTAAGCATTTACCCACCAGACCGATTTCAGTTTGGGACAGTGAGTATGGATGTGCGACGCCAGTCGCTTCAAGTCGGCGAAGCCGCCCAACGCGGTGGCTCCCTTTTGTCTTAAAAACGGCTAAGATTGCAGTAGATATTTTAGTCCGATTGCGTTCAAATTTGTGTTTATGGGGTGAACCAGGAGCTTATACAGGCATTGGCTGTCCCAGAAAACATGGTGATAAATTCAAGTTGAATGAACCAACAACATGGGGCGAAGCAGCATCTGTCTTCGAGGTAGATGATCCGCAATTAAAACGGGTACGGGTTAGCCTGTGGAAAAATTTGCATTTCCGTAAAGCGGTGACACGACCGATGTCACTGATCAGAGTTGAACGTCTTGATGCAGAAGGTAACTTGAAAGAGTTAAAACCTTTGTGGTTGGCTTGGGTAGGAGAAGAGATGCCACCCGTAGAACAAGTCTGGCGACAATACTAGCGTCGCTTTACAATTGATCACTGGTATCGCTTTTTAAAACAACGACTCCACTGGACTGTTCCCAAGCTAGGTACCCCCAAGCAATGTGAAAGATGGAGTGACTTAATGCCTCTGATGACTTGGGAATTGTGGTTAGCCCGTGATATCGTTACTGACAATCCTTTACCCTGGCAGAAATCAATCGATAAATTGACCCCTGGAAGAGTTGCTCAATCAATGGGAGGAGTTTTCGCGGCCATTGGGACTCCTACCCAACCACCCAAACCTCGTGGAAAGTCACGCCTGCTGGACACCAGGAAAACCTCGTCTACGTAAAAACCGTTTCCCTACAGTTAAAAAGACAGCAACTCCACCTCGGAAAGAAGCATCTGTAGCTGTTTAATATCAAAGATTGTTCATACTTTCAGCGAGTCTCTTATTAACTCAGCAGTGCTGGGTCATTTTGCATTGCTTAGTCTAAACTCCAGTTTGTAGACGTTGCTTTTTTTAATCAGGTTTCTTAAAGTTATTAGTTATACTTAGAATTCCGCTATTGCTGCCGTGGGGCAGCAGATGATTGGGTGATCGCTCGAATGGTACTACCTTTTGAGCAGTATCTACCTAACCATTACACAGTGCAGAGAGAAGTTGGGTTAGTACCTGACCGAATGCCCACAAATAGCATACAAAATAACTTTCGATAGCCAAGCGTTACACCATCACTTGTTTAAGCATCAACAAACATGATTACACAAGGTACTAATGGCTGTAGAAGACCGTTGTCAATCGGGCAGTAGCAAAGGCGAAAGATTCCTTAAGGGCAGTGACTCTCACAAAAATACTCTACTGAGTTATTCATCTCAATAGAGTATATAAATTTACGTTTATCACCTTTTACCAAAATTTAGTTTATACAACACTAAATATTCACACCTCTGTATAAGTACTGGAAATCTTGAGCATTCAAAAAGAGACAAACTTTCTGGCAAAATGTCTCTGATTCGCTGATAACTTCGTGTATTCTGGGATATCCGTTCTTTGTGGAGAGCCGAATGATTCCTAGAGATATGCAACGACTCATCAAAAAAAATTCTAATCCAGTTTGCAAGAAAACAGAAGTAACCCCACCACCCACTGAACCCATTGAGATCCCTGAGAGTAAAGATATTCCTGAAATAGTGATTGAACCAAATCTACCTGTGTACATTGAAGCATCAAAATCAGACTACATTGAAGCATCAAAATCAGACTACATTTCTGAACACTATCGCCAAGAGCGCTCTGTTGGCAACTCTGGGTGGCAACCGTCTGACGTGTGGCGAGAGTTGAGGGTTGATGATTTTTGTCGTGGGTGAGTCAGTATTTAAACAGCGCGATGCCTGCGGTTCTTGCTAGCCTACGCTAAAATATAATACCTGCATTTTGAAATAGTGGCAGTTGAATGACTTGGGTTTGTTTAGCGTTATCCAGGTTAGACAACGAAATCCCCAACAACCTGATGCTCTGATTCTCCAGTTCAATTGATAAAAACAGTGTTTTGGCTATCTCAAAAATCGTATCTAATTCACTGATGGGAGCAAGCATTGTCTTACTGCGGGTTAGCTGGTGATAGTCAGAAAACTTGACTTTCAGAGTTAATGTGCGTCCTCGCGTTTCATGCTGCTCTAACCGTTGCTCGACAATTTGGGCAAGGGAGCAACGCGATTTTGTGAGGTTGGACAAAAAAGGTGCGATCGCTAATA
>NZ_CALMFY010000085.1 GCF_937863485.1 uncultured Nostoc sp. | reverse complement strand
TATATGATAGAGCTTTTTTTCGTAGCAGTTCGGCAGAGGCATTTGGCAATCTGGGTCAGTCGGCAGCTAACTATATTCCTTGTATCCTCAACTTCCTCAAGGATGAAAAGGTTGACTCATACGTTCGCAGCAGTGCAGCAGAGACATTAAGCGACCTGGGGCAGGCAGCGACGAAGTATATTCCTGACATTGCCAACATCCTCAAGGATGAAAAAGTTGACTCTTCTATTCGTAGCAGTGCCGCAGAGGCATTGGGCAACATAGGGCAGGCAGTAGTTAAATACATCCCTGACATCCTTAACTTCCTCAAGGATGAAAATGTTGACTCCGGAGTTCGTCGCAAAGCGGCAGAGGCATTGGGGAATATCAGAAAACTTGAGTTAAACGAGGTTGTTGTAATTCTGAATAATTTTTATGAGCCTGGTTATTCAGATTATTTAAATTGGCGTTTTTTAACCTATTTTCTGGGCGGTGGCACTGAGGAAGTGAAAACTCTACTAAAATGGCTTGGCTCTCCTCAAGTAGTTCCTGACAAACTTACACACGATAAAGGTGTCAAAACCCTCAACGTATTTTTGCAAGCTTGGAATGGCAGTCAGAGGCTAGAGCGTTTACGCAGCGACTTAGCCAAGCAAATCTCGGAAGTAGCCGCCAACAAAAACGTTCCTTGGAAATTACAGGATATTGGTTTACTGCAAAGCCATTACAACAACCTTAAAAAAATCAACTCCACCAATGCTAATGCGGTGCAATCAGCAATAGATAATTTGGAGGGGTGGCGGTGGTTTGTCCGTAGCAGAAACACCATCCTTATTCATGCAGCCTTTTGGCTTCTCCTGATCTTTGCCTACCCCAAATTTCCCCAAGTCCAAGCCATCTTCTTCTGGAACCCTTGGGTAAGACGCATTTTAGGCGTGGGCTATGTCGGCTTTCTCCTCACCTGGTTTCCACCCTTCCGGCGCAAATTATTTGAACCATTCAAACCTTCCCTATTAGCCGATGCCGGCTTAGATAATTTTCATGACCAAACATACTTCCCAGAATCTCAAGTCAAAGTTCTCACTTCAGGAGACATCCTGCCAATTACCAAAGCCTTACCCAGTATTCAAGGACAAATTATCTTAGAAGGTGATTCCGGCTTAGGCAAGTCAATGTTTCTCCGTCATCTGTTGAAAAATCAAGAGCGCATAGTCGTTTATCTCCCCGCTCAGAAATGTCATAAAGGCGTCATTGAGGCAATTCAAGACAAGCTACACGGCCAAGCCCAAGATGCCGGCTTCCTGAAAAACCTGATTTACAGTGGTGCGATTGACATCTGCATCGACGGACTCAACGAAGTCACCGCCGACACACGGGCAAAAATCTGCCAGTTTGTCGAAAGCTATTTCCGGGGCAACATTATAATGACTACCCAGCCTTTAGAGTGGATACCGCCCTCAACAGCAAAAACATACTACTTGCAACCCCTTAAACAACAACAAATTCAAGAGTTTTTGATATCCCGTCAGCTGCGACTCCCCAAAGATGCCAAAGTTCAAGGCGATGATTACGCCAAAGCCTGCACCAACTATTTAACAGAAGTCCTCAATAACCAGCAAGTCAAAGAAGAGTTAAACGCTGCCCAACGAACTCTTTCCAATCCAATGGATTTAACTGTGGTAGCGCTGATGTTATCACAAGGCAAATATCCTAACTTGTTTCGCCTGCAAGAACAGCAATACAATTTAATGGCGGCAGAATACTTGAAAGAATGGAATCAAGAATTTCCCTTAAAGAAATTCTCAGCCGCCGTCTACCAAATGCGACTCGAAGACAAACAAGCCCTACCCGCAGATGAATTTTACCAAGTTGCCATGTCTTTGTCAGATGAAAAATACAAAATGGTAGTCAGCCGTCAGTGGGAAGGTGAAAAAGGCGAAGCCAAGAAAGAATGGTACTTCCGCCACGATAAAATCATGGACTTCTTCTTGGTGCAAAACTTTCTCGGCGAAACTGATGCCGCCGAAGGACTATTAGTTGATAGAATGGGCGATCCGCGTTTTCGTGGTGTTTATTTCTTGCTAGCAACCTTACTTGAGATAGATGCAGCCAAAAAACTGCGGGAAGAATTGATTCAATACGCCGCCGACACGAAAGACAATACGGTGAGTAATACCTTTGTGCAGTTGTTGCGGACTAGATAAATGGGGAATTGGGCACTTGTACTGAGCTTGTCCCCTTGTCTGCCTCATCTTTTGGATGTGCGATCTGCTTTCATCGCTATGATCCTTGAGTAACTGCAAGATTTAGAGTCTAGCTGGAATGTTAAATAACTGGGAGTTGATCTGAGGAATGCCTAACACGCTATACGATCAAGATTTGCAATTATGGATTGAGCAAACCATTGAACAGTTACAGAATCATCAATTTGAGGCGTTGGATAGTGAGCATTTGATCGAGGAGCTAGTTGATTTGGGTAAGGCAGAGAAAAATGCGCTCAAAAGCAATCTGACAATTTTGCTGGCGCATTTACTCAAGTTACGGCTTGGGGATGATGTACCCGATAGCATGAAAGTCAGCTGCTATAGCTCAATACTTGAACATCGTCAGCGAGTTCTCAATAATTTAGCAGATACTCCTTCTCTAAAAAGTTTTCTGTTAGAGGCAGTGGAAAAAGCCTACCCAGATGCTCACAAGCTAGCGATTAAGGAAGGTAAGCTGGCTAAATTTGGGGTTTGGATACCTCAGGAAAGTGAGTATCCCACGGTTTGTCCTTTTTCCATTGACCAGATTCTAGATGAGGATTTTTACGGGCTGTAGAGGATTGCTCCTGTTGTCATATTGTTTCACATCTAGATGGATAGACAGGTGAACCGAAAAGTTCTACAATCTGACTGATTGCGGTAAATTTACCTATTGCCCAATCCACATAAGCATAATGAAGATTTTCTAGTGATTGCATTTGATTGCGGAAGCACTAAATTAATATAGGAAAGTCTTTAAGTACGGGGCAGCAAACAAATGGATGTAAAGCTGATTCTAGCTGGATTAACAGTTATATTTACGCTTTCGTGCTTATTTTTTGGCACGAAAAATGGATTCTATGATTCAGATAACTATCACGGCAATGGCTCCGCACATTGAGATAAATCTGTAGACGTTTGGGCGACTTTTCGTAGGATGAGTTGGCTAAGAGCGCTCAGAATTTGCAAAGGGAAAATAAACAAGAGGCATTCTTTAGCTTTTAGTTTGTTTGCTTTTCGTTAATCCACCTTTCCGAACCAGTGCGGGTTCGGTGGAGGCGTCCTCCCCAATCAAAAATCTGTATTCTCCGGGTGTAGGGGCGCACAATAAAACTTACCCCTAAGTCACAAAACCAAAATTTGTGTAATTTTTGGATTTTGGGATATGTCTATGATGATGAGGTTTGAGGGGAGGAGAGCATGAGGGATAATCTGTCAGCATCCTCTCGCGTAGATGCTGGGGAAGCGGGTAATGAATTAGAATGTTTGCCCTATAGTGTCCAGCATGACGATGAGGGCATATGTTTATTGGTGAAGATGGGGCCACACCGCATCCTGTTGGACTGTGGTTTGGAGGATATTTCATCGCTGGCTAAGGGGCTTACTAAGTCGGGACGGGGAGCTAGTTCGCCCCTACCAGCAGATTTAGTTTTGATTAGTCACGCCCACCCAGATCACGCCAGAGGCTTACTGGCACTGCATAAAGCTTTTCCAAAGTTACCGATTTATGGTAGCGAAGTAACCACCAAGTTACTGCCGCTCAATTGGCTAGACCAAGATCCTGAAGAGATTTCCCAATTTTGTCATGCCTTGCCGTTGCGATCGCCTGTGGAATTCCAAGATGGTCTGGTCGCAGAATTATTTCCCGCAGGGCATTTACCAGGGGCAGTGGCAATTCTGCTTACCTACACCACCAAGCAGCGTACTTACAAGCTACTCTATACAGGGGACTTTTTCTTATCAAACTCCCGCCTGGTAGAAGGTTTACGCTTAGAGGAACTGCGGGGCTTAGATTTGGATGTGCTGATCATTGAAGGCAGTTACGGTACATCCCGCCATCCTCACCGCCGCAACCAAGAAAATCAACTAGCAGAGCGAATTAATCGAGCGATCGCTGATAATTGTTCTGTAATCCTTCCCACCCCGGCTTTAGGATTGGGTCAAGAATTATTAATGCTTCTACGGTCTCATCACCACTTCACCGGACGAGATTTAGATATTTGGGTAGATGGTGCTGTCGCCACTGGGTGTGATGCCTATTTAGAACTGCTAGCCCACCTTCCCCCATCCGTACAAAACTTTGCCCGCCATCAACCCTTATTTTGGGATGAACGGGTGCGTCCCCGCGTGCGTCGTTTGCAACCAGAACATCGTCCCACTGTCGGCAAATCACCTTGTATTGTCCTCACTGACTCTACAACTGATTTGGGTAAGCACTGCCAATTAGAAACTGGCCCTTGGCTGATCCTTCTACCAGAAAAAATTGATATAAAAGTTAACAAAGAATATTTAGCACCCACCACTGTCGAAAGCTATCTCCTAGCTCAACATAGTGATGGCCCTGGTACTACGCAGCTAATTCATAATTTGCGACCCCAGCATGTCGTTTTTGTCCACGGTTCTCCTGCCTACTTGGCAGACCTGACTAGCTTAGAGGAGTTACAAAACCGCTACCATGTACATTCTCCGGCTGCTGACACCTTAGTAGAACTGCCCATCGGTGATACATTTTTACAGCCGGCTGCACCAGAAACTAACTACGAAGGCGAACTCACAGAGTTAGGGACAATAATCACAATCACCCTACCCAATGTGATTACTACCGATCCTCGTTGGCGGCAATTTGCGGATACTGGTTTAATCGAAGCTCGTTGGCAAGGGGAAGAACTAGTCTTAAGGGGATTGTCTCAACGAGAACTGCTCAACCAAAATAGCGATCGCTATACATGGACAGATGTAGACTGTTGCGGTACTTGCCGACATCAAAGGGGGCAGCGGTGTTGGAACCCAGCTTCCCCGTTATATAACTTTAAGGTAACCCTAGAAGGTTACTGTCCTGCTTTTGAAGGTTTATCTAATCCTGAGTCTTGAGGACTGAGTTAGGATTTATTAACTCAGCCCTCAACACTCAGCACTGATTATTCTGGATTCGAGTCAGTGTAACGGTTATGGATGCGCTCTGCTTCGGGACAGTCTTCAGTCATCAGAGGTTCCACATTCCCGCGTGGCACTGAAGCTAATTTTTGCGTTACAGCACCAATGCTCTCGAGGCGAACCATTTCTTCCCAAGAACAAACTTCGTCCTCTTCTTCTGTTTCATAGCGTAGAGTTACTAAATCTCCCTCTATGTCTATGATGCGGGCGCGTTCAATCCAGCGTTGCTGGTCCCGCAAGAAAACACATACCTCGCGCCCATCGCAACACAGTTGATAAATCTTGCGGTGTAGCATGTACTGTTTCTGCCTTTTTAAACAACGTAGTTAAACCTTTCAAAATCTGGGTTCTACCCCATTACATTACACCTTTAAGAGGTTAATTTCACCGTTGAGAACAAGTACGCTTCATAAACCAATCCCAATACTTGCTTATAGTTGTCAAAATATTGGGAAATTTTGGATCATAAATCAGTGGTTGCTCTAGCAATGAACTCAATCTCCTCCGGCTCGTTCTAAGGAATGTCTGCTTCATAGAAGTCAAACAATTCGGGATCTGTCCTAACCAGATTCATATATGATGGTGAGTCATTATTACCATTATGTAATAAAGAATACTCAAAAAGAATCGTTGATTGCGGTTGTTTAATTTGCCTACTTTTAGTCATTGGCATTACTGGGAAGTCCGAGGACTTAGCTTTACTTTTACCCATGTGTATCTGATCTTAACTCATTCTCTTGCTGACCTTGATGATTTTCAACAACAACACCCAAAGAGTTTTGAGTTTTTAAGGTTTTTGCCTGATCATGGCTAAAAAAAAGCCAAGAGAGTGGGGAGTGGATCAGGCAGGAGAAATATTTACATCAAGCTTCTTGCTGTTCCTCTGCTTCTTTTGGAGGATCAGGAAGATTTACATGGTAGGGCATAATTCCATAAGCTTGTTCGACGAGGACGCTTCTCGTTTAATTTTACCTGCGCGAACTGCATTGTATAGGGCTGCAAGGGCTGGTAAATCTTCTGACTGATAGCATTTAGTAGCCACCACTTGATGGAGTAAACCCTCAGATTCAACACTAAGATATCCAGTTTGGAAAGCAGATTCAACGATTGTGCGAATCATCTTGGTTAGGGCAAAGTAAACAATTTGTTACCTCAAGTGTGGAACATTTCTCTCTGCTACTAATTGATATGGAACATGAAATTTATGTGATTATAGTTACACGTAATTAGTGATATGCATCACAATAATGGGTTATGATAAGACTTTTAGATGAGAGTACTAACTGTATATGGACAACATTTAATACAAACTGTCCAGTATTAATGTTGATCAGTCGGATGGTTTGACAATATTTATAAAAAAACTTTTAGGCAACTATCGAAAAAATATAGTGAAACATAAGCAATCAAGCAAAAAACTGGCGGAAATCCTCATCCTTTTGACTCAATTTCACCCAGTCTAGATTTAAGGACTGGAATTTTTGCACCAAGCGATCGCAAGCGGGACGTTCAGTAGCATAATGTCCAGCATCAATTAAAATTAGATTGCAATCGCGGCTTTCTTGAAACTGATGAAACTTACAGTCAGAAGTCAGATAAGCTTGAGCACCAGTTTTAGCGACGGCTGAAATGTAACTAGCCCCCGAACCTCCCAAAACGGCAACTCGTGAAATTGTTTGCTGTAAATCAGCATTTGGGAAAAAAATCAAATGAGGGGGAGCAAGTCGGGTTTGAATTGCTGCGAGTAATTCCTGTAATGTTAAAAATGGTTCTAGCAAACCAACACGACCATATCCTAACCCTGCTTGTGTAGGTACTATGGGAGTAACTTCCTTGAGTTCTAAAATCTGAGCTAAAACGTCAGCAGTACCATCCTGCACTTGGTCAAAATTCGTGTGAGCAGTGTAAACACCAATATTGTGGGTAAAAGCTAACCGGGCCATTTCTGCGATCGCTTCACCACTGCGTAATGACTTGGGAGGAGTAAAAATCAAGGGATGATGGGCAAATATCAGATTAGCATTAAGAGCGATCGCTTCCTGCATTACTGCCAAAGTCGGTGTCAAACACACCAAAACCCGTGTTTTTTCTTGCAAAACTCCTGGTTCAATCTGCCAGCCACAATTATCCCAGCTTTCACGCCAAGCAGGATTTGCCCATGCTTCAAACCAAGTAATTAAATCAGTAATTTTCATCCTATTTTTCCAGGCAATTATTTTTTATGCAGCAAGTAGCTAAATACTTACCTTGTAAAGGGTTCCATTTTTGATTTTTTATTCTTGAATTTTTTATCAGTGTCTCTGTGGTTGAATATTTAATTTTAATGCTAATTGCTGGCGCATTTCTTGGAAAGGTTTGTTCCATACTGGGCAAGCATTCCAGTTCCACACTGCCACTGGGATAAGTTGTTCTTCAGCAAGATAAGTTAGCAGACGGTATTCGTCTTCTGGTTCACGAGAAAATGTGAAGGGATTGCGATAACCTGTATCACATAGTTTATAAGATACGATCTGACCGTGATTAATACGTTGTAAAAGTTCCTTGCCTTTGACGAGCAAATAATCCAAAAAAATCAGACTAAAAGGCTCTATATGTGCCCGATTTTGTGGTTCTTTTTGTACCCATCTTGCCCAATCAAATCCATACATAAAATCGTGAACGTAACGGAAGCGCATTTGCGTTTTATTTCCGAACATCTCTATCAGCAAAACCATTTTTTTACCAAAAACTTTTAAAAAAGGAATAGCACCCTCATCTGCTACTAAAGCCTGTCTAAGCATACTACTTACCAGAAAATCAAAATCCCAGAAGATGTTTCCTGGAAAATTTTGCAACTGAGTATACACTATAGATTCGAGAGTTTCATGAAGGGTTGTAATAAATTCAATGTCAGTGTTTTCTTCAGTAATAAAATTCCCCAATTCTGCAAAACTGGTAATTAATCTCTTTTGGGGATTAAGTGATAACATATTAATAGACTGCTGGGCGAAGATTTCATCAATAAATTGGAAAGTATGAGTTGGTGTTAGTTCTTGCTTCATAGTAATTGAAATAGCCCAGACAGCTTACACTAAATATTAGTTTATAGCTCGAAAAATAGATTATTCAAGAATCACAAATAAACTTAACTTTTTAATTTACAAATTTACACAAATTATTTATTGTTTATCTGGTAAATTTTACATCAATAATTTTTGTAAAAAAGCGATGTCTACGACGGGCTACGCCTACGCAGCGAAATTTATTTAATGCATATGACTGCGAAGTTTACGAAATTTTACCCAAAATTTACACAGTATAAATAGGGCGTTTCAACTCTACAAAGTCACACCTTAAATGAATTAAATTTGAGAACTCACTATCCAGAAATGTGGATAACTAATTCCCTCGAATGACTGCGTTGGCGATGTTCCCAAATATAAATTCCCTGCCAAGTTCCTAGCACCAAATGACCGCGATTAATAGGGATATGTTCAGAAGTATGGGTAAGTGCGGTACGAATATGTGCCGGCATATCATCAGGGCCTTCTGCATCGTGGATGTATTTGCCTGATTCTGGCACGAGTTTTGCCATAAAATTAGCTAGATCCATAAGGACATCGGGATCAGCATTTTCTTGGATCACTAAACTGGCTGAAGTGTGGCGCAAAAATAGAGTACAAAGACCAGTTTCCACTCCCGACTCTGCAACTATAGCTTCAATTTTCGCGGTGATGTTGGAAAAAGATTTGCCCGTGGTGGAAATTTTCAGTAACTTTTGGTAGTGAGTCATCTGCAATTTGATTGATTATTGACTAATAACCGTTGATTTTTTAGTTTGGATGATTTGCCTCACCATATAAATAAAGTTTATAGCGGTTTTGGTTTGGATGCAATACGCGCTTTGGGCGCACATCTGCGCGTCCCTACTGTATTTTACATAATTGAAAACAGCTATAACCTTCTCAGCAGATAGCTAGTAGCCTATGAGAGGCTATAAGTTAAGTCAAGTTTAATTACTGCGAAAATAGTTGACAATAGCATGAGCGATCGCTTCATTACCATCCTTGGCAATTGGTTGAGATTGCTTTGGTAGTTGGGGTAACTCACGCAGAAAATCCCAAGTCCCTTGAAAAAACTCAGAAGGGGTGATGATTTGGTGCTGGTTATAATTAATTATGCCTTCTAGTATAAAATTTGCTTCAGCAAAATCATTGCGTGGTATAGTAACAATAGGCACTTGTAGTATTGTGGCTTCAGAAAAAGTACTGTAACCAGGTTTAGAAACGACTCGTCCACAAATAGGCATAAAATCTACAGGGCGGTATTTGCGGTCATCAATTTTCACTAAATTAGGTAAATCAGGGGCAGATTGATCAAATACGATGAATTGCCAATCTGAAAATCGCCGCAGGTTATCATAGGGGATTTGCTGTAAACCCAAGCCGCCAAAGGTCAACAAAATAGTTTTTTCAACTGCTGTAGTTATTCCCCAAAGAGAACGTAAATCATCAGCAGAGTAACGGGGGGAACCGCCTGTTAAGCCGACATCTGTGATATTGTTAAAAGCCTGCATCGGTTCATGAAAGGGTAGACGAAACAGGCGATCGCACTTTGAGTAGCAATCACTAATCCAATCGGCAACTGCGGTAAATTCACCCCCCCAATCTCGGTAGATCAAGTCCCAGCCAAAGTTACTCATCATCCAGCAGGGAATATTTGCAGCTTTGGCAAACCCAGGAGCCAGGAAGGGAATATCTGCCAAGATGAGATTAACGCGATTTTGGCGGATAAAATTGACTTCTGAGGCTATCAGTGAATTTTGATGCTTCTTAATATCCAGCAACTTTTCTAAAGTCGCTACTTTATCCATTGTCAAACTATCAGTTTGCACCACACCCAAATCAAATGCACGAGGACGATAGATAAAATCGCCTTCTATATAGCACTCTAGCAACCAGCGGGGGGCAGTACTCACCATAATTAGCAGAACTTCTGGACATAACTTTTGAATTGTCGCAGCTACAGAAGCCGTGCGGGTAGCATGACCAAAGCCGTGGTTAGTTATGGCTAAGTATAAAATTGGGCGTTCCATTTTATAGGGAAAATTTATAACTTATTAAATCTAGAATGTAATTGAGTTTCTAGCCAATCTTTAATAGTGGATTCATTATTGAATAGCAAAATATTTTCATCTACTTCAGGAGGCTGAAAATTTTGTATTAGTTCTGCAAAAATCCCCTTTTTGATTCCTTGGCGTTTTTTAGTCTGTTCATTCATTTGCATTCTTATGTAAATTTCCTCTAGCGGAACATCGAGGTAAATTACTTTGCTTTTATAATCATGTCGTTTGGCGACCTCTCTAAATCTGTCACGCAACCAACGAAAACAGTTTGTATCATCAAGAATGATATCTTGTTCTAGCTGCATTAAATTATCCAAAATACCAATTGTGATCTGGTGAGTATTTTCCCACTCTTCAACAGAAATACCATCTCCACCAAAACCAAGTCCTCGCTCTTTATTGATATCATCCAGACTTACATAAGCACAGTTTAGGTAATCGACTATTGCTTTAGCCAAGGTACTTTTACCAGAAAACGCCAAGCCACAAAGTAAATAAAGGGTTTTCATTTAGTTCAGCAGAGTTAAGTACAGCCTCTGAGCTTGAGATAGCATAACGCACTAGTAAAAGTGCGTTACAACACACCCTACTGATCCTACATTTGGCAAAAACTTTGAATTGCCTCAATCAATTGGTCGATTTCCGATTCTAAAGTAAAGTAATGAACACTGGTGCGTATACAGCTAGGGTCAGCAATTGTCCGAGTTAATATTTTTTGCGAGTCTAAAAATTGCACCAACTTCAAATGAGCTTGGGGCTGATTCTGGGTGAGTTGAAAAGAGACTATACCGCTTTCAGGTGGGGAAGTTCGTAGACATTTGACATCGAGTAACGCTACTAACTGCTGCCAGAGGTACTCACTGTTATGGCAAATTTGCTCATAACGTTCCTGTGAGGTTCCCCATTGCTGATGGATTGCGATCGCCTCCCGTAACCCAACATACAACGGATAAGCTAATGTAGACACTTCGTATCGTCGCCCATCTGGAAGCCAATCCACAGGCTGAGATTGGCTATCCACAACAATTCCATTTAAGCCAATAAACGTAGGTTTCAGGCTTTCTCGTGCTTCTGGTCGGACATACAAACCACCCGCACCCGCTGGGCCACATAACCATTTGTGACCAGTGAAAGCATAAAAATCTACTCCCAATTCAGTCAAGTTTAAAGGCAACAAGCCAGCAGATTGGGCAGCATCTATCAGTAGTAAAGAATGATTCTTGTCGCATATTTCAGCAATTTTGTCAAGAGGTAAAACTTGACCAGTATTCCAGAAAACATGACTTAATATCACAAGACGAGTATTAAGGCGTAAGTGCTGGATAATAACTTTTACGGGGTCACCCTCATTTAAAGTCGCCTTGAGAGGACAGGTAGTAACTTCCACAGCAAATCTCCGCGCGATTTCTTGTGCTGTGGCAATCACACCTGGATGTTCGCAGTCCGAGAGGAGCATATGGTCGCCAGCACGCCACTCGATGCCCCACATGGCGATATTACAGCCAACAGTGACATTCTGGGTGAGGGTAATTGTTTGACTTGGTGCATGTAACTCCGAAGCGATCGCTTCTCTTGCGGCTTGAGTCTGGGGCGCTATCCAGCGATATGCCTCATTGCCAAAGGGGCCTATGTGCTGAACATGAGCTTGAGTTTGGGTCATAGCATCCATTGCCCTTTGGGGCATCGGCCCTTGTCCCCCATAATTGAAATAAGCCTTATTCGCTAAAGCGGGAAATTGCTCTCGATGGCTATGCAACCTGGTTTGTGCGACAGAAGTATTGGTCATACCAATTTTAGATTTTGGATTTTGGATTTTGGATTTTGGATTAGTCAAAAGCCATTAGTCATTGGTCATTAATTTTTCATCTCCCTGATCTCTCTTGTCTCGCCCACTCCATTATTAATTGTCTGAGTTACTCCCAGAGTGTGCTAATTCTTGTTAACTTAAAAGGATGCTAATTAATGCTGAACTCCTACTGCAATACCAACGCTGTAAACGCCGGCCTTTTCTAGATATCCACGGTGACAAAAGTCAACGCGATGATGTCAATGAGTTGCTGCAAAAACTACAACAGGACAAAATCGCCCATCAGCTGAGTTTTCTAGCACATCTGACCTATCACCAACCAGATTATCCATACGGAAACTGGGAGAGGGGAGAGGCGGCAACTTTAGAATTGATGCAGCGTGGGGTGGACTACATTTATAAAGGAGTACTGTTAGCAACTTATTCTGAAGGATACACCTTACTGAGTCGTCCAAATTTACTCGTCAAACAGCCAGGACAGTCCCGTTTTGGAGACTGGATGTACGTCCCGGCTGGTATTGAACTGGGTAAGCGCCCTAAGCAAGAATATCAAGTTGTCGCCGCATTTCATGCCCAAGTGTTGGCAACAGTGCAGGGAGTTGTACCAGAAATAGCTTGGCTTTTATTGCGGCGAACCAATGACAGAAGTTATGCGGTGGATCTTTTCAAATGGATACCACGGATGCAGCAGATTCTGGAGGAGTTTATTCAAGTTTTAGAGTTACCGAATCCGCCAGAGGTGTTTATTTCTCGGCAAAAGTGCAATCTTTGCCATTGGTATAGTCAATGTTATGCCGTTGCTCAATCTGAAAAACATCTCTCACTGTTACCAGGCGTAACACCCATTCGCTACACTCAACTGCAAGCCCTAGCCATCACTACACTGGAATCTCTCGCCAACACCAGTCCCAGCACCTTAGAAAACCTACTTGGTTTCGACAGGGAAGTAGCGCCCAAGCTAGTAGTGCAAGCTCAATCTGCACTGGAAAGACGACCCATAATATTGCCCTATCCGCTACCAATTAAAGATATTACATTCACAGCACCCATAGAGCTTTACTTTGATATTGAGGCACAGCCAGACTTGGATTTAGATTATCTTTTGGGGGTTTTGGTCGTTGATAGACTTGCCAATACAGAACAGTTTTATTCGTTTTTAGCAGATAAACCAGAAGACGAAGAATTAGTTTGGCAGCAATTTTTGGATTTAGTTTGGCAATATCCCGAAGCGCCAATTTATCATTTTTGTGTCTACGAGTTTGATACAGTCAAACGGTTGGCAAAGCTTTACAACACTCCCTACGCTTCAGTGCGTCCTGTACTGAATCGATTTGTGGATGTGTATGAACAATTAACCCAAAGTGTAACATTGCCTGTAGAAAGCTATGCCCTGAAAGCGATCGCTCGTTGGTTAGGATTTGAGTGGCGGGAAAAAGAAGCTAGTGGCGCTAAATGTATTTACTGGTATGATCAGTGGCTAGAAACAGGCGATCGCACCTTATTAGAAATTATCCAAAGCTACAACGAAGATGATTGCCGCGCTACCCGCAGAGTGAAAGATTGGCTTGTCAACTTTTTTCAGGATGAATACGGTTTGCGACTAGCTTAAGTAATTTCGGATTTTCTAAAGATTTTCAATTGGTTGGAATACATGTTATTTGTAGTGGCGCACAGATGTGCAGCCCTAACACATGTTGCATCCTTCAGGATGATATCTTATTTGTAATTTTCAGACTTGAACAAAAAAATTCTATGCAGCTGATTAAAAAAATCTTCGCAATCCCACGAATTATTTATTTCTTAGTCACGATTATAATTATCGTTTTTTTATTCACAAACTTATATACAAATGCCGTTGAAGTCAGTAGCATAGAGTTTATCGGAGAAGCCACTTTACCGAAAGGTTTAATCTTTAAAAACACTGAAGTTGGAGGTTTATCTGGAATTACATATGATGCAAAAAACAACCTTTATTATGCTATTTCCGATGACCACGGAAAGAAAGCTGCCGCCCGTTTCTACACTCTTAAAATTGACTTAAGCAAGGGTAAGCTACAAAAAGGTAAAGTTCTTCCTGTCAGTGTTACTACATTATTAAATGAAAATGCTCAAACATTTCGCCCTGCTGAAAGTGATACAGAAGGTATTGCAGTAACTAATAAAGCAACTGTGTTTATTTCTTCTGAAGGCGATGCTGGAAAATTAATTAATCCTTTTATTAAAGAGTTCTCGCTCTCTTCTGGCAGAGAAATTAAAACACTTTCCATACCAAACAAATTTTTGCCAGATAAAAGTAGTCAAAAAGGCATCCGTAACAATTTGGCTTTTGAAAGCCTCACTATCACACCTGATAAAAAGCATCTATTTACAGCTACCGAAAATGCTCTAATTCAAGATGGTGTCGCAGCTAAACCTAACATCGGTAGTCCTTGCCGGATTTTGCAATACAACTTGCTCAACAACCAGCCAGAAAAGGAATTTCTTTACCAAACTGAACCAGTTTCACCCTTTTTGAATTTTACTGGCAAATTCATTAGTGGATTACCTGATTTACTTGCTCTCGATAATCAAGGACACTTCCTAAGTTTAGAACGGTCTTTTACTGGTTTAGGATTTGCTATTTTCCTGTTTCAGGTTTCTTTAGAAGGAGCCAATGATATTCATAAGATTGATAGCCTTTTAGCAATTAATTCCAAGAATATTAAACCAGTTACGAAAAAACTGCTGTTAGATTTAAGAACCTTAAATGTACTGCTAGATAACATCGAAGGCTTAACTCTTGGGCCTAAACTACCCGATGGACAGCAATCATTAATTCTCATCAGTGATAACAATTTTAACTCCCTGCAACGCACCCAGATACTAGCCTTTAAAATTAAAATTGAAACACCACTAATCAGATTATTGCGACGTTTACTCCCGAATCTCAACCGTTAACTGTACAGAGGTATCGTACCTTTACTACTATTCACTTGTTTTAAGCTTATTCCTGTGTATTCACGGAATTTGCTAGGCAATTTTATCTTGCCTATTTGTAGTTTACGTGTAATTTCTCAACCGTATTCATTAATAAATATGTTATCCAATGATTAGGGAATTTTGCAGAAAGATTAACCATGATTACAGCAGAGAATTAATATTCTAAAAATTATGATATTTTTTAGATTTAAGTTTAAAAATTAGCTAGACTTATTAAAGTATTTTTCCAAAAATCTTTTTCATAAATGATTTTTATGTCACAAAATCAAATTGAGAGTATGGTAGGGCAAAAAGCAGAATTAGATGATTACATTGGACAATTTTTAAATAATCGCTATTTAATCATAGATTTAATTGGTAAAGGAGGGATGGGTAAAGTTTATTTAGCAGAAGATACTGCTAAAGGTGGTATGCCGATCGCAGTCAAAATTTTATCACTCAGTTTGGTGAACCAGCAAATGTCCCAACGCTTTGCCAGAGAGATTTTTATTGGCGCTCAATTGGGTCGCAAAAGTAAACATATTGTTCGTATTTTAAGTTATGGCGTCACTGAGGATAAGACTCCCTTTTATGTAATGGAATACCTCCAAGGAAAAAATCTAAAACAAATTATCAAAGTTCAGCCTTTAACAATATCAAAGTTTTTGGAGATTTGTAATCAAATTTGTTTAGGTTTACAATGTGCCCACCAAGGTATCAGCCTCAAAGGAGAAATTTATCCCATTGTTCATAGGGATATTAAACCAGAAAATATATTCATTAGTGAAGATAGTAAACAAGGAGAAATTGTTAAAATATTAGATTTTGGTATTGCCAAATTTTTAACAGAGCGAAGCGGGATGACCCTGACAGATTCTTTTATTGGGAGTTTGCCTTACTGTTCTCCAGAACATATGGAAGGACGCAAATTGCTAGATGTCCGCTCTGACATTTACAGTTTGGGAGTATTAATGTTTGAGATGCTGACAGGAAAACATCCATTTCAGACAAAAAGTAACTCCTTTGGTACTTGGTATCAAGCGCATCGCTTTCAATTGCCACCTACAGTTGAAGAAGTAAATCCACAAGTCAAAATACCGCAGGTATTAGAAAAATTACTGATGAGTTGTTTAGCGAAAGAAATAAGCGATCGCCCTCAAAATATCAACCAAATATTAGAATATTTAGAAAAGGTTAATCTTCAGCTTAATGATGTTATTCCTAGCAATAGCAGTGAGAATATTCAACTCTCGTATCCAGTTCAATTAGTCCCTGCAACTTTATTATCAGAAAAAGATTGTTTGCAGAAAAATTGGCCTAAAAATAAACCAATTGCATCAATTGGTTTTCCCCATTTACTACATAGTCATCAAAGACTTATACCAACTTTTTGGTCAATGTTGCCCAAACAAGAGATTACAAAATATTTGGATAAAATACATGGAACTGAATTTATTAGTAAAATGAATGTATACCCGATGCTATTATGGGTAACAGTACTATATAATGCCCAACCTTCTCTGACTAAGTGGCTACCTTATTTTCTGGATTTGAAAGATAATAAAGGGGAGAAGATAGCACGTAGTTTAGCGGAAGTAGGCTACTATCATCTACTATTTTTTCCCCTAGAAGATCCAAACCGTTGTTCTCATGTAACGACTTTAAGGCTTACGGCTAATCAGCGCCAGCAACTTGTAGATTGCTTAGATATGAGTCAACAATCAAATGAATTAATTTTGCCTAATGAAGCTAAAAATCTTCTAAAAACAGATTATGAAAAGCTGAAGTTAGACATTTTACAAAAGTTAGCTGTACATCACAAAGCTGAGAAAGAAGGTTTAAAAAATTGGATGAATAAATTTTTGGAGACTTTTTTTAAACTTTTATCACGTCCTTGAAAGTCTGCTATCAAAATCAAAATGCTTACTACCATTACCCAATGATATTCTTATGTGTCTACTGCTAACTTTAAATCGACTCAGCAGCAGAGGTGAACAAAGTGAATCAAAGCCGATTTATATCTCCAAGTAGTACGGGCTTGCTTGCCAATCGTTATCAACTCAAGCAATTAATTGGTAGCGGTGGTATGGGTGAAGTTTTCTTAGCAAATGATATTTTGTTAGGAGGTACACCCGTTGCTGTCAAGTTTTTGACTAAAACTGTTGTCGATACCAAGATGCAACAAGACTTTGTTCGTGAAGCTTTAATGAGTGCAGCTTTGAGTCAAAAGAGCTTACATATAGTGCGGGCGTATGATTATGGCGTGAATGAGAAAGGAAAACCATACTACGTCATGGAATATCTATGTGGAAAGAGTTTAAAGGATTTAATTCCACTGCCTCTATCTATGTTTTTGACTCTCTCCCGCCAAATTTGTTTGGGCTTACAGTGCGCCCATCAAGGCATTAACGTTGACGGCAAAATTTGTCCATTAGTTCATAGAGATATCAAGCCTGCCAATATATTAGTTATTCCTGATCCGATATTGGGTCAGTTAGTTAAAATTCTTGATTTCGGGATTGCTAGATTTTTAAATTATGCATCAACAGCTAGTACAAGCAGTGGATTTAATGGCACTTTACCCTACTGTTCTCCAGAACAGTTAGATGGGGAAAAATTAGATAGTCGCTCTGATATTTATAGCCTGGGTGTGATGATGTTTGAAATGCTCACAGGCAAAAAACCCTGGCAACCAGAAACTGATTACTTTGGTGCTTGGTATAAAGCACATCAGTTTGAAGACCCAAAAGCGATCGCAGATGTTAAACCCACTCTTAAATTACCTCAGAAGCTAAATAATTTAATCATGGCTTGTCTTGCTAAAAAAGCAAGCGATCGCCCACAAAATATCGCTCAAATTCTGCAAGTATTAAACAGTTTAGAACAGCCCGATAGTCCCCGTTTACCTACAACATTAGCCTCTAGTTCCATTCTTAACTGTCCTTTAGATTCTGGATTACCAATCACAGTAGAACAAAAGTGTCGGCAACTTTTATGGCCTGAAAATAAACCAATTCAAGAAATTGTTTTTCCCCAGCTTCTAGACACTGCACAAGGATCTATGACAGCGCTATGGTTGATGTTGCCTAAACAAGAAATTAAAAACTATGCGGTTTCTATCCGTTATAATCAATTTATCTTCATAACATCCCCTCACCCAATGCTGTTGTGGGTGAGTATACTCTACAATCGGCAATTAGCTCCTAAGTGGCTACCCTCCTACCTAGATATGCAAAATCCCCAAAATCTTAGGGTGGTAAGTTTCCTGGCTGAAAATGAACACTGTCCTTTGATTTTCTTTACTCTAGAAGCACCACATTCCTGCACCAACGTTCTCAGCAGTCGCATCGAGCCAACTCAGCGGCAAATGTTGAAAACCTGGGTGCAACAGAGTCATAGTCTACCACCCGCTTCTCAACCCCAGTTGAGCAAACAGCTATTAAAGCAGCAGTATAAACAAATGCAATCCCGGATATTACAGCATCTAGAATCAGAGCCACAGGTTGTATTATCAGGGTCTATTTAACGAAAAAGTTCTCCCAAGCAGCGATCGCCCGCTAGGCAGACGGGGCAAAAATAATTCCTAACTGCAAAACACTTGACAAGTAGAAAATAAATAGCGATAATAGCAAAGTTGCCAAACAAGGGACTGTAGTTCAATTGGTTAGAGCACCGCCCTGTCACGGCGGAAGTTGCGGGTTCGAGCCCCGTCAGTCCCGTTATAAAGTTATCAGTAGTGAATCTTGAGTAATATTAGGAATTGGGCATTTGTTATTTACTAGTTCCTAAGCGTACATTTCCTTGACTCAGGATTCAGGGTTTAAATATAAGCTACATTTATCAAGCTTTGCGAAAGAGAGAATTAACTGTGACTGTCAGAGTCCGAATTGCGCCGAGTCCAACTGGAAATTTACATATTGGTACAGCTAGAACGGCTGTATTTAACTGGCTATTTGCCCGCCACCAAGGTGGTAAATTTATACTGCGAATAGAAGACACAGACCTAGAGCGATCGCGTCCCGAATACACCGACAATGTTCTTGAAGGACTGCGCTGGCTAGGACTTAACTGGGATGAAGGACCATTTTTTCAATCCCAACGCCTGGATCTCTACAAAGAAGCAGTAGAAAAACTGCTAGATCAAGGATTAGCCTATCGCTGCTACACCACTTCCGAAGAACTAGAGGCTTTAAGAGAAGCCCAAAAAGCTAGAGGCGAAGCTCCTCGCTATGACAACCGTCATCGCAACCTCACGCCAGAACAACGCGCCGCATTTGAAGCAGAAGGTCGCTCCTCTGTGATTCGCTTCAAAATCGAAGATGGGCGGGAAATTGTCTGGAATGACTTAGTAAGGGGAAATATGTCTTGGCGAGGTAGCGATTTAGGTGGTGATATGGTCATCGCCCGCGCTTCAGAAGAAGGTAGTGGTCAACCTTTATACAACTTTGCAGTTGTAGTGGATGACATCGATATGCAAATCACCCATGTCATTCGGGGAGAAGACCACATCGCTAATACTGCCAAGCAAATTCTGCTGTATGAAGCAATGGGTGCAAAAATTCCAGAGTTTGCCCACACGCCGCTGATTTTGAACAACGAAGGGCGCAAGCTTTCTAAGCGAGATGGTGTTACTTCCATTTCTGAATTTCAGCAAATGGGCTTTACTGCTGAAGGCTTGGTGAATTATATGACATTGCTGGGTTGGTCGCCACCAGACTCGACGCAAGAAATATTTACCTTAGAAGCAGCAGCCAAAGAATTTGGCTTTGAACGTGTAAATAAAGCAGGTGCAAAGTTTGACTGGGCAAAACTAGATTGGTTGAACAGTCAGTATATCCACCATATGCCAGTAGATAAACTCACAGATTTACTCATACCCTATTGGCAAGCGGCTGGGTATAAATTTGATGGTGGAAGAGAACGCCCCTGGTTAGAACAGCTAGTAACTTTAATTAGCCAAAGCTTGACTCGTTTAGTAGATGCAGTAGCTCAAAGCCAACTGTTTTTTAGCGACACAGTTGAGTTTAGTGACGAAGCCAGTACACAACTCAAGCAAGAAGGTTCTACTGCTGTGCTTGAGGGGATTGTCACAGCTTTAGAAAATCAGCCGCAACTATCGGAAGCCGCCGCCCAGGACATTATTAAACAAGTGGTGAAAGAGCAAAAAGTCAAAAAAGGCTTGGTGATGCGATCGCTCAGAGCAGCCTTAACTGGAGATGTTCATGGCCCGGACCTGATCCAATCTTGGTTACTACTAAATCAGATTGGTTTAGATAAGTCGCGCTTGAGTAGGGTGATAACAGAAGCTAATTAGTGATTACTTCCAGATTTTAGAAATATTTGAGATTTTAGGGGCGCACAAACAAACGTGCGCCCCTATCCATAAGGTAGAGCAACTATCGGAACAAGAAATCATTAACTAATTACTAATGAATTATCCCCAATTTTAAATCTAAAATAGGTAGTCAATTCTCCTCAGGTTGGGAACTTTGTGTGTAAAATTAATGTCTTCAAAAACACTTAGAAGCGAACGTAATTACAATGCTGACAAAAGTGCTTAACAGAGGGATGAGATTATCGTTGATGATAGTTACGCTCTTGATTACATTGACAGTTAATACTGTGACTGATGCTCAGGAAGCGCCAACGATATTTGGAGATGTCACCATTAGCCCCCAGTTTTCGCCAGACCCCCTGACAGTTCGCGGGATGAGTGGTGGTTCAATATCTGGGATTCAAGTAGCCGCCAGGAGCGAAACAGCCACTGGCCCTTGTACCGGATTTGTTGATGAAACACCAGACCACACATTAGTGCTAACAAATAAATTTGACTACCTAAAGCTGCAAGTGCAAAGTCCTGAGGACACCACCTTGATTATCAAGGGACCCGGTGGTACTTGGTGTAATGACGATGTTGACGGTAAAAATGCCGGCATTGTTGGTGAATGGCTGGCTGGAAATTACCAAATTTGGGTTGGTTCCTACGAAAAAGGTAAGTATCTTCCTTACACTCTACAAATTACAGAAGTTAAGTAGGTAAAGTCCTTGATTGAAGAGACACACCAGAGACGAGAAAATTTTTTGGCGTCTCTCCCTTGTTGGCGCTCCCTTTTCTCGTGCGATATTGTATTAAAATTAAGTTAACTTTGATTAAGATTCTTGTTGGCATCGCCATAATGCCCTGATTGGCTTATGGCAGTGCATATAAGAGATCAAATTAAACAAAATGGATTTATAGACATCCGTTTAACAGCTTAAAGTGACAGAGTGATGAACATTCGGTTGCTAAGGCTGATGACTTGTATAGGTATCTAGAGGCAAATTAACATGAAATTCTCTTGGAAAGTCCTAGCACTCTGGACATTGCCGGCTTTGGTAATTGGCTTTTTCTTTTGGCAAGGGGCCTTTGCAGGCGCTCCTGCTGACATGAGTAAGAATGCAGCCAATACCCGCATGACCTATGGTCGCTTTCTAGAATACTTGGACGGCGATCGCGTCAGCAGTGTGGATCTGTACGAAGGCGGTAGGACAGCAATTATAGAAGCCCGCGATCCAGACATCGAAAATCGTGTCCAAAGGTGGCGGGTGGATTTGCCTGTTAACGCTCCTGAGTTAATTAGCAAGCTCAAAGAAAAAGACATTAGTTTTGATGCTCACCCCATGCGGAATGATGGCGCAATTTGGGGATTGTTGGGCAATCTCATATTTCCAGTTTTATTGATTACCGGGCTGTTCTTTTTGTTCCGGCGTTCTAGCAACCTCCCCGGCGGGCCAGGTCAAGCGATGAACTTCGGCAAATCCAAGGCGCGTTTCCAAATGGAGGCGAAAACCGGGGTCAAGTTTGATGACGTAGCCGGGATCGAAGAAGCTAAGGAAGAATTGCAAGAAGTTGTCACCTTCCTCAAGCAGCCAGAAAGATTTACCGCTGTAGGCGCACGGATTCCCAAGGGAGTCCTGTTAGTTGGGCCTCCTGGAACTGGTAAAACTTTACTAGCAAAAGCGATCGCTGGCGAAGCAGGCGTACCATTCTTCAGTATTTCTGGTTCGGAATTCGTGGAAATGTTCGTCGGTGTCGGTGCATCCCGCGTCCGCGATTTGTTCAAGAAAGCTAAAGACAACGCCCCCTGTATCATCTTCATCGATGAAATCGACGCCGTTGGACGCCAACGGGGTGCTGGTATCGGTGGCGGTAACGACGAGAGAGAACAAACCCTCAACCAACTCCTTACCGAAATGGATGGGTTTGAAGGTAATACAGGCATCATTATTATTGCTGCCACCAACCGTCCCGACGTACTAGACTCAGCCTTATTGCGTCCCGGCCGCTTTGACCGACAAGTAACAGTCGATGCACCTGATATCAAAGGGCGTTTGGAAATATTGCAAGTCCACGCGCGTAACAAGAAACTAGACACTAGCGTATCTTTGGATGCGATCGCTCGCCGCACTCCTGGATTCACTGGTGCTGACTTAGCCAACTTACTCAACGAAGCGGCTATTCTTACCGCTAGAAGACGCAAAGAAGCGATCACCTTGCGTGAGATTGATGACGCAGTGGATCGGGTAGTCGCTGGGATGGAAGGTACTCCTTTGGTAGACAGCAAGAGCAAGCGCTTAATTGCCTACCACGAAATTGGACACGCCTTAGTTGGGACTTTGTTAAAAGACCATGACCCAGTGCAGAAAGTCACCTTAATCCCACGGGGACAAGCACAGGGTTTGACATGGTTTACTCCCGACGAAGAACAGGGGTTAATTTCCCGTTCTCAACTCAAAGCCAGAATTACTGGTGCTTTAGGCGGTCGCGCTGCTGAAGAGGTGATTTTTGGGGCTGCGGAAGTTACCACTGGTGCCGGTGGAGACTTACAACAGTTGTCGGGAATGGCGCGGCAAATGGTGACGCGGTTTGGGATGTCAGATTTAGGGCCGTTGTCACTGGAAAGCCAGCAGGGAGAAGTATTTTTAGGTCGTGACTGGACAACCCGATCTGAGTATTCCGAATCTATCGCCTCCCGCATTGATGGACAAGTGCGAACGATCGTGGAAGAATGCTACGAAAACTCGAAAAAGCTCATCCGTGATAATCGCACTGTCACCGATCGCTTAGTCGATCTGCTGATCGAAAAGGAAACCATTGACGGCGAAGAATTCCGCCAGATTGTGGCTGAGTACGCTGATGTACCTGAGAAGCAGCAGTACGTTCCGCAACTGTAGTAGATGAATCTTTTCTGGGCTAATGTCTGGGAATGAGCAAATAGAAATCAAATGAGGATGGTATGTGCCATCCTCATTTTTTTAGCTCTACCGTAAATTTTATGCAAAAAATCAATGAACAGTTATACATAAGTATGATCCTTAGTGAGTAAGTCCTGCAAGTGGGTGTAGTCTGTTGATCTTTGTGGCATAAGTATTACAAAACTCCTAGTCTTGGCTAAGGGAAATGCTTGTTAGTTATTGTTCCCATCTGTACCGAGAGGATCACAACTTGCGTTAAATTCAGTATTCTCTCGCTGTAAAACGAATTGGATTATTATATTAATTAACAACTATGTTCGCCTCATCCACTTGGTTAAAGTAGTAGTCTGTAGCCTTGTTTTACCAATCTAGCAAAGAAAAATCCGAAACTGGCAACATGGCTATTGTATATAAATATCTACCCCTTTTTATTTACAGAAAATGAATAGCAAAGCTAAATTATTGACTTTTGGCATCGTAACGCTTGCTCTTTCTTCTTTAATTGTCAGCACAGTCATAGCACAGACAAAACTGACAAATCAATCAAAATTGTTCATCAATGGAATCGGCACAGTACAAGTTGGGATGACTGTTTCCCAAGCGGCAAAGGCTGCTGCTACTCAGCTAGTGGGTGATTCTCCGAGTAACAGTTGCTACTACGTTAAGCCACAAAACGAACCCAAAAATCTTTTGTTTATGGTTACAAAAGGTCGTATTTCTAGAGTAGATGTGCGGCAGAATACCCAGATTACTACCCTCAAAGGTGCAAAAATTGGCGACACCGAAGCGCAAATCAAGTCTCTCTATCCAGGACAAATTAAAGTCACACCTCATAAATACGTCCAAGGCGGACACTACTTGACATTTATCCCGAAAGACCCTGCTAACCAGAACTATCGTGTGGTATTCGAGACTGACGGGAAGCGTGTCACTCAGTTTCGGTCAGGTAAACTGCCAGAAGTTGAATTTGTTGAAGGCTGTTCTTGATCTGAGATATCATCAAACTTACTTCCTTAGCTTCCGCAGCTTACGTTGGCTATGCCTGCCGTACCCCTATGGGGATCTTGCTACGCGGAGCGTCTGGTAGAGTTGGCATTGCTGCACTTTATTACCGAGATGATCCAATGCCGTACAGCGCCTTTAATCTTAGCAAAGTAAAAACCGACTTTAAATTAATCTTTGTTGAAAATCAAGATTTATTTGGGGATGTGCAGACAGTTTCTCCTAGCGAATATTTAAATTTGATTTTCTCTGAGCATCTACCATTAGTAACAGCAATAAATACAGAAAAAGCTCGTTCTGAACTAATTATTATGCCTGTTTTAATTGAAGTTAAACGCTTCTTTAAATACCAAATTAGCATATTTTCTGGTTCAGAGTTTAATGTAGATGCTTCTAAAGGCTTAGAAGGATGCTGTGATTTTATTCTCAGTTGTTCACCAGAACAATATGATATTACTAGCCCTGTCGTGACTATTGTGGAAGCTAAAAATGAGAGTATTAAATCTGGTTTAGGACAATGCATTGCGACAATGATTGCATCTCAATTGTTTAACCAGCAACAAGGAAATATTATAAATGAAATTTATGGTGTAGTCACAACAGGAACAGATTGGAAATTTCTGAAACTTTGTGACAATACCATCTTTATCGATAAGAACGATTACTTTATTAAAGAAATAGATAAAATCTTAGGAATTCTGACAATGACTCTGATCGCTTGTCCCCAATTTTAGCTTGGGGATGGTACAGCCCATCCCCATTTTTTATCGTTCTACTTCATCCACTGCCTTGGGAACTCCCGCAGTTAACACCTCATGTCCATCAGGTGTAACTAACACATCATCCTCAATACGAATACCAATACCAATCCATTGAGGATCAGTCTCTGGTTGGTCTTCTGCTAGTTTGGTGTCAGGCACAATATATAATCCTGGTTCCACTGTTAGAATTTGACCTGGTTGCAAAATCTGCGGTTTATCTTCACCGTGCTGGTAAACACCCACATCATGGACATCCAACCCTAACCAATGACTGGTGCGATGCATATAATATGGCTTATATTTCTCTTCCTCAATTAACTTGTCAATTTCACCTTTGAGAATGCCAAGTTCGACTAAACCTTCAGTGAGGACGCGCACTGCTGTATCGTGAACTAATTTGAAGGGATTACCTGGTTGCACTTGAGCGATCGCTTGTTTTTGCGCTGACAAAACAATCTCATACAGCGTCTTTTGTTCTGGGGTAAATTTACCCCCGACAGGAAATGTCCGGGTAATATCAGAGTTGTAATAACCGTAGGCACAACCGGCATCAATTAGCAGTAATTCTCCATCCTGCATTTGACGATTATTTTCAATGTAGTGCAGTACGCAAGCATTTACGCCAGAAGCCACAATCGAAGGATAAGCCGGCCCCATTCCACCCCGGACTCGAAAGATGCGTTCCATCTCCGCCTGAATTTCGTACTCATAACGTCCGGGTGCAGCAATTTCTTGTGCGTAATTGTGTGCCTCAGTGGCGATCGCTACTGCTTGACGCATCAATCCCAACTCAGCTTCACTTTTGATTAGTCTCATGCTGTTGAGGACTGGGCCAGTATCTTCAATGGCGATCGGCCCTGTACCACGTTTGGGATAAGTCCGCAGTAAACTCTGATAATGTCCCAGAATTTGGTCATTGAAGGTGCGATCGCGTCCTAAGTGATAGTAAATGCGGTTAGCTTTTTCCAAATACTGTGGCAACTTTTCATCTAACTCGCTAATCGGGTAGGCTTCATCAGCACCATAAATTTCCTTGGCTGCATCTACCCCACAAAGATAACCAGTCCATACTTCCCTTTCCCGATCCTTCGGTTGGACAAATAGCACAAACCGATGTTCTGAATGATGCGGCGCTAACACTGCAACTGCCTGTGGTTCGTTAAAACCAGTCAGGTAGAAGAAATCACTGTCTTGGCGATAAACATACTCGACATCGTTGTGCATCACTGCCATTGGCGCACTGCGAAAGATGGCTGTGCCATCACCAATTTTTGCCATTAACTGCTCGCGACGCTGCCGATATTCTGCTTGCATAGCTGATGTATGTATTAAACTATTGTGTTATTTTACACTTTTGGCAACCAGCGGATGCACAGATTATGCTTCTCAGTAGTTGCTAATCTAAGTTATTCTAACCAATATTTGTTTCAACTCAAGTCATAAACTATTGATGAATAATCAATTATCTTGCGACTGGCGTCCGGCGAGCCACTCTTGTTGTATCTGGCGTGGGACTACAAGGAGGTCGCAACAATTTACAATTTTCACGAATGATTTAGGACTGCTATATAAAACACGAAAAATCTTTTGCAATTGCTTGTATAGAACTTGATAATTTTAGAATAATCGTTTAAAACAAACATATATTTATCTTCAATTAATAACATTAATAAAGAAAAAATAGTTATAAAGAAATATTGAAAACCTAGTAAATGTTATTGGGTTACAGAAAGAGCTTGTCAAAAAAAGTTAAAACAATATGACAACCAATCATAAAAATACACCATGTTTGGAAATTCAAATTCCTCACCCTTATCTTTGAATACATCTAAATGGGTATCAGACTCTTTAGCAAAATCAAAAATCTTAACATCTTCTTTTGAGGATTTGAATTATGATTTGGGATTTGAGAGTAAGAGTTCCTCATATGCACTACAAGATGAACCATCGACCAAGCTTGTCAAAACGTCAGCAAATCCCAATCCTAATCCTTACTTAACTAGTGCGGCGATTACTCCTGACTTTAACGGTGATGGCAAAACGGACAAAGTTTGGGTCGATTCTACAACCGGTGAGATTATCATTCGGTTGATGGATGGAACAAAAGTTATCGACCAGGGTTCTCTAGGTAAATTCGACCTATCCGCCTATGATTACAAAATTGCTGACTTCAATGGTGATGGCAAAACCGACTTCTTATTACGCAATAAGTCAACTGGTGAGAATGCCATTGCGCTGATGGATGGAACCAAAGTTGCTAATTCGGCCGCTTTAACCAGTGTTGACCCAGCTTGGACTCCTCAGATTGGCGATTTCAATGGCGATCGCAAAACAGATATCTTCTGGCATAACAATACAACCGGTGAGAACGCTATTTGGCAGATGGATGGTACAACAGTTCTGAATGCAACTGTTTTAGACACTACAGATGCAGCACTAACTCCTACCATTGTTGATTTCGATGGCAATGGCAAGAGTGATATCTTCTGGCGCAATCCGACAACCGGCGATAACACCGCTTGGTTTATGGATGGTACGCAAAAGACTGAACTTGCACTACAATCACAAGACGCCGCCTGGACTCCTACCCTTGGTGATTTTAACGGCGACTATAAAACTGACATTCTGTGGAGAAACGGTCAAACAGGTGAAAACAAGGTTTGGACAATGAATGGGATCATAGTTACAGAGGGTGCTATGAAGACACTTGACTCAGCCTGGACTTCTAAAATTGGCGATTTCAACGGCGATGGCAAGACCGACATCTTCTGGCACAATGGCACCACTGGCGAGAACACCGCTTGGTTGATGGATGGTACAACAGTTGCTACTGAAGCTTTCTTACCCACTAATGACGCGGCCTTAACACCATCCCTTGGCGACTTCAACGGCGATGGTAAAACCGACATCTACTGGCGCGATCAGACAGGAGGTGCAGACAAAATTTGGACTATAGATGGGACGACAGCGGTTGAGACTCCCATCAGCGACGCAGATAAGCTTGGTGGAGAGTGGTATACGTTCTAAAACCTAGAAACAAGAGTCATTCGATTTTAGATTTTAGATTTTTCCTTCAATCTCAAATCCAAGTTGCGCTGTCAGCGCACCAAAGGTACGACCCAAAATCTAAAATTGGCAGAGTCAGGAGTTATATCATGTCCGGTTAAATACCCATAATAGCCGTGCTAACCCCACCCCGGCAAAGCTACACTTTTGCTCCCCAAAGCATTGGGGAGGGGGTGCTTTTATGATCGGCAATTAGATGGCATATTAAGAGGTAGGGGACAGGAATCATTGATTATTCTCCCTCATCCACTTATCCTCTGCTCCTCAAAACTTGTAACTCAAAACTTGAATCACGCTATTTTCCGGCAAATCTTTAGGATTAATGGAAATAGTATCTGTGTTGCTACGCCGTACTGTTATACCTTGCATTAAGGTGAGAAAATTATCGAGTGGCGAAATATCGCACTTAGCAGCATCAGCTGCTTGTGTCCGGTAATGGGTGGGAATAATCAGCTTGGGATTTAACACTTGAACAGCCTGCTTTGCTTCCTCAGCATTGTAGGCTTTTGCACTGCCTCCCACTGGAATGAATGCCACATCAGGACGTCCCAGGAGGATTTTTTGCTCAATGGAAATGGGTGCAGCAGCTCCCCCTAAGTGTAGGATATTAATTCCGCCTTGCTTCCAACTCCAAGCAGTATTTGAGCCAAACTGCCTACCACCTTTGCGATCGTGGTCTATAGCAATTCCTTGGAACTTAATGCCTTTGAACTCGTAAACTCCTGGTTCGTAAATAAGTTTTGCATTTCCCGGTAGTACGTCCACAGCCCCTTCATCCAGTAGTTGGCTGCTAATCAGTACCAAATCTGCTGCAACTTTTGGTGGACGATATTTAGCAGTACAGCCGACCGCCCGAAATGGATTGACGAGAATTTTCGCACCGCCACCAGTAAAAAGAAAGCAAGTATGACCCAACCACTGAACTGATAAACCGCTAGATTGTGCGTCAGCTTGAGATTCATAACTCAAGCTAGTAACTAAAGCTGTGACCAACCCCGCCCCAGCATAGCCCATCAACTGTCGTCGTTTCATTAATTATGCTCTTGACTGTAACTGTTCCAAAAAATTTCGCAATAACTGTTTTCCTGAAGATGTCAGGACACTCTCTGGGTGAAACTGGACGCCCTGAATGTGAGGATAGTTCCGGTGTCGTACTCCCATAATGGTGTTATCTTCAACCCAAGCGGTGATTTCTAACACATCTGGGCAAGTCTCACGTTCTATCACCAAACTATGATACCTGGTGGCGGTTAGAGGATTTTCTAATCCCCGGAAAACCCCCACCCCAGTATGAGACACCTGAGAGGTTTTGCCATGCATCAACTCTGGAGCATAAATTATTTTACCACCGAATACTTGACCGATGCTTTGATGTCCCAAACAGACACCCAAAATTGGCAACTCTTGGCCTAGCTGTTCAATCAATTCTAGGGAAATGCCGGCATCTTCCGGGCGACCAGGCCCAGGAGAAATAACCACGGCTTCGGGCTTTAATGCCCGAATCTCATCTATGGATATCTTGTCGTTACGAAAAACTTTAATATCATCTGCCACTGAGAATTCTGCTGCCAATTCTCCCAGATACTGCACTAAATTATATGTAAAACTATCATAATTGTCGATAACTATAATCAAAGCTCATCACTCCTGGTTTTTACCACTGATCAATTGCAAAAAGCATAGACAAATATCTCATGCTATTTGTTTGCTAGGTGTAAAAATAACGCTAACGTGGACGCGTAAATATGAAGCGGCTACTCTGGGACAAGCCACTTGCTAAAGTATTACCAAGTAACCCTTTAGCTAGGATGGTTGGCACGTAGGCGTAGCCCGTCGTAGACATCGCATTACTTCAATTTTAAATTGCTGATAATGTGTTCTCCAAAGGGGATCGGACAGAGGGTGATCCTCTTACCGACTCACTAAGCGCCTGGTGAGCACAGTGCGGGCTATGACGCTCGTTCGCCTTTGGCGTCTCCCCTTGGGAGAAGACTCGCTAACGCTTCGCTATCGGCGTCGCAAATGATGTCTACAAAGCCGATATAATTAACCTTACCAGAGGAGGGAGTAATAGCGTACCAGCTACCAGCACCGCTACCAAAGCAGAGACAAGGACTGCACCAGCCGCACAATCTTTAGCGATTTTTGCCAAATCATGGTATGTCTGCTTAACGGTTAAGTCCACAAGAGACTCGATCGCTGTATTTAATAACTCTAATGCCAAAACTAAACCACTAGTTACACCAATTACCGCTATTTCCACCGCTTGCAGATGTAGAAAAACGCTCAAAGCGATCGCTAAAGCACAAACACTTACGTGGATACGAAAATTACGTTGAGTTTGAAAACTATAGCTGATTCCGGCCCAGGCATATTTAAAACTAACAAATAAATTAGAGGCTACTTTCCAGGAGAATTCCCGTTCGTTAGACACCAGTGTTTGTAACGAGGTGGGCGTTGGTGATGGAGAAATTTTTTGGGACATACACTTAAAAACACAAAAACAGAGTTGCTACAGTGGGAATCTTCGCCGATCTTAATGGTGCAATTAACTTTGAGACAATTTTTAAGCAATTTTGCACAGAAGTATTATAAAAGTATTACCCAAAATTAACACTAAGGGATACACAAGCTTCTGCTATCCCATGTCAATAGCAATACCTATTGCGTTCAGCAATCTCACTTGCTGTTCTAACATTCGCCCCAAACTTTCTTCATCAGGATGATCCCAGCCTAACAGGTGCAATAAGCCGTGAGTAGCTAACCATGCTAACTCAGTTGGTAAGCTATGTTCCTGCTGTTGAGCTTGACGTTGTGCTGTATCTACAGACACAATAATATCACCTAAATACAATGGTACAGAGGCAAGCATTTCTTTGCTTTGAGGAAAATCCACCTCCAAAGCAGCAAAGGCTAAAACGTCTGTCGGCTTATTTTGTTGTCGATACTGGGCATTCAGTTCTTGTATTTGCGAGTCATCTGTCAAACGCAGCCCAATTTCATAACTTGGCGCTGGCGGAATATGAAGGTGAAGTATTTCTACCCAGCGATTAAACCAATTTTCCCAAGTTTCAGGAGGAATTCGGGCATAAGTGTCCCCAATCTTTACAGATGTTGTCGGGGACAACTCGTAAAAATACTCTTCCACGTATAGTTCAACTCTCAGAGGCACACAGTCTCCTAGTCTGAGGTTTACAGTTTGTCGTTAGTGAGTTAGGTAAGCAAGACCAACAAGGAGAGCTAAAAGCCCTACGGCAGTCAACGCAAAATGCTTCAGGGAAGTTCCACCTTTCCGCACCATGTTTCGCATGGCAAGTTTTACGTAGCTAGGTTGAGGTTCTGTTGAAGGAGAGTTGCTCATAGTTATTTGCCTACAGACTCATTTATAACTGTAACAGTTGGTCTAGGATAGAATCGCGATCGCCTGTATATTGCTGAGGAATTTCTCTGAGACCGCCCCAATAATAGAGGGTGCTATGCGATGTCTAGGACGGGCTACGCGCTAATCTAAAATACGAGAAAATAAATCATCGGTACTAAATAATAGTAAAAAAATCACTTAGTATACTGTTGCGGAAGTTTACTTACCTTTAACAAGGGGATTTTGCCCCAAATCTTGTTAATTGAGATGGTAACTTGATTTACACGCCCACTGTACTAGTACTTGTTGCCAAATCCAAATTATACCGGAGTGTTTTCTACTAATTTATTTTCTTGGCGCAGATAAGCTTGGATGAATGTATCAAGTTCACCATTCATCACATCTATAATCGTATTCGTTTCTGTATTTGTACGTAAATCTTTCACCATCTGGTAAGGGTGAAACACATAGTTACGGATTTGATTACCCCAGGAGGCTTCCACCATATCGCCACGAATTTCGGCAATTTCTTGGGCCCGTTGCTCCTTGGCTATGACTAACAGCTTTGCTTTCAGGCGATTTAAAGCTTTCTCTTTATTTTGCAGTTGCGATCGTTCTTCTGTACAGCGCACGGCAAGACCCGTGGGAAGGTGAACAACCCGTACCGCCGTTTCTACTTTGTTGACGTTTTGCCCACCTTTACCACCAGAGCGAGTTGTGGTGATTTCCAAATCCTTATCTGGAATGTCCAGCTGCACAGAGTTATCAATCTGTGGCATCACTTCCACCCCTGCAAAACTGGTTTGTCGCTTGCCGTTGGCATTAAAAGGTGAAATCCGCACTAAACGATGTGTACCCATCTCCGATCGCAAGTAACCATAGGCATAGCGACCAGTAATTTCTAGGGTTGCCGATTTAATTCCGGCTTCATCACCCTCCGACTCTTCAGCTAAAGTTACCTTATAACCATGAGCTTCGCCCCAACGGGTGTACATCCGCATTAGCATAAATGCCCAGTCTTGAGCATCTGTGCCACCAGCGCCAGCACTGATTGTCAGTACAGCACCTTCAGCATCATAGGGCCCAGAAAGTAACTGTTGTAACTCCCACTGGTCAAGGTCACGATTCAGCTTGGTGATCGTAGATTCTGCTTCTTGCAGTAGTGCCTCATCAGTTTCTAACTCCAACAACTCAACAACTGCCTTAGTATCTTCCAGATTGGCTTGCCACTGATCATACTGCTGGAGGTGGGCTTTAATATCGTTGAGTTCTTGTAGCGTTTGTTGGGCTTGGGTTTGATCATTCCAAAATTCTGGTTGTGCTGATATTTTTTCGAGGTCTTGAATTTTGGCTGTCAGTGCAGGTACGTCAAAGATAGTCCTGGGTTTTACCCAGGCGGCCAGACAACGTTTCGATTTCGCGTTTGAGTTCTAGGACATCCATAATACTTACTGAATGATAGATAGAGCGTAATGGAATTGAAAATTGCTCTTTATTCTACTTATCTTTCTTGATTTTAGCTGTAGTTGGGCAAATTCTATCCGCACTACTTATGTAAGTTACAAAAATTACTTGGAATTATCAAGCACTTCTTTGCCCACTGAAGTAGTTTTATTTTGCTGTTGCAGATAGGCTTTGATAAACAAATCAATTTCTACTGGTAAACAGATAAAAAAAACCGTGGTTGTTGAAAATTTCACCACGGTTTTTGCTTTATAAAACTTTACTATTGTTAGTGCCTACAGACAATTAATCGCGACCATTAATGGCAATTAGCAACCGCAAGATAAAGACGAACAAGTTGATGTAAGTGAGGTACATCGACAAAGCAGCAGGTAGATACTGGTCATCGCTGTAAGTGCGGGGCAAAATGTAGAAATCGACAACAGAAACCCCAACAAACAGAAACACCCCCAAACCGGAGATGGCGATTTCTAACCAATTTGGCGTGTAAACATCAAACATGGCAAACCCAAATTGGGCTAGACACACAACCACCAAGGCAATGACGCCGAGATTGATGGTTTTCGTCAAAGCCATGCCGTCTTGTTCAGAGAGATTTGAACCAATTTGACGGGCGGCAATAAAGGTGACGCCACAACCCAGGGCAGCTAACCCAATGCCTTGAATGCCAACACCTTGGGATCTCAAGGCGACAAATATTAAGCCACTGAGGGTATATCCAGATAATAGGCTATAGGTTGCCAACAGGGGTAGTGCAAGACCCTTATTACCTTTTTGGGCAACATTTTGGGCAACAAAGAACAAAATTAACTCCAAAATCACCGCACCAATGAAGGTGGGAAAGAATATTCCGGGGTTACTACGGATAACTCCCAAACCGCCGTAGGTTCCTAATGCCGTTAGCACTAATCCACCGCCGACGTAGGGGAGGGCGTTGGCAATCACATTTGGGCCAACGAGGGCGTGAGATTTAGCCTCACGGATAGCTTCACGAAAATTACTGGTATTGCTCATATTGAAAAACTGTTTTTTAGGAAAACATTCTGCTTATTCCTATTCTTACCAATCTTTGCGGTTAACAGCCAAGGATTTAGATCGTTGCAAAATCTGAAGGGCGGCTTTGTTGTTAAAGATCAGAGTCGTCAGTCTCCGAGGATTCCACAGGATCTTTAGTACTGACAGCATACTCTTTAGCCTTGATTGCAAAGGGAAAAGGCAATGGTAGAATAACGTCATTTGCAAAATAAGGCCAGCGACTCCTGAGAGAATGAACAAAGTGGGCTAGCTTGTCGTTCTTAATTTCTGGGTGATAAATCAGGGCAATTTCTAAAATTTTGGCTCTTCCAGCTTGCCTGCTGCCATCATCAAGGCGAGACAGTTTCTTTTGTAAAATTGTTGTGCCTCGTTCGGTGTACAACGCTTTCCTAACGCTTAGGTAGAGCGATCGCTCTCCATCATCACACACACCCTGCCATCGGTAAACACCACTGGTTCGACTCCCAGGAGAATCTTTAACAATAGCAAATGGTACTTCACCATTATCTGCAACTCGTAAACGCACAACCCACAGACGATTGATTTGTTCTTGTGAAAGATGCTGTCTCAGCGTTTGTAGTGGGTCATTAGTTAGTAGATTTTGGTTTTGTAGCCAGTTCAGCATTTTGCGGGCATTTTGTGCTTCTGCCATGATCTGCTTCAATGATGCGTTTACGCCGTTCTTCCATGATTTGTTGGCGAGTTAGCTTTGGTTTCGCTGAAACAGTAATGTTGGGGGGATCAACGAGGTCACGGATAATCCGAGCAAATAGAGAACGACCTGTAAACGGAAGAGGCCCCAACCACGCAACCAGTTTAGAATGGGTGAGGAGTAAATGATAGATGCGGTTAGTAGCATTTTGGGTGTGGTAATGTGCGCTTGTCCATGCAACAAAGCGATCGCCTGCCATATCACCGCGATCAGAATTGTAAATTGTCGCCAAATTAAGTCCGAGTTTATTTAAAAAAGAGTTTCTAGAAGCATCAACTAAGACTTCATCAGGGGCAAACTCTTCATCAAACTGAATCTGCACGCGATCGGTTTCGTCAACAAATAAAAATTTACATTCTCGATAAACAGCTTCAGCAAAAGTCAAGTCTTGTTCAAACCCTTGGCGGGGTACACGAGTATGAATGAAACTAGCAGGAGTGAAAATCCAGACTAAGGCTGTAGCAATATCGTGTTCTAAATGGTGACGTGGACATTTGTAATAAAAGGGACAAGTGTATTGTTTATAATCGCTTTCTTGCAAGTCTTCATCATCAGAATTATCATTTTCAACTACAGGAACTTTTTCATAAAGCTTGTGACACGGTTCATTGCCAAATTCCCACTTATCTTCTGATTGCACTAAAGCTAAAAGTGGGCAGACTGGAATAAACCAACGCCAAGCTGGATGCATCCCTCCCTTAGTAACTTCCTGACCCTCACTTTTGAGAATTGGTTCGTAGACTTTTGTCAATTGTTCTTGGCGCTTACTACCCAGCACTGGTGCAGCAGGAATTTCTAACTTGTGGCAAAACAAAGAAGCCAGGCGCACAGATGTAGCTACATCATTCACCATCAACCCACAGCGATATCCTTGTTTAGCCAAGAGGTAAATCAGAATTTCCAAGAGGGTAGACTTGCCCACATTCAAAAGTCCAACAATATGGAGCAACCTTTCAACATTCAGCTGATTACCTTGATGGAAATTATTGGATTCAGGATCGTAGAGTTGGAAGAGAATGTTTTCCAAGCGGTTACGATAATTTTCTTGTTGCCCAAACTGGGACAATTTATCGTCCATTTCTTGGGCAGCTACTATTAATTCTTCACGGGTGACACTACACGGTGAATTCTGCTTAGTCCGTGTGCGATGAAGGGATACTACAGGCGAAGGTGCTATGTTAGCAACTTCCTTGGGAATGTCAATAGGAACCTCAATTGGAGAATTACCTTTTTGGGAAATCTTGGCATACCACCGTCCTTCAGTTGCTAAGTTAACTTTTCGTGGTTTGTGCTGTGGTGTTTTTAATAAAGTTGGGACATATATATTCTGTAAACGAGTTGGGTAGGTACTGGATGGAATAATTTGAGGAACATTCCTTGCCTCTTCAAGGCTGTAGATTCTGATAATTTCAGGTAAGTTGATGTATTCCTGAAGAACTCGCAGCCATTGTCTGCCTTTACGCTTAATCAAATAGAAACGAGCATTTTGTATAAGTTGCCAGTTGCGATCGCTTTGTAGTTGTTCAACTGGAAAGCGATATCCTTTGAGCAAAGCTTCTACAGAAGTTGCAGGTTCTCTGGGGCTTGTTCTCCCCGCAGTAAAGAAGTTAAGTACATACGGGACATACCAATGTGAAGGGCTTCTGGTACTTGACTTCGCTTTTCTAGCTCCAGTTTTTCCCACTGCACCACGCCAGTAGCCAGATACCGCAGAGTGTCCGTCACAGATATATCTAGAGAGAGTGCTTCTGGCTCAGATGTGAGGAGGTGAAGACTGCGGGCGCTATGGTTATCCCATTCCACATCAATACCACGCATAGTTTGTAGCCAGCGCTGAACTGTCGCTTTCTGACGTGGTTGCATTCCGAGTTCTTGACACAACTCTTCTAGGGTTGGCCCCTGTTTATGAATGCTGAACCATTGCTGAAGTGTATCCAGAATTTTTTGTCGGTGTTTAGTGATTTTCATTGTTCACCCTCCTGTTTAGCAGAAGTCTGACACCCCCCAAACTGGCATGTCAATCACCTGTTTCTATGTTTCCACTAAGTTTCCAAAGTTTCCATCGTACCAATATTGAATGGAAATGTCCCTCAAGACCCAACTAAGTACAAATCCCCATAAAAATGAGTCGGAATTCTGTTTTTTGTAGCTTAGGTTTTGTTCATCAACCCGACTTTCAATTTGGATTTTCAACCTTTATTAATGACGGTGCGTACTAAGAGATAAAATTTCCCAGTCTCTTTTGCGATTAATTCACTACTGATTTACGTTGCTCTCAGTACGACAGATGGCTATTAGGTCAGTTATGCATTATTCAGCAGAAATAGCTAGTTTTTGTTGCAAAAGCTAAAGATTATGTGTCATTCAAGAGTTATGTAAAAAACAAAAATAACCTGCAACAGAGAGGTTAAAAAAATCATGCGTACAAATACTGAATTCTGGAGTACGACCCTTCACAAGTTCAGTGAAACGACGATGGCTTATTCTGCCCTAACTAAGCAAAATAATAACAGCTTAGAAGAAAATATACGCAGCTCCCTTTTCTCAAGAATAGGAGTCATAACAAAGGAATGTATATGGCAACAAGTGAGTCCTCTTTACGAACTGATGGTATAGAATTATTACACTTGTACCACCAGAATCCTTCTATTAAACTTCGTAATCAACTTGTACAGTTACATACTGGCTTAGTGCGGAAGATGGCTCATAAATTCAGCCATCAATGTAATGAACCTTATGAAGATTTAGAACAAATCGGTTATTTTGGTTTGATTAGGGCAATTGAGCGCTTCGACCCTAGCCAAGGATATGCTTTTAGTTCCTTTGCTGTGCCGTATATTCGCGGTGAGATGCTGCACTTTTTGCGCGATCGCAGTACTTTATTAAAAATTCCCCGTCGTTGGCAAGAACTATACAATGAAGGGCAAAAGATTCGTAAGGACTTGTCAATGTCTTTGGGTCGTGCGCCTAAGGATGCTGAAATTGCCAGCCAACTTCGGGTATCTCTGCAAGAATGGCAAGAAACCAAGTTAGCTGCTCAAAACCGTATGCCTTTAAGTTTAGATGCGACCGCAGTTAATTATATTGATTGCCAAATAACCTTGGGTGAGGCACTTCCTTGTCCTCGTTCTCATGTTCTCCTGCAAGAAGAAGAAGAACGGCAACAACTCCAAGGTGCAATAAATATGTTAGAAGAAAAGCCCCGCATGGCAGTTGAAATGGTATTTTTGAAGGAACTTTCTCGCAAGGATGCTGCTAAGAATATTGGCACCAGTCCAATGACGGTAACGCGGTATCTGCAAAAGGGAATTCAGGATTTGATTTGCTATTTGCAACCACAGGTAATGCCCACTGGATCTTGATTTCATTAGTCAATGGTCAGTGGTTAGTAAAAAAGCAGCTGACAAATGACTAATAACTAATTATCGAGATTTTAAATCAGCGATCGCACCTTTGGTCATGGCAGCAATAGCTTGATCTGTCGCTTTTGGCAAATGATAATATTTACCACCTGCTGTTTGGGATAATTCCTTAGCAAAGCCAGTGGACACAAATTTACTTTCCGTATCAATTACTAATAGTTGCATCCCCAAAGCACGGATTCTGGCAGCAATTTCTAATAATTCCCCTTTGATATCCGGCTTTTCTCCTGGTTCTAGTTGTTCACCTAAAGAACGCGCTAAGGGAATATTACCCCGCCCATCAGTGATCGCTACAAGCACAACTTGCCCAATATCTCCACTCATCTGGGCATTTAAGCCGACGCGCACAGCTTGGGTTAAACCATGCGCTAAGGGTGAACCCCCACCACAGGGCAACCTTTCTAAGCGGTTACGCGCCAAAGCAATGGAACGTGTTGGAGGTAATAACACCTCCGCCTGTTCTCCCCGGAAGGGAATCAATGCTATTTGGTCACGGTTTTGATAAGCTTCTGTTAACAGTTGCATCACCGCACCTTTAGCCGATTGCATTCGGTTCAGGGCCATTGAGCCAGAAGCATCTACCACAAACACTACCAACGCCCCTGCTTTGCGTACCAGGCGTTTCGAGCGAATATCAGCCTGTTCGACAATAACTTTTCTATCTGGGTGTCTTTCTCTTCGTGCTTTTTGATAAGGAGCCGCAGCTCTCAGGGTAGCATCTACTGCAATGCGTCGTGCTTTCCCCTTGGGCAACATTGGCTTAATATAGCGTCCCCTGTCATCGGAAAAGATGACACTGCGACTACCAGATTTACCTTGTCGCTTCGCCATTTGAGTAAAATACAGCACGCTGTCATCAAGGATTACCCCTTCCGGATCAAAAATGAATTCTTCCGGGATACTAGGGGGTTCTTGCTCTTGATTTTCTTCTTGTTCTTGTTCTTCTTGTTCTTCCTCTTCTGATTCGTCTGGGGGTTCTTCTTGATTTTGTGGTGGGGGTGGAGGTGGTGGTGGTTGCTCAGGTGGCGGTGTCTGCACAATTGTGGCTCGTGGTACAATCACCAGTTCTACAGCACGGCGCAAATCTTCGGCATTAACTGTTGTCCGTCCCTCCAAAGCCGCAGCAGCTTTGGCTACCCGCGTGGCGAATAACTCGGCGCGATGTCCCTGAACTCCTCCGCGAATAGACTCATCCACTAAGTAGGCAATTTGTTCATGGGTGATGGTTACTTCTTTCAACCATTCCCGTGCCAAGATGATTTGGGTTTTGAGGGAGTCTAAATCTTCGTTGTACTGCTGAAGAAAATCTTGGGGAGATTTAGAATAGGCGATCGCAACCTCAACTGCTGCTACTCTTTGATCTAGGCCAAGTACACCATCAGCAGAGAGGGCGATCGCAATTCTATCTAGCAAATGCTCCCGTAATCCGCCTTCTTCTGGGTTGTAGGTAGTAATAAACAGGGATTTACACGGATGCTGAAAACTAATTCCCTCGCGTTCAATCTGGTTGCGTCCCTCAGATAATACTGTTAACAGCTGATTTGATATTTGGTCATCTAATAAATTAATTTCGTCTACGTACAAGACACCTCGGTTTGCTGTAGCGAGTAACCCAGGCTGAAAAATAGTATCACCTTGTTTTACCGACTTTTCAACATCCACTGAACCTAATAGTCGGTCTTCTGTGATACCTAGAGGAATTTGCAAAAAAGGCGCTGGGATAATTTCGACGGGAACATCTTGAATGTCTTTGCCTGCGAACTCTGCCAATAGTTGATCATCCCATTCTTCTGGGTGATTGGGGTCACAGTTGCTGATTGAACCTTTGACAACTTCAATGGGCGGTAGTAGAGCGTGGATAGCACGAGCCATCACAGATTTTGCCGTACCGCGACGACCTGCGATCGCTACTCCCCCCAAACCAGGATCAACGGCTGCTAACAACAAGGCTAATTTAATTGCTTCTTGACCAACTACGGCACTCAAGGGAAAGGCAGTGATCGTGGGATTGATAGTAGGCGCAGGCATTGTTTGCTTTCATAGCGAGTCTCGGCCTTTAGCATACCAATTTCTGGCACATTTAGAATATAAGAGCGATGTCTAACGACAAACCGCTACGCGTCTACGCTATTTCCCTTGGGAGGAAGATTTATGAGTATTGCTCAGGCTAAACGCTTCACACTGGATGATCTAAACTTTGTCATATGAATAATATAGCAATCCTAAATGAGTCGTGAAAATCTCCGATTCCTCTCTCTGCGCCGCGCCAGTTGCTAAGAAAGCGGGAACGCTAAAAGCGAACAAGTCGGGGAACCGCATCGCCCTTGGCGCTAGCTTCTCCCAAAGGGAGAGGCTAGCGCCAAGGGAGAAGGGCGCACTGGCTTCTCTGCGCCTCTGCGGTTAATTTATTTTTACAAATGACTTAGGACTGCTATATATGATTCAGTCATAAGATAAAGGAGTAAGTTTCATGGCTTATAGTGATTTTAAACTTATTGAAATTATTGATTCTTTTGGTTTAGTTATCCACGAGTCATCTGGATTATTTGCAAGTGTACAGGAGCAAGAATGTAGTGATTTATTATCTATTCTTCTTAAGGAAAATGTTGATTTAGCGGTAGCGATAAGTACAGAGAAAGCTCGGAGTGAAATGATAATTAGTCCAATCTTATTAGAAATTAGACGAAAATTTAATTATCAAATAAGTTTGTTTTCTGGAGTTGATTTTACTGTTGATAGCCAACGTGGACTAAATGGTTTTTGTGATTTTATTTTGAGTCTTTCTTCGGAGCAGTTGCTTGTACGTAGTCCGGTGATTGTCTTAGTAGAAAGTAAAAATGAGAATTTGAGGTCTGGTTTAGCGCAATGTATTGCCGAAATGGTAGCTGCTCAGTTATTTAACGAGAGAGGTGGAAATAAAATCAAAGTTATATATGGTGCTGTTACTATCGGTACTATCTGGCAATTTCTCAAACTTGAAGGTAATGTAGTTTCCATTGATTTGAGTGAATATTATATTAAGGATATTAAGAAAATTTTAGGTATTTTGTATAGCGCGATCGCGCAAAGTAAGCCATAAATTATTTATTAACATTAGAATTTTTTTCACTAACTTACTTAAACTTTGGTAAATTGCATAAGCAATCTGTGCTGCATCCTCAGAATATGCTAAACCAGAGGTGAAAGCTAACACCCTAAAAATTGCTATAACAAGTTACTCAATACTCAAAGAAGTCCTGCTGACTCATATAATCGTTTGAGCATTGCTGAAATTTTTGTACCATAATCTAAATCTGCTGACCACCGTCCTGCTAGCTGATCAATTAATGGCGCAATCCCGCGTGTGACAAAGCGAAACCGTGGATCTACTACTTCTTGTACCAAAGGTTCTAAACTAGCATAAGCTTTCAAATGTTGGATGTGTGCCCTCACCCCAATTCTGGCACTTGCAAAAGATGCAGCCTCCGAACCACCACCGATCGCACCTAAGCCGGCAAAGTTATTTTGCTCAGGTTTAATATCACCACCAAACCGTAAAAATCCAGTTTCTACACACATTTGGCAAAAGGCAATATCATAGTTTACTCCCTCTATACCTGCTTCTTCCCGATAAAGTTTTGGGATGTCAGGAAACTTTACCAAAGCATTTTCATTATTGTTTCTAAGAAATAATTGTAACTGGACTTCGGAAGTATTACCGTTCGACATCACCCGCGAAAATTGACCAGGGCAAACCACCAAATTTGAGCGCAAGCTGACAGTACGAGTTGCAACATCCCAACTGACTGCAACATTAAAATCTCGCAGTTCGACCGCTTTGACATAAACTACTTTGTGATAGGTAATCCGATTGACATTAGCTGCTTTTGAAAGGTCAATCCGCAGAAGGTCTACTAAATCAATGGGAATGTAAGCATTACCATTAACTAAAACTCCTTGCTCTGAGTAATTTTGACCATTAATATTGATATTAATTGCTGGATAATTTGGTTCCGCCGGAGTTCCAGGAGTGGGGTCAATCACACGACTCCAAGTTACTAGTCCATCGGCAATTCCCAAAGCAAAATCGCGGCGGCGAGTTTGCAACAAAGCCCGATCCTCTGGATTGCTGAGAAACCCCACTTGCATCACCAAAGCTGGAAGCGTTGTCTGGCGACAGAATGTTAAACGACCCAATCCACTATCTGTATCTGGCTTGACTCCCCGATTCGGTAATTGGGGTACACGGCGCAATAACCCCACTAGCAACTGTTCAGCATTGCTTCTGCGATCGCTATTATTAACAATGTAGAAGACGCTAGCTCCACGCACAGAAGGGCTGTTAGCCGCATCAGATTCAATTTCTAGGGCGATATCACCCCGGCGACCACGGGAATTGATCCAGGTGATAGTTTGGGCGGCACTCAAGTCATCAGGGACTGCTAAAATTTCCAAATTCCGCGCTCTTAGTTCCGTGACAATCAAATCCCGGAGCAGAATCATTTCTTTAGCTTCAGTTGTACCACCTGCGATCGCACCTGGATCGATTCCTCTAGCTTCTTTGCCTCCATGAGCCGCTGATATAAAAATACGTCCCATTTTCAGTATTTCCTCTGATCCAATTAAGTGTAAACAATTCTATACATTATTTTTGGTCTAACAACAAGAATATAATAGCTATCAGTTGGGAAATGTACCGCAGTGTTAATTACCAACCCATGACTTCATAAATAGACTAGAATGCAAATTCCCCGCTTGCACCCAGACACAATTGAGGAAGTTAAACTCCGGGCTGATATTGTAGATGTCGTCTCGGAGTACGTAGTTTTACGCAAACGTGGAAAAGATTTTGTCGGTTTGTGCCCCTTTCATGATGAGAAATCTCCCAGTTTCACGGTCAGCCAGACCAAGCAAATGTACTATTGCTTCGGCTGTCAAGCTGGGGGAAATGCCATTAAGTTTGTCATGGAGTTGGAAAAGCGTTCTTTTGCTGACGTGGTGCTGGATTTAGCACGGCGTTACCAAGTACCTGTGCAAACACTCTTACCCGAACAACGCCAAGAATTACAGCGTCAGCTTTCTTTGCGTGAGCAGTTGTATGAAGTTCTGGCAACGTCTGCACAGTTTTATCAACACGCCCTTAGACAATCACAAGGGCAAAAGGCAATTCAATATTTACAATCTAACCGTCAACTTAAAGAAGAAACAATACAGCAATTTGGTTTAGGTTATGCTCCGGCAGGTTGGGAAACTCTCTATCGCTATCTAGTAGAAGATAAACGTTTGCCCGCGCAGATACTGGAAAAAGCGGGATTGATAAAGCCACGCACTTCCGGGGGCGGTTATTATGATGTATTTCGCGATCGCTTGATGATTCCCATTCGTGATGTCCAAGGGCGCGTCATTGCCTTTGGTGGTAGAACCCTGACGGATGAGCAACCTAAATATCTGAATTCACCAGAAACGGAACTTTTTAGTAAAGGTAAAACATTATTTGCCCTCGATCAAGCCAAAGCTGGGATTTCCCAACAGGATCAAGCGGTGGTGGTAGAGGGATATTTTGATGCGATCGCTCTCCACGCCGCTGGTATTAATAACGCCGTCGCCTCTCTCGGTACTGCCTTAAGTTTAGAACAAGTGCGGTTAGTATTACGCTACACCGAATCAAAACAATTAGTACTCAACTTTGATGCTGATAAAGCTGGAACTAATGCCGCCGAACGGGCGATCGGTGAAATTGCCGAACTAGCATACAAAGGTGAAGTTCAGCTAAAGATTCTCAATCTACCCGATGGCAAAGATGCTGATGAATACTTGTATAGCCATACTTCAGAAGATTATGGAGAATTGCTAAAAAATGCGCCACTTTGGCTAGACTGGCAGATTCAGCAAATTATTCAAGACCGCGACTTGAGACAGGCTACTGATTTTCAGCAAGTAACTCAGCAACTAGTCAAATTACTTAAAAATATAGCTAATAGCGATACACGTAACTATTATGTTTCTTACTGTGCAGAAATACTCAGCTTGGGAGAAACCAGACTTATACCTCTACGAGTCGAAAATCTGCTAACTCAAATTGCTCCCCCTGCGGCTACATACACTAAGCCTGTATCAGCGAAGAAAGCATGGGGAGGTAGCAAATCCCACTCCCCACTTCCTAGTGAACGCAGTCTTTTAGAACACGCAGAAGCCTTATTACTGCGGATTTACTTGCATTGTCCTGAACAGCGTCAAGCGATTAGTGACGAACTAGAAGAACGAGATTTGCAATTTAGTCTTTCCCACCACCGATTTTTATGGCAACAGATTTTAGAAATTTCATCTGGTGATGGAGAGACGAAAAATTTTTCGTTTCCACCAGATTTAATTTCCCGCCTGCAAAACCAGTTCTTAGAATTTGGCAGCGAGATGGGGTTAATTTCCCATTTGTTTCATGTAAATGAAAAAAACCAGAAAGAAATACTTCGGACTCCCCAAGTGGTTCAAGCTGCGATCGCTTGTATGGATCTGGTAATGCTTGAAAAACGCTACCGTCACTTTTTGGAACTATGGCAACAAACTGATCCAGAAGCTGAACCAGAGCGGTATCAATCTTATTATCAGGCTTTCTACGCCGAAAAAATCAAGCTTCAAAAAATAGACCGACAACGATTATTTTCCATCACAGAGTTGTTGTAGCCTTGTACTCACGCCCAACCTAACTTTTGATTAGAAATCAATACAATTGAGTTAAGCATTTTTCTTCTCTCTGTGTCGCGCCAGTTGCTTCTCCTAAGGGAGACGCTGCGCGTAGCTTCCCCGTAGGGGTACAAGTCGGGGAACCGCAAGGGCGCACTGGCTTCTCTGCGCCTCTGTGGTTAAATTAAAAAAATTGACTTTCACAAAGGATTTTAGCCTTAACCCAAGCGTATTGCATTAGAAATGACTTTTGACGTTATGTGGAAAAGAAGAGAGCGAAACCTAACCCCCTAGTCCCCTTCCCTACAAGGCAATGGGGGGAAATTCAAAGCCTCTCTCCTCTTAGGAGAGAGGAATGGAAGCGAGGTTTTCCAGTTGAACAGCTAAAGAAAATTAGCGATCGCGTTTAGCAGAACGGCGCGATGCAGACGAACGAGCACCAGACTTATCGCCATTCGTAGCAGGTGGCGCTACCTTACGTTTAACCGATGTCTGTGGTGACGGTTTAGCAGTACGGGCCGGACGCTTGTCACCTTGGGGTTTCGGTCTGTGTTGGCGTCCATTTGGGATTGGTTCAGGCTTGGTATCAGAGTTGGGGCCAAAGCCAGCGACCACTTCCTTCGGCAAGCGCTGCTCGATCAGTTTTTCAATATCTGCCAATAGAGGGTATTCATCAACGCACACCAGCGATACGGCTTCACCTGACGCGCCAGCGCGACCAGTGCGCCCAATCCGATGAACATAATCTTCCGGTACATTGGGCAGATCGAAGTTGACTACATGGGGCAGTTCGCTGATATCAAGACCCCTAGCAGCAATGTCCGTCGCCACCAATACCTGTAAGCTGCCATTCTTGAACTTTGCCAGAGCATTGGTACGCACCGGCTGGCTCTTGTTACCGTGGATTGCCAAGGCTTGAATGCGGTCTTCAGCCAGCTGCTTAACCAAACGGTCAGCGCCATACTTAGTGCGAGTGAACACTAACACTTGATACCAATTATCTCGCCGAATCAGGTGAGCAAGTAATTGGCGTTTCTTGTCACGGTCTACCTGGTAAACTTTCTGGGCGATCGTTTCGGCAGTAACGTTGCGGCGTGCGACCTCAATCATCGTTGGATGATTGAGCAGTCCGGCGGCCAGTGTCTTGATTTTGTCGGAGAAAGTAGCGAAGAATAACAAATTTTGTCGCTGTTTGGGCAGGAGTGAGAGGATGCGGCGGATATCATGAATAAAGCCCATATCCAGCATCCGATCTGCTTCATCTAGCACCAAAACCTCAATCTGCGACAGGTTCAGCGTGCCCTGCTGTACGTGGTCTAGCAGTCGCCCTGGAGTAGCGACTAGAATATCCACTCGGTTCTTCAAACGCTGTTTTTGCAGATTAATACCGACTCCGCCGAACATCACCATCGAGTTTAGCTGCAAGTATTTGCCGTACTCGCGTACGCTTTCTTCCACCTGTGCGGCGAGTTCACGAGTTGGGGTGAGAATCAGCGCCCGGATCGGCCGGTAGCCATTAGATGTACCTTTGATGCTCTTGTCAGACGACAACCGATGTAGAAGCGGCAGGGTAAAACTAGCGGTCTTTCCAGTGCCAGTTTGGGCCCCAGCTAGCAAATCGCTACCCGACAAGACGGCAGGAATCGCCTGGATCTGAATTGGCGTGGGTTCGGTGTACCCTCGTTCAGTAACGGCACGGATAATTTCATTGGACAAGCCGAGAGTAGAAAAAGACATAAAACTCCAAAAATAACATCGGCCTGTCGCCAATGGCGGCGTCAGTCTTAGGCGGACGGATAAAAAATCATTGAAAGGCTGGATGGGCAGTAGCGCAAAGACTGAGAGCGAGTGCCGCAGCTGTGCATTCTAACAGATTACAGTCCATTGTGTCCTTAAAGTTGCTCTAACTCAGTGGTGTGTTAAATTAGCATTACTTGCAAAATAATGTGTTAAACAATTGGGAGAAATTCATTATCGCAATCCAAAAGCAACTGATTAATTCGCAAATCAAGTCACCTCATGTCTTCTTGATTGACCATGAGAATAACAATCGTGGTCTGATCGACACCAATGAGGCGCTACAGTTAGCCGAGAGCTTAGAGCTTGACTTGGTTGTAGTCTCTCAAGGCAAAGAGGCTCCAATCGCCAAGATTCTTAACTATGGCAAGCTTCAATATCAAAAGAAAAAACGTCAAAGCCAGAGTGCTAGACCCACGGTAAAAGAAGTTCGGTTCGGTCTAAACGTGGGTGTGGCTGATTACAATTTACGCATTCAGAAAGCAGTTGAGTGGTTGAGTAAAGGCGATTCAGTGAAGTTTGCCATTCGTTTACGAGGCCGAGAACATCAATATCGTGACCAAGCTGGAGAACTGCTAGACAGAATTGCAAATGATCTCAGTCAAGTAGGTAAAATCCAGTCGCTGGATAAACGCTCATTAATTGTTCAAGTGATTCCTGCCTAGTTAATCTTGCAATGGCTGGAGGATGTATTTGTAGCTAGCCTTTGACAACAAGAGGCAAGGGAGAAAAAGGATTTTCGGTACGAGCCGCCACCATTAGGGGCGGAATCTTCTGATATTTGAGCGCTGTTCTGCCCCGCCCCCTTGTGGGCAGTCTTCTTTCTCCCCTGCCTCCTGCCTCTAATTAACACTCCCACGGCTATGAAAACACGGTGTTAGCTGGTTTTCACGTAAAGCCGTGGGATTCTAGGCTCAATGGTAAGGAACGAAAAAAACCGGAGGCAATACTGTAGCTTTTATGAACAAAACAGTCAACTGTTACTCAAGGTGAATTTGACCTTCCGACCGAATAAGCGCCGGAGGATAGCTAATTCAATCGGCGCATTTAGTGATTAAGTGTGTCAAGGCATCAATCAAGCGATCGCTTTCCATCGGAATAATATCTTTGCCATGCATAATCTCCTGAGCAATCACTAAATGCACTATTGACCCCATTAAAATCCATACCATTGCCTCTGGATCAGGAATATTGAGTTCCTGGCGAGAAGCCAGGTATTGACTGATAATCTCGCTCCCAGGTTTAGCGATACAACTGAGGAAAACCTGAGATAACTCCGGAAAACGAGCAGACTCCCCAATCAGCACTCGCTGAAATCCCTGAAATTCCTTATCATTGAGCATCTGTGTCAAGGCTTTTGTTAACAACTCCCGCAGGACGATATGAGGTTCTCCCTCAAGAGGTTGTGTGCCAAAAACTGACTCAAACCGCTTTCGTGCTAGTTGCTCCATTAATACTTTAAAAAGTCCTTCTTTATCGTGAAAGTGGCTGTAAACTGTCGCTTTAGAAACGCCTGCTCCTACCGCTACCCGATCCATGCTTGCACCAGCATAGCCATGTGCCAAAAACTCTTGCATCGCCCCTTGTAAAATTTTTTCGACTTTATCGCTTGAACCCTCCCGCTCAACTTCGTTGATTTTTATGTGGGTCATTTTTTAATCATCCTGTGCTGTGGAACCATCTTAAAAAGAATTCAAATTAAAATTCAAAATCCTCTCGCCTTTGCAATCAATCTCAATAAGAGAATTGCTCTAAAATAAGTCTTTTTTTCCTTAGGCTTCATCCTTTCATTGGCTTATACCAATTCTCTGTGAGCCTACATATTATGCCCATAGCCTAGAAGCTTTGGACTAGACTTAGCAAGCCTGCCTTTGCAGGCTAATTATATGCATTGTTTATATAAATTTGGTATGTAGGACAAATTAGTAACAACTTTAGCTACGCGATATTGACTAAACTACTCCATTTAGTTTAGTATAGTAAAACTATACGGTTTAGTTTTATTGTCCACTAGTTAAGATGGGTGCTATGGAGCGAAACTTAAAGCTAAATGAATCGCGGTCTTCCCAAAATATCTTCAGATTGCCTGTTTTGTTAGCAATGCTGACATCTTTTTTGCTAGGAATGTTAAGTGTTTATACGATACAAAAGTTTCAGAATACAGCTAAGAAGCCGCAAGAGACATCAGTATCACCAAAGTTAGTGGTAAAAACAGTAACAGCACTGGGGCGGTTGGAACCGAAAGGAGAGGTAATAAAACTTTCTGCACCTACCTCCAATGAAGGGAATCGCGTTGAACAAGTCTTGGTTAAAGAAGGGGATAGGGTGAGATTTGGGCAGGTAATTGCGGTTATGGACAGTCGCGATCGCTTACAAGGAAGTTTGCGTGAAGCAGAAAAACAAGTCCAAGTAGCCAAATTCCGTCTTGCCCAAGTAAGAGCGGGAGCAAAACAGGGAGAAATTGGGGCGCGGCAAGCCTCTGTGAGCCGTATACAAGCTGAACTAGAGGGAGATATCAAAACTCAGCAAGCCACAATTAATCGCCTAGAAGCGGAACTAGAGGGTCAAAAACAGCAGTTAAAAGCAACAGTGGCTCGCTTAACAGCCGAGAAAGGTAATGCCCAAGCTGACGCCCAACGCTACGAGACTTTATACCAACAAGGAGCAATTTCCAATCAGGAAGTTGACAGGAGACGCTTGAGTGCAGAAACTTCCACTCAGCAGTTGCTGGAAAGCCAAGCTACCCAGAGAACAACTATCGCCACTCTAGAACAGCAAATTAATGAGGCAAAAGCCAACCAGAACAAAACTTCAGCCACCCTGCAACAGCAAATTAATGAGGCAAAAGCTACCCTGAACCAAACTGCTGAAGTGCGTCCAACAGATGTAGCAACCGCACAAGCAGAAATAGACAGCGCTCAAGCCACCGCTGAGAAAATTAAAGCAGAACTCGCACAGGCATACGTTCTGGCTCCTAAACCTGGTCGAATTTTGGAGATTAATACGCGATCAGGAGAAACTGTTGGTAATGAAGGAATTGTGGATTTAGGTCAAACCGACCAAATGTATACAGTAGCAGAAGTTTACCAAACTGATATCAAGAAAGTGCGTCCGGGGCAACGAGTGCGGATCAGTAGCGATTCCCTACCTCATGAATTATTGGGAAGGGTAGATTGGATTGGTATGCAGATAAAGCGGCAGAATGTCATTAATGCTGACCCCTCTAGCAATATTGATGCCAGAGTAGTGGAAGTCCATGTGCAACTAAATCGACTATCCAGCCAAGAAGCTACTAGCTTAACTAATCTGCAAGTCAAGGCGGTGATTGAACTGTGATTGGATTTATCCAGCAACTGCGGCGGCGGACGCCTTTAGGATGGCTGCAATTGAGTCATGAAAAAGGGCGTTTTTTGGTGGCATTGTCAGGCATTGCCTTTGCCGATGTTCTCATGTTCATGCAGCTAGGGTTTCAGAATGCCCTGTTTGACAGTAACACCAGGCTACATGCCAGTATGCAGGGAGACATCATGTTAGTTAGTCCCCAAGCTCGTAACCTGGCAAATATGTCTACATTTCCTCGGCGGCGACTGTACCAGGCAATGGATATGCCGGGGGTGAAGTCAACCGAAGCAATGTATCTCAACTTTATCGATTGGAAAAATCCCCAAACGCACCAGGAAACAGCGGTACTAGTTATAGGGTTCAATCCTGACAAGCAACTTTTTGACTTACCAGAAGTTAACCGCAACTTGGACGTGATTAAGTTACCAGATAGCGTCTTGTTCGATAGTGCTTCTAGAGGAGACTATACAGAGGTAATCGCCCAAATTGAACAGGGTAAACCCGTTACAACCGAAATAGAACGACGCACAATTACTATTAATGGCTTATTTAAGGTTGGAGCTTCTTTTATCGCAGATGGTAGCTTGATTACCAGCGATCAAAACTTTTTGCGATTATTTCCCAGACAACAGGCAAGCAGTGTAAGTTTAGGTTTGATTCAGCTACAACCAGGCTATGACCCAAAGCAAGTGGCAAACACCTTGAAATCTTACCTGGGTAAAGATGTCAAAGTTTTTACCCACGATGAATTTATCGCCTTTGAGAGAGACTATTGGCAAAAAAACACTGCCATCGGGTTTATTTTCAGTCTAGGTGTAACAATGGGGTTTTTGGTAGGGGTAATTATCGTCTATCAAGTTCTTTCTACTGATGTAAATGCCCATATCAAGGAATATGCCACCTTCAAAGCAATGGGTTATAACAATCTTTACCTACTAAGTGTGGTGTTTGAAGAGGCAGTAATTCTGGCAGTACTGGGCTTTATCCCAGGAGCAATTGTGCCTTTAGGACTCTACCATCTGACTCGTAATGCTACGAATTTACCTGTATATATGACCTTAGCACGAGCCTTGACAGTGTTAGTGCTGACTATGATTATGTGTTTAATTTCAGGTGCGATCGCTACTCGTAAATTACAGTCCGCCGACCCCGCAGATATGTTTTAAAAATGGGCATGGGGCATAGGGATAATTAATAATTCCAAATCTAAAATTTAAAATCTAAAATCTAAAATTGCTATGCCTCCTGTAATCTCTGTTAAAAATCTTGACCACTATTTTGGTCATGGTCAACTTCGCAAGCAAGTTCTCTTTGATATCAACCTGGATATTAACGCCGGCGAAATTATTATCATGACTGGCCCTTCTGGTTCCGGTAAAACTACACTTCTCACCTTAGTCGGCGGCTTGCGTTCTGCCCAATCTGGCAGTTTGCAGATATTGGAACAAGAACTGTGTGGCGCTAAAAAAACACAACTTACCCAAGCGCGACGCAATAACGGTTATATTTTCCAAGCTCACAATTTGCACGGTAGCCTGACAGCACTCCAGAACGTCAGAATGGGCTTGGAAGTGCATAATAATATTTCGCCGGCAGAAATGAAAATCCGGTCAGCCCTAATGTTAGAGGAGGTAGGATTAGGAGAGCGCCTCAATTATTATCCTGATGATTTATCTGGGGGACAAAAACAAAGAGTTGCGATCGCTCGTGCTCTAGTTGGTCGTCCTAAAATTGTCTTAGCGGATGAACCCACCGCCGCCCTTGACAGTAAATCGGGACGAGATGTAGTCAACTTGATGCAAACACTAGCTAAAGAACAGGATTGTACTATTCTCTTAGTTACTCATGACAATCGGATTCTAGATATTGCCGATCGCATCGTCTACATGGAAGATGGGAAGTTAGTAAATGACGGTGCTGTTGTTGCAGTTAGTTAGGCTGGTTCTTTTCAAGATGTTTTATTAACAAGAAAATAGCCAGAAAGTGCTATGTTAACTATTTTGATCGGAAAATCGTCTCTGTAGTTTCACTAATGCCAATCTAGCAACTCATCTGCTAGAGATTTGAAAGGTTTACTGTTATATAATAAATGCTTGCCAGAGTCTGGAGTGCATCAATTGTGGGCATCGATGCCGTCAAAGTAGGGGTGGAAGTCGATGTGTCAGGGGGATTACCGGGAATTGTTGTCTTGGGACTGCCAGATTCAGCGATTCAAGAATCAAGAGAAAGAGTCAAAGCAACGTTGAAGAATGCAGGTTTCGCCTTTCCCATGCGAAAAATTGTAATCAATTTAACTCCGGCTGATTTACGGAAAGAAGGCCCCTGTTTCGATTTGCCTATTAGTGTGGGAATTTTGGCGGCTTCTGAGCAAGTTAGCGCTGATTTGTTGGGGGATTATCTATTCTTGGGCGAAGTCTCTCTAGATGGCAGTTTGCGTCCGGTGGCTGGTGTCTTACCGATCGCAGCAGCTGCCCAAAAAATGGGAATTGCAGGTTTAGTTATCCCTGCTGATAATGCCCAAGAAGCCGCAGTGGTTCAAGATTTGGCTGTTTACGGCTGCAAACATCTGTCTGATGTGGTGGATTTTTTAAATAATCCGGGGCGTTACAAACCTGTGCAGATAGATGGCACAACGGAGATAGCAACAGTATCCTACCCTGGCGCAGATTTGCATGATGTGAAAGGACAGGCTCATGCGCGTCGTGCTTTAGAAATTGCTGCTGCTGGCGGGCATAATTTAATCTTTGTCGGCCCGCCTGGTAGTGGGAAAACTATGTTAGCAAGGCGCTTACCAGGAATTTTGCCACCCCTGAGTTTTGCCGAATCTTTAGAAGTGACTCGCATCCATTCGGTGGCTGGTTTATTGAAAAATCGCGGTTCGTTGGTACGCGATCGCCCTTTTCGCAGCCCCCACCACTCAGCATCCGGGCCTTCTCTTGTGGGTGGTGGGAGCTTCCCTCGTCCTGGGGAAATCTCATTATCTCACAGAGGTGTACTTTTTCTTGATGAACTTACGGAGTTTAAACGTGATGTTTTAGAATTTCTGCGTCAACCTTTGGAAGATGGCTATGTCACGATTTCCCGCACCAAACTATCGGTAACGTTTCCCGCGCAGTTTACTTTGGTAGCGAGTACTAATCCCTGTCCATGCGGTTATTATGGCGATACCATCCAACAATGTACTTGTTCTCCCCGCCAGCGCGAGCAATATTGGGCAAAACTTTCTGGACCGTTGATGGATCGAATTGATTTACAAGTTGCAGTGAATCGCTTAAAACCAGAAGAAATTACCCAACAACTTACGGGAGAAGCATCAACATCAGTACGGGAACGGGTTCAACAAGCAAGCGATCGCGCAATTACCCGCTTCCAAGAAGAACCAAATCTGCGTTGCAATGCCCACATGCAAAGTCGTCATCTTCAGAAATGGTGCAAGCTAGATGATGCTAGCCGCAGTTTATTAGAAGTAGCAATTAGAAAATTAGGTTTATCGGCAAGAGCAAGCGATCGCATTCTCAAAGTAGGACGGACTATTGCAGATTTAGCGGGAGACGATGAGCTAAAAACCAATCATGTAGCGGAAGCGATTCAATATCGCACGATAGATAGGATGCAGTAAAAATTTTCGGCATTGCTGAATCAAAGTATGAATTAGCCTCACTCTCCAGACGCAGCGAAAAGTTGAGCCAGGTGCTAACAGCGGGTTTCCCGACTTGTACTCCTACGGAGAAGCTAGCTAGCAAGAGCGTCTCCCTTATGAGTCCTATAGAATTTTTGAATTTCATACTTAGATTCAGCAATACCAAATTTTCAGTTCATATTCTATATGAGTCTTACCCTAGAGAGAAGACTGCTTGTGGTGTACTAAAGTGCAAACTACTAAAGTTGAATTTTTGATTGTACTTAAATCAGATTTTTACAGATTTTTTATTAATCTAAAATCCCCATTAAGAAACATTTTGTTTATTATTAAAACTGGCATAATAAGAAGTATAAATAATAGTTTATAGGCAAGCAAAAACAAATAAGGTTAACTAGTGAAAGTTATACTTAACCATTTGTTATTAATAGTTATCAAAAAGCTGGAAAATACTTATGGTTCAAACTTGGCTGTGGATTGGTGTCATCAGTATGGCACTAGGTTGTGCTTTTTTCGGAGTAGGCGCACACAATGGTAAAAATGAACGCTGGAAAATACTGTATACACTTAATTTTTTCATTTGCTTGATTGCCAGTGGGCTGTACTTAGCAATGGCATTCGGTCAAGGAGTTAACATCATCAATGATCGTCCAACTTATTGGGTGCGATTTGTCACTTGGTTTTGCTCAACGCCGCTGTTGTTGTTGGATCTGACTTTCTTGGGAAGAACGAGCCTGCTGATTACAAGTAGCTTATTAGGAGCAAACGCCTATATGCTTGCCACTGGCTTCCTTGCCACAGTCACACCTAAGCCGATCAGCTACATCTGGTATATTGTGAGTTGTGGTGCTTACGTCGCGGTTTTCTATTTATTAGTGAAGCCCTACCGGATTGAGGCAGAACGCAAACATCCCAGATCCAAGCAAGCATTCCGTAAGCTGGTGACTGTGCATCTGGTACTGTGGACACTCTATCCAATTGTGTGGATTCTTAGTCCAGAAGGGTTTAACGCTCTTGGTCAAGGTGGGGAAACAATGGGTTATACGCTACTAGATATTGCCTCTAAAGTCGGGTTTGGTTTTCTATCATTAAACACCCTACGTAATTTAGAAGAGGCAGGAGAATCGGTTATTCAATCGGAACCGTTATATGAGTAAGTATAAATTTTCAGTCCGATGCAATAGATAGCTAACCGATGAAGAAATCCCGAATTTTAGCGAAACGATATTAGGGGAATCAAACCGTTGCGTGGAGTCATTAGTAATTCTTACAAAGTCTGAGCAGAGGTTTCCTCTGCTCAGAACTTTGCGCTTAGTCCTTGGTCATTAGTCCTTGAGATACCACGCTCACTCTTGAACGTGGTTTGAATTAGTCTGATATAAGAAAGTTTTTCCGCGCTACAAGAGGCGGGGTATGCACTTCAAAAGCGCTCTTACTAATGACTAATCAATTAAGCAATTATGCGATTGCTTTCACTGCATTTTATATACTAAAGCGATCGCACTACCTATTGTCACCAAAAAGCAAATTATTTATAGATATTGCCGTCAAGGAAATTATCGACTCTACTAAATTCCTCCTCCAGGACGCTGCACAAACTCCCTTGGGTGGATGTCGTTACTTAAGAAATAAGTATCAAATATATCAGGAAGTAAGCGACATTCCTTAAGGAGACTGATTGGATGAATTTACAGGCGATTTGGAAGTTATTACAAGAGACATTCAAAGAATGGAGTGAGGATAAAGCTTCACGGTTAGCGGCAGCGTTAGCTTATTACACCATTTTTTCCATCGCACCGTTGTTAATTATTGTAATTGCGATCGCAGGGGTAGTATTTGGAGAAGATGCAGCAAGGGGTCAAATCGTTGGACAAATTCAAGGTTTAGTCGGTAAAGATGGGGCACAGTTTATCCAAACAGCCATTCAGAATGCTAACAAACCACAAACAGGAGCGATGGCTTCCATTATTAGTGTTGTAGTTCTGCTAGTGGGTGCTACTGGTTTATTTACCGAGTTGCAAGATTCCCTCAACACGATTTGGGAAGTGAAAGCGAAACCCGGACGCGGCGTAAATAACATGATTCGCCTACGCTTTTTGTCCTTTGCAATGGTGATCGGGATTGGCTTTTTACTTTTAGTTTCTCTGGTAATTAGTACGGGGTTAGCAGCAGTAGTAGCATACTTTGGCAACATCCTACCCGGTATTGATTTCCTCTGGCGAATAGTTAACTTTGTTTTATCTTTTTCGATCACTACAGCACTATTTGGGTTAATTTTCAAAGTTCTGCCAGATGTTAAAATTACTTGGAATGATGTTTTTATTGGATCTGTTATTACCTCATTTTTGTTCTCTATTGGTAGGTTTTTATTAGGACAATATCTAGGTAATGGCAGTTTTGGTTCAACCTACGGTGCAGCTGGTTCACTGGTAGTGCTTTTAGCTTGGGTTAACTATGCCGCACAGATTCTTTTCTTCGGTGCAGAGTTTACCCAAGTTTATGCCAAAAGGTACGGAAGTGGCATAACCCCAACAAAGGATGCCATACCTCTGTCTGATAACACCAAAGATAATGGCACAAATCCAACGGGGCGATCGTCGACTAATAAAAAGCCATCTTCTAACTTGATTAATCGCTTCTTCCAATCTTTTAAAAAGCCCAAACGCTTAAAAAATAAAAGAAAAAATTAGCGATTTTAATGTCGAAATACTGGTATTTTATATTTGTAAATCTGATAAATATTGAAGGATTTAACCTTTAATAAAAGTCAGGTTTATGAAATAAGACCACAGATAAATAACCTGATACTGGATTTTTTCCAGAAATCTATTGAGAAAGGAAGAAAATCAGTGCTAATAGAAAAATAGTTTTTTATCAATTGGCAGTCAATCTTTGTTCCTAGCATTAGCGTCTTGGAGTTGATTATCCGTGGTTCGCTGGTATATTTAGCGCTATTTTCAGTGCTACGTTTTCTTCCTAGTCGACAACTAGGAACATTAGGAATAAGTGATTTACTAGTAGTTGTGCTATTTGCTGAAGCTGCCTAAAACGCTATGGCGAGTAATTATACATCGATTACCGAGGGTGCTATTCTGGTAGGAACTGTGATTTTTTGAAGCTATTTGCTGAATTGGTTAGGCTACAAAATACCCCAGTTCCAACGTTTTATGAATCAGCCACCGCTGCTACTGGTGAAAAATGGTCGGATGATTCAGCGTCATTTGCAACGAGAGTTAATTACAGACGATGAGTTGATGAGCAAGTTACGTCAGCAAGGTGTGGAATTTTTAGCAGATGTGAAGTTTGCATATATAGAGGCTGACGGTAGGATTAGTATCATCACCTTTGATTCAAAAACTCGTTCTGTCCCTGAGCAAAAAGCAGCACTAAAAAGTGATGTACATTAATTAGACTGTAAAATATGACGGTTGTATTCTGTGCCGAACCGTGATTGAGCGCTATACTTTGCCCGAAATGGCTAATCTGTGGAGTGAAACCTATAAGCTAAAAACTTGGCTGCAAGTCGAAATTGCTGTTTGTGAAGCTCAAGCCGAACTGGGTTACATTCCATCTCAGGCGGTTGAGGAAATTAAGGCCAAGGCAGATTTTGACCCGAAGCGGGTGTTGGAAATTGAGGCTGTAGTCCGCCACGATGTCATCGCTTTCTTGACAAATGTCAACGAATATGTTGGGGATGCCGGACGTTACATTCACCTGGGTTTAACCAGTTCGGATGTTTTAGATACAGCTTTAGCATTGCAATTAGTTGCCAGCCTAGATATATTATTGCAACGTCTGGAAGATTTGATTCAGGTAATTCGCCAAAAAGCCCAAGAACATCGTCATACAGTGATGGCTGGTCGATCGCATGGTATCCACGCTGAACCGATTACTTTTGGTTTCAAGCTAGCTGGCTGGTTAGCAGAGGTGTTGCGACACCAAGAACGCTTGAGAATTCTTCACCAAACTATTGCTGTGGGTAAGATTTCTGGTGCGGTAGGAACCTATGCTAACGTTGAACCGCGTGTAGAAGCGATCGCTTGCCAAAAACTCGGACTCAAACCTGATACGGCCTCAACGCAAGTTATTTCCCGCGATCGCCACGCTGACTATGTGCAACAATTAGCTTTGGTAGCGGCATCCATCGAACGTTTTGCTGTAGAAATTCGCAATCTGCAAAAAACAGACGTTCTGGAAGTTGAAGAATTCTTCGCCAAAGGTCAAAAAGGTTCCTCAGCGATGCCACACAAGCGTAATCCCATCCGTTCGGAACGGCTAACGGGAATGGCACGACTCGTCAGAAGTCATGCAGGTGCAGCCTTGGAAAACGTGGCTCTCTGGCATGAAAGGGATATTTCCCACAGTTCTGTAGAACGGGTAATTTTGCCAGATGCTTGTACTTTGACGCATTTTATGTTGATAGAAATAACCGACTTGGTAAAAAACCTATTGGTCTATCCTGAGAACATGGAACGGAATCTCAACTCCTATGGTGGCGTTGTGTTCAGCCAAAAAGTGCTACTTGCCTTAATAGACAAGGGAAGCAGCCGTGAAGAGGCTTATGCGATCGTTCAAGAAAACGCTCATGCTGCTTGGAATAAGCCAGAAGGCAATTTTCACGACTTAATTAGCAAAGACTCTCGTGTTACTCAAAAGTTGTCCCCAGCAGAAATTGAGGTGAGTTTTGACCCCCAACAGCATCTCCTGCATTTAGAAGAGGTTTACCAAAGGTTGGGTATTTAGCTTTAATTGGTAATTGGCATGGGTTCATAGGGGATTACGAATTGGTATAAACTGCGTCCACCTTGAAAACTGTAGTTCTTTCGGTATGAAAAGAAAAAACCCTCATCCCCCAGCCCCTTCTCCCAATATTGCCAGAAGCGGAGCCAAAAATAAGTCCCTCTCCCTACTTGGGAGAGGGATTTAGGGTGAGGGCAAAAACTACGGTTCTCAACATATATGAGGTTTAACTCCTATTTACTTAAAATTGATGGTAAAAAACCGCACGCCAGTCGCCTCAAAGCAGGCAAAACAGGACTTACGCAAAATCATGAAAAAACGAACCGCAAAGTACGCAAAGGACACGAAGGAATAAGGTTTCAGAGAGTTATTGCGTAAGTCCTACAAAATACACACAGCCTTGGCTCATCTACATGAGACTTTACCCGCATAGCATTTGGCTTATGCAGAGCAATACGCGGGTTACAAAGCGATTAATTAGACTTGCTGATGAGTCTTTGATACTCGTAAATGGAGCTTTTGCATGGAATACAGCGAATTTTAATTTGATAAAGTCTACAACTTGGTAGTGCTACAGCATGGGAAGGAGAACACCAAGAAACTCTACTTCTCCATCATTACATCTTGAGCACTACCGTATTGCGTAAGTCCTACAAATTTTAGTTCAGTGCTGGAATTATTACTAGCAGTGGGTAGTATAAACAACAAATACTTACTCACCTAGCACTTTGAGTGCCCTAATGATTGAAATCCTAGCCACACTTTCTGCCTCTGCGGCAGCAGGAATGAGAATAGGTACACCTCTGCTGATTATGGGACTGTTGCAGGGTAGTAACTTATGGTCACAATTTCCAATTTTATCTCACATTTCTCCACCAATCTTATTAGGCTGCCTCAGCTGTTGGTCTTTAATTGAATTATTAGCCTCAAAAAAGCTATGGGGGCAAAGATTGCTACAACTGGTTGAGTTATTCATGTCTCCCCTCGTGGGAGCAATTATGGGATTAGGAGTAGCTTCTGCAACAGCAACGCCAAACTGGCTGATTGCCCTAATTGGGGGTTTGTTAGCTTTAGTACTCCAGCTAGTTCAAGTTGGTTGGTTCTATCGGTTACGTGGCTTACCCTTGTGGGCAGTCTTTCTTCAAGATACCTTGTGTGTTGCTCTAGTAGTTTTTGCCTTTGGTGCTCCCTCGCAAGGAGGATTAATTGCTTTAATATTGCTCTGGTTTGCAGTTCGTAGCGCGAAGCAGTGGTATGACTGGTATTGGCAGAAAAGTTAGGAGTTCAAAGTCAGAAGTTAGGAATGAAAAGTTAGGGAGAAAAACTTAAAACTCTTAACTCCTAACTCCGCCCGTGTGCAACTTTTACTCAAACCTAACCCCCAGCCCCCTTTCCTATGAGGGAAGGGGGAAAATTCAAAGCCTCTGACGCCACGTGCTAAAGAGCGGGAACGCTAAGAGCGAACAAGTCGGCAGAGCGCAAAAGCGCAGTGGCTCCTCCTTTTAGGAGAGAGGAATGGAAGTGAGGTCAAAATATTAAATTGCACATCGCGTTAACTCCTAACTCGTTTCATTTACTGCAAAAGTCCAATCATATGCAAGAAGCCGTGACCGGTAATCAGCTCGATAATTAAGGCAATGAAGCCCAGCATAGCAATCCGACCATTCCAGACTTCAGCGCTAGTAGTCAGACCCCATTCCCAACGCTCTTGAGGGTACATTTTCACCCTTTTTTTCATTTGGGCAGCTTGCGAAAGCTTGAAACTGGGGTTTTTCAGCGCATCAATCACCAGGTCTGCAAGTGCATTAATAAACACTGGATGGGTATTGGGAGCAGGAACACGACGGAAGTTATGAATTCCTGATTCTTCTGCTACTTCCCGATACTCAATATCAATTTCTTGCAGTGTCTCGATGTGTTCTGAGACAAAACTGATCGGCACGACAACCAAATCCTTCACACCTTGTGCACCTAGTTCTTTGAGGGCATCTTCAGTATAGGGTTGGAGCCATTCTACTGGGCCGACGCGACTTTGGTAAGCTAAGGTGTGGACATTGGGCCGATTGAGGGTCTGCATCATCAGGGCACTACATTCCTCAATTTCCTGCTGGTAAGGGTCGCCAGCCTCCTCAACGTAGCTTTTAGGAACACCGTGAGCACTGAAGAATATATGAACGTCGTCTGGATTAGGAAACTGATCGAGTTCTTGGGCTATAAGTTCCGCCATTGCTTGGAGGTAGCCTGGTTGTTTGTACCAGGAAGGAATGACGGTATAATCAATGTGTTGAAGCTTTGGGTCTTCTTGCCAAAGCTTTTCTAAAAGCCGGAAGCTAGAACCACTGGTGCTGATAGAAAACTGCGGATATAGTGGTAAGATTACCAGGTTTTCTATATTATCTTGGGTAAGCTGTGCGATCGCCTCTTCTGTATAGGGATGCCAATAACGCATTCCCACGTAGATATTGGCTTCTTGCCCCAAATAACCCAACTGTTCTTTTAAAGCTTCCCCTTGCGCTTCTGTAATTCGCCGCAGTGGGGAACCACCACCGATTTGCTTATAATTTTCTTGAGAGGTTTTGAGTCGCCGCGAGGCAATAAACCAGGCTAGGGGCTTTTGCAACCAGCGAAATGGTAGGCGAATAATTTCCGGATCGGAAAATAGGTTGTATAAAAACGGACCGACATCCTCTAGCTTATCAGGGCCACCGAGATTGAGTAATAAGACGCCTACACGACCCATAGCAGTTACTTTCCCCCAATCTTTTCAGGTTTTTTACTAATGTTAACAATATATATCTTTATTAAATAATAAAGCTTAATAGCAAGGAAATATGCAATGGCAACAATTTTAAGGGATTGGAGTTACCGCTATCAGTGGCTATATGATAGTATCTCTCGTTTAGCAGCCTTAAGTGTAGGTGGTGAAGCCCGTTTTCGGCAACTTGCTTTGCAAGGCTTAACAATTCACTCAGAAACTCACGTCTTAGATTTATGTTGCGGCAGTGGTCAAACGACGCAATTTTTGGTAAAATTTTCACAAAATGTAAAAGGATTGGACGCCTCACCCAAGTCTTTGCAACGGGCGCGGCAAAATGTACCATTAGCTTCCTATATCGAAGCTTTTGCCGAAAAGATGCCATTTGCAGATAATCTCTTTGATGTGGTGCATACCAGCGTTGCATTACACGAGATGCAGCCTCAGCAATTGCGAAAAATTATTAGTGAAGTTTATCGGGTGCTGAAACCAGGAGGGGTGTTTACGCTGGTGGATTTTCATGCTCCTACGAATCCGATATTTTGGCCCGGTGTGTCAGTGTTTTTGCTGTTATTTGAAACGGAGACAGCTTGGGAATTGTTAAAAACTGATTTGGCTAGATTATTGGCAGAGACAGGGTTTGAAGTGGGTGAACCCACTTTATATTCTGGTGGTAGTTTGCAAGTGATACAGGCGAAGAAGTGAAGGATACGCTTTAGTTATATCTTGCACCTGCCCCATATTCCGTCAATAAATAAATTTCTTCTCTTATAGCGCAAGTCTACTCAAGTTGACTACAACCTTTACCCAATCTTCTCTAGAAAACTTGAGCTATAAGCCTCAAAATGAATTTTGAGGCGGTTTTGGGGACTAGTACCGCAAGGCGGAAGTCAAAAGTCAAAAGAATTGTATTCCGGGCTTTTTACCCATTTGAGATGGTAGGTTTATTTCCGCCGTGACCTACTAGTGCAAGTTGTGAGTTTATTAATGGTTAAGATATCTACCTGATCAATGAAACAGGGGTAATTGTTATATTTAAATTAGCATGATGAAATTTTGAGGTTAATAAAAATGACACAGGAATTAATAGACCTCAGAACTTGTATTCAGGAAGGACGTTACGCAGATGCCTTGGCAATTGTAGATGAATTAGAAGGCATGAGTAAACAAGCTATTCTGCGGAATATCCAAGCTTATTTAAGGATTCTGCTGATTCATTTGATTAAGAACCAACTAGAACAACGATTAATTAGTTCATGGGCAAATCCTATTCGTAATTCCATCAGAGAAATTAAAAAACTGAATATCAAAGATAATAAAACATCTTACTATATTAATTTAGATGAATGGGAAAATTTGATAGAAGAGGAAGTTATTGAAGATGCGATCGCTGATGCTAGTGAGGAAGTGATGAGTGGGAAATATAGTCAGTTTCATCTGGCTGAAATGGTGGATAGAAACCAGCTAATTCAGACTGCTTTGAAGTTTCTGGTGCTAACTTATTCCTATTCACCTAAGCAGTTACCTACTATTGTGGCTGAAACTTTAACTCAGCTACCCGGTGGAGAAGATTGGATAAATCGGTAAAAATAAGGCGATCGCTATTTGTATACAGGCAAAGCAATAAAATGAACTACACAAAACGATGAGGTAGCGAACAAAGTCAATATTACGGTAAACTGATTGCTAAACCGTAGTATTTACATTATAGTACTGTACGGATAACCAACAATAAAGTTTTCGCCAATTCTGATGAAAGAAATAACACGCCGCAAATTTATTACAACAGCCAGCGTGGCGACGGGTTTTGCCTTGGCTGTGCAACCCATTTCTGCCGAAGTCATCACCACTGATGCTAACGGGTTGGTAGCTGGTGCGGTGAAAATTCCTGTTAAAGATGGGGAAATTCCTGCCTATAGAGCAGAACCTGCCACTGGTGAAAATTTCCCCATTGTCCTGGTGATCCAGGAAATCTTTGGAGTCCACGAGCATATTCAGGATATCACTCGTCGCTTTGCTCAGTTGGGGTATTTGGCGATCGCACCTGAATTATTCATCCGTCAGGGGGATGTCTCGAAATTAAGCAGCACAGACGAAATTCGCCCAATTGTAGCAAAAGTGCCAGATGCCCAGGTGTTATCGGATCTCGATGCCACGGTAAATTGGGCTGTGAAATCAGCTAAAGGTAATGCCAATAAATTGGCGATTACAGGCTTCTGCTGGGGCGGTCGCATTACCTGGTTGTATGCAGCACACAATCCGAAGCTGAAGGCAGGTGTGGCGTGGTATGGGCGACTGGTGGGTGATGCTACCGAACTTCAGCCGAAGTATCCCATTGATATTGCATCAAAACTGACAGTCCCTATTCTCGGACTCTATGGTGGTAAGGATACGGGTATTTCTTTAGATACAGTAGAGCAGATGCGCGATCGCCTGAAGTCCAGCAGTAGCAAATCTGAAATTATCGTCTACCCCGATGCACCCCATGCTTTTTTTGCCGATTATCGCCCCTCCTACCGCGAGAAAGAAGCTAAGGAAGGTTGGAAACGTCTTTTGGCATGGTTTAAAGAGCATGGCGTGTAAGTCTGCAAAATATAAAAAAAGCCTCCCATAGGGGAGGCTGAAAATTTAGCGGAGAAAACTTGTTAAACTACGGCTTTGCAGCGATCGCTCCTCCTAATGCAGAGAAAACGGCGGAAACGGATGCGGTGGCAAATAGCCACCAAGCGGCTGTAGCTGCGGCTTTGCGGGTTTCTTCTGCTTGCCGCTGCGCTTGAAGCTTCACCTGTTCTAGGCGGCGTTGCGCTTCTTGCTGTATGCGTTCTGCACGTTGCAATACTGTGTTACGGGCCCGTTCAATTTGGTCGATAATGCCGTTGGCATCTTCCTCGGAGATGTCGTCACGAGAACTCATAATTGCCACTAGGGTATCACGGTCGAAAGAAGATAGGCGATCGCGCAGGGCATCAAATCCCGCCTGGGGATCGTCAAAAAATGTGCGAACATCGCGCTTGATATTATCATAGTTAAGTTCCGGGCGATCCAGAGAGTTAAGATAGTTACGGATACGGCCGAAAACCCCATCAATTGCATCTTGAATGCCTCGTTGGATGTTCCGCACTTGTTCTACAAATTGATCCCTTACAGACACAATGTTGTCTGCAATCCGTGCCGCTTCCTCATCGGAAACATCTTCCCGAATTTTCAGCAGGGCGATGATCGTAGAACGGTCAAAATGGGAAAGGCGATCGCTAAAAGTTTCCACCCCAACTCGTGGATCGTGCAACAATAGTTGCAAGTCGCGCTTGATACCCTCTGGGTTAAGTTCTTCTTTGCCAGTTTGCCGTAGATAGTCTTCCAGATTACCTTTGAATGTTTCCATTCTTTGCTGTGTGCGGGTAGCTAGGCGACGAGGCGCACGCACAAAGTTGCGAATCGAATTTTGTGTAGAATCAATGATTTCATTGACTTGTTCTTCACTTAAATCTTGGCGTTGACTGAGCAACTTCACTAATGTATCTCGGTCTACCTGCGACAACCGACGGCGCAGTGCGACAGCTCCCTCCTTGGGATTTTCAAACAATCTGGTCAAATCTCGCCCAATACCTTCAGGGTTGAGTTCTTGTTTACCAGTATTCCGCAGATAATCTGCGATCGTGGTAGTAACAGAGTCGTATTGCTCTTTAGCTTTTTCCACAACAGCTTGCGGTGTGTGGCGAATACTATGCCAAGACTCCTCAGCAGCATTGATGGCTTGATTAACTTGATCTTCACTCAAATCTTGCCGCTGACTCAACAATTGCACCAAGGTATCGCGGTCAAAGCGAGACAAGCGGGCCCGAATTGAGGTAATTCCAGCTTGAGGATCTTCCAGTAGCTTTTTGAACTCCGCGCGGATGGCATCAGGATTGAGTTCTGATTTTCCTGTATTACGCAGATATGATTCTACATTCAGCCACAGGGTTTCTGCTTGATATTGTGCCTGTTCTGCTAATCCTTTGGATTCTACCAAGACGCGATCGCGTTGTTTTTCAAACTCATCCAGAATGCTGTCTACTTCATATAGCTGGACATCATTACGTTGCAGCAATATCTCCCGAATTTCCTGACGTGTAACCAGCGCCAGTCGCAATGTCAGGGTTTCATAATCTGCCTCTGGATCTTGCAACAGTGGTTTAAAATTCTGCTCAATGCCTTCGGCTGTCAAATCTGCTTTCGGGGTAACGAGCAGATAACTTTCCACTGCGCGTTGCAAGTCTTGAACTATGTCTCTTTCTTCGACAGCTCTCACTGTTATTAGCACCTCTTGGCGGACAGCTTCTAGCTGATTTGCAATCCGCTGAATTTGGGCTTGGGTAAGTAGTCCCCGTTGTTGCAGGATGTTGGCAAAATCGTTGCGGGATAGTCGTTCTAATTCCCTGCGGACTATTCCTGGGTCAGCTGCTGGATCGTAGATGACATCACGAAATTCTTGGGCAATTTTTTCCTGACTTAGTTGCCAAGCATAAGTGTTGTGCAGGTAATTTTCGACATCAGCCCGAATTGGGCTATAGGGTTCTGAAGGTGTTGGCAACCCTAGCTTATCTGCTTGTTGAGTGACTTTATCTTTAGCAGTGGTGAGGCTACGCAAGATTTTCTCCACATCCAAATCAGGCAAATCTGACCGTCCCAACACAGTGGCGCTTAAGGCAGATAGTCCTTGCTGGAGTGTACTTTGAATTAGCCCTGGAGCCGCCTTTTGGTCAGCTTGTTTGGAATCACCCTTTTCTGCTACTAACCGATCCAGTTTGGCGTTAAGTTCATCTGTCTTGCTTTGTCCTGCTGGAACTGATTTGAGATAATCCATTAACTCAGCCAGACCGTCTGGAGTAGGTGATTGCTGACTTACCACTTGCTGCCAAACTTTATACAACGTATCAGCAATGCGGCTAACGTCTTTTTTGGAAAGGTCGGTGCGACTGCTGACTAACTCGATAAACTTATCGCGGTTGATGTTGCGAATGTCTGGAGTCCCAGCGAGCGCTTTTAATTGCGGATCGTTGAGTAAATTTTCAAAGTCGCTCCGAATTTTCGACAAATCTAGCTCTGGGGGACGCAGCTTGTCTAAGTAATCTTCAACGTTTTCCCGGATACTTGTAGGGTCGATGGCGCTTCCTAGTTCCCGACGGATAGCGCTAGCCGCAGCTTCAGCCGTCGCTACAACTTGGTTATTGACAGCTTTTGCGCCTAGTGCGGCAGTAGCAGTCCCCATTATCGCCTGAAAACCAGAAGTTGCCGTATTGACGACTGAGCCAATTAAGGAACCTACGGTGGTGGAACTTACCCAAACCAGGATCAAAAAGTAAGCACCCCAAATTACCAAGCCGAGAATCGCTCCTAATGCTGGGTCTAAGATTACTAAGCTCAATTTCACCGCCAGAAAAGAAGCGATTAATAAGGCGATCGTCACAGTGACTAATGTCCAAATCCCCACTGCGGTGCCGATTTTGCGAATGCTGCCGCCCAAACTTCCGACTTCCCCAGAATCGGAATCCGAGTCAGATGAGTGCCCCAGGTAGGAAATACCGGCTGCAAGGGAGAGATTAGTTAGAACTAATTGGAAAGCAAAGGCTAAAATCACGCCGGAGATTAAAGCCACAAAAAAGCGCGGCCCAGAAGTGAGAACCGATGCCTGTGCTGGCGTGACGTTTGAGGATTCTACTGGAACCTGTGCTAACCACAATAGTGGTTTGTAGAGTCCCACCATTATTTCCGTACTTTGGAACATTGTATTTCCTTCTACTAAGTTGAAATTTGGGGAATTAAGATTTTCTTGAGAAGCAACTCTTAGTATCGATTATGTCTGTATCTATTGCAATACCTAACTCTGTTTAGCTCAGAATCGTAGACTTTAGCTGTTTCAAGCATCTCTCCAAAGGCTGAAAATTATATCCAGCAAAAGATATAAATTTTATTAGCTAACTGTGAAAATGTTCAATATGAAGTTAAAAAGCTGGCTAATTTTTGGCTGCCACTTTTTAATTTTAATTGCTTAATCACAACGATTGATTTTTCTGCAATTATAGTTTAATTGCTAAAATTTTACATTTCTTTACATTTTGATTTTTATCACCCTCTTAGGGTGGATTTATCTACAATATGTTGTTGATTATGTGCCTGTAGTTTGTGCCTACAGGCAGAAAGCAGTTTAGTAATTAAAAGGTACATTAAAGTTAACAAACGAATTGTTAAGGATAATAGAGATGGCAACTTGTTCTTCCAGACAGAGATTTGTCAGTAATTGCAACAGCAGGTAATGGTTGCGATCGCAATTATTTTCTGTTTGGCTGGACACTCAAGCCGAAATCTAGAACTGTCGTTTAGGAATCATTGGCTTCCTTGCCTATTTACTTTGGGATTTAGCCGCCTATAGCGTCCTGCGTGACGTTTTATATCTGATTGGCTACTAGATAGAAATTAAACACCTGAAAAGCTACTAAATTTTGGAGAAACAAATGGCAACTAAAGAAACTCGTCCTTCTACTGATTTACCATCTGTTGCAGCATCATACAACGGCGTAGATCGTAATGCTTTTCTGTTTGGCTTTACTCCTCAAGCCGAAATTTGGAATGGTCGCTTAGCAGCTATTGGCTTTCTTGCCTATTTACTGTGGGACTTAGCCGGTTATAGCGTCCTGCGTGACGTTTTACATCTGATTGGCTACTAGATAGAAATTAAACACCTAAAAAACTACTAAATTTTGGAGAAACAAATGGCAACTCAAGAAACTCGGCCTTCTACTGATTTACCAACTGTTGCAACAGAATACAACGGCGT
>NZ_CALMFY010000084.1 GCF_937863485.1 uncultured Nostoc sp. | reverse complement strand
ACCCGTTAATGTACTGATATCACTGTACCTCAGTTACCTGCAATCTGCTGTATCTTGATTAGATGCAGCATCACACAGTTCATCAATCCAAGCACCATCAATTCTGATGTAATCAGGATAATTTGCTGTAATCGCTTGCAGAATTCTCATCGCACCCGGATTAATCACGGACTGCACAAATTCTTCATCAATGTCAGCAATATCGGGATTGGGAATACCAGTCGGTGAGGGTGATTGTTGTGCTGGTAGTTCTGAGAGTGTAACCAAACCTTGCAACTGATATTCAGCAATCCACCGGGGGCGCTCTTGCATTGGTAGGCGATTCACATAATCCGCAACTCGGCGTTTAGCTGCGATCACAGTCGTGACGTAATCATAAACAGCCTTACCTTGTAAATGCTGCTTAAGTGATTTGAGGTCAGCTTCTTGCAAAGAGCGATATACTTTCTGTTTGCCTTCACTGATTTGGGCAGATACTCCAAATAAGCCAGCACTCACCGTTCCAGCACCAAGTAGCATCCCGGTTGTTATTCGGTCAGTATTTAAGAAAAAAGGAGCAGACAGACACATTACTGCACTCGCTCCTAAAGAACATAAGATAGTCCGTGCACAGAAACGCCGTACCCAAGTTTTAGCTTGTAACCAAATATCCTCAATTGGATTTTGTGATGGACAATTAGGGGCAAAGCGAACGCAATGAATTTTCCAGTGCTCTTGAGACAAACCAATGCTTAATCTACGACCACGACGTTTGGTCTGTTCTAAGCGTTTTTGCTCACCTCTGAAGTAATAGGTGTAACCTGGTTCACTCCACTGACAAAACCCTGATTTATCTAGATATTTTAAGTCTATTTCTTGGGCAGCAGCAGCTAATTCCAGCATATCTCAGTCTGCTTGCTTTTTTTCCCGTATTACAGAGTCTTGTTTTCTTTTATGACTTTTTCTGACTCGTTTCCAAATGACCACGCCAGTTGCTTCAAGTCGGCAGAGCCGCCCAACGCACTGGCTCCCCTTTTCTTGAGTACCCGTCTTAATCTGTCGGGACTCAGTTTAATTTGGCGTTAGCGAAGCGGCTCCCTTCGGAGCTTCGCTTTCTAATTTCTGAGCTAACTGAACACTGTTGTATGTACGTGGTTCTTGTTTGAGGCATTCTTCCAAAAAAACTATGTCTTCTTCAGAGTACTTCTGAACCATTGATTATATCATTGGGTGCCAGTGTTATCAATATGTCACCGTATTCTCCCGATTTTAATCCGATTGAACTTTGGTGGTCGCATTGTATCAGAAGGGGCGATCAGCACTTACAGCTTGGATGATTTTGTCCAGAAGCTCAATAAACCTCGTGCGATTTGGTTGATGGTGCCAGCCGGAGAACCAACCGAGCCGATGGTGAAGGAAGTGGCTGCAAAACTGGATTCCGGCGATATCTTAATTGATGGGGGCAACTCTTACTACATTGACGATATTCGACGGGCAAATGATCTGATGCAAAAGGGCATTCACTACCTAGATGTGGGAACCAGTGGCGGAGTGTGGGGTTTGGAGCGGGGTTATTGCATGATGATTGGTGGCTCTCAGATGGTGGTTCAGTATCTCGATCCCATTTTTAAATCATTAGCTCCCGGACGGGGTGATATTCCGCGTACTGCTGGACGGGAAAAGGTAGGCGGTACAGCTGAAGGTTGAAAGCTCGGTTCATCCAGCTGAACCTTTTGCGATCGTCTCAATAGATATGTCGTAAGCGGAAAGGAAAGAAGTTTTACCAAACAATAATTTTAGGAGAAACACAATGACTCATCGAGTAAAAGAAATTCTCAGTTGGTATGGCAGCGATAATCCCGGAACGTTGACTAATTTAGCCCGGTTGCTGAATCATGGCAAACTAGCTGGAACTGGCAAAGTCGTCATGCTGCCTGTGGATCAAGGCTTTGAGCATGGGCCAGCTAGCAGTTTTGCGCCCAATCCACCAGCCTATGATCCTCGCTATCATTTTGAGTTAGCGATCGCAGCAGGATGCAATGCCTATGCCGCACCTTAAGATTTTTGGAAGCGGGAGCGCGAGAATTTGCAGGTGAAATTCCTCTCATTCTGAAAGCCAATGATCGCGATGTGTTACTAGCTGAGTCAGACCCAACGCAAGCACTCACTGGCAGCGTGGAGGATGCGCTGAGGTTAGGATGTGTGGGGATCGGTTTCAGTATCTATCCAGGTTCAGCCCATCGGTTTGAGATGTATCAGCAGATTCGAGCCTGTGCCGAGGTAGCAAAACGGCATGGATTGGTCGTGATGATTTGGTCTTATGCGCGGGGATCGGGTTTAAGTAAAGTGGGTGAGAGGGAGCAACGCGATTTTGTGAGGTTGGGTGAAAAAGGTGCGATCGCTAAAAT
>NZ_CALMFY010000083.1 GCF_937863485.1 uncultured Nostoc sp. | reverse complement strand
CACCCGTTAATGTACTGATATCACTGTACCTCAGTTACCTGCAATCTGCTGTATAACAGACAATCTCATAATATTTTTTTCCCTTTCTGGTTCCAAATCTTTCGACCCTTATTAAAGATTTTATTCCAGTCCATTCTGGGTCAATTCCATTTAAATCATGAAAAACTTCTACAGTACGTGTTGTAACTCTATCTCTAGTTTTTTCTGTCTCTACTACACGACTTGTCGGTTTTCTTAGGGCAGCAATGCGTTTAATATGGCTATGTAGTTTTGGCTGATTATCTTTAACCGCAATAACGTAATCGTTGCCACTTTCTATAATTATTTTGCAAGTTTTTTTTGGCAATGTAAGGAATCAAAGCTGAAGACAACACCTTGTAGATCCAAGGCTGTGATTAAATCTTGTACAACTTGGATTTCACTTTTTTGCTGATTTTCAAATTTCTCCATCCCGACAACAAGTCCTCTTTTACAAGCAAAGATTGATACTATGCTGACAAAATTTTGACTCGATGAATCGTAGTGTTTCACCGTACCCTTAATACTTTTACCATCTGTCGCACACCATTCTGATACCTCTAAATCAACATAATTTTGTGCCCAGGTATTAAATTTTTCCGCCAGTTTATCGAAGTTTACTTCCATGACTACACGTCGGATCGTCGAATAAGAGGGTACTCCATGTTTTTGGATGCCAAACTTTTCTATTAATATCCGACGATGCCGTTTAACAAAATCTCCCCATCCACGATATCCAACATATCCATTCATCGTGCCCATTATTACAAACACTAATACTAACCACAGTGGATGTCTTCGACCATCAGTCGTTCTCAAATCTTCCACTTGCTTCAAATGTTCTACCAGAGCCGCACCCATAATTTTTTCCCCTCAACCCTTGCTATTTTACCCCTTTTAGGGAATGAAACAGCCCTGCCTTATTAAGGGGGAGACAAGATTGATTTCTTGTTCCCTCCCCTTTCTAAGGGGAGGGTTAGGGTGGGGTAAAACTGACGCTAAAACCTCAGTTAATCAGCTATTTCAGACTTGTGTATACACAGTAGCCTACTAGGCGAGGGGCTGGGGGAGAGGTTACGTAGGAATCACCAATAATTCACCAGACATGAGATGAGTGTTAGGTAAAGGGGAAAAGCCTACATCAATTTAGAGGATGCCCCAGAAATGGAGTAAGCCTTGACCAGAAAAAGCTTCAATCAAAATAGCAGATACAAAACCAATCATTGCAAGACGACCGTTCCAATTTTCACTCTGAGGAGTGAAGCCAAAACGCACAGCATTAGGATCTTCTGAAACAATAGGCGCAGGATTCTTATAACCTGACATGAGTAAAACTCCAAAGTTCAAGTGTTGTAGCAGTTGTAACTGTATGTAAAGCAATGTAACAGATGTTTAAGAAAATGCAACATTGAGTGAATAAAGAAAAGCTGAAGAAAAATCTGCTCGACATATCTTCTCCCAGTCCGGTTTTACAGGCGCTGAGTACTAACAGTTCTGCTTGCAGGTTGAGGTTGAAAACATCGTGCGATCGCAAAAAGCCATTTTGTAGCATTCCCTTGTCACTGGAGTTTAGACTAAAGCAAGCAAAAATAGCTCAACATCTAAACCAATTGATTCCATGTTGAACTTGGCAGACTGTTGAAAATGAAGATTACACCACAGATGTAAGCACAACTACCCTAATTTTGGGTCGTTGACTTCTACAGCTTGCTCTGGTGTGCACCATGTTGTCGAATCGTTGACCTTAAACTTATCACTCCAGACACGAGGACGACCACAACCTGTATAAGGTGGGGGCGCACCAGAAAGCACACGGTTGGAACGCAATCGCATTAGTTTATCCGCAGCAATGTCTGCCGTCTGTGTGATCAAGCTGGCACAGGCGTATTCGGTATCCCATAAAGATAAGGGACGAGTTGGCAGATTTTGGCACAGCAGTTCCAGTTGAGCAGCGGCCTTGGTGATGGGATTGTCAAAACTTGTGATGCGCTCATGCAATAACGGTAATGCCCAACTTCCTTCGGTTTCTCGAATCCAGGCTATTGTGCTGTAACCTTGCCCCACTGTCACTGGTTTTACACCGGACATGGGTTGAGCTTGATGTTCGTAGGTAGGGTCTTTTAATGTCCGCGCATCAGGTCAAGGCCAAGCTGTATGATCTCCGGCTAATACCAGTTGTCCTGTTGGTGGCAACTGTGCTGTGTACAACTGCATCAATTTTTTACGTGATTAACTGTTAACAATCTTTTTGAGATAGCTCATCAAGATTAATTGTCATGTTCTTCAGTAAATTTTATGTTAATAAAATAACTTCTTACTTAAATGTATGTTTTAGCGATACCTGCGGCACACTGCGTGAACGCTCGTTTAAAGTCCAACTTCAGAAAATCGCGTTGCTCCCGTTAGTAGCGCAAGGCAAGAAAACTCTTGAAGTAGAGGAAATAACGGGCTATAGGAGAACATGGATTTACGCATTGGTAAAAAGGTATAACGAGTTGGGCATTTCTGGGCTATGCGATCACCGAAGTCAAAATCAAAGAGCAAAGCCCCTAATTGAGGATGTTGAGCAAGCACGGCTCTGGCAGGTTTTACAAGACAATGCTCCAGATGGAGGATTATGGAATGGTCGTAAAGTGGCAGATTGGTTGAGTGAAGTCACACAGACAAAGGTTAGCCGACAAAGAGGATGGGAGATATTACCGCAGATGACTTTTAGACTGCGAGTACCTCGCCCATGTCACACTAAAAGTGATTTTTTTGAGCAATCAGCCTGGAAAAAAAACTAGCTACAGAGGTTGAGGAACTCCAAACCAAGCATCCAGAGGCTGAAATTCAACTTTGGTGCGGAGCCGGAGACGCTCCGCCTCCGGTGAAGACGAACACCGTTTAGGACTCAAGCCAGTTCTGCGACGAATATATATACCTGAGGGAGAAACGCCAATTGCCAATGTCAACTGGAGATTTAAATAGAAATGGAAAGTATACATTTGTACATCCTAAAAGCGGAGAAACAAAAGGCGTGGATTCTGCCATACGTCAATACCAAACTTTTTAGTCGGGTTTTAGCAGACTTTGCTCGTGAATTTGAATTAGGTGCTAAAAAACAGATTATTCTAGCCGTTGACCGAGCCGGGTGGCATATTAGCCATGATTTGGAAATTCCCGAAGGGTTACATTTAACGTAAAGTCTGCCGGGCAGATACTCTGTCCGGCGAGCTTTACATTTTTACCCTCTGATTCACCCGAATTACAACTCTTCAGTTAGATTGTGGACAATGGTAGACGAACCGATTGTAAATCAATCGTTTGAAACCCTCAATGATTTGGAGGAAGTTTTATTTCATAGATGCAAAACTCTGCTTCAACAGCAAGATTTAATTCAAGGATTAACTGGTTTTCATTGGTGGATTAACATCGGAGCTTAATCGTAAGTGATTTCCCGGACATGATATAACATCGTCAAGCTGGAAAAAACATACTACAATGTAGTATAAATACCATAAATTTATTACGCTTCCAACTGCCGTTGCGTCAAAGGCGCTCTCACCGAAGTCGGCGGACGAAGTGGAGGTCGAGGCCAGATAGTGGAGCGCCGACCTCATGCATTGCACCACCCGTTGCTAGGGAACCGAGATCAACCGCGACCAAGCCGGTGCTGTTGATCAACTCCATCACCAGCTGTTTAGCTTCGTGGTCGTCGCCGGAAGTGAAGATTACTGTGCGGGGTTTGTTCGGTGAGAAATCCTGTATCCAGGCCATTGGCATGTTGCTGATCGATTTAACGAGCCGCGCGCCAACTGCCATCTCAGCAACCATCTCGCTAGAGGTGCGCCCCTTCAATGCGGCACGCGATCTGGTCACGCCAGCCAGACTAATGTCCGGCACAGCATCCACATGTGCGTTTGTTGCATCGAGCAGGATGCGATCTCGCCAATCAACTCCCTTTAGAGCATCGGCCACACGGACCCAATTCGTGGCAAGAATGACGACATCGCATTCGGCAGCCTGTTGCTTCGTCCCCGCAATCGCGCCTGGACCCAGATCAGCAACAAAATTAGCAAGCGTCTCCGGTCCTCTTGAATTTGATACGACTATGCTGTGACCAGCGGTTAACAAATGACGGCCAAACGTACTTGTGACGGTACCGGCACCTATAAAGCCTACTTTCATGACTAATCTCCTCTCTTCCGTTGGACTTGCGAACGAGCTTGCCGTTCAAGTGACTGCTGCAATCAGCCGAGCTTGACCAGATTCTGAAATAGAAGGCCGCCACGATGTCCGCCCTGAACATGAAGGGGTACGCCGCCCTGATCCAGGCTTCCGAGTTCGACTGGAGCAAAGCCAAGCTGATTTGCTACAGCCGCAACGGTCGCGCTGGCATCGGCGTCATTGCTCGACACGAACACGGCCTGCCTCTGCCCCTCCACGAACGGATTCGTTCCAAGCTGTGCCGCAGGAAGATGGTTGAAAGCCTTCACCAAGCGTGCACCGGGAAACGCTCTTGATATGACCTCCGATGAGAGGAGATCTCCCAATTCATCCGGAGCAACACCGAAAGCATTTGTCATATCGATAATGATATTGCCGTTCCACTGCTTCAACCGCTCCGCAACATCTTTGTGAGCGGCGAAAGGGACAGCGAGAAAGATGATCTCAGCTTGAAGAGCAGTCTCGATGTCCTTGGGAAGGATGGTTGCGCCGAGTTCCTTCGTCAAGGACGCAAGCGTTTCGGGACCACGAGAGTTCGCGACGGCAACTTCGATACCCTTGCGAGCGAAAATACGGGCGAGCGCAGAGCCGATCTTGCCGGAACCGATGATGGCGTATTTCATAATGTATCTCCAGTCTCTCAGCAGCAAGGCTGAGCATTCTTGTAAGTTAGTTCAACGCAACGTTTCTTAGCACATACACTGTTTATTCAGCAACGCCTATAGCGTCTCTACCAGGTAGCAGTCATACTTTGAACTTCTACTCGTGCTGCGGCAACCGATTTCTCCCGCGCCTCATCGCCCATTGTCAGCCCATCAGCATAGATGAATGAGATGTCGGTGACACCAATCAGTCCGAAGATGGCTCGCAGGTAGGGTTCATGAAAGTTATAAGCTTCCATTGGCGTTCCGGGTCGGTAGCTACCGCTTTGAGCCGTAATCACTAGCATTTTTCTGTCTTTGACCAGCCCTGTATAGCCGCTGGAATCCACTGCAAAGGTGCGACCCACGCGCACAACCTGGTCAATATATGCTTTGAAAACCGAAGGTACACTGAAGTTGTACATCGGCAGTCCCACTATATAACGATCAGCTGCTAACAGTTCATCAATTAGTTCGTCCGAAAGGCGAACTGCTGCTTGCAATTCGGGGGTGTAGTCTGCCGGAGACGAATAGGCAGCAGCAATCCAAGCTTCAGTGACATGAGGAATGGCTTGATGTCCGAGATCGCGATAAGTCACAATGTCATCAGGATGCTTATCTTTCCAGGCGGTTAAAAACTCATACGCAAGCGTACGTGAGATGGAACGCTCAGCGCGGGCGCTGGTATCCAAATGTAGAATATGGGACATAGAAAAAATCCGCTGCTAAACCTAGTTGAAACAACAACTGACTGATTCAACAAAGTTTGTAAAAACTTTGGTTTTGGTCATTTCTTCTTTATACTAAAGGTAGCTACTTTACTTTGAAAAGTAGTTTCTCTAAAGTAAGTAGTAGTGTTTTGAATTACTATCTATGTCCTACAATGAACATCAAGATTGTCCTTTTGGCGTTCTCATGCGCTTGCTGTCTGGTCCTTGGACGCTCTACCTGATTTGGGTGTTGCATAACAAGGGTCCAACTCGCTTTGGAGCATTGCAGCGTGAGGTCAGTGGAATTTCCACCAAAGTGTTAACTGAACGGCTGCGGATGTTAGAAGCCGAAGGCATTCTCTACCGTGACTACAAGCCGACAATTCCACCAGAAGTTACTTATGGCTTATCACCACGCGGAAGAGAACTAATGGAAGTCATTGATCAACTGGACGAATTAGCAGGGCGTTGGTATGGATCAAGCGCAAGCGGAATTGATCAAGCCTGATGTGCTCAAGACAGTACTCTGAGAGGGTGGTAAAAAATCTCGGCTCTTTATGGATTCCAGGGATCTAATGAAGAAGGCACTCTAATAAAGATGGCAACAGGGTTTTGCCCCGTTTCTTAACATTGTGAACGAACTCAAAAAACCCTAGATAGAGCGGCAGTTTGTCTTGACACAACGGCTGGATGAACTTGAGGGAAAGTGACCAGCCTGACTGAGACAGTGGCACTCCTCAGTCAGGCGAGGGAGCAATGCGATTTTGTGAGGTCTGGTCAAAAACAAGTGTTCACGCAGTGTGCCGCAGGTATCGCTAAATCCTTCCTTCAGTAATTAAAATATATTTATACCAATTAGGTAGTATTTATACTGTGAAAAGAGGATCTGAGCCACAACGAATTTTCAATTTCTTTTTCTGACAATAAAAAAGGTAGGATTTTCAAGTAGCAATAGTTTTGAGATAGGGATTATCTACCTTAATGGAAAAAGGTAGTGGTAAATATGTAGTGAAAACGGGGATTTAGTAACAAAAGCTATTTCTTTTTTAGCTATTTAAATCTTGAAGTATATTTATCTAAATAATTGAAGCATCTGCAAAGTATAAATATTTTGAATAGATATTTTATCCACTGGAGTTTAGACTAAAGCAAGCAAAAATAGCTCAACATCTAAACCAATTGATTCCATGTTGAACAATGAAATGAAACCAGAGCAATCAAAGTAATTAAAAGCCGTTAAGCAGTATTTTTAGATACTTTTTTAGGCTTGGTAAAGGCTTTTTTCACAATGGGATAAGAGTCCGTGGCGCTCTGGGTTTACCGGAAGTCCAACCAGGGGACTTTCCTCGCTTGTTTGGGGCTAGGTGCAGGTGTTCCAATCCGAGCCAAAACGGCTGCAAAGGAGTTAGCAACTCGACCTGGAGATAATTTTCGGCAAGGTTGTTGCCTACAGCCTTTTGGGCATCCTACGGCAGGCGCTAGCCTCTCACGAATGGGAGAAGGTAGAGGGCAATCTTTGATACCATACGAAGCTAACCACAACTGCCACCAGAGTAAAGGCATTAAATCGCTCCAACGTTCTGACTGCTCAGGGGTCGAAAAATGAGGTAACGTCCAAGTCTGAGAAAAATATGGCGGCTGTAAGTGCGATCGCTAATCTTATCGATTGAGTTAACGCTAGAAAGCATCGACTTGCAAAAGTCAATTTTCTGAAAATGAAAACACAGATGGATACAGATAAACACTAATGATTTATCTGTATCCATCTGTGATTATCTGGTGTCAATACCTGGGAATTAAACGATTAGACTTGCTGTATTCCGGGACGACCATCTTCAACTACAAATGAAGCCCGCTTACTAATCGTCCCAAATGGAGTCGTGACGTTTGATAAAACTAAATAGTCTGTCTTGCAGGTTGTGGGAGTCAGCGCACAGCGAACATACCCCCGTTGACCGTTGAAGAACTTAATGTGTGGGTTATCGGGTAAGTAAGCTTGAACATTTGGGGTGGTATCTGCCCCATCTCCACCGGAGGTTATTGAAGTACAGACGAATTCACTCCCGACTGTAGCAGATTCTGGATTATTAAAGTCAGCCTTTAAATTCATTGCCCAGTTGGAATGGATATCGCCTGATAAAACTACTGGATTAGATGGTTTGCGCTGTTCTAAGAAACGCATGAGGCGATCACGGGAAGCCACATAACCATCCCACTTATCCATGCTGTAGGTTTCGCCAGGCCCTGCTTTTGTGTCTATCTGAGCAACTACAACTTGCTGTGCCAAAACGTTCCACTTAGCCTGTGAGCGATTTAAACCATCATATAGCCAATCTTCCTGACGCTTACCAGTAATGGTTCCATTCGGATCTTCTCCACAAGGACGTTCTTTATTGCCATCACCACAGGGCTGATCGGTGCGATATTGGCGGGTATCTAGGACATGGAAAGTAGCTAAGTTACCAAAGGAGAGCCGACGGTAAAGTTGCATATCAGGGCCAACGGGACGCGAGAAGGGGCGCAGTGGCATGTGTTCGTAGTAAGCCTGATAAGCAGCAGCCCGCCGTTGCAGGAAGATTGCCCGATTCTGATCTGGTTCAGTATCAATTTCTGAGATGTTGTTGGCGTAGTTGTTTTCCACCTCATGGTCATCCCAGGTAACAATCCAGGGAAACGCTGCATGAGCTGCTTGCAGATTGGAATCGGTTTTATAGAGGGCGTGACGGTTGCGGTAATCTTCCAAAGTCACAATTTCTGCACTGTTATGCTGTCTGGGGCGATTCTTTGAAATTCCTCCTTCATAGATGTAGTCGCCAACATGCACTACCAAGCTGAGGTCGTCCTTAGCCAGATATTTGTAGGCAGTATAGTACCCTTGCTCATAGTGCTGACAGGAGACAAGGGCAAAGTTTAATTTATTTAAGTAGCCACCTGCGAGAGGAGCTGTACGAGTGCGGCCAATGGGGCTAGCTTCTTGGCCGACAAGAAACCGATACCAGTACCAAGTATCAGATTGCAGTCCCTCTACCACAACTCGAACTGAGTGAGCTAGTTGGGGAGTTGCTAGTACCGTACCTCTGGAGACAATGCGCCTCATGTCGGGATCGGTAGCTACTTCCCAGCGAATTGGCACATTAGCAGATGGCATTCCACCTCCGTTTAAGGGTTCAGGAGCGAGACGAGTCCAGATCACCACGCTACTGGGATAGGGATCACCTGACGCTACACCCAAAGTGAAAGGATAATTGGAAAATCTGTTTCTAGCGATCGCTCTTTGATTAGAAAATTGGTTAGCGATCGCCAAACCAGACAATGCTCCTGCCCCGATAATTAAGTTGCGTCGTTTGATTCGACTGTGTAGTAACTGCTCAAAATTCCGGTAATCTACCATTCTCTACTCCTGACTAACAGGTAAGTTAAAACGCAGCAACAGCTAACACGAAGAAGGCAGGGTGGTCTTAGGCAAACTTCGTAACTAACTCCCTTACCAAAATCAGGTTTTAATTCCCAACTTTTTCTTCTGGTATCAATGTCTTAGATATTGTTTTGCCACATCAAAGCATATTAGGAAGAGATTAATCCTTGGCAAAGAAAGCGTTAATATCAACTTAACCAAGGTTAAAATCTAACCTTTTTCATTGATGTTACTTTTCTCTTCATCATCCAGCCCAGACTACAAGCAAAGAGAGTACCAATTAAGGGCGTAGGTTCCGGTATTTGTGTATACGAAACTCTACCTAATATCGGTTCAGCATCTGGAGAGGTTCTAGAGAAAATTGTAAAATCATCACCAATGATTTCGTAACTTATAGAACTGGAAGGATTAGATTTATCGTTGAACAGATAGTCTAATCCTAAAGATGTTTTTCCTGTTAAAGATGTGGTTGGAAATACCAGGGGAAATTCTGGATATTTGGTGTCATCTTTTTCAGTATAAACAGTAGAGTCACCGTCAAATTGGAAAGAGAGCGACTTAATGGTATCTACAGGATTATCTTCATTACTGAAAGTTGAGTCATCAAAGCTAAAAAAACCATTTCCTTTAGTTATGGGACTATTAACTGTGAAAGCGTAATTAATAATTGCAGCAGATGCAGATTTTGCTTCTAAAGTAGCAAAACCTAAAGTCAAAGTAGCAGCAGTAAGCACTAATTGTGGAACCAATTTCATCTCAGTTTTCCTCATCATAAACTTTGTAAGCAATGCACACTGCAAGGTATAGAAATCGTTTGTTTCTAACTTACTTATTTCCAAATGGGTATTCATCACTGATTAAAACAGTGATGAAAATCAATACTTTTTCCCTTTTTCAGAAAAATCAATAAGTCTCCAATTATTTGGAGTCACACTATTTTAGAATCAGGAGTTTAAGCAAACTTTAATTAGAGGTAAAATAAAATCGAATTTAAATTTTCCAATGAAAGACTTAACCAATAACTAATACCAATTATTTGTGAAACTGAATAAAATCAGGCTTGTCCAAGCTTGAGGCTTGAGCAAATTGTTCTATTCAACCTCACAGGTAATCGGTATAAGATATTTATGTTAAAAATTTTGAAGTGATTGTTAGGCATAGAGTTTCAGCCCTATCCTTGAAGGTTGGTAGCGCTGATCCGAAAGGTAAAAAGAGTTGGTGCGTTAACCTACGGCATAACACAACGCCAGTTGCTACAACGGATAGCGCAGCGTAAAGCCTGCGGCATAGCTATCGCTTAGAGCGAGTCATCTCCCTTGGCGCTAGCCTCTCCCTTTGGGAGAAGGGGAGACGCCAAGGGCGAACGAGCGTCGGGAACCTCCGCAACGCACTGGCTCCCCTACGAGAATACTGGTCAGCCCCTTCCCTACGGGACGCTGCGCGAACGGGGAAGTCAAAAGTCACTCATTCAAAAGTCAAAAGTAACAACCCCATAAATAAATTTAGGGGCTTATAACAAGGAGCGGAGGCGGAGTGTCTCCGCCTCCGCGCCGTATTTCTTGCGTTGCACGTCTCGAAATACATTTTTTCTTTTTCCATAAATAAATTTAGGGGCTTGTACCTTTTTCTTTCTAGTCAATCTCTTATTGTTCTAACATTTGGAAGAATCGGGTAAAGTAATCTGGAAAGGTTTTCGCTGTACAGCCAGGATCTTTAATTACAATTCCTGGAACCTTCAACCCAGTGACAGCAAAAGCCATCGCCATTCGATGATCGTGATAGGTTTCAATCGCCGCTGGGGTAATCGGGCCAGGCTCAATTTTCAGTCTATCTGCAAATTCTTCAACCTCAACTCCTAACCGACGCAACTCTGTGACAACAGCTCGAATTCGATCGGTTTCCTTATATCGAATATGTTCCACATTGCGGATGGTAACAGGTGAACTGGCAAAGGGCGCGATCGCTCCTAATGTTTGCACTAAATCTGATATATCATTCATATCAATGTCGATGCCTTGCAATTGCTTCGGCCCCGTTACTTCGGTGTAATCATCCGAATCTTTAATTTGGCAACCCATCTGTTCTAAAACATTCAGCCACAGAATATCACCCTGACACGATTGTTTGGTCAAATGTTTGACGCGCACCCGTCCACCCGTGACGGCGGCGGCGGCAAAAAAGTAAGAAGCATTTGACGCATCAGGTTCTACTGTGTAATGTCGAGCTTGGTAACGTTGACCCGCTTTAATCTGAAATTGATTATCGCTGATTTGAATCACCTCTACGCCAAAATCTGCCATCAAACGACAGGTCATTTTGACGTAAGATTGAGAAACTAATGTCCCCTCAACCTCAATGCTAGTATCTTGTTGAGCATAAGGCGCAATCATCAGCAATGCTGAAAGTTGCTGACTTGTTTGGTTCGCTTTCAAGCGAAAATTTCCGCCAGCGAATTGCCGACTATAGAGGGTATAGGGCATAAACCCGGAGTTTCCCTCAAAGTTAACGGTTGCTCCACCCGCTTCCAGCACCGTCAGCATGTCACCCATCGGTCGTTCTCGCATCCGGGGAACGCCATCTAGGCGATATTCGCCGTTCCCCAATGCCACCAACGCCGAGATAAACCGTGCTGCTGTGCCTGCCAAACCCACAAATAAATCTGCTTGTTTAGCTGGAATATCGCCTCCTCTTCCCGCCACTTGGATCTGTGCCTGATGAGGATTCAAAGTAATGGGAATGCCCAATTGCTCTAAACATTTGGCAAAATACTTGCTGTCTTCACTAAATAAGGCATTTTCTAAAATGGAGTCACCTTGTGCCAAAGCAGCAACGAGCAGTGCGCGATTAGTAAGACTTTTAGAACCGGGAATTTCTACTGTGGCATCCACTGGCCGATTTAAAGCAGGAATTGCAATGGTATCCACGTTAAACCTCTACGTAGGCGGTTAGCTACAACTTTATATATTGCCATATTGTGACCAAAAGGAATAGGGAGAACAGGGAGGCAGGGGAAGAAGAACTATTGATTATTGCCCAATGCCCCATGCCCAATGCCCCATGCCCAATAGTTCCTAGTTGAAAAGTAAAATCTGATCTTGCTTTTTGGAATATTTGATTTTATTCACCTGACTAATCTAGAACCCAGGCATTATCAATATGAAATAGATTAAACCATTCCTATATTTTCAGGACTTACGCATTGAAAACTTGTTTAAGAGGATTTTTAGCTATTTCTGAACAATTGCTACTTGAAGAAGTAGTAAAGATTTTAAATCTTTATCTGGGAACAATGACAGATGTGATAAACCAGTATAAAGGCACGATTAATGAGTTTATCGCTGATGGTATTTTTGTAATATTTGGTACGCCAATTAGTCGCAAAGATGATTTTCAACGAGCGATCACCTGTGTTATTGCCATGCAATTGGCAATGCAGCAAGTGAACAAACTTTCATCAGCAAATGAATTTGCCAATCCTCGAAATGGGAATTGGAATGAATACAGGCGAGGTTGTGCTGGAAAATGTTAGTTCTCAAAAACGCGCTCAATATACAGTTATTAGCAGTCTGTTAATTTAGCTGCCCGAGTTGAGTCTTATACCGTGGGAGGACAGAAGACTGCGACTCCCTCACCGCTAGGCGTTTATGCATTTCTCAATGCACTCCGTCAGCCTGGATGACATTAAGGCATCAATATTGAAATGGTAACGAAGGGAGGTGTATGTAAATATGGTCAACTGAAAAAGTAGGTAGTCTAGGTTTTTTTAAAACAGTAGCAATTGTTGCTGATAGAACCAGGCGATCGCGGTAAGATTTTGAACTTAAGCCTGATCCAACTCTAAATAACTCTAACTCTGACCAAATAATTAATAATTCGTAATTTATGGGATAGAGCAACTAACTTGAGTTATATAGGTAAAAATATGATTTCTTCTCAAAGTGAGATTAAATTACATCCAAAAGACAGATGACGAACCTAAACAACTTTCAAAGACTAGTAGAACTTGCAAATGATCATGGAATTATTTGCCAGCCCACACCAGAAGAATGTTTGATTGGCTCTCTGCCTGGAGACGATGATTTCTTATTAGCTTTTACTTGGTCTGGTACAGTTGAAGGAGAGCCGCCAGAGCATGAATTAATAGCAATTAGTGTACAGGATATAGTCAAAGAAGTTACTGTTGCTGCTTGGCAGATTCCTATTTATTTATTCGGAAACGTTTTAAGGCAGGCTCAGATGCTTGTCGCTGCCCATAAAGATTTTGTTAGTTAGTCAGACAAGCTTTAGCTAGAAATTACTATCCCTGTCCACTATGGCAGGGATTTTTATTTGAACTACTGTGCCCAAGGCAAGAGTTACTGACACTCGATGTCAGCTTTAAATATTTATAAAATATTCTCTAAGCTTATTGGTGAAAACGTTGTAGTCTAATGTTTTTATACTGCAACGTTTCTTATTGAGCGATGCCTGCGGCGGGTTACGCTTACGCACTTTGCCGTATTAGGTGAGAATAGACTTGTGCTTGTAGTCAGGACTTTAATCCTCGATTTAGGAATTGAAGTCCCCACTCCAAACTGAGTGATGCCTGCGGCGGGCTACGCCTACGCACTTTGCCGTATTAGGTGAGAATAGACTTGTGCTCGTAGTCAGGACTTTAATCCTCGATTTGGGGACTTCAGTCCCTACTCCAAACTGGACATCATATAACTAATCCTATTGCGGCGTGCCACTGCTGGATGAAGTTATATTCCAACAGTTCTCACAGTTATTGTCTACCATTTTTACCTACGTGAGCAGTGTATTTTTAGATAAATGAAACAGTTAGCAAAAACGTTACATAAAAAATTTTCGCATCTAATTCAGCAGGTAATAGGAATTACCTTTTCCCGTAATCCAAATCCAAACGAAACTAATGTTGCTGAAGGTGAAGAAATCGTAGAAGACCAGATTGCTAAATTAGAAAAGCAAATTACTTTTCAGACATCCTCTAAGAAAGATGAGCAAAAGGTACTATTAAATAACCAGTATCCAACTAAACCCCGACAATTCAAAAAAGCTTCCTTATTTCCTGATCAGACTAGTATTGCTGCGTTGTCGTTAGTTTTGCATGGAGTTGCTGAAGTCTTATCTCAAAAAATGAATTTATCATGGAAAACTGAAACAAGTAGTACTTTCAGCTATGAAAAAGAAGTTGAAAGTGGAAAAGGAAAAATCTTTTACTATGTAACAGATAATCCCGAAACCTCACAACCAGAAACTCTGGCCGAAGAGGCTGCTTTAGTTGTTATAGATCAATTTGACCCAAGGGCGTGTGCTATTCACCTGATTTACTGTGCCTTAGTAGCTAACCTAGATAAACCTTGGTCAGGTAATTTTGTAA
>NZ_CALMFY010000082.1:13112-25284 GCF_937863485.1 uncultured Nostoc sp. | reverse complement strand
TTATGGTATACCTTGGCACTTGCGCTGGACACAAGGAAATTATCAACCAGATGCAGTTTGGTATTGGAATTATGGATTGCCTGAGGAGACAAAACGGGGATTAGGCAACAAGGAAGACCTCTACAGTCCTGGTTACTTGATAGTCACACTGCAACCAGGAGATGCGGTGACTCTAGAAGCACGAGTAGGTTTTCCCGACTCGATGGCAGGTGTTCTCACCTCCGAAACCTTTGCAGAAGCCGTGGAAGCAGAGCAAGACCGGCTCTGCCAGATTTTTGGCTGGAGCGAGGGAGGCACAGGAGCAAAGGAGCAAAGGAGCAAAGGAGTAATAAAGAATCGAATCTCTCTGCCCTCCCCTTTGCCCCCCATCCCTAGACCTGTGCCTCTTATGCCCCATGACGCCAGTTGCCTCAAGTCGGAAAACCCTTTCGGCAGTTCCTCCTGGGGGAAACCCCCAAACGCTCTCTACGAGACGCGCAAGGAACGCGGACTCGCTAACGCTGCGCTATGCGCGGCATCGTCTCCCCTTGGGAGAAGACCGGACTGCCTCACTACAGCGCTGGCTCCTCAATGCCCATTACCCCTTATCCCCAGAGGGGGCCCCGAGTTCCCCAATCCCCAATCTACAATCTGGCAGCAACTACTCAAAGCAAGCGATCAGTTTATCGTCTATAGAGCCTCAATTGCAGGCCCCACAATCATTGCTGGTTATCACTGGTTTAATGACCGAGGACGCGACATATTAATCGCCTTACCTGGATTGGCACTAGTTCCACAGCGCTTTGACCTGGCAAAAAGAGTATTAGGGACTTTTGGGCATTACTGTCGCCACGGTTTGATTCCTAATGCATTTCCTGATGCCGATGGCGAACCATTTTATAACAGTATCGATGCGGCACTGTGGTGGATTGAAACTTTAGGACTTTATTTAGAAGCTACCCAAGACTGGGAATTTTTGGCAGAGCAATTCCCCATAGTCCAACAAATTCACAAAGCCTTTGTTGGTGGTACACGCTACAATATCCAGGTTGATGCTACTGATGGGCTAATTAGTTGGGATGCTCGTGGTGTAGCCCTCACCTGGATGGATGTGGTGATTGAGGCACATCCTCTCACTCCCCGTCATGGTAAGCCAGTGGAAATTAATGCGCTGTGGTATTCAGCTTTATGTTGGCTGAGTCAGTGGGCAGAACGCTTAAGTGAGCTTAAGTTTGGCGATCCAGTGCGTCTGACTAAACAAGCACAACGTTATACTCAGCAAGCACAACAGGTGAAAACCTCTCTGCAAAAGTTTTGGAATCCTCAGTTAGGTTATTTGTACGACACTATTGAGCCAGACGATCACCGGAATTTTCAAATTCGTCCTAATGCCGTTTTGGCACTGTCACTGCACCATTGTGGGTTTTTTCCACAGCAAGGGTGTCAAGTATTAGATTTGGCAACTGCCAGCTTGCTTACCCCCTATGGTCTTCGCAGCCTCGATCCGGGAGATCCCGAATACAAAGGGAGATATGAGGGTAACCAAGAGCAACGCGATCGCGCTTATCACCAAGGCACTGTTTGGGCTTGGCTAATTGGCCCATTTATTCGTGCTTGGCAACGTTTTTATCCGCAACAATCGCTGCCTTTTGATTGGCAACCTCTGCTAGCTCACTTCCTATTTGACGCAAGTCTTGGTTCTATTTCTGAGATTTTTGATGGCGATGCACCTCATACACCTAGAGGAGCGATCGCTCAAGCTTGGTCAGTTGCTGAAGTCATCCGCCACATTAAATAGTGCTGAGTAGAAGAGATAGCCATAGTTCACCACTCACTATATGTAAATTTTTATCCCAAAAATGTAACAATAGGCTGAATTTCCAGTTGTTCTGATAAAAATTTTTCAGCGATAAAGTATTTAGTTGTTCAAGTAAAATAGCATCATCAAAAGGTAGTTTTGATCCCAAAATCTATGTTTGCTGACTTTTGTATATAATTTTCTTGACCGAGGAACTTCTAACCTGCTGAAAAATATCGGCTGCTCACATCTTAATTATCAAGAACATGAATCTACCAATCACATGAGCGAGGAACGAGAAAGAGCCGATAATGATTCCCCGTGGAAATAAATTCTAGAAGCTTACTTCCCCCAAGCAATGCAATTTTTCTTTCCGCAAACAGCAGCACTAATTAATTGGGAACGTCCCCACGAGTTTCTTGATAAGGAATTTCAACAAATAGCCCGTGAAGCAGAACTTGGTAGAAGATATGCAGATAAATTGGTCAAAGTCTGGCAAATTCGAGGAGAGGAAATTTGGCTGTTGATTCATGTCGAAATTCAGGCAAAATCGGAAGATAATTTTGCTCAAAGGATGTTTTTCTACAACCTGCGAATTTTTGACAAATTTACTAAACCAGCCATTAGCCTATCAATTTTGTGCGATGCTGACTTGACTTGGAGACCAAATCAATACGGTTATAATTATCCCGATTGTGGTCTGCATTTTAGATTTGAAACCGTCAAACTGCTCGATTATCAAAATCGATGGACAGAGTTAGAAAAGAGCGATAATCCCTTTGCGACGGTGGTAATGGCACATTTGAAAACCCAGCAAATTACTAAACAGTTGGGAGAAAGAAAAACGTGGAAATTTAGTTTAATTCGGCGATTGTATGAACAAGGGCTGCAAGAAAGGGATATTCGTAACCTCTATCGTTTTATTGATTGGGTTATGATTTTACCAAAAGGATTAGAAGCAGAATTTTGGCAGGAGTTTAAACAATTCGAGCAGGAGCGTACCATGAGTTACATTACCACAGGCGAGCGCATTGGCTACGAGCGAGGGAAGGAGGAAGGACAACAGGAACAAGCACAAACACTTGTACTACGACAGATACAAAAGCGGGTAGGTGAGTTACCACAACAGGTTCGAGAACAGGTTCAGAGCCTTTCTCTAGAACAATTGGAAGCACTGGGTGAGGCTTTGTTAGATTTTAGTGCCTTGGCGTAGCCCGTCGTAGACATCGCTGATTTGCTCAACTGGTTACAAACTCATCAAACAGTTAGTGCTGAGTCCTGAATATTAGAGGTCAAACTTGCCTCTTACAGAGCAGTCAAAGTTACTCTATCTTAACTTCACTTATTGCTCACTACTTATAAGTTATTAAAATGGCTCAGGTCGGAGTTGAACCAACGACCCCAGGCTTATGAGTCCCGTGCTCTAACCAACTGAGCTACTGAGCCATATTTATCCAGATCATTAACTAATATAGCATACAAATTTGCTCAAAACTAGCCCTTTTGCAATTTTATTACAGTTTCCATCCCTGTTGAGGTAATAGAAAGCAAAAAAGGGAGTTTACCTCCCTCAACTAACAAGGCAATGATTTAGTTAGAGACAGTCAAGAATTACACGCGATTTGGTGGTAAGAAGGCTATTGGGTTAACAGCACCCTTACCTGATGGATGGATTTCAAAGTGGCTGTGTGGGCCAGTGCTGTGACCAGTGCTGCCCATGAAAGCAATTGTTTGTCCTTGATGCACCTGCTGACCTGGTTGCACCAGAATCTTACTGTTATGAGCGTACCGAGTCAGACTGCCGTCAGGATGGCGGATATCGACAACATTACCATAGCCTCCGTTGTTCCAGCCTGCTTTTTCCACTACACCATCAGCTGAAGCACCAATGGGTGTGCCAGTGGAGTTAGCAATATCAATTCCCTTGTGCGGTCTTCCCCAACGCATACCAAAGCCAGAAGTGAGAGTGCCCTTCGCAGGCCAGTTGTAAGCTAAGGTTGAAGTAGATGGAGGAGGTATCAGTTCGTCAATCGGTCTAGGCAAATATTGATCCACTGCTGCCAAAGGTGGCATCACCTGTGGAGAAACTGTCCTTCCCCGCATCATTCCTAAGGAGTCAGAGGCATTTACTTTTTTAGGAGGCGTTGCAACTCTTGTGCCCGATGGGGTGCCAGAGGGAGTCCACTGACTAGCAGACCCTAGATTAGGCAAGAACTCTGGGTTTACTGGCTCGGTAGGGCGTACAGCAGTTCTGAATTGGGGCTTAATTGGCTGAACGCTATAGTTAGACCTACTAATAGGTGTAGGAACTGGAATTGGTATTGCTACACTATTTGGTCTAACTGCGAGGTTGGGTACTATGAAATTATTGGGGGCAGAAATAGGAGTGAGCATTGCAGCATTATTAGTTTCGCTAGCTGCTACTGGCACAACTAAGTTACCAGACTGTTGAGCGCGATATTTCTGCTGTAACCTTTGAATTTCCCCTTGCAAGCCCCGCAAACGGTCGTTATTGTTTCCCCTTGCTACCCTATTTGTTGGTGTTTTCGGCTGTTGCATTTCAGCAAAAGCTGTTGGCACTGGACCTTCACCCCCAACGCCGTAAGAATTAGCCGTGGGGGGGACTGTTTCTAAGTCGGTCGCACTATTTGCCTGAATCTGAACAATTACCGGTGTAGGGACGTTAACGCTACTGTTGTCGGCAATAGTTGGTGATTGTGAAGTAGGTAGATATGAGTTGGCACTACCAATGTTGACAGGGGAGGTGGCAACATGAGGAGTTTTGCTGGACTCTACAAAAGTGGGCTTGGTCGCTACCATTGCCTCAACTTGAGCAGCAGGAATAATCAGTTTTTGACTAATTTGCAGTTCATTTGGATTATTGAGGTTATTTGCCTTAACAAGTTCTGGTACTGAAGTATTGTATCTGCTGGCGATCGCTGCTAGTGTATCTCCAGGCTTGACTTCATAAGCTGTTCGAGGCGATGACGCAATAACTGTTGGTGTAGCTGGTGTTAGTGCAGTCGTCTGTGTCTTGTGTTTTAACCTCGATATCAACTTTGCTTTGCTTGCAGCGCTAGAAGTGTCCGACTGAGCTAATACAATTTTCTCAACTACAGTCGTCGGCTGCACCAACCCCATATCAGCTTGTGATAAATTTTTGGTCTCTCCAGAGCGCAACTGTGCCAGACTGTTTCTTAAACGGTTCGATTTTTCTTGTAAGCGATTCAGTGCGAACTCTTGTTGCGCCTTAAGTTGTGCATTTATTTCACTGTTGACTGCACCAGATATTGCCACTGTTTGTGGCTGGGCAGTTAGTGATGCATTTGTAATACCAACACCATCAGCACTAGAATCAGACAGATTATTGACTGTTGGGAAACTAGTTTCGGCTAAGGTATTGTTCATTCCCTGTGCCACTTGGGGCTTCAGGTGGGTGGAATTTTTATAAGCCGCTGTTGCTTGGGAAAACGTTGCTAATGCAGGAACTTGCAAAGACATTCCATTTGCCGCGACTTGCCATTTAGCTTCAAGCCCAGGCACTTGTGAGACTGCCGTTGGTTCCACGATCACAGGATTTTCCGGCACGCTCGCTGATGAGACTGCTTGGGACTCCAGCTTTGTGGAGGCGAATTTCACCTGAGTGTCAGGAACAGCAGGAATCGTTGACGTTGCCTTTTGGCTGCCTACTGGCACCGCTGCTTGGGCTTGATCGCTTTGTCGAGTCACCAAAAGGCTGGTTGCTCCCATAGAGATTGCCAAGCCAATCATGGCAGCTTTTGTCCGCACCCGGCGGTTAACTTTTGGATTCATCACATTTAGCAGTTCTACCGGGGCATCATCGCTGCTGGGGTTATTGTTCAACACAGCTTTTACTCTCTTTTTCAATGCTCGTTTCAAAGACGACCTCCTATGATCACTAGCGCTTAACTGACCTTGATTTTTCAATTGGATACTAGTCAATGATTTAGATCACAACGAACGATAGATCAAGATCACATTCACCAGAGATGCTTACGCAAGATTAACCTGCTTCTCTGATTTAGACAAGTTCACACGTGTTAGCAAAACTTAAAGTTTGCTGTGTTTTCTTGTCCCAACCACTCCTCACACCACTTAGGACATTTTACTCTTTACCATTATCCGCGCCTGTCTTGCGTCAATCGCGAGGACTGGACAAACTGTTTGCCAAGTCCATAGTCGCTGCCGAGAATTAAATTGCTGCGACTTCTGGAAAAGTGATGCCCCCTGCTGTAGATATCTTCAAGATATTTCTACCCAATCAGTCTTCTTCAACACGAGACTTTACGTTGATTATTCCTTAAAAAACAACCGTATTAACTATCGGCTATTTGGGGCTGCTTTCTAGCGTTCCTCAATCAAAAATGGCTCAAATACCAGATATCGACTGGGTTTTAGCGCTTTTGTTCCCCAGTTTAGATGTTTCAAATTGATCAAAATCTACCATTCAAATTTGGCATTATTCCAAGTTTTATATACAAATTTCTTATAACAACCTTCCTGTGTTTGTAAGTATCTTCCACTACAATTTACGAAAAAAAGAGAATTTGAGTATACTTTGCTACGTTTTACTGCCGTATTCAGAAAATTTTTGCTGCCACAAATCATTCATCTAGTAGATATTTGCAGATAGTAGTAGTAAATATACTTATAGTCATGCAGGTAAACAGCTATTGTAAATAGCCTAACTGACGACGGGTTTCAAATAAGCCAATTGCCACACTTACTGACAGATTCAAGCTGCGAACCCCCGGTTGGCTCATGGGAATATACAGAGTAGCATCGCAATCTGACAGAATTGTTGGTGGTAAGCCCGTGGTTTCACTACCAAACAGCAGCCAATCATCAGGTTGAAACTGAAAGCTGACATAATTAAAATTTCCACCAACAGTATAACCCAACCATCTGCCTCCACGCTCTTGATGTAAGCTTTTAAAGGCTTCTAGAGATTCGTGATAGTGCAGTTTTACATAAGGCCAGTAATCTAACCCAGCTCTTTTGAGGTAGCGATCGCTAATTTCAAACCCCAAAGGGCCCACCAGATGCAACTCTGTACCCGTAGCGGCACAAGTCCGAGCAATATTACCTGTATTAGGAGGGATTTGTGGGTTAACTAAAACTACCTGAGGCATTATCCGTATAATCTACGTATTGTATAAAAAAATTGATTGTCAATGTTAAATCTACCAAAGGGTAGAAGCTATTCATAGGTTTTGTTAATAATAATCAAGCATCATGCATCAATTAGATTTTTAAAACCAAGCACAAATCCTCCCAGAGTAATGGACTGAGAGGATATTTGGCTAAAATCAGGAAATATTAAGTTTTATGAAGAGAAGGTAAGTGTTTCTGTCTTTTGGGGTGAGTGGTGTCTCCAAGAAAATCTACCATTAGTTTGAAGACAGGAGATGCAAGCTTTGGGCATTGGGCCTCATCCTCTGCCTCCTCAGTTAAGCTAATAGGGACGAACACAATTTGTCTTCGAGTTCGATTTCGCGCTCTTGGGTGGCGACAATAGCCTGAGTGATAACGCGCTGGCTGTCAAAACCGACTGCGTGTAATTGCAACCACTGTTGAGCTTCATTGCCTTCGCGGAGGATTTTGTGTAAAGGGGAAAGGAAACAGCTAAAGCCTTGTTGTTTGGCGATCACCCAAACATCTTGGTACATTTGGGCAATCCAATCTCTGGCTAGGATACTTCTGCCATCTTGCCAATGCCTCAGTTGAGCATCGAGACTACCAGCAGCAACAGCAGCTTCGTTGTCAGCAGTCAAGGTAACGAGTTCTTCACCAGAGAAGGTACTTTGGGTTAATGGATCGATCCTGGGATTTTCGATAACTTGCGACAAACGCGCTTCTAATAAGGCTGTAATAGCTAGCAAGGCAATAGGATCTGTGACTAAATCGCAAATTCGCAATTCTAAGCGATTCAAGTCATAGGGACGGCGATCGCCATTTGGTCGCACTGATGTCCACAAATGCCGCACGTTTTGCATGGTTCCTGCAACGAGTTGATTTTCCACCCACTGAATATGATCGGCGTGGCTGGCGAATAACGGTACATGACTAGGCGTTTGCGGAAATAGGCCCCAACGGGTGGAGTGATAGCCAGTAGTTTTGCCATCTAGGAAGGGAGATGAGGCGCTGAGAGCGAGAAATAGAGGTGCTTCCATCCGGATCACCCGACACGCCCGCATTAATACTTCTGGGTCGCTGATGCCTACATTGATGTGTACGCTGGCGGTGACTACTTTCGTCCCGTAGGTGTTCTCAATGTAATCATGATAGGGGTTTGCTGGATCGGAACGCAGAAAGCGATCGCCCCCACCCAAAGATAAAGTACTTCCAGGTATCAAGGTGTAATCGCCCAAGTGAGTGAGGTAGTTTCGCAACTCCCGCCTGGGACCCAGCAAGGCACACAATAAATTCTCGTAATTAGGGGATGGTTCGGTTATGTATTCGACGTTGCGGCTATCTGGCTCTCGCATAAATCCATCCAAAGCTGCAACAATTTTGTCGGAGAGACCTACGATTTCACCTTGAGGCGTGCCAGTGTAAATCTCAATCTCAAAGCCTTTTAATAACACCACCTTGTTCTCCTCAGCTCTCTCTGCCTATAAATTGTATCGAATAAGACGAATTTCGGGATCTATCTTTAAGTTAATCAAAGGTTAAGAATCATTGAATTGCCAACTCATACCAAATCAGGACGACAGATTTATTGCCTATCTTCCGGAAAATTATTATTACTTAAGTATGAAAAATATTCTAATTATGATTCACGCACTGTATAAATAGACATCATGTATGTTATTGAAACTCGGTCGTTTTAGACAGTTAGCGTAGACCAAAGACACTCCGTTCTATGGGTTTTTTATTAAAAATCGTCTGCTAATTTAAAACAAAAATATATGTCTAAAGATATATATCAGTTTTGCGTGCATACCACTGAGCTATTAATATTACATTAAGGTAGCAAATATAATGCTAGCACCATGATGTTTATCTTATGGGATTGTTATTCATACTTAGATAATAACAAGGTAGTATGAAGAGATAACTATAGATAACTCGGTAGTAAAAGCCTTTAGTGTAATGCTGAAGATTTTTGCTATCGAGTTACCTATGTTGCAATATAAAATCATTGGGTGAATCCTTATTTTGAACAATATTGAGACGGATAAACTGTGCCCATACTTCATCACTAAGTAAGTTTAAAGCAGTTTTAGGATTGTTAGTAGCGATCGCGCCTACAACCTTACGCCATCCCTGTTGCAATTGCAGGGTCAAAGCCTCTTCAATAGAAACCTGATTCAGCAACGAAAGTGCTGTTTTAAAAATTGCTGATTCAGCTTGTATATTCTTCGACCTTAAGCCTTGAAGTGCTACATTTAACCATACAGGTAGAAGTTCCAGCCAATTGTTTTGCTGTATCTCTTTGAGTGCAATATCTTCCATACTTAACGCACCCCAAATGCATAAAGACTCTACAGCCAGTTTAGAATCACGGTTTTCTAGAGCATTTTCCCATAATTTTTGAGCGTGATTTTGGAAGCGATTAGCGAGAAATTCATAAGCTTCCTGAACTTGATGGGGAATTGTAACTTTATAAACTGACTCGCCTCGTGGTAGGTAATCGCCACGATAAGATAGCCAGTTATGAGATCCACAAAGATGGATTTCTTGATCAACTATTACTTCTTTGATATGGGAATCTCCCAACCAAAAAACCTGTACCAATGGTAAACCATCAGGTGTTTTTACCGCTCGAAGTTTTGTCTCTACTTCTGATGGTATTGGTTTATCTTCATCTGCTTTTCGCCGCGCAATTCCATGTCCAATTAAAATCCAAACTCTGCGATTAGCTAATTTCTGTAACATAGTTAAAAATTTTTCATTTACAACGGTCTGATTCAACCAAGGAGAATAAATCAAAACCTGATTTTTAGCCGAATTTAAAACTTCTGAAAAAGCTTGGCTAATTTGTCCATCGCGTAACTGTATGGCTTCACCTCCCACTGTCGAATTATCTACTTTATTACTGGATTTTGCGGCATTTTCTAGCGCCTTTTGGCGAATATTTTCCAGCCTAGCTTCTATTTGAGTATTTTTTTGCTTGAGAATGGCTTCACGCTCAAAATTGATGGTTTCGGTTGACAATTCACATAATGCTTGCAAAGAGATTTTGCCTTCAACGTGTAGCACTTCTAACCAATTTGATGCTGACTCTAAAATTTGCTTTCCACTTCTTATTTGGATGCTCAATTTATCTTCAAGGGCATCGAAGATAACAAAAAGTGATATCTTCCTCCAAATTTTTTGAGTCGAAGCCACTACCTTACACGAAGTGACGATTTTTCCATCTTCTGGCATATGAAGTGCTAAACCTGAAGCCTGAATACTTTTTTGTATTTCCTCAAGAGGTAAGACGGAAATATCAGTAATTGTATTATCAATAGTTATAAAATCTGCCAAATCAGGCAAATTTATTACTGTCTGGTTTAAGGATTCAGATTGAAAGGTGATTTTGTCGGTTAAAGGGTCTGTAATAGCATTAAGCTGTACAGGATATGGGGGCTGTGGTACAGACCCTTTTTCATAGAATGAACGCCCTTCAGGAGTGACTGTAATTGGCGATGTTGCTGATAGAGTTTGTAATGAACGAAGAGTTGCAGTAGTAGTTTGGATAAATACAGAATCAAGCCCAAGTACAGAGGCTAATTCATTCTCTGTTGGCGGAGGTTGAAATTCAATAGCAGCGCGGATGATAAATTCTTCGAGTACGTTAAACTGGCGAGGTTCCTTAATATTTATTTCTACAGGAGTTTGACGCAAGCTATAGCGAAATTGACGCGCTGCTAAAACTGATAAACTAGAACTTTGCGCTTCAATTTCGTCTACCAAATTCTTGAGATTGTCATCAATAGGTTTAGCAGAAGAGGCGAGAAACATCAACGAAACCTCCATGTAGACGCACGATGTTTGAAACTTCGCAGTACATACTGCAAATTTGTCCACGCTGCTGAGTAAATAGCGAATGACAACTCACCTTCAGCACCCACCTATTTGATTTTGGCGCATCATCACACAGAATTGGTATAAGCGTCAATTTCGATTCCTTCCAAAAATCGCACTTGGGTGGGAGTAATTTGGCGTACTTCGTGCATTCCTGGTACAAACTGTCGCCGCCATATTTCGGCATCAAGATAATTTATCCCCAGGCTTGCTGCTGCTTTTTTATCTTCTTTACGGTCTCCAATCATCCAGCAATCATATTCAGGATCTACTTTACATGATTCTAGAAAAGACTCAATATTAATCCGGGAATATTTTTCAATGGCTGCTCTAAGCATTCCATCCCCAGGCTTCCTAAAATTAATTTCTCTGAAGTTACCTACTAATTCATATCCCTCTTCAGAATCTAGAGAACATTTAATAGTTTTTTCTCTAGACACCATTACACATTTCCTACCTTCAAAATCTGGACAGAAGAATATTTCTTGAAGTTTAGGAAATAACTGTAAAGTAAACTGCATTTCTACAATTGTAGCTTCTAAGATTTTGTACCCGGCTGCAATTGCCGCTTGATTAGATATTCCTATAATCCGCCAATTACGATCAGCAAAATGCTCTATAGCTTTATCTGCGCCAAGCATCGGTTTTTGTCCTTGGGGCCATTCAATATACTTTCCTGTTTTTCCACAGCGAATTGTTCCGTTCAGGTCGAGTAATAAAATTTTCATTCTGTTTACTTTCCTGTAAAATAAAAAATTATTTGTTTCGCGCAATTAAATAGTCCTTCAAAACAGTGTTGGGAGGAAAACTATTGCGCTTTCAGGTTCAAAACAACGGACAAGAGATTATTGTAGGCTAGAGATTTTAGCCTTGGTGTTTTTACGGTATTGCAATGTCTTATATCACCTTTAGGGTAGACTGTCAAGTGCTGTTTAACAAATGAACGTTTAAAAAATTTACACTTTGAAAGAACTTGACAAACTAGCTACTATGACTTGTGCGTACTAGATAAGTCCTACACGCAATCTATCGACCCAATACCCCATAATTCTCTCACTACCCCGTAGTGTCTCTTCTAGCTGTGGGGTTTTAGATTGCTGGTGTGTTGCGTAGGCGTAGCCCGTCGTAGACATCGCTCTTGAGTACCACACCAAGCTACGCCAAGCCACCAATTACAGCGATCGCAGCAACAAAGGCAAAAACACGCATAAAATTTTGTCGCCACGAATGACGCAGGCGACTGGATAACCTCTACCTACACGGGCTAATTTGCCCAGTATATCGCCTCACTTTCGTTTACAAAATTTTTGAGCTTGTCATCAATAGGTTTAACAGAAGAGGCGAGAAACATCTACAAAA
>NZ_CALMFY010000082.1:0-13012 GCF_937863485.1 uncultured Nostoc sp. | reverse complement strand
GAAGAGGCGAGAAACATCTACAAAACCTCCATGAAGACTTACAATATTTGAAACTTCCGAATACATATTTCCGACTTTACCTGATTGATGGGTAAATAAATTATGGCAACCCACAATTATCAACAGTTCTTGAGCGCGAGAAAATGCAACATTTACCCGTTCTGGTTTCTTAGCAAATCCCACATCTCCTTTATTATTATTGCGAACCATACTCACAATTACAACAGGTCGTTCCATACCTTGAAATCTGTCTACTGTACCAGTACGAATTTCTAGAGAAGGGAAAAGTTCAGATTGCAGACGTTCATCAATTTTTCTTAATTGAGCGCCATAAAACGTAATTACAGCAATTTCTTTTTTCGGTTCACCATTAGCAACTTTAAAAGCCCAAGTACTCTCAAACTGCTGACACAGACGTTCAATCGCATCAATTTCTTGAGTATTAAAGTAAGAAGTTCCATTTCGTTGCTCTAAAAACTGATTCTCTATAGGCGTTTTTACCCAGATAAGATGCTGAGATTCTTGGATAATTTCGCCTGCTAGATGATGTGCGCGTTTTGTATCCGGCTCCAAAATACCAGATTCTAGTTTACCATCATAAAACTGATTAATTGCACCCATAATAAAGGGATGCATTCGATATTGTGTAGTTAGCATTTGTTTGATGCTTTCATCAGCAGATTCAAACTGACTTTTGAACAGTGATTCTTCTAAGAATTGTAGTTCTTCTCGTGTATTGCCAATTGTCTGAGCAACTTCTTCTAAAGTGCTAGTATCAAGCATGGGTGGTAATTGCCGATGATCACCTACCATGACTAACTTTTTACCTTTCAAAGCTGGGATTAGTAACTCTGGTGGAGTACACTTACTAACTTCATCAATGATCACAACATCAAAAGATTTGAATTCTTCAGAAAAACCTCTATTTGCAGCTTGAACACAAGTGATACCAACGACGTTGGCATTATCTAAATATATACGCCTTAAATCATCGCGATCGCCTTCAGTTGGCTGTCTTAATTTTCCAATCCAATCTTGTACAAAATTTTGATATTTATTAAGATAATTTTCTTCTTTTTGAAGTTGCTGTTGGCAAGATTCAAATTTAATATTAACGCTGCGTAATAACTCTATATTAAACAAGTTAGCAGCAGAATTTTCTGGCTTAAATTTATCCGGTATTCTTTGCCACTCTGTCAACCACCAATTTCTTTCTACTATCAAATTATCTGATGGCTGTGGTTGTAATTTCTGTTCTATTTCACGGAGGCTAATTTGTAATTTTTGAAGCTGTTGTAGAGAAGTTTCAACTTCTTCTTTTAGTTTTGATAAATGCTCATGTAGAGAATTTTTAATTATCTCCAGCACAGCAAAAGGTTCTAATAATGAAATTAAGGTTTCAAGCTGACTGATGCAAGTTCCCCAGGAATTCACTTGCTTTGAGAATTCTTGCGGCTGCTCCCAAATATTTGATTGTGTCGCAAGATATTGTTCAGTTAGAATGCGTAATTGAGCAGGTATCTTTTGCTGATTAAGTTCTTGCAAAATATTAATAACTCGTCCAAGTTGCAAATTAGCGTCTTGCTGCGCTTTTTCTACCTCAGCTTGAGTAACGGATATTTGCTGTTGGCTGATTTCATTTTTCTGAAGTTCAGTTAATTGTCGTTGCAGATGCTGAAGCTGTTGTTCCGTTTCCGTTTTTACTTTTAAAACGCATTGACGTGCATTTATAAGAATAGTATCCAGTAATTCTTGTGTAATTCTGGTGAGAGTAGAGTCGATATTATTCCATTCCCATGATGCACCATAGGTTTTTTGCATTCTAAATAAGAAAACCTGGGTATTCTCAACCAGGAATTTTCGCTGTTTGGGGTTGAGTAGTTGATAATTACTAAACTGTTGATAAGTTTCTTGCCATTGGGTGCAATCGGTCTTTGATAGCACCATTGGAATCTGACTAAAATTTTGTTGTAAAAAATAGCTAAAGTTATGCTGTTTACCCCGCCTGTCAGTGAAACCTCCGTCTATCTCATAAGCGATCGCTTTTGCTAATAGCTCCCAGTCTGGTAGGTTAATATTGTAAATTTTTGGTACTATTGGTAATTTTAATGTATTAGCAAACATCAACAAACCTAGCGGCAAGTCCACTAAATTCTCTGTTAGTGGTAAACCTGATTGATGACAATCTTTCAAAGTTTGATACAGATGAGAAGGTGCTGTAGATTTCCATTCTTTAACTGCTGAGATAATATAATCTATTTCCCGTTTGCGGTTTTCCCATATCTGGATTGTTTGCTGGATGTTTTGCAGTTTGGTAAGATATTGCTGATAATCTGGTTGTAACTGATTTAACGAGGCGAAATTTTGTTTGACAATCTGCACTGATGCTGCAACTTCTGACATAGCTTTAGTTGCATCTTGAGCATAAATAAAAGCAGTTTTAAATTCAGAAATTTCTCTTGCTACAGTTTCACGCAACCAAACTGCTAAACCAAAAGCACCAATCGCCGGGCGCACCAAGTCAAGTTCATCAGTATATTTTATGGCTTTACGAACATTTGCTAAAAATTCTTCTACTAAACTGTTACCTTCTGTGTAGGGCTTAAGAAGTGGCAAAAAATCTGTCACTTCTGGAGCTTCCCAGTTGATATTTGGTGCAATATTTAGGATGTTTTCCAGTCCTGAAATTAGAGATTCAACCCCGTTATGTTGTCCTACAGTTTCGTTGTAAGATTTTTCTTTACTTTTAAAGTTTTCCTCTAATGTTAATTTATTTTTATTGAATTTAGTTTTTTGCTGATTGAATTCTTCCTCGGCTTGGAAGTAGGCTATGAATCTTTGTGATGATGCTAGTAATTGACTGAAAGTTTGGATATTTTCAAGCCGTTGAGTAAGATTGTTTTCGCAGTCATTTGCTGTATTTTCTAGCCATCTGCCAATCACTTGGTCTTCTAAAAATGGCTGTCCTTCCTCCCCAACTTTTTCGGCTCTCCCCTTGCGTACAGCCCGAATCACTGGGTTATGAACTAATCTACTCAGGGCGTTATCTACTGCTAAATTGGCTTGAGACGCAATTAAGGTACGTCCACCACGAAGGGCAATTTGATAGCAAATCTCGGCAATTACAGTAGTTTTACCAGTACCTGGCGGCCCTTGGATGAGAACAAGATCCTTAGCGGCTAGTACTTTTTCTACTGCTGCTTTCTGACCAGGATTAGCAGAAGATAATAACAAATCTTGTGGTTGAAGTTCGATAGTTGTTTTGATTTGTCTAGCCTGGGAAGCATCAAATAAAAAATTGCCTAAATAGGGATTTTGGGTGTAACCATTATTCAAATCATCCAAAGCTTTTTTCTTACGCTGAATCTGCTGAATATCACCAACTGCCTCGAAACATAAAAATCCAGTAGCTGGCAATTTATAACGCTCTGCTGCTATATATTCACCTAAATCTCGTTCTAATCTGAGGCTGATAATACAACGGTTGGGATCAACTTCTTCAACAGTCCCTAATTGACGACCGTTAATCCAATTTTTTCCGATGGGAGCAGTTTCAAAAAGCTTCAAGTCTTCGTTCTTTGCCTGTCTTGCTCGTTCCCAGAAATTCTCCACTTCGAGGGAATTTTGATAAAAGCCGTCAAGGGTGGCTGAGGCTACATCAATTTCAAAACTAATCCGCCTTTTGAAGTTATAGTTATGACCTATGTAACGCACGCAAAATTGACGTGCTTTAGCAATTTTTTCCTCAATCTGCAAAAATGCTTTCCAAGTTTTCAGCTGATCTTCTGTAGGCACATGATCGCCACAAGCTGGTGCAGCTGCTATGCGTTTTAATGTGGCCGGCGCAATGTCGAGATGATGCTGATGATTCGGTAGCAAACGCAAGCGACACGGTACAGCATAGCTATCGGCGTGTCCTCGTGAGGGTTGTAACAATTGAGCCGACAGTATCTTTAAACCGCCGTGTCCATCTTTTTGTACAGCCGCTCTGAATCCTAAAGTTTTTCTGAGCTTCTCAAGTCTTGCAGGTAATTGAAAATCATCCGAATCTGTTGCTATTGTCAAATCCCAAATTTCTTCTCTTGGCTCTTTCGCTGCACCTTTGCGACGCACATAAAATAGACAAGGCTTTTTACCGACACATTCCAACATTAACTCATTGGCGCGATCGCGCCGCTCCCTAAATTCAGGATATGATTTAAGGGCAGCTTCACCTTCAAGATGGCGGATGAAACTATCAATTGCTGAAGCTATGAACATATAGCCCCAATCTTCAGAGTTTGTTTTAGTTTTCGAGGATTTTGCTGTTAGTTTATTTGCCGCTACACGAATGCGTTCTGCATCGGATTCTGAGATGGTGCTGGTATGGCCTTTGACTGCAATGTTGAGTTTTTCACAAATTGCTAATAGCTTCTTGCTATCCAAATTCAATTCTTTTGCTAGTTCGTAGATTCTGAGTTTGACTTTGTTCATCCAGTACTGCCTTTGCCGACAAAGTTTTTCTATTTAGGAAAATAAAACCACAGATGAACACAGATAATTCATCTGTCGTTCCAAATAATAAATTAGGATTTTTGCAAGAATAAATATTGCATCAAAGTTTGTACTGCTGATAAACTTCACTAGCAGCCCGATGCAGCAGGGAATGCCGCCAGACTAAAGATTTCATATCATCAGCATAACCGCCGCCAATGACGCAGGCGACAGGATAACCGCTACTCATACAGGTACTTAAAACCTGCATTTCTCGGCGAAAAATGCCAGCATCGGTTAAAGCTAATTTTCCCAAGCGATCGCCTATATGAGGATCAACACCTGCATCATAAAATACTAAATCTGGCTTGACTTTAGACAATAAATCTGCTAAATAATTCGCTAAGGTTTGTAAATAAGCGTCATCTTCCATTCCCACTGGCAAAGGAACATCCAAATCGCTGTTTTGTTTAGTACCGGGGAAATTGACTTCGCAGTGCATAGAAAAAGTAAAAACGCTGTCGTCGTCTTGGAAGATAAAAGCGGTGCCGTCTCCTTGATGGACATCCAAATCTACAATTAGGATTTTCTGCACAAGTCCGAGTTTTTGTAAAACGCGGCAGGCGATCGCTAAATCGTTGAAAATACAAAAACCAGATCCATAACTAGGAAAGGCATGATGAGTTCCACCAGCCGTATTACAAGCTAAACCCTGACTTAGTGCCAGTTTAGCAGTGAGTATCGTACCACCTACCGCTACACAGGTGCGATTCGCTAATGCTGGACTCCAAGGCAAACCAATACGACGCTGTGCTTTGGCATCTAGGGTTCCCTCACAGTAAGCTTGAACGTAGCTTGGCGTGTGGACTAACTCTATCAACTCTAGCAACGGACGTTCGGGGGTGTGAAATTGTTCTTGATTAGCTACACCATCAGCTAACAGTAATTCGTAGAGTTGTCGGAACTTAGACATCGGGAAGCGATGTCCTTCAGGTAGGGGAGCAATGTAATCTGGGTGGTAAATAATTGGCAAGTCCATAATCCAGAAAATCTCAAGCAGGTAATCCGACAACTAACAAGGCAAAATTTAGCCATAATTGCAGCAACAGTGCTGTTTTCCTAAATGTAAAACTCAAAATTTAAAATTTATATGATGGAATGGATTACGCCGACATGGTTTATTCTAGCTGGCTTTTTGGCTGGAATAATTGGGGAAAAAGTTATCTTTAAAAAACTGGAAACGTTGGTTACTAATAAACAAATTGTTGGGAGTAAAATTATATTTCGCTCTCTGCACCGGATGACTTTTATTTGGTTTGTCATCGCCGGTTGTTTTTGGGCAATTCTGAGTTCTCCCCTCAAGCCAGATATTGCCATCGTCCTGCAAAAAATTCTGACGATCGCATTGCTGTTTTCAGTAACCCTAGTCTTAGCCAGATTGACTGTCGGTTTTGTTAATTTATTTATTCGCAGAGCAGAAGGGGTTCCCACATCACTAATTTCTAATCTTGCTAAGGCTACTGTTTTCGTTTTGGGAACATTAATTATATTACAAACAGTGGGTGTTTAAATCACACCAATAATCACAACTTTAGGTATTGGTGGTATAGCAGTTGGTTTGGCACTTCAAGACACACTGGCAAATTTGTTTTCTGGGTTTTACTTAATTATTTATAAGCAAGTGAAAACCGGAGACTATGTAAAATTAGATGCTGGACATGAGGGATATGTCATAGATATTTCTTGGCGGAATACGACAATTAAAGAAATTTCAAATAATCTAGTCATTGTTCCTAATTCTAAGTTGTCTACTGCAATTTTCACCAACTATCATTTACCCGCAAAGGAAATTACTTTAACAATGGATGTGGGTGTCAGTTATGATAGCGATTTGGAAGAAGTTGAAAAAGTGACTGTAGAAGTTGCCAAAGAAGTCATGCAAGAAATTGCACCGGAATTAAAAGAAAGTGAACCATATATCAGATTTCATACTTTTAATGATTTTAGTATAGATTTTACGCTTTATATGCGGGTAAGTGAATACTTTGATCAGCGGATTGGTAAACATCTATTTGTCAAAAAATTACACAACCGCTATTAGCAAGCAAGAATTCAAATTCCTTTTCCGATTAGAAAAGTGTATATGCAAGATAATTCAGCTAGAGAAGGGAATTAGCCCTGGCGACTAGAAGTTTTAACTAGATGAGACTTTACCTGCCTTTGCAGGTTAGCAAACCCTTGATTTTCGTTAGTCTGTGTAGGTAGACTACGTTTGTATAGTCGCGATTTCTAATCGCTAGGGCTAGCTGCAACTTAAATTGCTAATGCTCGCTTTTCTAATGTTAGTTGAAAGCGATCGCCTGGTTTCGGTTCAAGTACCTGCGTCGAAAGATTGTTTTTCTCTACTAACGAACGAAATTCCTCAGCAGTTCCTTTAGTCTGAATGAATTTCATCAGCAATCCCGCAAACGCCACATCTCCTCCAGCTGCTGTAGATAATATTACTTGAGGCTGTAACGACTTTACTACTTCTAAGGCACTATTTTGTCCTTTAATAATCGGCCCAAGCAAAGGTAGCGTCATGTCTACAAATGGTGTAATCACTACATCGATCGGTGCAGCCTGCTTAAGTTGCGGTGAATGATACCCGTGAGGCTCGTAGTATACAGTTAAACCACTCTCCAATTCTTTGAGGAGATAACTATTTTCCACCAGAGTCGGGCCAATTGGAGAGCCGGGGAAAGCTTTGATTTCAACTTGATTATTTAAAGTGAAAGTTTCACCATGAGCCAATACTGTTACCTGGGTGTAACCTAACTGCTGTACTACCTTGGCTGCATTGGGAGAAGCTACAACCTTGATGCTGTGATCCAGCAGCTTGAGCGTTGGTGGGTGAGTATGGTCTTCTAAACCCTGAGACAGCAGGATCAGATCAATATTATCTGGTATCGGGCGCTCTTGCGATCGCGAACCTTTAAATAGCCAATCCAAATTGCTAAAAATTAAGGAACCAACCAGCCAAGGGTCAATTAGTATGCGCTTTTCACCGATTTCTAGTAACCAAGAGTTGCTGTCTAACCAAGTTAAGAACATAAATTTTGTGAAGATAACGCTTACCTTCATTATCTAATCGTGTCAGCTTTATTGCAGGCATTGAAGTTACTACTGCGTTCTCACCACAAAGTAATCATCATTTTAATTGTAGCAATTTTTACCTATCACTCTGAATAAAACCGTCTCGCCTGGGCGAACGATAAACTAAGTACCACCTCTTCCATCGATAAACTAAAAGTACTGGCAATCTGTTCTATACTCAAGCCTAACTCCAATAATCTAAGTATTGCATCCTCTTGCGCTTGTTCTGCTTCTTGTCGCGCTTGTTCTGCTTCTTGTCGCGCTTGTTCTGCTTCTTTATGACTTAACAGTTTTCTCCCAGTTTGGGGGTCAAAAAACCGCAATTTTCCGTCAATCAATCTGAGGTCTAAACCCAATACTTCACTGTGAAAATACAAGACACCATCGGGTAAAAAGTTAGATGTAATGGGTTGATATTTGCCCTCAAATAAATAGGAACCCTTTAGTCGTGGGTTGAGGTAATCTCCGGTTGGGTCATACTGAAAATACTCTTGCACACCTAAAAGTGAATATTTCTTCGGTTTATCCTCTTCATCATTTTCTTGGGTGCTTGCAGAAGTGATTTCCAAAATAAAATTAGGGACTTTACCCCCTTCTTCCCAAACTTTACAGCTGACGCGCTTTTTCTTGTCTACCTCAAATACCACAAAGACATCAGGAGCAACCACAGCACTAGGAATCCCCTTTTTGTAGTAAACAAATAGATTCCCTGATACGTAAACATCATTTCGGTCTTGGAAATAAATGTCTAAGGCTTCTACAGTATAAATTAGATAATCCCGTGCTGGGTCGCTCTCCGCCATTGGTTTGCAATCAGAGCTGGGGTAGATAATTTCGGTCTTAAGTTGATTAGCAAAAAGGGTCATGGTGGCTTCTCTCCAAGACGCTCTTGCTAGCTTGCTTCCCCAAAGGAGTACGCTCCAATTCAAAATAGGTCATAGGGCAAAGACTTTAACTCAACTGGGACTGATTTCAAAATAGCATTTTGTTGAGACCTCATTTGAGGTCAGAGAACATTAGTATATTTGAAGAAAGACTTTATTAATCTTAATAATGACAATAACTACACAGCCGCTTGCAACCCAAGACGCTTTTGAAAAACTCATTTGGACTTGGCAAGGCTACAAAATTCAGTACACTGTCATGGGTACAGGACGCCCTTTGGTACTGGTTCACGGCTTTGGTGCTTCCATTGGACACTGGCGCAAAAATATTCCAGTTTTAGCAAATGCTGGCTACCAGGTGTTTGCTTTGGATCTTTTGGGTTTTGGTGGTTCCGATAAAGCGCCCATTGATTACACTGTGGAAGTTTGGGTAGAACTGCTGAAAGATTTCTGCACAGCACATATAGACGAACCTGCTGTATTTATTGGCAACTCTATCGGCGCACTTTTGAGCTTGATTGTACTGGTAGAACATCCAGAAATTGCTGCTGGTGGTATTTTAATTAACTCTGCGGGTGGGTTGAGTCATCGTCCCCACGAATTGAACCCGCCACTACAGATGGTGATGGCAGCTTTTAATCGGTTTGTGCGATCGCCAATTACAGGTAAATTTGTCTATAACCGCATCCGTCAAAAAGCCCAAATTCGCCGCACCCTCTACCAAGTTTACCGAAACCGTGAAGCCGTCACCGATGAATTAGTCGATCTACTTTATACTCCTTCTTGCGACCCAGGAGCGCAACAAGTTTTCGCCTCCATTCTTACAGCCCCTCCTGGCCCAAGTCCAGAGGAACTATTGCCCAAAGTCGAACGTCCTTTATTAGTGATTTGGGGTGCTGATGATCCTTGGACACCAATTACCGGAGCTAAGATTTACGAAAAGGCGCGGGAAAATGGCAAAGAAATCAAAATTGTTCCCATTCCTAATGCCGGTCATTGTCCCCACGATGAGGTTCCAGATGTTGTTAATGCCCAGATTATCGATTGGCTAGCGCAAAGGTGATAATTTTGCGCTAAGACGCAAAGACGAAAGTAGACTGACCATTGAGGACACTTGTGTGTGACATTGAGCCAAGTGTCCGTCACCAAGAATAACTTTGTGCCTATGTATCTTAGTAGGTGCAAGAATTCCGCTAACAATCTGGGTGAGTCCCTCTTATTTTTTATTGCACCTTGACAAAATCAAACTCATGTGAAGTGGAATGGAGCTTGATATGCACAATGGATATAAAGGGATAATTCCCTTAAATCACCATCCAGATTTTTCCGAACTTGGCTATCAAGTTATCACCGAACTAGGACGCAATAGAGAAGGCGGACGCATTACTTATCTAGCTAATGTCCTCAACTCTAATCAACAGGTGGTGATTAAAGAGTTTTGTTTTGCTCGTGCAGGTGCTGATTTATCAGGAGTGAAAGCCTACGAGCGCGAAATTGAAATCTTGCAACAACTGAATCATTCCCGCATCCCTCACTATGTAGATTGCTTTGAAATGCCAGGGGTTTTTTATCTGGTGCAAGAATACAAAAATGCCCCATCCTTGGGATTAAGACGCAGCTTTCATCCTGAAGAAATTAAGCAAATTGCTCTGTCAATCTTAGAAATTTTGGTTTATTTGCAAAAGCAAGTTCCGTCAATTATCCATCGGGATATTAAGCCAGAGAATATTTTGGTTGATGAACAACTAAATGCTTACCTGGTTGATTTTGGTTTAGCTAGGATACAGGGTGCAAAAGTAGCTATTAGTAGCTTTGTAGCAGGAACCCCAGGTTTTATGCCACCAGAGGAACAGTTTGGTCATTCCCTGACTGAGGCATCAGATTTATATAGTTTAGGAGCTACACTAATTTGCTTACTTACTAATACCCGTTCTGTTGAGATTGGGAAATTAATTGATGATAACTATCGCTTTAATTTCCAGAAATTAGTTCCTCAAATTAGTCCGCGTTTTCAGTCGTGGTTGATGAAAATGGTGGAACCAAACCGGAAACGTCGCTATGCTAATGCGGCTGTTGCTTTGAAAGTACTCAAGCCTATTGAAGTTGTTGGTACTACCACTGCGATAGATACTTTAGTCAGTATAATCAAACCTAGAAAACGAGCTACAGTGCTGGGACTAGCCACTGTTGTTACACTGGCTGCACTGGAGGCAACTTTGATGAGTTGTCAGTCTGGTGATCCGGTTAAAGAATTATTGGAAGCTAGGAAATGTCAAAGTTTTTATTTAAACGCAAGTTGCCAAGAAGATAATGGACATTAAGATTAGTTAGGTTGCATCCGGCTAAAGATTACAGTAGTTTTCAATTGAATAAACTACACGTGTAGGGGCACAATATATTGTGCCCCTACAATTATGTGTATTCCACGCTTGTGAAAATTGCTGTCATTTTCATGAGTATTAAAGACTCGTTAACGGAGCTAAAAGACTCGTTCACGGAGCTAAAAGACTCGTTCACGGAGATAAAAGACTCGTTAACGGAGATAAAAGACTCGTTAACGGAGATAAAAGACTCGATAACGAAGATAAAAGACTCATTAACGGAGATAAAATAATATTTAAAGAAGATAAAAGACTCGTTGACGGAGTTCAAAGACTCATTCACGAGGATAAAAAACTCGTTAACGGTAATGCGCTATCAGTAATTGTCCAGTTATCTGCTGTAGTAAACTACATCTAAGTTAGAAGCTTGCATTCAATAGTTGATAGCGCTGTGAAAAAAATCCTGATTGTGTCAGCTAATCCCACAACGACAGATAAACTTCGCTTGGACGAGGAAGTAAGGGAAATTCAGGAAGGGTTGCAACGTTCTCGCAGCCGAGAGAAGTTTGAACTTATTACTAAATGGGCAGTGCGTGCTGATGATTTGCGGCGGGCGCTTTTAGATCACGATCCTCATATTATCCATTTTTCTGGACATGGTGGAGGAAATCAAGGTTTAGCCTTGGAAAATAATATAGGGGAAATGCAGCTAGTGAGTACAGAGTCACTGGCAAGGCTATTTAAGTTATTTAAGGACAAAGTTGAGTGTATCTTATTAAATGCCTGCTATAGCGAGGTGCAAGCTGAGGCAATTTACCAACACATTAACTGCGTGGTTGGGATGAATCGGGCAATTGGCGATCGCGCCGCGATTAAATTTGCGGTAGGCTTTTATGATGCACTGGGCGCTGATAGGTCGTATGAGGATGCCTATGAGTTTGGCTGTAGCGCTATTGACTTAGAAAGTATTCCAGAGTCTTCCACCCCAGTGCTGAAAAGTCGGAACAATCCCCAAGGGGCTATTTTTGCAAACGAAACTATTCCAGATAACCAGAGAAAACCAGCAGTCTCCTTAGAAAATCCAGAAGGGCAGGTATCTCTAAACTCTGCCTTCTATGTCGAGCGATCGCCTATTGAGGTAGACTGTTATGAAGCGATTCTTCAACCAGGGGCCTTAATTCGCATCAAAGCTCCCCGGCAGATGGGCAAAACTTCGCTGATGTCGCGGGTTCTCCATCATGCTAGTCAACATGGTTATCAGACTGCACCCGTGAATTTCCAGTCAGCCGATGCAGAATTTCTCGGTAATTTAGATCAGTTTTTGCAGTGGTTCTGCGCCAGCATTACTAACGAACTGAATCTACCCGATAAGTTAGACGAGTATTGGAAGGGTGTTTTAGGTAGCAAGAATAAATGTACAAATTACTTTCAACGGTATTTATTACCCGCGATTAATAACCCTATCGCTTTGGGTTTAGATGAAGTCGATGAAGTCTTCAAGCATCCCAAAATTGCTGCTGATTTTTTTGGATTGCTACGAGCTTGGCATGAGCGGTCAAAGAATGAAACAATTTGGAAAAATCTCCGGTTGGTGATTGTGCATTCTAAGGAAGTTTATATCCCACTCAATATAAATCAGTCACCTTTTAATGTGGGTTTACCCATTGAGTTGCCAGACTTAAATCAAATACAAGTACAAAACTTGGTACAGCGTCACAGACTCAATTGGTCTAACTCACAAATTGAAGAGTTAATGACACTGGTGGGTGGTCATCCTTATTTAGTGCGGGTAGCGCTTTATGAAATTGCCCGTGGTCGGATGACGCTGGAAAATCTGCAAAAAATCGCGGCAACTGAGGAAGGGCCTTACAGTGACCATCTACGCCGCCATTGGCTGAATTTGCAAGAGGATACAGAATTGCTAGTTGCGGTTAAACAAGTGATGATGGCAAATCGCCCCGTGGATGTCGGCACAACTGAAGCGTTTAAACTCCGCAGTATGGGGTTAGTTAAGTTTCAAGGTAATGAAGTGATACCTCTGTGTGAATTGTATCGTCAATATTTTTTGAATCGCTTGGGATTGAAAAATTAAAAAACCACATTAGGAGTGCAATAGAACTTTCATCTGCAATTACTATTTAATACCAATTTGAAAAAAGAATGCGACACATAGACAAAACCCTCCGCTTATCCAGATAT
>NZ_CALMFY010000081.1 GCF_937863485.1 uncultured Nostoc sp. | reverse complement strand
CAAGTCTTGGTTGAGTCGATGGGGGATATTATTCCCCGCACCTCTCAGTTAAATCTGGGCGTGCGATTTTCATCGCACCCAGCTTCCGATGTTCTCAGCTTTGCGCTTTTACTCATGTGTTTGTAATCGTGGCAACTCTCATGAATTGCTTCAAGATTATTTTTCTTCCAGTTGGCATGATTTCCGTCGATGTGATGCAGGTGAACCCGTTCCTCATCGATGAACTTTAAGCCGCAGAAAGCACATCTATGGTTTTGCTTCTTAAGAGCTTTAGAGGTTTTGCCATCGTAGAGCTTACTTTTGCGTTCGCTCCAATAGGCTGTATCTCCGTCGTAAGGTGATTTTGTTCCTTTGACTGAGACGTGTTTGTTTTCGGAGTAGGAAACTGTTGGGAATGCTTTGTCTAGTAATTCCTTGCTAGAGTGGCGCTTTTGCTTGGTTTCCTTGTTGAATACCGTGTAAGCTCTTTTTTGAATGTGGTATAACGAGTTTCTAGACCCGTCCATCTTGCAGAACTTATGGTAATTTCTCCACCCTCTAACTACAGGGGCTAATTTCTCAGCCTTTGTGGTAGTACCATAATTCGAGTTGTTGACGATGTGTTTTACTTTCTTACGGAATGCTTTGAAGTTATCCACAGAGGGCGTACTTCTAAATTTTCCGTTTTTCTGGACTTTGAAGTGCCAGCCGAGGAAATCAAACCCATCTGTCGCGGCGGTAACTTTGGTTTTCTTTCGGCTTACATTCATTCCGCGTTTGCGGAGGAACTCGCTGATTCTTTCAAGTATCTCTGTTGCATCATCTTCGGGTCGGAGTATAATAACCATGTCGTCCGCGTATCGGACTGATGGTTCTATGATTGACTTATTTGGGGTCTTGTCGTGTACCTTGCTACCTAGTTTGTAGTTGTAGTGGTATCTGTGTATACTCTCCATCCCGTTGAGTGCAATATTTGCTAGTAATGGGCTGACCACTCCCCCTTGTGGGGTTCCTTGTTCAGGAAATTCTGGATTTATCCCTGCCTTGAGGCATCGGAAAATACCGAGTTTTAAGCCTTTAGGGGCGATGAGTTCGTCCATTATTGCTGAGTGGTTAATCCTGTCGAAGCATTTTTCGATATCGAGTTCTATAACTCGTTTTTCTATTCCATTGCTGTTGGCGCTGAGGTTATTAAAGATGTGCTTTTGTGCATCGTGGGCAGAGCGCCCCGTTCTGAACCCGTGGCTCTTAGCGTGGAAAGTGGCTTCGTGTGCTGGTTCGAGTGCATATTTTGCTAGGCATTGCCAAGCTCTGTCCGCGATGGTTGGTATTTTAAGCATTCTGGTAGTCCCGTCTTTCTTAGGGATGGGGATTTCCCGTAGTCCTTGATGCTTCCAATTTCCGCTGCTCATTTTCAGTATTTCTTCAAGGTTGAAGCGTTCTTCAAATGAGAGGGATTTCTTCCCATCAATACCAGCCGTCTTTTTACCAGCATTTAGCTGAGATACTTGTCTTATTGCAAGAAATCGAGCCGAGGTGGATTTTAGAATAAGCTTTTGGAGTAACCTAGCTTTCCGCTTGTCTCCAACTTGAACAGCTTTGTACACGCGCTTTTGAAGGCGGAAAAGATTTCGGCGGAATTTCTTCCACGGTAAAGCTCTCCAAGATTCACTAGTTTTATAACTGTGTCTAATCATTTTCTCTTCTGGAGTTTGTGTATTCTGAACACCTCAGACCAATTACGGTCTGTCCTACCCGACTTGTGAGAATTCCGCTTCTCGTCTAGCCTACCTGGGGTTCGACTGCCCCAAGACTCCCAAATCGTTTTTATTCGTTCCCTCGGAGAGATTGATTGTTCCTTTAGGTGTGGTCAATTCAACCACTGGATTCCCAGGACTCTTACCGCTATAGTCATAAGATGCGGCGGGAATTAATTCTCCAGTGAAGTCAAGGTTTTATGTTACGCCTTGCTCTCAAATAGGTTGCTTTTCTAGACCCGATTTCACCGTAGGAACTCCCTGTTAGTGCCAGTGTCAGCCCGTAACGGCTGTCTGATTGCACCCTGTTCCCAGCTTCACTCTACAAGAACCGAGCTTGTTCGGTGTGGGCAGATAAGGAGTCAATTCTGAGTCTGAATGGCAAGACTTGCACTTGCATCTGACCGAGAGTTCAACCCTTTAGTGACAGTGATCTGCTGTCGGGCTGGATTAGCTATTTACGGACTGATTACCGTGATTTACTAATCAACGAATCGCACTATGACTTTTAATCGGTTCTTTCTCCATCTCCTCTGCCCCTCTGCCCCCCTGCTCCTCTGCTCACTCTTTTTCCAACATGCGATCGCGGAGGGTGCATGTTGGCAACAGAATAGAAACTATTGCGCTGCCGATAAATTTTGCTTGTCTTTGGTATTGCCTTTGATGCGTAATCCAGCAATACACACTTATATGGTGCTAACTTCACGTTAATAGTTAGCCGTAACTTATTATAGGCACAATGCAACTACAGCTTTGACTTGGTGCAAAGATAGTTTACAAAAATTGCTCAGGCGGTTGCCTTAGTTCCGGTTTAATTCGAGAAGCTATCCACGCGCAGATCCCGCCAGACATCAGAAACCTGCCAGCCGGAATTGCCCACAGATTGTACTGGAGGATTGTCAAGGAATGGAACATAGTCAGGAACTTTAGGCTCTGAAATCGCTACTGGTTTCTCCTCAACCTCAACCACAGGGGCTAGAGAATTGACAGTATTAGCTTCAAGAAGTTGGTCTTCTGCCTCCTCGATTAATTTCATCTGTCTTAGGGTAAGCTTGTCGGATTTTTTGATGATTTTCTTAGTGTGTATCTCATTAGAAGTTTTCATTGGCTGTTCCCTCGAAGGCATTGGCTCAAAATTTGTCTGGGTAAATTTGGGAGAAGTTAGGTATAAATAATTTGGACGGAATAAACACTCTACTGTAAAACTATGGAAAATACGAGTCCCTTGCTGAAGAATTTATCAATTGAGTACAAATTTGTTTTTCGTGCAGATGTCCTAGCATAATAGGAGCTCCGATACCTTACAGCGATCGCCATTTACAACAATCCAACTGACTTGTTAACACATTATGACAGTTCACCGATGACTAAAAACAAAGGGTAAAGGTTTTTTCTTTCCCCCAAACCCGACAAGTATTGGGGCGTAGCCCATCGCAAATAGAGGTGAAAGCAGCACGAAAGATGTTTTAAGTAAATCAGCAGAGTGATTGAGCTAAGTTTCGTCAGTTTGATGGATGTCTTAGAGCGCTTGATATTGTGAGATTGTAAAGAAAGGTTTTAATCCAAAACTCGCAAATTATTTATGATCCAAATACCAATCGTTCGCCAAATCCTATTAGATGCCGATACTGGATTGCTACCATATCTGAGTCAACAACTTCAACGATTGAGCTTTTCCCATTTTAAGGCCCAGTTTGATTTTCATGTAGACGAGTATTGTACGCAAGTTACCTCTAACGACGATTCTTCACAAATACAAACGAAACTTTTGTTCACTCTCAAGTTATCGATTGTTGTAGATAGCCAAACTCCCTCAGAGTCGGCAACACTACACGCTCTTGAGTTTCAAGAATTGCTAGATGTACAAATTATTAGATGGAGCCGGGATAACGAAAAATTGCTTAAACCAATCTCAGAAATCAAAGGGGCGCTCAGTCAGATGTCAGAAATACCGTTTCACGGTGGCTATCTTCCAGGTTTCGAGATTCATCGCCAATTTACTCTAATTTATAATGCTGGTACTACACAGTTAAGCCAGTCAAGTGAGCAAACATTGGAGCCTCAATTTTCAAAGCATAGGCCAGGCGAACGCACTCCCCAAAGCGGACAGTACGAACTAATAAATTCTGATGGAGAAGGCACAGGGCAAGAGGTAACATCAATTAGTGGGCATCCGTTTCCTCCGACGAGTGAACCTGACCAATCATATAGGTTAGTTGATCCCACTCTTCACAAAAAGTCTAATAGGTAGCAATTAACCTTACTGCGTGCTAACGCATACAAGTGGAACCTGACTGTGCATTTATTATTGGTTTACAGTGTGCAGGGATTTTGGTAAAAAGCGCTACCTCTGATAAGTTTGCTGATGATACGTTGAATACTACAAAAATATGACTAAGCTCATCTTAATTACAGGCATAAGTAAAGGTTTAGGTTATGCGATGGCCGAGGGTTTTATTCAACAGGGGCATACTGTTATTGGTTGCGCCCGTTCATCAGATGCAATCGATAAAATACGCCAAAAGTTTAGTGCGCCCAATGATTTCATGTGTGTAGATGTAGCAAATGAACAGCTTGTAAAAAAATGGGCATTAGACGTACTTCAAAAATATTCACCGCCAGATATAGTAATTAATAATGCGGCAATTACCAATTATCCAGCACCTTTGTGGGAAATACGATCTGAAGAATTTTCGGATCTTATAGATATCAATATCAAAGGAGTAGCGAATATAATTCGCCATTTCGTACCAGCAATGGTGAAAAACAAACGGGGCATTATTGTTAACTTTAGTTCTGGCTGGGGACGTTCGACTTCAGCCCAAGTTGCACCATACTGCGCTTCTAAGTGGGCAATCGAAGGATTAACTCGTTCTTTGGCACAAGAATTGCCAACTGGTATGGCAGCTATACCCCTTAATCCAGGTATTATTCATACTGATATGCTTTCTATTAGCTTTGGAGAAGAAGCTGCTAATTATACACCCGTGTCAGATTGGGTATTGAAAGCTGTTCCATTTATTCTCAATTTAAAACCCAAAGATAACGGGATTCCCAAAACCATTTCATGAAATTGATCATGGTTGAATTGTTTTGACTGTATATTAACCAATACAACAGCGATGTCTACGACGGGCTGCGCCTACGCAATTGGCTCAATGTGGTTGAGTTAAGAAAGTTTCTCTGTCAAGGCAAGGGAACAGTTACGAAAAAACAGGCTGATCTCAACTGTATTAGCTTATCGCCTAAAGGCACAAGAAATTAGTACAATTTTTGAATCCTTACGTTTTCAGCAGGAAAAAGATTTGAGCCAAAGTCTACCGATAGCACCAAGCCGAAAACTGAAGATTACGATATTAACAGTAGGTTCAAGAGGAGACTTGCAACCATACTGCGCTTTGGCTATTGGATTGAAACGTGCGGGGCATGAAGTAACGGTTGCAACGCATGAGAACTTTGAACCATTTGTGAGGCAGTTTGATTTAGAGTTTGCAGCGATCGCTGGCAATATGCAAGAGTTTCTGCAATCGAAACAAGGGCAGCAATTGATTGCGGGAGAAAAGTTGAAAAAAGAAGAAGCAGATAAGCTTTTGCTTCAACAGTTGGAATCAGGTTGGCAAGCGTGTATTGGAAGTGAGGTGATTATCTACACGCCGCTAGCTACCTTTGGATATCATATCGCAGAGAAATTAGGCGTACCTTGCTTTTTTGCATCAGTTCTGCCGTTGACTCCCACAGGGATGTTTGGGTTTTTAAGATTTGCTCAAATAGCTAAAAACCCGCTAAAGAAAGCGATAAATTATGGCAGCTACTTGTTGGTAGAGTTCTTGCACTGGCAAAGATATCGTCAACTGCTCAATCACTTCAGAACAGAAACTTTGAAATTGCCGCCTTTACCGTATTTGGGCAGACACTTCAGACAGAAGACTCCGGCAAATGTATCACGAATCCCTGTATTGTATGGATTCAGTTCGCACGTCATCCCAAGACCAAGGGATTGGCCCAAGTGGTTGTATGTGACTGGTTTTTGGTTTATTGACCAAGCCTCCGAATACGAGCCACCCCTGGAACTAGAGGATTTTCTGGGACGAAAGCAATTACCTTTATGTTTTGGATTTGGGAGCATGACGATGCCCAATCCAGAGTATCTCACACACTACATCGTGGAAGCCTTAAAGAAAACCCATCAAGGCGGGATTATATTGTCCGGCTGGGGGGACGTTGGAAGAACAGTGAATATAAAAGATTCGCTACGAGTGTTTGTGATCAAGGAAGTTCCTCATGATTGGCTATTTCCTCAAGTGTCGGCAGTAGTTCATCATGGAGGAGCTAGTACAACTGCGGCAGTGTTACGCGCAGGAATACCATCAGTCACCGTACCTTTCTTTGCTGATCAGCCAATTTGGGGTGAAAAGCTAACCCGACTGGGAGTCAGCCCTGCGCCAATACCATATAAGAAATTATCACAAGAAGCTTTGGCAGAGGCTATTGAAGTTGTACTAGGCAATGAGGTGATGAAGAAGAAAGCCCAAGAGTTAGGACAGAAGTTAAGAGGTGAAGATGGAGTAACAAATGCCGTTGAAGCATTCCATCGGCATTTGGGGTTAATTGAGTAAAATATTTCTGGACTGATCTGCTAGTCATAGCAATAGGCGAAACTATTGGCATCTCTCGAACGGGGTACAACTTGGTTTGGAAGTTTGGAATTCAGAAGGCTCAGTTGGCAGGAGCGTCCAGCGAACTGAGCCTTTTGAATAAATTTTCTTAGGATTTACCTTGAGTAGATTAATCATTGTGTGCGTGTTCAAACTCGTAAACGTAAAATAGGCGACTAAATTTATCAAGCAAGTATCCTAGAAGTACAAATAATGTTGCACCCCCAAGCGCCCACCAGAATCCTGTATGAGGAAAAACCGTTAAAAGTGATGCGGGCATTTGGTTTGCAGAGGCTAATGTAGCTTTTACCGCTATGGCTCTAGCATCTAGAATTACAGCAACACATAAGCACAATATAGATAACCCGTAAGCTAACACCCGTAGACGTTTAATATTTTTCAAAGCATCTTTGCAAACTTTGCAATGTTGGGTATGAGTTGTCCAGACGTCAAAAAGCTTTTGTTTGTCTAATTCTAGGAAGGGAAGATCGGTATTACATCCTGAAGCCCAAGGAATACTACCTCCAGCTTTTTTCTCTAACCATTGGCGAAATGTAATTACCATTTTATCTTGAGGATTGGGTGTATAAACTGCGTTCACCCATTGGCCCTTTTGGCGTTTAGCTAGAATCTTCTGTTGATAATGAAGAAATACTAAGTCTTGGTGTAAGAACAAGGATGACAAAACATGTCCTAGCCAAGTTGGCATTGGTAGCCCAAAGACTCCTAATCCTTTAGGTGTCTTACCCATCTCGTTCTTAACTAAGACCTGACAGCCAATATGACGACACCACCCTGGGCGTGTAGGGGTAGCATACAATGCCAGGATCAGCTTACCACCATCTTTGGAAGTAGAAACAATCCTCATCTGACAAGGTGGTTGGAAGTCGTGAATCGCTTGTGAAATCGTGGGGGCAGTCGGTGTTATTTCAAAAGAAAATCCTTCTTGAGTAGACATTTGCTTGATGCAAAGCATATCGTAGTAATTAGCATCTTTATAGCGATTGCCAACTAGACCGTGGTGGGAAACAGGGACATGGGCTGGGTCAGCTACATTTTCCATGAAAAAATCCCATCCATAGGGTAGGTCACGTATATTCCAAAATAGATGAACTACTCTGTCGGAATTTTCTTCAAGTTCTGGAATAATTCGTGGTGTCCTCAATTGACTTTCAAGCTGTGCCTCAGAACCAGACTCAGCCCAAACCCACAATAAACCCTGCCGTTCTTGTGTTGGATAACTAATTGCAGATGACTTTGAATTTGAGCAGTGCTTAGAAGATGTTTGCTGATCTTTCGACTGGGGAATGCTCACACAGTTTCCCTGCGAATCAAAACGCCAAGCATGATAAGCACATAAAAGTGTGCCATCAGACTCAACACGCCCTTCTGAAAGAGGAGCTAGTCGATGGGGGCAACAATCTTCAAATATTGACCATTTACTCAAACTGTCTCGCCACAAGACTAAATCTTTTCCTAATAACTGTATTGCATGTGGGCGAGATGGATCTAGAAAATCCACAACTGCTACAGGATACCACTGCTTTGTCCATTGAAATACTTCTTCTTTGTTTTGATTCAATGGAATGCTTGCGTTATCCATATCCCCTTGAAAATCTATTTTAGTGGTCATGTGTGTTCTTTTATGTTTTTGAACTAATAAAGTTAGAGCTGTTTAATATTTAATATAGTTGCAATTCCAGGTACGCTCTTTTCTAGTTAAAAAACTTTCTTCGCTTGCTTGATGGCATAAAAACTATGTATCCCCTCAAACACCCCTTCAGGTAACAGTTGCTCAAAACGATAGCAGGTAATTTTATCTCTAAACTAGTGCTGGTGTACTATAAAACTAATATTGTATTTACTTCCTTGAAAATGCTGTGAAAAGCGAGACTGTTTGTAGTGGAGCTACCCTTGGGACAAGAATCTGTCGCTAGAACCAGGAAAATAGTTCACGTTGATATGGATGCTTTTTACGCATCGGTGGAACAGCGGGACAACCCTAGCTACCGAGGTAAACCGTTAGTAGTCGGTGGTAACCCGAATCAGCGAGGCGTGGTTGCAGCCGCCAGTTATGAAGCTCGTAAGTTTGGCATTCACTCTGCGATGCCCTCGGTAACTGCGATCGCTAAATGTCCTGAGCTTATCTTTGTCAGACCGAGATTCGACGTTTACCGAGAGATTTCCACTTCAATCCACGCCATATTCAAACGCTACAGTGATTTAGTGGAAGGAGTTGCGCTAGATGAGGCATACCTTGATGTTACTGAGAATAGGCAAAACATCCCCTACGCTTCTACTATCGCAAGACACATCAAAACTGCGATTTTCCAGTCAACTCAGTTGACGGCAACCGCAGGCGTGTCAATTAACAAGTTCCTAGCAAAAATGGCATCAGGCCAGAACAAGCCCAATGGATTAACGGTGATTTTACCGGAGGATGCGATGTCTACGACAAGCCGCAAGCGTCTACGCCTTTGTAGAGCAGCTGCCAATTGAAAAGTTTCATGGCATCGGTGAGGTGACGGCGGCTAAGATGCACTCACTGGAGATTCATACTGGTGCAGATTTGAAGGGGCGATCACTCCTGGAGCTAATACATCACTTTGGTAAGGCTGGTCATTATTACTATAGGATTGCCAGAGCAGAAGATGACCGCCCAGTTGAGACGAATCGAGTTCGTAAGTCCATCGGTGCAGAAACCTCATTTGCACAAGACTTAAGCGATGTTAGCCAGATGCTACAAGAACTCGAACAGATTGCCCAAGGGAGCAACGCGATTTTGTGAGGTTGGGTGAAAAAGGTGCGATCGCTAAAAT
>NZ_CALMFY010000080.1 GCF_937863485.1 uncultured Nostoc sp. | reverse complement strand
CCACACTTCTAGGGGTTGTCACTGATTATACTACGACGAGAGTGACAAAAGAGGGCTAAGTTCCGGGGAAAAGGATACGCCTATGAATCTGCTTCTGCTGTCATGATGTATGGGAGAAGAACCTTCGGCTTAAGTCGTATTGTAGCTATCACTACACCGGACAATTATAGTTCAGCAAAGCTGCTCAAAAAACTAGGACTAAGCTTTGAGCGAATGATTAAACTATCTGATGATAGTAAAAGTGTTAGTTTGTTCATTTCTGATGTCTAACAATTGCAGTGCATCGGATTGAAGAAAGCCGCTCGTGCTGAGTTCGAGTTTTTAGCAACCGCTGACCGCAGCCGTTATGCCGCGAATCTCAGTTACCGTCGTAAGCATTTCACAAGCTCATCAATGACTGCAATTGTGTGCCTGAACCCTATGATGCATCATCTGCGCTTTTTTATCCTTTGAAACGCTTTTATCGTTCCTCCCCTCAACATCCAACACAAAAGGCACTTTCTGAGTTAGGTAGAGCGGTCAAAACCGTCTTTCTATGTAACTATCTGCATAACGAGGCTTTGCGACGTGAGATTCATGAAGGATTGAATGTAGTAGAAAATTGGAATAGTGCTAATAGTTTTATTTTTTACGGCAAGAACAGTGAATTTGCTACCAACCGCCTGGATGAACAGGAATTATCAGTGTTATGCCTGCATTTACTGCAAATAAGTCTTGTTTACATCAATACCCTAATGATTCAAAGGGTTTTGGCGGAGCCTGCTTGGATGGAGCAGATGGCGAAAGAAGATTTGCGAGCGTTATCGCCATTGATTTGGGCGCATGTCAATCCTTACGGTACTTTTCGACTGGACATGAATGAGCGCTTACAACTTGATACTGCCTGATCTTTTTTTTTCTGAAACCCAATCATGATGAATCTTTCAGCCATCAAGTGGCGGCAAATGACAGCCTCGCTGATTTCACCCCTACCGAGCCGGTATAGAAGTCAAAGCTTATCAATTAGAGCCGCTACGTATTGCCATGAAACAGAGTATGGTTAATACTCTGTTATGATTTAGAATTTGACTACATTTGCAAGCGCTCGCTACACATAATAAAAAAACTTTTTTTGGCGATCGCAAAAGTTTTCGGTCTACTGATATTATTCCCATAACAGTACAGATGGCAACATCTCTGGGTATGCCAGCCGTAACATCTGGTAGGCAATCCCTGCTGTCCCCTGGAAAAAACCGGGATTAAACAAAGAGTTTGGTAAGTTGTTAAACAGATGATATGTAACTACTCTATCTGGTTGAGCCACTACCCAAGCAGCCTGCTTTTGGGCAATTTCTAGCAAATGGGGACGGAATAGTTTTTGGGCTGCCACCAACAACACCTCTATACGACCAAAATTGCCACAGCAGAGATGGTCTAAACCCTGTAAGCCATACTTCAGAGTTGTCTGCAATGCAACTTCCACATCTTGAAGTATTTCATCCGTTTGGTAAATTGACAAACCGCCCAAACGTGACAGAGCAATACCAGGAGCGCCATGACACCAAGTAACCAGAAACCTAGACTGGCATAGCCCATCATAAATATCGCGCAAGTCTGGCCAATTGGCGGCGGTGGTTGAGAAAACACTGCATTCGTAAGCAATTCCCTCCTGAGCCGCTTGTAAATAGGCTTGGTCTTCGGTGACAGCATAGAGCCGTAACAAAGCATAAGCAATACCACCCGCCCCATGCGAGAAACCTGTTAATGGCTTTTGGGCTATATTTTTCCAGGCTCTAGGCTGTTCTTGTTCGCTGACGCGATGCGAAAGTAAATGTTGACCACAGTTAATAGCTTGCTCTAAAACCTTTGCTTCACCTGTTGCTTGATAAAGTGTTAATAACCCTAAAATTGCTCCCACTGCTCCCCCAATTACGTCTAACTGTTGGTCAGCAGCGATTAATTCTGATGTAATTAACTGAGCAGCTAGCCGCGCATCTTCTATAAGGGCTGTATTTGATAAAAATTGGCTGATTTTAACTAGGGAATAAATCATAGAGCCAATTCCTGTTGCTCCACCGATGCCAATTCGGTTAGCAAATTTTTGCGCGAATAAATTGTTGGATGTCTGCAATACTGTCTGCAAAGATTGTAGGGCATTCAAAGCCAAGTTTCCCCACTGAGCATTACCTGTGACACAAGCAAGAGCCGCCAGAAATAAAGCGACACCACAACTACCATCGTAAAGACTATAACCCAAAGGCTGGAATTGGAACCGTTCAGCATTAGGAACATAGTTAAAGCCAATCCAGTTGACATTGCCAGCAGAATCATGCAGAGATCTGGCTTGAATTTCCTCAGCAATGGCTTCAGCTTGCTGGAGCAGTTGAGAGGAGGTTAAAGGAGCAGTTTGGGAGAAATCAGTAGTTTTTAAAGAGTTAGAATTTGGTGGTTCTTCAGCAACAAAATTTTGCCCCACTCTGGCATAAAAAGAGCCTTGAATAATCCCTATTTGGCTAGCTAAATCTGTTTCGTTGAGGTTTTGTAACCGCTTGAGAAATTGGTTGTAACTTGGTTGTTTAAAATATTTTTCTATCGGTTGCTTTAGCCCAACAGTTAGGGCATCACTACTGCAAGATGTTCCAAAGTAGGGAATATCTAACTGCTCTAAGGATTGGAGTTCCGATCGTAAAATTGCCCAAGCCTGTGGTTTTTGCCCAGATGTCAGACAAGTTTGACAAAGGATATCCAATTCAATACTACGCGCAATTCCATAACGCAGAAATTCTGGTGTCAGCGTTTTTTCTAAAAGGACGTGATAAAAATTCGTAGGGCGGAAAATAAACCGTACCTGTTGTGCTTGTAGTGCTGTGACAAAATCATCATTTGCCAGGAGTGGTGATCGGCGATCGCTTAAAAAATGATACATTTGCCGAAACCCTACAACTATCTCCTCCAGATAGTCGTTAGGCGAGAGCGCAACCCCATGCAACATCGGTACATTTGCCTGGACAGGTAATTTCACTTCTTCATATACCAAGTGCATTTCGTCCGTATTGACGGCTTTCCAGCGTGGCATTCGCCAAGGTGCTTGCTGGGAGTTAACACTACCTATAGCGCTGACATCGTAGGCAACTCGCTTGTCTGGGCTAAAGTCCCAACGGGGCAAAAGTCCAGTTCGCAGCACGGAATCCTGGAAGTGTTGCTCAATTTCACTCATTTCTTCTATAGCTTGCACAGAGCCTTCTATCGGGTTGGTTTGAGGGTGTAATAGAGTTTCTGCGTCAATCAGCACCGGATGTTCGCCGCAAGCAATTAAATTCTCGTAATGACAGTCATTTCCTCCCAGAACATACAACACGCACAACAGCATCCCGGCTCGTTGATAGAAGCGCTGTGCCGCTGCTTCATCCTCACATGGCAATTGTTCTATATAATCAAAAACCCAACCATAGGTATGGCGATCGAAGACTTTAATGACTTTGAAAATTAAAGGTGCATCGTGCTGATTACACCAATTTAATAACTGGTTATAAATAACTTCTAAACCTAAACTTTTGGGTTTATAAACTAGTTTTTCCCCAGATGCAAAAGTTAGAATTAAGACAGAACGACCACGATTATGCACATCAGAAAGCGAACCAGTAATAGCTGTAACCTTTCCTAAAGTAACTTCTGTAAAATCTAAAATCCTCTCAATTTTAGCTCGATCGGCTTGCAAACGTTGCATAAATTCTGCTGTTGCCTCCACCCAAAAATCAACAGTTGTTGCAATTAACCTACCTAAAACAGCATACTTTTTAAAAAAAGCTAGCAACCCATCTTGTAAGAGATGATCGACAAAATCAAGATAATATTTTTTACTAGGACTGCCTAATATTCCCTCTGCTGATAATTTTAATTTCTCTAACATTAAGTTGAGTAAACTATAATTATAGGGACGGAAATTAGTAAATTCCAATAGCAGGGTTTTGGCACTAAGATTTACCAATCTTTGTAGTAAGCCATGCTCTAATTGTAGGTAAGCTGCTTCGGAAAGCAGGTTTAAAGGTAAACAGTCTGAGGATAGCGACATCGAACCCAAAAAAGTTAGTAATTTTTGCCGCCCTACTAAGACAGCAGGTAACAAGACATCTGCAAAAGGTAACGGCTTTTCAGCTTCTATGGGTAATTTGTAGGTTTCGGAAGTTACTTCATTTAAATGAAAATTGGCAGAAGTTTCAATAACTTCTTTCAAAGTTTCTGCCCAGATTGGCAGTGGCTCTGATTCTGCTATAGGTACACTCAATAGTACCGAACGAACTGTATTAATATCTAATCCATCCCATTGCAGGCGCTTGTAAAATTTTTCCCAATTACCTTGAGCAACAACTTCACACCAATGCTTAATTAACTCATCGTTAGTTTCTTGTTTATTAATTGAGTTTGTTCTTCTACGAAGGCATTCTGATAAAGAATTTGCCTGATAAGCAATTTTTACTAAATCATCATTAATCATTTACAACTCCTTGTCTAAACAAAATTACTTACAGCGATTAGTTCAGGTAAGCCCAAAATCATGATGTATAGACGCGATTTATCGCGTTTTGAAAGACCAATTATCTACACCAATAACCTTTAATTGATATATGTAGGACTCATGCAAAACTAGACGCGGTAGGAGCAACACCCTGCGGCTATTCCTTCTCCCAAGGAGAGACGCTAGCGCGAACGGAAAACTCGTAGAGAACGTACAGCGTGTCGCAGACAGACGTTTTGCGTAACTTGCTTCAACCTATGAGTATGCGTCTACATGAATTGCCCCTACCTGAAAATCAGGCTTTCGGCTATTGTTTATACAAGATTTCAACCGATCTGCCAGCACTCTAACATGAGGTTCAACAAGCATTGTCACATGATCGCCCAGTACCTCATAAATATTTATTGGTTCAGTAGTCAACTCACCCCAACCCAAAGCAGGTTGACAAAAGCTCCCAGAAAACACCCCTCTAGAATCTTCAGCTACCATCTCAGAAGCTCGCAGGAGAGTAATTTTACCTGGATAAATCTGTGGTAGATAATTGACTAAAGCTTGATGACTCGCTTTTTGGACTTCTAAGATGTGGCGAATCATATCATGGCCAGCATCTGGGGGGATGAGATCGGCCCGTCTCAATTTCTCTAAAAAATAGTTGAATTGCGCTTCGGGTTCTAACTGCTGGAGTTCTGTGTAGTCAACCGCCAGTTTTTTCTCAAAAAATCTTTCTAGCACTTGCGATCGCTTCACCATCCACCTCGCATCATCTATCGGTTCAATAACTCCCTTGTGAATTGGTGCTGGTGTATCCATAATCATAAGTAAGCCTATCTCTTGTCCTAGCTGTTGTAGCTGTTGAGCCATTTCAAAAGCTACAAGTCCGCCAAAGGAATGTCCACCCAATAAGTATGGCCCAGTCGGCTGAAAAACTTGCAAGGCATCGATATAATAGGCTGCTAAATCAGGAATATTGGTGTAGGGCTGTCGTTGTCCATCAACTCCAGGGGCTTGTAGAGCGTAAAGCGGTTGATCTGGACTGAGATAGCGTCCCAAAGCCACGTATCCCAGAACATTACCCCCAATTGGATGGGCGCAAAATAAAGGTGGTTTGGAACCTGCGGTTTGGATGCCAACTAAGGGAGACCAAGGCCGAGAAGGCGTTTCGGAGCGGAGAATGGTTGCGAGATGTTCGACTGTCCCGCCTTGAAAGAGAATCGATAAAGGTAGCTCCCGCCCGAACTGCTGCTGAATCAAAGCCATCAGACGCACCGCCAGCAACGAGTGACCGCCAATGTCAAAGAAATTGTCTGTGACACCTATAGGACGGATGTTCATAACCTCTTCCCAAATTTGCACTAGTTCTAGTTCCAAGCTGTCGCGGGGCATGACGAAGGTTGCTAATTTGAGGCTTCTGTCTGTATCGGGGGCGGGAAGGGCTTGGCGATCAACTTTACCATTCGAGGTCAGAGGTAAGGTGTTTAGGATCGTTAGGGCGGCAGGAAGCATGTAATCTGGTAGGTGTTCTTTGAGATAATCCTTTAGCTGTTGCTGATTGATTGTCATTCCATTTTCAGGAATGATATAAGCTAATAAACGCTTACCAAAGCGGTCTTCATCGGCTACCACAACGCAGGTAAGTACATCTGCGTGTTGGCGCAGTACCGTCTCAATTTCCCCTAATTCGATCCGAAAACCACGAATCTTCACTTGATGATCGATACGGCCCAGAAACTCAATATTGCCATCTGGGAGATAACGTGCCAAATCTCCTGTCTGATACAGGCGATTAGATTTTAGATTATCAGTTTTAGAGGATCGTAAGTTATCATCCCGATCGCTTAATCCAAAATCCCAAATCGGCAATTTAAAATCAATAAACGGATTCGGGATGAATTTCTCTTGAGTCAAGTATGGACGGTTGAGGTAAGCTTGGGCAAGTCCAATGCCACCAATGTACAGTTCTCCTACCACGCCGATGGGCACGGGTTGCAGATGGCGATCTAAAATATAGACTTGGGTGTTGGCAATTGGACGACCGATAGATGGTTGATTTTGGGCATTTGTGCATTCGGCAATCGTGGCACAGACGGTTGCTTCAGTCGGGCCATAGGCATTAAAGAAGCGGCGCTCGCGTCCCCAACGCGCTACTATATCAGCAGAACAAGCTTCTCCAGCGACGATGATTGTCTGTAAAGCTGGAAGTTCTTCAACTGGTAGCACTGCTAGTACAGATGGTGGTAAGGTGACGGTTGTGATGGCGCGATCGCGCAACAAGCGCAGCAAGTTTGCACCAGGAAGCAGGGCATCAGTGGTTGCTAAACAAAGTGTTGCTCCTGCTACTAGAGCCATAAAAATTTCACTGATTGAGGCATCGAAGCTGAGGGAGGCAAACTGAAGAACGCGGCTATCAGGTCGGATATCGAAGGACTGAATTTGGGCTGTAGCTAGGTTGCACAATCCTCGATGGGCGAGGAGAACGCCCTTGGGTTTACCTGTAGAACCAGATGTATAAATAATGTAAGCGAGGTTATCGGGTGTGACAACTTGGTTCAGGTTAGTACTGCAGTGTTGGGCGATGATTTTCGATTCTTGATCTAGAAAAACTACAGTTGTGCTTTTTCCTGCTTCAATGTCCAATGACTGTTGAGTGAGTAGCACCGACAATCTCGCATCTTCGATCGTGAAAGCTAGGCGTTCTTTGGGATATTTAGGATCTAGTGGTAGATAGACACCACCCGCTTTCAGGATGCCTAAAATGCTCACAATCGTTAAAAGCGATCGCTCCATACAAACTCCCACCGATATCTCTGGTCTTATACCCAGTGAACGCAGGTAATGAGCTAGCTGATTGGCTTGGGTGTTTAACTCCTGGTAGGTGAGTGTAGAGTCATTAAATATCAGTGCGATCACATCGGGCGATCGCTCGACTTGAGCCTCAAATAGTTGATGAATGCAGACATCACTAGGATAGTCTGTTTGGGTATGGTTCCACTTCCACAATAACTGCTGGCGTTCGGCTGTCGTCAACAAAGGTAACTCATTCAAGGGCTGTTTGGGGTTAGCAACAATGCCCGCTAACAAGGTTTGAAAATGAGCTAGCATCCGGTTAATCGTGGCGGCATCGAATAGTTCGGTTTTATACTCCAAACACCCAGTTAATCCTTCGTCAGTTTCTTTAAAGGATAAGGTTAAATCCAACTTGGCTGTACCGTTATCTATCGGCTGAGAACTCAAGGTCAAACCAGGAAGCCTCAGTTCTGTTCTGGGAGCATTATAGAAAGCGAACCCAACTTGGAATAGCGGTGAGTAGCTGAGGTGGCGTTCTGGCTGTAATTCCTCCACCAGTTTTTCAAAGGGCAAGTCTTGGTGATTGAATGCTGCTAAGGACGCTTCTCGCACCTGTTCTAACAGCTGCAAAAATGTTGGGTTGCCAGAAAGGTCAGTCCGTAGCACCAAAGTATTGACAAAACAGCCAATTAGTTGTTCTACTTCCGGTAGGTTGCGACCTGCTGTCGCTGTGCCAACTAGCAAATCTGTTTGACCTGTGTAGCGATAAAGTAATGTCTTGAATGCCGCCAGCAGCGTCATAAACAGAGTTGCACCTGACTGCTGGCTCAGGTTCTTCACTGCCTGGGATAGAGTCTTAGATAGTGTCAGCGATCGCTTTGCTCCTTGGAAAGTTGGCTGTGGCGTTCGCGGACGGTCAGTAGGCAGCTGCAACAAAGGCAACTTACCACTCAGCTTTTGTTTCCAGTAGGCAAGCTGGGTTGAAAGTACCTCGCCTTGTAACCACTGTCGCTGCCAGCAGACAAAGTCTGCATACTGGATCGGGAGTTCAGGGAGTAGATGCGGTATGCCAAAAGAGTTGGCCTCATAGAGTGCCGCTAATTCCCCAATTAGCACTCCCATAGACCAAGCATCGAAAACAATGTGGTGAATAGTCAAAATTAGTACATAGTTAACTTCATCTAATTGCAGCAACGTTACTTTTAATAACGGTGCTTTAGATAAATCGAAGGGCTGTTCTGCTTCCTTTTCTACTAGTAATTTTACTGTATATAATTGTTCTTTTTTTGCTATTAATGTGAGATCCACTTCCTTGAGCGTGAAGCTGAAACTGGGAGCAATCACTTGTAGCGGTTCCCCATCTACCGCTTTAAAGGAAGTACGCCAGATTTCATGACGCTGAATAATTTCGTTCAGGCTCTTTTCTAGTGCTGCTACGTTGAGTAAACCTTGGATTTCAACCGCTCCAGAAATATTGTATACCGAGCTACCGGGGGTTAATTGGTCAAGAAACCATAACCTTTGTTGAGCAAAAGAGAGAGGAAGTTTGGCATTGCGTGAGGTGGGTAGCAATGGTCTATAAGTCGCAGGAGTAACTGTAGCTTGCCACAGAAAATCGAGAATTTCCGCCTTTCGTTGTGATAACTCGGCTTTGAGAGCAGGTGTTAGCGTTCCTGGGGGGGCGCTATAACGGAGGCGAAGCTCCTCTGGAGCCGCGCCTTCCACCCACAGTTTAATATTGCTGCGGCGCAACTCAGATAAAAACTCGATGGTTGTCATAATTCTCCCTCCTCCAATGCGCCCTCAAGATGTGGACTTTCTTTTACCCAATGCAGAGTTTCAATACTTTCAGCTTGAGTAGCTAATGTTGGTGACTCAAACAGCGATCGCAAAGGTATTTCTACTTGAAAGGTTTTAGCCACGCGAGAAAGTAGCTGAGTGGCGTTGAGTGAGTGTCCGCCTAATTCAAAAAAATTATCGTTTAACCCTACTCGGTCAAGATTCAGGACTTGTGACCAGATTTGCGCCAACTGTGTCTCTATGGGTGTCTGGGGTGGTACAAAAGTTCGGTTTTGTTGTCGATTGGGTGCGGGGAGCGATCGCTTATCCACTTTACCGCTAATGGTTCTCGGCAAAGCATCCATCAGCACAAATACTGAAGGTATCATCGATTCTGGCATGGATTGTAATAAAAAATCTCTCAATTTCCCTGATTCCAATTCTTTTTTGAGAACAACATAGGCACACAAATATTTATGACTATTTGCGTCTTCACGATCTACGACAACCACATCCTTAACTAATGGATGAAGTCGCAGATAATTCTCAATTTCTCCTAATTCTATTCTCACTCCTCTAATCTTGACTTGCCCATCTCGACGACCCAAGCATTCAAAATTTCCATCTTCTAAAATTCGACCGAAATCGCCCGTTTTATAGACAATATCATGGGGATTATTACTAAAAGGATTGGGAATAAAAACTTGATTGGTTAACTCTGGTTGCTGATAATATCCCAAGGTGCGATAGGGAGTCCGAATATAAATTTCACCCACCATTCCCGGAGGACAAGCTTTTCCTCGCTCATCAACAACTAAAGCCGCAGCTCCATCCATTGGCTTACCAATAGGGATAGACCGTCGTTCTCGATCGGCAGCCTTGACGAAATAAAAGAACTTCGTCATTGTTGTTTCTGATGCCCCATAAAGATTGACTAACTGAATCCTGTCGCCGTAAATATCCATCCAGCGGCTAATATCCGCAGGCAGTAGGGGTTCTCCAGATAAAAGAATATATTGCAAAGATGAAAATTTTTTCGGGTCTAAATCCTCATTTAGAAGAGAGCGAAATAAGGAAGGTACACAATGAATTAGATTAATTTGCTGACGTTCTATCCACTTAATTAGCTTTCTAGTATCAAGGATAATATCAATTTCTTTCGGTATGCAAACGATACCACCAGAACATAAGGGGACAAAAATATCCCTCAAAAAAGCATCAAAAGCGGGAGTAATTAATTGACTAACTCTGGTGAACTCTTTAATCCCAAATGTTTGGATTTCCCAGTTGATGAAATGAGCGATCGCTTTCAGACGACCTGCTATTCCTTTGGGTTTACCCGTCGAACCAGAGGTGAAGTATAAGTAGGACATATCGTCTGGTTTTATCTGAATATTTGGCTTCTCAAATTGAGAATATTTTGCATACTTATTCAGGTAAAAATTCAGCAGATTAAAATTATCAAAATTGCGATTTTCTTCTAAACAAATAACTGGCGATTGTAAAAATTCTGCTGTTCTACCATTGCTAATTTTCGTTAATCCTGTGGCATCAACGATTAACCATTGTGGAGCTACTTCTGCAATGATGGTATAAATTCGGTCATCAGGTAAATCGCAAAATAGCGGTACAAAGACACAGCCTGCTTTTAAAATACCGATGATTGCAATAATAAATTTAACAGAATCTTTAGCCAAAATCGCTACCATTGAGCCTTTAATAGCGCCATGCTCAATGAGAAAATTTGCAAGTTTATTTGACTGCGTTTCAATTTCACCATAGGTAAATTGTCGTTCGCCGCAATCAATAGCTGTATTTTTGCTAAATTTATCAGCAGTTTCACTAAACCAATCTTGAATATAAATTTGAGAGTTCATATTTTTTGGAATTATATTGGTCTATTGCTTGAGGAACATGTAAATCTTGCGAAAATATCCGGGAGAGAAACTGGAAAGCCGCAATTATGTTTGGTAAATCTGTATAATTTTGCAGATGTGAAATACTCCATAGTTCTTGTGCTATTATCGTCAGCGGATCTAAAAAGATATTTTCGTGTTGCTTACCTGCAATTGACTCTAAATATTTATTTAACAAATGAATTTCTGTGCAGCCTGCGATCAATTTTTCTACATTGTACTTTGATTGCAAATTTTCTAAAATGGGTAGACACTTTTGAAAATCCCCTTTGATTTTTAGATAATAAATCATTTGATGAATTAAATTTTGATCGTTTTCATCAGGTAATATAATGTCATTTTTAACAAACTGCCAAAGAATATGGTTTTGAAAGATTTGTAATTTTTGCGTTCCGGTTGAGCAAATTAATAAATGCTTTTTTTGTTGGTCTAAAATCTTTTTAAAGATGATATCTACTAAAGAAATAACTCTATCTCTTAAATCATAGGGCAATTTGGGCAGTAAGTAATGAGAAGTTATGCAACAAATAACAATTTTTGAAACATCTAATTCACATAATTGATCTAAAGCGGCTATTAAATCAGCTAGTAAAATTTCATCATCTCCCCTGAGCAAAGCTTCCGTTCTGTCAGGGAATGTGGGGTCAGAATAAAGAATAACTTTAGGTGATTGTTGTTCGCGTTGACCGAAAATATTATATTCATAAATTGTCTTCAAAAATTCAGCCGATGCCAAGGGGCCCATACCACCTAAAACACCCAACATTTCCCTCTTGTGAATTTTTGCCATCTTGCCGATACCTCGCTTTTGCTTTAAACAAACTTAATTATGTTAGTGGTATTGGTGAATTAGTTAATATCAGGCATTTTGAATTCCTGTAAAAATATCCCAAAAGTCAGGGGGATAATTAACAAGTCCATATCAAAAGGAAGATTGAGGTGAAAGCCATCTTGCAGATATTGGTTTTTAAGGTTATCGATAGTGATTGGGTTGAAATAGCCTTGTTTTTTAAGCAAACCGCTTGACAATATGTCATTGATATATTCAATATCTTGTTTTAATAAATGAGGGCTTCCTGGTGCATGAAAAGCAAATTTTTCTCGTTCAACAATTTGTTGGGGAAGAAAGCCTTTTGCTATTTGTTTAAGAATATATTTTTCTTTTAAACCATTGAGTTTTAAGTTAGGAGGTATTTCTTTAGTAAATTCAACTATATTAATATCCAAGAAAGGATAACGAGCTTCAACCGAATTAGCTAAAGCCATGCGATCGCCATGATCGGAAACCAAATGGTCTGATAACCTTAATTTAAAATCAAGATAAGACCTTTGATGAATAAAATGTCTATTTCGTAGCTTATCAGGGTTAACTAATTCAAACTTAAGACAGTCAAATTCGCTAAATTGATCGTTCAATTCTGATGAATACAAGGCTAATTTGGTTTCTCGGTAAGAGTATAAATCTCTTTCATAAAAAATATTTTCATCTCCCCAGACCTTAAGTCTCAACTCATCCTCTAATACAGATTCCAAACTATAATCTTTTTGATTACCAGAAAGGTTGCTATTTCGTAATTGTTCAAAACGATAGCCGACATAACCTGCAAATAATTCATCAGCACCTTCACCTGTTAAAATAGCTTTAATATGGTTACTATTAGCACAGCCAGAAAGAGCTAAAGAAGCTGTATTATAAGTTTCTTTGATCGGGCATTCAGAATGATAAATAGCTTTCACTAAGCCATCACTGATTTGATGCCAATCAAACCAAATATCATGATGGATAAAATTAAGTTGTTTCAGCAAAATATCTCGATGTTTTGACTCACATATTTCTTTATCTGTAAAGCCAATAGAGAAAGAATGTACATCACGATTAGGACGTATTTTATTGACTATTGCTGCAATTAATGAAGAATCTAAGCCGCCACTAACGTACACTCCCACCGGGACATCAGCGTGTAACCGATATTTCACTGATTGGATCAAAAGCTCTTGTAATTTCTCTGTGTAATAGCTTTCTGGTTGACTATAAGCAGTTTCATTCAACTGTGGATAATATAAATCCCAATATTCTGTAACTTTTACCTGACAATCTTTAATCAGAACATAATGACCACTTTTTAAACTATTGATATTTTTAAACATAGTTCTCGGACTTACTAATCCGGGAAATGTGAGGATTTGATCTAAACCAACCAGGTCAACCTCACGCCTAACTAACGGATGTGCTAAGATTGCTTTGATTTCTGAGCCGAAAATCAAAAATTTATCCACAATTGTATAAAAAAGCGGACAAATACCCATTTGATCTCTAGCTAAAATTAATTGTTGTTCTTGATAGTCGTAAAGAGCCAAGGCAAATTGACCATTGAGTTGATTTAAAAAATCTAGCCCATATTCTTCATAGAGGTGAATCAAAACTTCTACATCTGTATTGGTGCGGAATTTATGACCTTTTTTAATTAGTTCCTTCTTCATTTCTAGATAATTAAATATTTCTCCATTACATATCAAGACTATTGTTTTATCCTCGTTATATAGAGGTTGATTACCGCCTGCTAAATCAATTAAACTTAACCTCCGAAAGCCTAAACCTAAATTTTCTTTAATCAAATATCCCGATGAATCTGGTCCTCGATAAATTAATGTGTCAGCCATATTTTCCAGAACTTTCATTTCTGGACTACGCTCTTTTGAAATATCAAAATATCCACAAATACCGCACATAATATTTTCCTTAAATACTTTTATTCTAGGTCAGCATTGAAACTATTAACTAGTTCCTGACTTTCTACTGTAGTCATTTCAGTAGTTAAAGAAATATGCGATAGAGGTTGGGCTAAATTGACTGGAATATTTTTCAGCACAGTCCCAAACTGTTCTAATATTCGGCGAATAGTGGCGATATCAAATTTATTGGATAAATATTCAATTCTGATTAACAGTTGATAACCGGGTTCTACCGTTACACTTAAAGGATAGTTGGTTTCAAAAAAGGAACGTACATTGATAATTTTTAGACCACTGTTTTCCTCTATCAAGGAAAGATTCAATGGGTGATTTTGAAAGGAGACAAAACTATCGAACAAAGGCGTTCCTCTGGGTATCTGGCTCCACTCTTGAATCTGCACTAGAGAACTATACTGATACTGAAGCAGTTCTACTTGTTGCTGTTGCAACCGCTGGAACCAGGATAAAACGGAAATATGACCAGAAACTTGTACTCGCATCGGTCGGGTATTGATTAATAGTCCAACGATCGCCTCAACTCCTGGCAAATCTGCTGGACGACCAGAGACAGTCACGCCGAAAACCACGTCTTCCTCACCGCTGTATCGGCTTAAAAGCAAAGCCCAAACTCCCTGAATGATGGTGTTGAGCGTTAAATGATGCTTCCTAGCAAAGGACTGTAGGGACGAGGTAACACCGGCTGAGAGTGTGGTTTCCTCCTGAGCATATCCCCATCCCCAATCCTGGTCAGATAAATTGCCCGACACCCAACCGACACCTAACTTAGTTGGAGCGCGTAGTCCCCTGAGAGCCTTTCGCCAGAAACTTTCTTCTCCAGACCAGTCTTGCTGTTGCAACCAGGCGATATAGTCTCGGTAAAGACGGCTATTTTTAAGGTATAATTTATAACCGTCACAAAATGCTTTATAGAACTTGAAGACCTCTGTGACGATCGCAGAAGTAGACCAACCATCCAGTATTATATGGTGGTGGCTCCAGATGAATTGATGAATATCTGTAGCAGTTTGGATAAGTGCCAATCGCATCAAGGGGCCTTCACTCAGGGAAAAAACCTGCTGTGAATCTGCTTGAAGATAAGTTTGCAATTGTTCTTCTTGCTCAGTTGAAGACATGTAGCGCCAGTCTTGCTGCTGCCAAGGCAATTCTAGCTGCTGTAGCACTACTTGTATCGGTTCTGCCAAGTCTTCCCAAAGGAAGATGGTTCGCAAGCTGGGGTGGCGATTTACTAACTGTTGCCATGCTTGCCGGAAAGCGGTAGCATTCAATTTTCCTTGGAAGGTCAAAATCTTTTGCTGGAAGTACACTCTTGATTTTGGATCGTACAAGCTATGAAACAGTAGGCCTTGTTGCAGAGGTGATAGGCAGTAAATATCTTCAATAGCAAATTTAGCGCCCAGTAGATCCAGCTGTTCTTGGTTCAACTTCGCTTGGGGAAAATCAGAAGGGGTGTAGCTTCCACCAAAAGAGAGGCGGTGACGAACCAGGGGCACTTCACCAGTTACCAAACTCTGTGTTGGCTTAGGCGTTTTCGTCGCTAAGGCTGCTAACTGGGCGATCGTTTGATGGTGAAATAGCTGCATGGGGGTCAGACAAAGCCCCGCTTCCTTGGCTCTGGCGACAATCTGAATGCTGAGGATAGAATCTCCACCCAACTCAAAGAAGTTATCTTGCACTCCCACTTGTTCGACACCCAAAACTTCCGCCCAGATATCTGCTAATATTTGTTCTTCTGGAGTCCGAGGTGCGATAAAGGCTGCTTCTAGTTCGGGGCGTGTCCAATCTGGTGCTGGGAGGGAGCGACGATCCAACTTACCGTTAAGCAGCAATGGTAAAGCGTCTAGCCTCACGAAAACAGAAGGCATCATGTAGTCGGGCAGTTTTTCCTGCAAAAAGTTGCGTAGTTCACTGCTAGAGACATCTGTGCGGTGGGGGACGATATAGGCAACTAGCCGCTTTTCACCCCGCTCATCATCCAGGGCGATCGCTACAGTTTCTCGTACTGCTGGGTGTTGTCGGAATGCTGCCTCAAGCTCTCCCAACTCGATGCGGAAGCCGCGAATCTTCACCTGATGGTCAATTCGACCGAGGAACTCAATGTTACCATCACTAAGGTAACGTGCTAAATCTCCAGTTTTATATAGGCGATCGCCTCCTGCCGACGCTCGCGGACTCGCTAACGCTGCGCTATCGTCAAAGGGATTTGGTATAAATTTTTCCTTGGTCAAATCTGGGCGGTTGAAATAGCCCCGCGCTAAATTCGCACCACTGATGTATAGTTCTCCAGAGATACCGATGGGAACGGGTTGCAAATGCTCATCTAAAAGCAAGATTTGCGTGTTTGCCAAGGGTTGTCCAAGGGGAACATTCACTGAATCATAATCGCTTTGACCGTTTTCCACCTGATAAGTAAGCACTCCTACGGTAGCTTCTGTAGGCCCGTAGTGATTGAGAATCTTACAGTCAGGGGCTAACGCTTGCACCTTCTCAACTAATTGCCAACTCAAGGCTTCACCGCCCAAAACTAACCGATGGCGGGGTAAGATTTGGGCGGGGTGTCGGCAGGAATTTAGTAAAGCTTGCAGATGGCTGGGAACAATTTTGAGACAGTCGATACCGCCATGATTGTAATAGTAATCAGCCAGCTTATCTGCATCAGAGGCTCGCTCTTGAGAAATTACATGGAGACAGCCGCCTGTACACAAGGCAGGGAAGATAACTGTATTACCTAAATCTGCAGCGAAGCTAGAAACTAAGCTAAAACTAGCACTAGTAGGCAGATTTAGTTGAGCAAGTATACTATAAAGATAGTTGCACATTTGCTGATGCTCAACGGCAACTCCCTTGGGCTTTCCTGTAGAGCCAGAGGTGTAGAGTACATAGATTAAATTTTCTGGAGTGGCTTTGCTGAACAAGTTTTCATTGCTTTTTTGGGCGATGATATGCCAATTTGCATCTAGAGAAACCACACGCGCCCTATGTTCAGGAAGATTCCAGAGTGAGAATTCTTGAGTCAAGACCACTCTTGCCTGGGTATCTTCTAAAATCAAGGCTTGGCGTTCTTTTGGCAGTTGAGGATCGAGCGGTACGTAAGCACCACCTGCTTTCAGGATAGCCAGCAGGGCAATGATTATCAAGTGCGATCGCTCCAGACAAATTGCCACCAAAACTTCTGGCCCCACACCCCAATCCTGTAAATAACGTGCCAGCTGATTAGCACGAGCATTGAGTTGAGCATAAGTCAATTGCTGGTTCTCAAACACAACGGCAACATTAGCTGGTGTACTATCTGCCTGTTTTTCAAACAGTTGATGTATGCACTGAGATTTTGAATAATTAGTTTCTGTATTGTTGCACCATAACAACAGTTGTTGTCGCTCTACTTCACTGAGAATTTCTAACTTACTGATTAAAGTTAACGGATTCTCAATAGCACTTGCTAACAACATCTGAAATTGTTTTGCCCAACGTTTTATATCCTCTGCTCGAAATAAGTTTGAATCATAGTAAAATTCTGCGATTATCTCTTGATTTTTGTTTAAACAGCATGATAAATTTAATTTAAATTTATCAATATAGCTCAATTGCTTATCTATATATATAACCAGATTATCTGCAAAAAACTGCTCTGTCTCTTCTGCAAAATTGTAGCTGACTGGAAACCAAGATAAATTTATCTCATTCCAACTAAAATAATCCTGCCATTTGATTTGTTTGCGTGTAGATTCATGAATCTGCTTTAAAACTTCCAAAAATTGCAAGTTCGCTGCTAAATGAGCATGAATTGGTAAATATCTAGCGAACAATCCTAACGATGCCTGTAATTCCTCATATTCACGACCATCGTATGCTACACTAACAATCAGATTTGATTCTCCTGTCAATCGCCACAGATGGATGTGCCAGATAGTTTGCAGAAATACAGATATTGAAATATCATACTGCCGTATCAGGTTTTTTAGCTTTGCAACTGTATGCGACCCAATAGTGATTGCAATTGATTCTGGTTGAAATTCTCTAGATTTAGCTGACTGATTTTCTCCTGGAAGTTTGAAATTAAAAACAGCAGAAATATCTTGTTTATCCCAATATTCTCGCCCTTTTTTGGTATCTTCTGCTATGAGTAATTCATGTTGCCATTCTGAATAATCAGCATATTGCATTGGTTCTTGCTGAAACTGTTCTCTTGCCAATCCTCCATAGTTACAGCTAATTTCATGCACCAAGTTTTTCAGTGTTACACTATCTGCACACAGAGACGGTAAACAAAGAAGTAATAAATGCTTTTGAGGCGACAAAATTATCAAAGATACATTCAAAATTGGAGCTTGTGCAAAATCGAAATCCAATTGGCTCATCTTTTGCCAAATTGCTGCGATTTCAGCTTCCTGTTCTGATGCAGTTAAAGCAGCCAAGTCATGCTGATAAATTGCTGGTAGGTTACTGTCGGTTATGACTTGAAAGGGAATAATCTCTCCTGGTGAACTTTTGAATTGGGTACGTAAAATCTCATGTCGATTAATGACAGTATTTAAGGCAATTTCGAGAGTCTCGATATTGATAATTCCCTCCATGAAAACAGCACATTGAGTCCGATAAGGCAAGCTGGAATCAGCTTGCTGCAACAACCACAGATGCTTTTGCTGAGTTGAAAGTCGAAAAAACTCAATCATTTCCTCTTCTTGCCTACCTACACCTCTATCGAGTCACAGCAAAACTATTTAACTCCAATAGAGGATTTTTTGATCGTCTTTAGACATTGCTAAGAAGCCACCAATCGTAATTCTAACTTTTTGCCCTGTTACATCAGTAATTTGATGCACTATATTACCACCGTGAAAAACAATCATGTCTCCGATATCAGGGGTAATATATCTTTTGGGACATTTTTCTAAATCTAAATCTTTGGTGAGAGTCATCGACTCTTCTGGAGGTAAATCGTAAAGTACTAAATCTCCACCTGCTTCTGGCTTATCAATGATGATAAAATAGCTGAGAGCATCTACCATTTTGGCAATTTGGTTCAAGTGATCGTAGTAGGAATTTTCCAGAAAATCATTGTTTTTATGTGGAACCATTCCACCTAGATTTGGGTAGACAAATCTCACGGTAGCCGGAGTATAAACCCACTGATCATTCTCTCTAGCTACCTCGACCTTTCTGCCTCCAGAAATTTCAGTTAAAATTGCTTCTAATCTCTCTTCAAAACTGGTATTAAAAAGTGTCTTTAACTTGTTCCTGAAATTGTCTGCACCTTTAAAATATCTTTTTTTATCACTACCTGCTGCCATTAAAACACAGCCAAGGGTTGTACCGTATCTAACAGTTTCTAGCTCGTCACTGGCGTTATCTAGTCTCTGTTTTACTTCTAACATTTCTGCTTGCGAAAAGACTCCTTTGAGGAGCATTCCATCGATTTCACCTTGATAAATTTGATTAACACTATCAGGATAATTACTGGCTAATTCAGCTTCTAAAATGAGCCAGTTTTTGATTGCTAATTCTGGTTGAGTAGCATTTTTATTCATTTTGCCTCCATCGATGATTTTAAATTTGTGATGAGCCATTTTACATATCATTAACTAAATGCGATCGCATACAATAAAACCCTTATTTCTCAATAATTTTGGTGGGACAAAATTATTCACAAAGGAAAAATGGCTGTCGGAGCTAGAACCTTTATCAAAACAGAATTCAGGAGCCAGAATTAAGAATAAATTCTACGATAATTCTTGGCTATAATTTGATTAACTCCAATAGAATATTTTTTGATCGTCTGTTGATATAGCAACAAATCCACCGATACTAATACGATTTTTGCTTCCCCTGGCCTCCGCTACCTTATGCCATATTGTACCACCGTGGAAAAGAATCATATCACCAATGTCTGGGCTGACATATTTTTTGTCGCATTTTTCAAAAGCGGAATCTTTAACTAAAGTATCAAAATCCTTTTTCGCTTCTTCTGGCGGCAGATCGTAAATTATTAATTCTCCACCTTCTTCCGGCTTATCGACGATCAGAAAATAACTCAGATGTTCTTGTAATCTAGCAATTTTTGTTAAATGAGCAAAGGACGGATGTTGGAGAAATTGACTACCCTTATGAATAATAATCCCACCTTTATTTAGCTCGACAAATCTAATTTGAGCCGGGGCATAAGTTTGATTATTTTCTGAGGCTATCTCTACTGTTCTCCCTCCTGACACCTTACTTAGTAATCCTTCAATTCTTTGTTCATAAGCACCTTCAAAAATATTTTTCAGATCGTTTCTATATGTCTTTACATCTTGGAAATATTTAGTTGGTTCATTTTCTTTGGCAGGTAGAACAACACCAAATGATTCGCCATAACCTACACTTTTCCGACTTTTAATGTTTTCCAGTTGATCCTTAGCCTTGAGCATTTCTTCTTTGGTGAAGACCTGCTTAATCAGCATTCCATCAATTTCACCTTTGTATATCCGATTAACTGCGTCTGGATAGTTAGCTAATAAATCAGCTGTAACCGTGAGCCATAAATCATTTTTAACGTATGTCATCGCAGAAATTTCCAAAACTCCTAAATTTTTTTTGTTACCTTGCTTTTAGCAATACCACAAAATCAAGCTAGCGGGAACGGTAATTTAATATTCAGTTACAACTGGCTATGGTGATGGTATCCATAAATTTTAAACCAAGAATTTAGGGTTTATACAACTTAGTCAAACACTAACATATCTTGATGTAAATCTTTTTTATCGGGAAAGGCAGAGGGCGTGCGATTCGATGTGGGTGAATCACGGTAATCAATCCGTAAATAACCCCACCAACTAAATCTAGAAATAGAGAAAGTTGAACTCTTAGACAGATGCAGGTGAAAACCCTGCCCACCCGACTCTGGTGTGACTCCTTATCTGTCCACGCTAACCAGACTCGATTTCTGGAAGGCGAAGCTGGAAACAGGGCGCGTGCGATTCGTTCTAACCCCAAATGGTTGTAAACCTATTAAGGTTAGGTCTTAGGTCTCCTAAGATAACTAAATTTATTTAGTTTTGACATTGCAAATATACAGTGTTTATACGTGAAAATGCCAAAAACATTATACAACTTAGCGTTCAAGTGGTATATGGTCAAGTAATTTTAACATATGGTGACTAGATGGTCAATATAATTAAATTTTGTATCGGCTATTGCACTTACTCCCTTCCTGTTATACGATGACAGAGTTGCGTAGTCAAGACTTTACCGCTTTTGAAATTCCCAACTCAGAGCTGAAAGCCTGACTACGAAATAAATTTAAGTAATTATCTGACGGAAAGCGAATAGCTACTAAGTGCAAAAGGTTTTACACTAAAGGCTGATCTGCTTTACCCTTTATTTACAAAATCCCAAACATCTCAATTTCTGGTAAGCAGATTTCTCTGGAAAATTTCTCTCAATTTGGATAGAGGTCAAATATGGTGCTATTTTCGACAACCTGAAACTGGGCAATGTCTACAGCTTATAAATTCAGGATTTAAGCGAACAACCAGTAATGCCTACCAACAAAGAATGCAATTTTAAAGCTTGCAATCAGACAATGGCACCAGATATGAGCCTTTGACTAGCGCTCCTATGCGCTAACAAAAAATGAAAGAAATACATTGAAATTTCAAACCTCAGATCCTGACTGAATAAGGTTTATAAAATGTGTGTGTTTCTTAAGAACCTCTAACAGGTAAGTTTTTTCGCTACCGCAATAATTATGAAAGAAACACATTTAAATATAAACCTTCAAATTCTTAGAGAATGAGGGTTTTAATATGTGTTTCTTAAAAACAGAGGACAAGATTAGAAGGAGAAACAATATGTCTGTAGCACAATTTACTGACTTCGTGAAAAATATTACGACAGAAAATAACAATCCAGCTAGCGACTCATCAGGAGTAGGTGCAGAATTGCAAAAAGCTTTAACTAATCTTCAGGGATCTCCAGAAGAAAAAATTGCAAAAGTAGCGCAAGAGCTTTCTAAAGTAGCTAAATCTAAGGGCTTTGATGTTTCAGAAGCAGATGTGAGTACGTATATCGAGTCTCTGAAAGTCCAGTATGAGATCAACCCTACCATAGCTAGTTTGGCGGATACTTATTGTAGCACCTCTTGTCATTTTGGAAGTGCAGTTAATGCCAGCTAAAATCTGAGTGCGAAATCTTTTTCAATCTCTGATTTAAAATTTGATACATCTCAGGTCTTCAAAAAACAGGATAGTCTGAGATGTATCCATTACAAGGCTTTTTGAGAAAAATAACAATTAGCAGAGTTTGTAAAAATTTGTTTTTGGCGAAATCATGATTAAGTCACCTGTAGCCAAGTCCTTATATAATTTTGTTGAACTGGATGTTAGTGAAATTGGTAACTATCCAGAAGGAATTATAGATATTTGCGATCGCCAGGTTCATGGTTTGATCGTCAAGAATTTTCTCTCTCAAGAAGATATCTCCAGAGTCGTCAGTCGGCTAACGCGCAAAGACCCATTTCCTGGTTCGCCCTTTGGGGATGTTCTGATTTACGGCCCAGCATTATATGTATGCGATGCCGATATTACTCAATATTGTGAAGAAGCGGTTGATTTTCGGAAATATTGCCGTCAACTCTTCAGTGGAGGAGCTGATTTCGAGACGCGGCTAACAGAAGTTCTCGGTGCAATGTCTGGTGGTCGGCCCGTTGAACTTCCTGTTACCCCTGACGGCTACGCCTATACTCCAACGACAATTCGAGTTTTAAAAACTGGCCAGGAGATGGGCTGGCATTTTGAAAATCAATTTCTGCATTGCACACCAGGGTATCGCCACTTAGAAAGTATAGTTGAACCCGACGATCATCTCAGCTATTTTGTAGTGCTGAGTGCTGCTAATGCTGGGGGAGAGTTAGTTCTCTATGATTTAGAGTGGTCAGAGACAGAATGGCCCGATAAGGAACATGGGGGAACAAGGAAAAATGGTTTAGTGAACGGTCAACTGATTGCCTCAGTTATGGAAGACTACGACCAAATGTTCCTCAGTCCAGAAGCTGGTTCTCTAGTGGTCTTTGATGCAGGGAGAATTTTGCATCGTGTTTCTGCGGTTGAAGGTTCTCGCCGTCGGATTACCGTAGGCGGATTTCTTGCCTTCTCCAAGGAGCGTGAAAAACTTTTCTACTGGAGTTAGGGAATTAAGAGGGCAATAACGGCATGAAATTTTCTACCTTAGTAGATGCTTTGAGTGAAAGAGCGCGATCACAGCCTGATAAAAAAGCTTACACTTTTCTTCAGGATGGAGAAATTGCAGCGCATACTCTAAGTTATCAAGAATTGGAGCGATTAGCACAGGCGATCGCAGCCAAACTTCAGAGTTTTAATGCCATAGGTCAACAAGCCTTACTACTGTATCCACCAGGTTTAGAATTCATTGCCGCTTTTTTTGGATGTTTGTTGGCTGGAGTTGTAGCTATTCCCGCCTATCCCCTCCGTGCCAATCAGTCAAAGTATAGGCTGTTGGCGATGGCCAAAGATGCAGAAGCAACCTTTGCCCTAACAACCACATCTGTCTTAGCCAATAGTCAGCATTGGTTGGTAGAATACCCAGAGTTAGCCCAGTTGCGTTGGTTAGCCACCGATGACATTGATGCAGATTTAGCAGATGCATGGCAGAAACCTATTGTCAATAGCCATACCCTAGCCCTTCTCCAGTACACCTCCGGCTCTACAGGCACTCCCAAGGGAGTGATGGTCAGCCACGGCAATCTACTATCCAACTGTACCGACCTCGATCGGGGATGGAACCACACAGTAGACAGTATTATTGTCACTTGGCTACCCACTTTTCATGATATGGGGCTAATTTATGGAGTCATCGAACCCTTATATAAAGGTTGTTCTTGCTACATGATGCCTCCTGTATCCTTTTTGCATAAACCCATACGATGGCTACAGGCGATTTCGACTTACAAAGCTAGTCATAGCGGCGCACCGAATTTTGCCTACGATCTATGCGTGCGGAAAACCACCGCAGCACAAAAGGCTACCTTGGATTTGAGTAGCTGGCAAATGGCTTTAAATGGTGCCGAACCTGTGAGGGCAGATGTCCTACAACGGTTCGCCGAAACCTTTAAACCCTGTGGATTTAATTTAACAGCCTTCTGTCCCGGTTATGGTTTGGCAGAAGCCACCCTAAAAGTGGCGGCAGTGCGTCAACAAGATCCACCTGTATTCTTGCAAGTTGATGCAGATGCACTAGCAGAAAATCGGGTGATAGAAGTTAGATCGAATCAACAAAATGTGCAAACATTGGTAGGATGTGGACGTAGCGAGATTGATACACAAATTGCGATCGTTCATCCTGAATCCTTTACTCCATGCCAAGATTCACAAGTCGGGGAAATTTGGGTATCAGGTTCTACTGTTGCTCAAGGCTACTGGAAAAACCCCCAAGAGACACAAAAAACCTTTCAAGCAACCCTAAAAGATAGTGATTCTAGGACGTTTCTCCGTACAGGCGACTTAGGATTTATTAAGGATGGCGAGTTATTCGTTACAGGGCGGCTGAAAGATACGATCGTTATTCAAGGACGCAACCATTATCCTCAAGATATTGAATTAACCATTGAGAATAGTCATCCCGCATTGCGACCCAGTTGTGGGGCAGCCTTTGCAGTGGAATTTAAAGGTGAGGAACAGTTAGTTGTAGTTCAAGAAGTAGAGCGGAGTTATCTGGGACGGCTAGATGTTAATGAGGTCATCGGTAACATTCGTCAGGCAGTGGCAGCGGAACATGAGATCCGAACTCATACTGTTTTATTAATAAAAACGGGAACCGTTCCTAAAACTTCTAGTGGCAAGATTCAGCGTCAGGCTTGCCGTCAAAAATTTTTGAATAACACACTGAATTTATTAACATCATAAAAATCCCCGAAATTAACAGCAACCATCTAAAGATAGAGATAATATGTTAAATCAAGATCAAGTTAAACATTTCCAACAAAAAGGATGGGTCGGCCCAGTCGATATCTTTGCACCAGCAGAAATTGCCGCCGTTAAGGAATGTTTAGAAACTAATAGCCGCATTATCAAAGAAGCAGACGGACAGAAAATTATCACATTTTATAATAACGTTCTTAACTTAGAAACGCCCCGCGACCATTATCTGTTTTACCAACCAATAGCAGAACTATTTAAACATCCGCAACTAATTCAGCGCTTAAACCAAATCGCTGGAGAAAACTTATTACTTTGGTATACTAATGTCTTTTGTAAAATGCCTGGACAAGGGGAAATTAAATGGCATCAAGCGAAAGAGTTTTATACATCAAGTGACATCGATTTTGCGAAGAAAACTTTAGTTTATTCTCAAGATGAAGACCCTTTAAATTTAACAGTATGGGTGGCATTGGAAGATGCCGACCTGGAAAATGGTTGTATGCGTTTTGCCAATGGATCGCATCAGCAAATATTTAAAATATTAAAAGGGAGTGTTCCGGCATCTGAAGGTGTGTTTGCTGGCATTAGTGCCCATAAAACAGTTTGGCAAAAAGAGCAACAATACTCCTTATCTTATGAATTTGATGAAAATGACTGGGAAGTAGAATCAGTGCCAGTCAAGGCAGGTCAAGCGATCGTCTTTACTGAAAGTACAATGCACTGTTCCCTACCCAATCACTCAAATCGCCGTCGCTTGGCGATTATTGGCCGTTATGTGCGTCCAAGTACCCAGGTTTATCCCTATCGCTGGCAAGGGGATTTTATTGATGAAAATGCACACAACATCAAAAGGCATTTTTGTATTTTAGTTTCGGGACGTGATGATTATAGATATAACGTAGTTAGAGATGAGCATGATTTAGATGAGACGGAAGTAGAATTTCAACTCATGTCTAATTTGGTGCGGTTTGGTCATGTAAATATCCCAGAAGACAAACTACAACTAGAAATTTACGGTTTGGAAAAACAGGTCGTGGAAGGAGATTGTCAAGAAGAAGAACCAAATCCAATTTTACATCCACGTAAATATATTCAATGGCAAGCGTGGAATCGATATCAAGGCATGAATACTACAGACGCAATGAAGCGGTATAGCCAATTAGTAAGGAGTTTGCCACGAAAAAATACCAAAGATGTCAGCAGTAGAAGCAATACTAGTACAGTAAACAAGGGAGTATTAAAAGCAGCGGATATTGAAAGTTGGTTAATCTCTTATCTGTCTGAACTGTTGGAAATGCAACCAGATGAAATAGAAGTCAAGATTCCCTTCCAACGTTATGGTTTATCCTCAGCAGAAGGAACTGTTCTAATTGGCGATCTAGAAGCTGCGGTGGGATATAAACTTGCTCCGACTCTAGTATATGAATACCCGACTATTGAGGCTTTAGCCCAGCACATAGCAGAGGAAATGCAAGTTTTGGCGTAAACTTCTGTAAGTACCGAAAAAATGATGTTGTGATATACACAAAAAAAGGTCAAAAGTGGAACCCATAGCGATTATAGGCATCGGTTGCCGTTTTCCTCATGCTAATAATCCTGAATCATTCTGGAAGCTTTTGCATAACGGCATCGATGCGATCGCTCAAGTGCCAAAAGACCGATGGGATGTTGAGGCTTTTTACGATCCCGATCCGGCTACTCCAGGGAAAATGAACACTCGCTGGGGCGGTTTCTTAGATCGGGTAGATCGATTCGACCCCAATTTTTTCGGGATTTCTCCCCGTGAAGCCGAACGCATAGATCCCCAGCACAGACTGGTTTTGGAAGTAGCTTGGGAGGCTTTAGAAGATGGAGCGATCGCACCAGAAAGTCTCGCGGGTAGCCAAACTGGTGTTTTTATTGGCATTGGCAACTACGACTACGGCAGATTTTTATGTAGTGATTTAGCCAACATCAATATTCATAATGGCACTGGTCTGACTCTGAGCATCGCCGCCAATCGCTTATCTTATCTGCTGGATTTGCATGGGCCAAGTATGGCTATCGAAACAGCTTGTTCCTCATCCTTGGTAGCAATTCACTCTGCTTGCCAAAGTTTGCAAAGTGGGGAGTCCAACTTAGCAATTACTGGCGGTGTCAGCCTGATGCTATCGCCAGATATGACAATTACCTTCTCCCAAGCCCGGATGATGGCTCCTGATGGTCGATGTAAAACCTTTGATGCTAGTGCCAATGGATACGTCCGGGGTGAGGGTTGCGGTATTACGATTCTCAAGCGCCTTAGTGATGCCATTCAGGATCAAGACCGCATCTTAGCAGTAATTAAAGGTTCGGCAGTTAATCACGATGGACTCAGTAACGGGATTACAGCACCGAATGGCTTGGCTCAACAGGCAGTGATTCGCCAAGCCTTAAAAAATGCTGGTGTCGCACCCGCAGAGATTAGCTATATAGAAGCCCACGGAACTGGTACTCCTCTAGGAGATCCAATTGAGATTAGAGCGTTAAAAGCAGTATTGATGTCGGGGCGTTCCACTGAACAACGCTGTGGAATTGGCTCGGTGAAAACAAATATTGGTCATTTAGAACCAGCAGCCGGGGTAGCAGGTTTAATTAAGGTGGTGTTATCGCTACAACACAAGAAAATTCCCCCCCATCTCCACTTGCAAGAGTTAAATCCCCATCTGGGTTTAGATGGAACACCGTTTTTTATTCCTGGGGAATGTCAACCTTGGCCTAGCGATCGCCTTTTGGCTGGTGTGAGTGGCTTTAGCTTTGGTGGTACTAATTCTCATCTGATTTTAGAAGCAGCGCCTGAAGGGAGCGGGGGAGCAGGGGAGCAGGGGAACAG